>NC_003361.3:0-600000 GCF_000007605.1 Chlamydia caviae GPIC
TATATAAATACTCTATCTTTTTCTGAAGGTGTGGAAAGTGTTGAAGGATTGTAAAAATGAGCTCATTAGCCCTGCTTCGACGTCCTCGAAGGAATAGAAAAACCGCAGCTATCCGAGATTTGGTGGCTGAAACAGCTTTATTACCCCAAGATTTTATCTGCCCATTTTTCGTTAAGGAAGGGAAGAATATTTGCGAGGAAATAGAAAGTCTTCCGGGCGTCTATAGGTGGAGTATAGACCTTCTTTTAAAAGAGATTGAAAGGTTGTGTTCTTTAGGATTGAAAGCTGTGATTCTTTTTCCTGTGATTCCTTCAGATCTTAAGGATGCTTATGGTTCGTATTCTTCCAACCCTAAAAACATCCTTTGTAAGAGTATCTATGAGGTGAAAAAAGCTTTTCCTGATTTGTGTGTGATTAGTGATATTGCTTTAGATCCTTACACCACTCACGGTCATGATGGTATTATGGATCAGGGTGAAGTGTTAAATGATGAAAGTGTCCGTATATTTGGAAATATAGCGACATTGCATGCTGAGATGGGAGCTGATATTGTGGCTCCTAGTGATATGATGGATGGTAGAGTTGCTCATATTCGCGCAAAACTCGATCAATCCGGATGGACGAACACATTAATTCTTTCTTATAGTGTTAAGTATGCTTCTTCTCTCTATAATCCTTTTAGAGATGCTTTAGGATCACATTTACAATCCGGAGATAAACGAAATTATCAGATGAATCCAAAGAATGTTTTAGAAGCTTTGTTAGAATGTTCTTTAGATGAGCAGGAAGGCGCAGATATGCTGATGATAAAACCTGCAGGATTGTATCTCGATGTTTTACATCGAGTAAGAAATTCTACAACTTTGCCTTTAGCAGCATATCAAGTTAGTGGTGAATATGCCCTAATTGCAGCGGCTGATAAGATGGGATGGTTAAACAAGGAAGCGATGTTTTATGAATCTTTAATAGCCATAAAACGAGCAGGAGCTGATATGATTATTTCCTATGCAACTCCATTAATTTTAGAGATGCTAGTTTCTTCGAAATTCTAGGTTCTTCGAAGAACTTTATTCTTTATCTTCGTATTCTAGATTTAAAATACCTGTTTCTTTCGCATAATCTTTCAGAGCGTCTTTGATTATCGTTAACATTTCTGTTTTTGAAGGATCTATGAAGGTTGGAAGAGCAAAGTCTTCAGGACAAACCTCTAAAAATCCCAACATACAGGCTAATTCAAAATCTTTTGTAATGACAGCTTTGATTAGGGGGACCACGGGGATTTTTAGAGGCATAACCTTATCATAAATTTCTGTATCTATGATGGGTCGGGTTTCACCGTGGAGATTGGTATCTGGATCCATATAAGTGTGTTTTCTTTTTAAGAATCCAGAAAGGTAGGTTCTTGTATGGGTTGGTTTGTTAATTCCTAATCTTAAGAAATTGAAAGCTTGCCGTGTTTTAGGATTAGGGAGAACGGAAATCGTGGAATCTCTCATGCCAAGACAAGGAAGGCTTTCTCTATCGCAAAGTCTTCCTGTTAAAGGATCACCGGAGATTAAAGATACGTCTGAGGAGATATCTTGCAAAGGAAGTAAACTTTCAAAATTCGCACCTTTGGTGGTGATAACGTAACGTCTTAAAGATGATTTTAAACCTGATCCTGCAAGAGCGACAACTTGTTCATTTAGAATTCTTCCTTTTAAGAATAAGTGTCCTATGGTCAGGACTTCTTGGAAGGATAGCGTAAAGACTATGTCTTTTTCGTTGGTAATAGGTGCTATATAGTGAATATGTGTAGAGGGTGATCCTGAAGGATAAGGACCTGTAATCTTGTGCAAATGCGCTATAGATTTTAAATCTTTTTCAGGAAGAGCGAGTCTATCGGTAGAAACGATGTGAGGACATAAACCGAAAAGTTTCGCTACTGCACGAACACCCACGTTAAAAACGTAAAATCCTTCTTCTCGCGAAGAAAAGACAGCAAGTTGTTTTTCTGTAGAGGGAGTAAAGGGACGATTATCAGCAAGGTTGATAAAAACATCTCTAGGAGTTTGAGTTGGAAGCGCGGGAATATCAAAAGGACGTTGCTTAAATAAAGCAAAAAGCCCTTCTTTCTTAAAGATCTCTAACAGCTCTGCTCGTGATAATTTAGATAAGTCGTAAGAGTATTCTGTTAGATTTTGTCCCGGAGTTTTTTTGATCACAACGTCCAAAAGAGAACGTTTTTCTCCTCTACGTATTTCCTTTACGATTCCAGAAACTGGACTAGTGATAAAAACGCCTGGAAAGTTTTTGTACTCCGCGA
The DNA here is from genome assembly GCF_000007605.1 of Chlamydia caviae GPIC. NCBI lineage: Bacteria > Pseudomonadati > Chlamydiota > Chlamydiia > Chlamydiales > Chlamydiaceae > Chlamydia > Chlamydia caviae. Next base: position 2,306 of record NC_003361.3, read on the forward strand.
TAGGTGATCCGGAAGAGATAACATCATCCTGCTCCACCTTAAGCTTTAAAGCTAAGGCAGAATAAGGGCGCAGGTCTACAGAAACTAGAGCGGGATCTATTCTTTTTAAAAACCCAGACTCTTTGGGAGACCCTTGCAAAGATAGATCTAAACCCCGAGTAATCGCAATTTTCATACTTTGGGATTATAGGCGTTTTTATAAGGGAATCCAGTTTTTTTTCTTATTTTTTTTGGATGAAGTGGTTTTTGTTTTCTTATTGGAACTAGAGGTTTTTGTTTCTCCTCCTAAGTCCTTAGTAACTTCGTTAATTAGAGCTTCAGTCTCTTTTTTATACGCGTCACACGAAGAACGTATATTTTCTAAAGCTAACCATTCTTCTGGAGAAAAGTTATCAGGATTATTAGCAAACACTTCCATTTGTTCTCTAGTCATTCCTGTTTGTTGAAGGATGTCTTGAGAACGCTTATCCAATTCCTGGATTTTTTCTTGGGTTTTTTCCATCAAATATTCGTAATCTACTTCAGAGTCAGAAGATAAGGAAGAACCAAATGAAGGATCGAAGTCTATATTATAAAGAGTAAGTATTTGTTTTATAGAGTCTATTATTTTTTGTGCGGAATTACTATTCATTAATACACCATGGATTTTAATTTATTATAAAACAAAAATTATTATTTTGTGTTGTGATATTGCTCTTTTTTATAGTTAAGCGTATATTTCCCGTTAAAAACGGGAGACATCGTGGACTATCTAGAAAAGTTGCAAGTCTTAATAGACGAAGAGCAGCCTTCAAGTTTCTTTAATTTGTGGGAAGAATATTGTTTTAACGATGTGGTGCGAGGGGCAGAGCTAGTTCAAATCTTAGAAAAAGTAAAGCATTCATCTTTAGCGCCTTTGTTTGGTAAAATAGCTGACACAGTTCTCCCTTTATGGGAAATGATTCCTGATGGAAAAGAAAAAGATCGGGTTCTTCAATTAGTTTTGGATGTTCAAAATACTAATGCTAAACCGTTTTATGACGCTGCCATCGACTATGTGAATAGAAAATATGCAGGTCGAGAAAATTTTAATGAGGCGTTAAGGGTTGTTGGCCTGCGTGATGGTCGTGAATTTCAGTATAGTTTGAGTCGTTTTGATTTCCTAATGCATTTAAGCGAGGGGAATTTTGTTTTCCATTCTGGAGGGTGGGGTGTTGGAGAGGTTATGAGCGTATCCTTTCTTCAACAAAAGGTTCTCATAGAGTTTGAGGGAGTTATGATGGCTAAAGATATCTCCTTTGAAACCGCGTTTAAGAGTTTAATTCCTTTAGAGAAAGATCATTTTTTATCACGAAGATTTGGTGATCCCGATGGTTTCGAGTCTTATGCTAAGGAACATCCCTCAGAAGTTATAGAAATGCTTCTTAAAGATTTAGGTCCAAAAACTGCTAAAGAAATCAAAGATGAACTTGTAGATTTGGTTATTCCTGAAGCTGAATGGAATCGTTGGTGGCAAGCAACAAAGACTAAAATTAAAAAAAATATCTGCATAACAACCCCAAAGACGATTAAGGATTATTATAGATATAATCCCGGAGGGGACTCTTTAATAACTCAATTAGAAACACGCCTCTCTCAAATCGAAGATACTTCTGCGAAGCTTGTTGAAATTTATCAGTTTATTCGTGATTTGCACAGTGAATTAAAGAAACCTGAAAATCGAGAAATTGTAATCAAGGCTTTACAAACCCTTTCTGTTGAGGGGAACCAATCTTTAGAAATTCAAAGAGATTTACTACTTTCTGATTTTTTAGGTGAGAAATCGAGTGTTTTAGATAGTGAATTCTTATCCTCTCTTCCTGAAGAGGAGATAGTCTCTATAGTGAACAATATTTCTATAGTGGTTTTGCAAAAAGCATTTTTAATGTTGATCAAGAAACATTCTCCAGTTTGGGAGAATGTTTTTATGAAGATCTTTCTTTCAACCACATCGCCATCTCTTAGAGAGCTTACTTTTAAAGTGTTTAGAGGTGAGGACTCTTATCGTAAAAAAATCGAGAAAAAACTTCTTGAATGTGCTGAACATCCGATGATGTATCCTGAAGTTTTTACTTGGTTTTTCTTAAAACTAGGATCTCACGATGATGGTATTTTTAAACCGAATGATAAAAAGATCGAGAGGCTGTTTTTAGAGGCAGCGCTGGTCTTTATGTATCATGTTGCGTCAACACCACAGAAAGAATTAGGGAAAAAGATTTACACCTTTCTTGTAAGCCAGCGTTATTTAGCTGTTCGTAATATGATAGAGGGGGCGCCTCTGTCTTATTTAAAAGAGATATTACTGCTGTCCACCAAGTGTAGTCAGTTTTCTTCTAGTGATCTTAGTGTATTACAAAGCCTAGCTGAGGTTGTGCACCCTGATTTGAAGAAAAATACTGTTGTTGTAGAGGAAGATATTCTTTGGACAACTCCTGAAAGCTTTACCAAAATGAAAAACAAGCTTCAGTCTCTTAGCGGTAAGGAAATGGTTGATAATGCTAAAGAAATAGAGGATGCAAGAGTTTTAGGAGACCTTAGAGAAAATTCTGAGTATAAATTTGCTTTAGAAAAACGTGCGCGTTTACAAGAAGAAATTCGCGTGCTTTCTGAAGAGGTAAATCGCGCTAGAATATTGACTAAGGATATTGTTTTTACTGATAAGGTTGGTGTTGGTTGTAAGGTTTCTTTGGAAGATGAAAACGGAAATCTTATTACCTATTCCATTCTTGGTCCTTGGGACGCAGACCCTGATAACTATATTCTTTCTTTAAAATCCAAGCTGGCTCAAGAAATGCTTGATAAGAGCGTGGGAGCGGCTGTGCAATTTCAAGGAAAGAAATATAAGATAAGCCGAATACAATCTATTTGGGATGAATAATTGGGAAAAATGGAGCATAGCGGAATCGAACCGCTGACCTCAACAATGCCATTGTTGCGCTCTACCAATTGAGCTAATACCCCGAGTAGATAAAATTATCATGAGATAAGGTTTAGAATCAATCTTTGTTGTACGAAGGATTTTCTTAAGTATGAGTTTTTTCAATCAATTACCCACGTTCTCACCTGATTCTATTTTAGGTTTGCAAAAACTATTTTTAGAAGATGAGCGAGAGGAAAAGGTGAATCTTGTTATAGGTGTCTATGAAGATCCTAGCAAGGCATATGGTGGTTTTTCTAGCGTCCGTAAGGCGCAATTTCTTTTTTTAGAAGATGAGATGAATAAGGGGTATTTACCCATCAGTGGCTTATCTTCTTTTAATCAAGAAATGGAAAAGCTGGTTTTTGGTGATGTAAATTCTAGTTTTGTTGTTGGTGCTCAGGCGCTAGGGGGAACTGGAGCTTTGCATTTAGGGGCTAAGATTTTTTCTATGGCCTATACCTCAGGCAAAGTATACATTCCCGAGCAAACTTGGGGAAACCACGTAAGAATATTTGCTCAACAAGGTTTAGAGGTTCTTAAATACCCTTATTATAGCTCAGAAAGCAAAAGTTTGCTTTTTGATGAGATGCTTTCTGTATTGAAAGCCGCTCCAAAAAATTCTTTGGTGCTTTTGCAGTGTTGTTGTCATAATCCTACGGGAATGGATCTTAATGAAGATATGTGGACACGTCTTGCTGAAGTTATGAAAGAACATCAGCTTCTTCCATTTTTTGATACCGCTTATTTAGGTTTTGGGCGAGGCATCAAAGAAGATAGGCGTCCTATAGAGATTTTCATAGAAGTTGGTAATCCCGTATTTGTAGCAGCATGCGCAAGTAAAAATTTTTCTCTTTATGGAGAGAGGGTAGGCTACTTCGCAGTTCATAGCAAAATTACTGAGGATTTAGATAAGATTTCTAGCTGTCTCGAAGAGAAAGCCCGTGGAGAATATTCTTCACCTCCTAGACATGGAGCTAAAATTGTTTCAACGATTTTATCCGACGCTTCTTTGAAGAAAGAATGGTTGTCAGAATTAGATACGATTCGTAGTTCTTTAGGGAAAACTCGCGCAAGACTTGTTCAAGCTATGCGAAATCACGTCGGTCATTCGTTTGACTTTATCTTGTCTCAGAAGGGATTTTTTGGTTATCCCGGATTTTCTGTAGAACAGGTGCTCTTTTTAAGATCAGAGAAGGGTATCTATACGACGAGTGGAGCAAGATTTAACTTAAACGGAATTACTGATAAAAATATCGACCACGTCTCTCAGAGTTTTGCTGAGGCGTATCAGTTGTCTTAGTCTGTGTTTAGATAAGAGCATTTCTTCGTCTTATCATTTTCTTTAAAGAGAAAATTTTTACTATGAATATCAGCGCAGATATCCATCTGCGCCTGTTTTTGTTTTGTTTCGTATTAAAGTTTTAATCATGTTTTATTTTATCCGTTTGTATCATAAAACAAGGTGTTAAACACTGATCAATTACATAGAAATATATTTTAAATAGGTTGATAAGGCGTTTTTATTCCGTATTGCAACAAAGATAAGAAATATGTGTGCGATAAAAAAACCAGAAGGGCATCGTTCTGCGATTAAAATGGCAGGATCTGTTGCTTATCGTCGTCATAGAAAAAACAGGCTCTATGTCTATTTAGTGCTTGCTCTAAGTGTTATTTTGTGTTGGTCTTTACCAAGACCTTTTTATGAAAATATCCAGAAGCATTTTGTATCTTTGTATACGCGTGTTTTTTTCAAACGTAGTGGGGTTCCTTCTATAGATTATACGATTCAAGATGTCGAAAATATCATCTTAAAAGACCGCATTGCTATTTTAGAAGAGCGTTTACAGGCTTATGAGATTGCTAATTATACACCGCCTGTATTTTCTGAAATCTTATCACCATATTTTCGTAAGCTAATTACTAGTCGTGTTATTTACAGAGATCCTGCTCATTGGGGAAGCTCTTGTTGGATAAATGTAGGAAAAAACCAAAAAATACAAAAAAATTCTCCGGTGTTGTCGGGGAAGGTTCTTGTTGGTCTTGTAGATTATGTAGGAGAGCAACAATCACGAATACGTTTAATTACTGATGTAGGTATGCAACCTTCTGTGATAGCTGTTCGTGGGGGAATACAAGCTTGGTTAGTAAAAGATCAGATACAGGGTCTTACTAAACACCTTGAACGCCTTTCTGATTCCTATATTCTTGAAAAAGACAAATATGAAAAAGTTGATCAGTTAGAAGAGCTCAGCTCTTCTATACAGTGTAGTGATGATAACACTTTACTTTTACGAGGGACGTTGTCGGGGAGTGGCGGTCCTTTGTGGAAAGATGAAACTTTGGTTTTACATGGTGAGGGCTTTTGTTTCTCTGATGGAAAAGGTCTTCGGGTAGGAGATATTTTAATCACAACAGGATTAGATGGGGTGTTTCCCCCAGGGCTGTTTGTTGCTGAGATTACTAAAGTTTGTCAGCCTAGGGAAGGCGCGTGTTCTTATAAAATAGAAGCCAAGTCGTTGGCCGAAGACTTAACAAACCTCTCTTCCGTTTTAATTCTTCCTGCTATGGAGTTTAATCCTAATGATAGGCCGGACATTTTCGGGTTATTGTGGGATTAGATATTTTCTGATTTGGTAGGCATAGGAATCCATTTCCCTCAGGATCCATACCCCGGATAAAAATAAATCCCATTTCTACATCGCTAACAATGTCGAATTGCTGAAGAAATCGTTTTGCTGCGTGGGTATAAATAGCACCTTGATAATCAAGGTTTTGCTCTTTTATATAGTTGAGAAGATTTTCTTTAGAGTATTCTAAGCTTGTTTCTCCTAAGAATGATGTCTTCCAATCGATAATGTAGTACTTATCATTATACTCGAAAAATAGATCGATAACCCCTTGCCATAACTGTTCTTGATTGGAAAATAAGAAAGACTCTTCGCAGGCTATTTTACTTGGGCAGATATCCTGTAAGGAAAAAGATTCTGTGGCAAAAGATAGGGGAGAAGAGAATGTTGTTACAAGCTTTTGAGAAATGATTTCCTCATAGCCTTCTAAATGCGTATTTTTAACAAAATGCGTAACTATGGACACAATTTTAGAAAAAGAAATTTTAAAATTCGGAGAGATATTTTCTAGGATTTTATGAATGATAATCCCCGTTTTCCTTCCTCTAGGAAGAACAAAAGAAGCTACAGGTTCCGCAGGAACATTATCTAAAGAAACTTCATTATCAAATGCAAGCTTTACAGAAGAGAAAGAGAAGATTTGTTTAGCAGGAGCTATGGATAATGTAAAGGTCGACGGTGGAATAATTTTATAAACGGGATCGGTAGTTTCAGAACGAGTTTCTGTAATTGATAAAGAAAAAAGGCGGGGATGTTCTTTGGTTAGCTGTTGCGCTAAATCTAGAATAGATTCGTAAGAACCTACATGTTTTACATAGTTGGTTAGTGCAGAATTGCATCGTGAATTTGAAGAGTTTTGTATAGGGATAAACAGTTGTTTTTTTGCCCGTGTACAAGCGACATACATCTCCCGTATCCATTCTGATGCGCTTTTATTTTTCTTAGACTTATCTAACCCTGGGCAAAAAACAACATCATATTCTAATCCTTTAGATGCGTGAATCGTGGTGATTTTTAATATTTCCGTATCTTCAGAATACGAAGAGAAGGAGAGGCTCTCTTCCCAGCGTCCAGTTTCAGAAAAGTATTGTAGATAGAGTAATTGATGTTGGGGATGAGAAGAAACGGTATCTAAATAAGCACAAAGCCTTTCCATTTCTTGAAAAGAAAGATCTCCTTGTGGGGTTTTTAGCAACGCTTCTCCTTGAAGAGTCATAAAATGATAGAAAGTTGCTAAAAGCCCATAATCAAAGACATAACTGCGAAGTGAAAAGAAATAGGTCGAGTAGAGCTCTTTCTTTTCTATAGTATCGCTAAGATTATGTCTAAAAAGGCTACTTAATAATACCCTTTGTATTTTTTCATAATTTTCCGGATGGAGAATAGCTTCTAACCACGCTAAGGTTAACAAATAGGTTTCTGTAAGATGAAATATCGATTTGTTCTTAGAAAATGCTACAGGGATGCTGCAATGGGTAATGAGATCGAAAGCTTGAGCAGAATCCGACACTAAAATTGCCATGCGTCCTAGGGGAATATGGTAAGTAGCCTGTAAATAAGAAGCCGTATGGGAAATCCACGCAGCTTGATCAGAAATATCATCATAGGAAAAGAAATGAATAGGAGCGTGGTGAGAATTCTCAAAATGCTCACTACTTTGAGGACATAGGGGATGATATTCTATGGGTTCATAACTAGGAATTTGTAGAAAGGGTGAACATTTACAAAAGAGAATATTAACCGCTTCCATCAGTTGAGCAGTAGAGCGGTAGTTGTTTATGAGATGCAACTGTGAGGATTTTGGAAATGAGGATTTAGCTTTTAGATATGTCGCGAGATCGGCATTTCGCCACTCATAAATAGATTGTTTCGGATCACCTATTAAAAATAGGGATCCTGAAAAAGCATCATTGGCAAATAGCTTTGAAAAGATGTTCCATTGTTTCCGATCGGTATCCTGGAACTCATCAATTAATACTAACTGAAAGCGTTTTCTTAGAGTTTCTATGATTTCTTCAGACCTTGAAGATAACAAAATTTCTTCTAAAGCTAAGATACTCTCATCAGGGGATAACCATTGTGTGTAATGATTTTTTAAATACAGTTGTACATCTTGGAGTAAGGTATTGAAAATCAGCTCTATATTACAAAATTGTTCCGTATAGAGACTCCACAAAGTCTCTTCTATATGGCTAAAAGCTTTAGAGGGTTTGTAGCGTGTTAAGCGGTTTTTAGGATGGAAAGTTTCTGCAATTTTAGAAAAAGAAAATAACTGTACAGATGTTTCTGAAGCGTATAAACACTCTACAAAAAGCCGCAGATCTTCATCTATAGGGAAAGGTTGTTTTTTAAAACCATCTTTATGCTGAAGTATTTGCCTTAGGAAGTCTTCTTTTGGAATATCTTGTATTTTAGAGCGGATAGAGTTGTGCCATGAGCGAAGTGCGTCTAAAGTAGTGCTTGTTTGCGGCAAATGCTCAAAAGTTTGCAGCGTGTAACTAGAGAGTAGCTTATCGGTTAAAAAGGCTGTGTGTTTGGAGTTAGAATTATATTTAGCTGCAAGTAAATAAAATTGCTCAGGAAATAAAACAGAGCGCCAAAGATCTTGAGACAGATATTTTTTTATATGATGAAAAACAGCCTGTGAGTGCGTAAGAGCAGCATTTTTCTGCGTCATTTGCATTTTGGGAAAATGCTGCTGTAAAACGTAATTGCAAAAGCCATGAATGGTAAAGATCGCCATACGATCTATAGTCGCTAAAGCATTACGCACCTGCATGTAAAGCAGCTTTACATTAGACGTGTCCTTTAAGTAAGGAGGAAGAGATTTTGAGGGATCTTCAAGGACTGATTTTATCTGGCATAATGCCTGTTTAAGATTGTCTTGAATTCTGAGTTTCAATTCATTGGTTGCAGCGTTTGTAAATGTGACCGCAAGAATGTTTTCCACATGAGAAACGGAACCTTCTAAAAGGGCTCGTAGAACAATTTGTTCGATAGTAAATGTCTTTCCCGTGCCTGCAGAAGCTTCTAAGAAATATTTCCCACGAATAGATGTTTGAGGATTAAAAATATCAAACGGTTTCATGCACATCCTTAAACAAAGAAAGAAGTAACAAACGTTGCTCTTCACTTATCGTGAATTGATCTTGATAATCACGGTTATGAAATTTCCAGAAAAGCGATAGGGTGGGATTGTTAGCATCTGTTTCTATCGTAGCAGAAACCGCTTCATGAAACTTTTCAGGATTGTCTAGAAATTTCCAACATTCAGAAGAAATTAAAGGAATCGGATGCTCTTTCATCATTTGATATACCTGTAATACCTGATTTAGGTATTTTTCAGGACTAGAAAAAGGCAGAGAAAGATCCTCGAAGTTATCATGAGAGGTTATGTTTCTTATGATTGCATGTTTTGTAATAGCATTGGATTGTTGTAACATTGCTATAGCAATGTAAGCTTTCAAATAGTTCTGCATTTCAAAAGAGTTTTCTGGAACAGCTCTAGTTTTCTTAAGCGTTTTTCTTGTTTTAGCTAATGGATCAATAGAACATAAATATATGCCTTTAGAGAATACTCCAGAGAATCTTCCATGCAGAGACACCTCTTTACCGTTCATATTCAGGCAAACAGGAAGGAGAATCTTATCCTGATCGTTAAGGTAATCGTGGAATAACAGAGAAGAAAAAATTACCGTATAGGGTGAGGTAGAGGGGTATTGACGTGCCTTTTCTAGCCACTTTTCTATAAGTTCATCGTAAGCGGCGAACATAGCTTTAGAAGATGAAGATAGATAATTATTTGAAATATTCTCTGACGTGTTTGAAAGCTGTTTTTCCCAAAAAAGCAGAACCTGCTTTTTTGTTGGGAAAAGCTTTTCTCTAGTTTCTAATGTTGCAGGAGATCGTAGAGATACATGATAATTAGCTTTTAAAAAGAAATCTAAGGGAGAGGAGATTGCCTTAATAATTTGTGATACAGATACATGACAAGGAAGAGTCGGGGTGTTCTTAGAGGGTTGAAATAAAGAAGGCAGGGGCTCTTTTATAGAGCAAAATGCTCGTGCGAGTTTGTGATGATACTCTTGCGAAGTATGTACCAGGGTTTCCTTAGAAAATAAAGAAGGGGTATAGGCTTTAGAAGGAAAATGAGTGACAGATAGATTTAAAGCTTCCTGAAGATAATTCACATAGGCACAGGGTAAAGCAGGATTATGAGCAGAAGACTGATAGCTCACATGGAGTTCGTGCTTTGTAGAGACTATGGCCTGAAGGAAATGGAAGTTTTCTTCATCTTCAGAAGAAGAAAATACGAGTTCTTCTTGGGTTGTTGTATCTACAAGATCTAGAAAATCAACAGTCTGTGTGCGCTTGTTTGCTCCGAGAATAAATGTATAACCTTTGGGAAGAAGGCTTAAGTCTCCTAAGGAGCCTACGTAAGGACCAGGTTTATCATAAATAGGACTGTTGCCACAGAAACGGTCAAAGAAATCCAGACAGAAATCAGTAAAAAATACCAAAGAGCATTTTGAAGATGCGAACGTAGGGAAAAGAGCGTTTCTAAGAGAGGAGATCAAAGATAATTCTTCGGAAGAGAGGACGAAGATCGATTCTAAGGAAGATATACTCTGGGTAAAGTGTTGTTCATATGTTTGAACAGTACTTGTGGAGTAAGCATTTATAAAATTTTGTAAATCATAAAGCAAAGGAAGAATGCGCTCCCAAAGTTCTATTTGGCTTACCTTCCCACATTCCTCAACAAAAGGGTATTCGTTCAGAATATTATCACCCAAGTTTTGTACATGAGTGCTATCTCCTTTATAAAGTTTCTCCCACTCGCTAGAAAGCCTTTTTAAAAGGTGAGGAGTTTTACTTATCTCTATAGAATTTTGTAGCTGTGGGTGGATAAGCAATTGAAGCAGACGGTATAGATTGCCTTGTGTTTGTATGATAGATGATAAAAGTAAAAACTTTTCTTTTAACTCTTTGGCGTGTGTTGACGTGCTATTCGTAAAATATAGAGGTAGATGAGGTTGGAATACGGCTTTTAAATACACCTCATAGGTTTCCAATTGGGAAGATAGAATAAAGATTTCTTCAGGAGCCACGCCTTTATGTAATAGTGAAGAAATCTTTAAAAACACTTCGTGAACTTCCCGAGAAGGATTTAAAGCGTTGCTAATAGTTGCTGTTTGATCTTTATCTAAAGTGTTCTCTGTTGAATTGGGGCGTAGGTAAAATAAATTACTTTGTAAGACTCCTAAAGATGTTGATTCTTGAGGAGCTACGAAAGCTTCACAGTAGTCCACTTCCTTATCTAAGAAGAAATTTTGAGATGCTTGGGATTTATGAGAGAGATTGGCAAGCAAGGCTTGCCTATCAGCTAAAACATAATGTTCCCAAGCATCTCTTTTAGGTTGATCTGCAAGCTGACGCCATAGGAAATCAATAGATTTGTCAGAGAGTAAATCTCCGAAATATTCTCGACTTGGTGAAAAACAATAAAAGTATACAGGGAAAAAATTACTTAATTCCGTAAAAAAAGTTGCAAAATGCTTAGGCAAATGAGAATAGCCAAAGACATGCAAAGAACGATTTTGTTTTTCAGAATCTAAAGAACCGAGTATCGAAGAGAAGACCTTGTCTATAGGCATAAAATGTTTATCTAATTGAGAAAACAGGTCTTTATGATAGCGATTATTTTCAGAAGGGGATTGCGAGAATGTATAAAATTTTTTAAAAATAGCTGCCAAGCTTTTTGTTGAGCTGTAAGAGGGTTCTGAAGGAAGTTTGCTAAGCCTGCCATCAACGGGAGAATCGGTAATATTTAGCAGCTCGTGTATAAATAGAGGAAGTGTTATATAGTCAGGAATTAATGCTTTTTCATGACAAACTTCGGAGAATAAATGTTTGACAAGGGAGTCAGAAGAAGAGAAAATGGTCGACCCCATGAAAATGTGGTTACTCGTAGCATTAGTAAGTTCTCTACGCAGCCAGTGCCCTATTTCTGTATTGGCAACAAGAATCCATCTTTTAGTAAAGGGCTGTTGATAGGTAGAAAATAGATCTTCTGCAAGTTTAGCTAATAGATGCGTGGGAGAATTGCTAAAAAATGCCTGACTATGTTTGGTCGCGTTCATGGATATATCAATACAGAAAAAATCTTTTCGTGCTTTAGTAATAACGCATTTTCTTACGATATTAAATGATAATCTCTACAAGTTTCTTTTAGTATTTTTCCTTCTTGAAGGAAAAGGTTTAACAGAGAATGCGAAGATATTATCCTACGTAAGCTTGTTCTTTGCTTTACCGTTTCTATTACTAGCACCTTTAGCAGGAAGTTTATCAGATAGGTACCAGAAACGAAACATTATCTTAGTCACGCGTTTGATAGAAATTCTCTGCATGTCGTTAGGGCTATATTTCTTCTACATACAATCTGCCCTTGGAGGGTATGTAGTTTTGATCCTCATGGCAAGTCATACAGCCGTTTTTGGTCCTGCAAAAATGGGGATTCTCCCCGAGATGTTGCCTTTAGATTACTTATCTAAAGCCAACGGGATAATGACTGCCGCGACCTATACAGGGAGTATTTTAGGATCGTGTTTTGCCCCCCTGCTCGTCGATCTTACCAAAAGTCTCGCAATTAATTGTTATGTGCTTTCAACATCATTTTGTGTTGCCTCCTCAATTATCAGCACATTCGTTTCTTTAAGAATACGATCTAGTAATATTAAAAACCGTAGTCAAAAAATTACTTACGTAAGCTTTAAAGATCTTTGGGAGATCTTTAAAGATACGCGTTACGTACACTACTTAACTCTATCGATTTTCCTTGTTGCTCTCTTCCTATTGGTAGGGGCCTACACACAAGTAGAGATTATTCCTTTTGTAGAATTTACTTTGGGTTACCCTAAGCACTACGGAGGGTATTTATTCCCTCTTGTAGCTTTAGGGGTTGGGGTCGGATCCTATATTGCAGGATGGCTTTCAGGGAAAGATATTAAATTAGGTTACGTGCCTATCATGACTTTATGCTTGGGCATTACTTTTATGGGCCTTTACGCTTTCTCGTGCTCTTTAGCTGGAGTGATGTTCTTTCTTCTTCTTTTAGGATTTTTAGGCGGGGTATATCAAGTACCTTTGCATGCGTATATACAATACGCTAGCCCCGAACATAAGCGGGGACAAATTCTAGCTGTAAACAACTTTTTGGATTTTGTCGGTGTATTGATTGCGGCAGGAATTGTAAGGGCTTTAGGTTCAGGCTTAAGTTTGTCACCAGAGACAAGCTTCTTGTATATGGGTGTAATCATTTTCTGTATAGGCTTATGGATTTTATGGATTTGGAAAGAGCTGGTGTATCGTTTGGTGCTCAGCGCTGTATTACTAAGGCAGCTAGGAAGCTATCTTAGACTCCCTAAATCGATAGCTCCTGTTTGTTATATGATGCGGGCCTGCTCTTATCAAGAAGTGCGCCGTGTGTTAGCTATGCTACCAAAAACCATACGCAGCACTGTAGTCATACTAGATCAGAAATTGCAACCAGGCTGGACAACCAGGATAATTTCTTATTGCGTGCCTACAGTTATTTCGGATCTTGATGAAACCAGCGATCATAGCATGAAAGAAGCTTGGGCTGTTTTACAAGCTAAGCGTTTGCAAGTACTACTGAAAAAACAACCAGATTTATGCGTGATTTGCTTAGGAAAAGAAGAGAATGTTGAAATATTTTCTAAGGTGTTGCTAGAGCAGGGAATCGATATTAAGAGTATTTATCTTTCCTGCAAAAAAGTTTCTTACCGGAGAAAAATATATGATTTATCCCTGAGCCAAGCAGAAGAGGCTTAGCTCAAGGAAAAATTAGAAATTTTAATGAGAGCAGGAACAACAGCAACTAGAGGCTTTCTTTTCTACCTGTTCGCATTCTACTTGTTCACATAGATGCATACGGCGGAAAGGTTTATTCCCTCTAGATGGTGAAAAGGCGCGAATTCTTGGTGCTTGAGAGCACTCTTGAGAACAACATCCTTTTGTTGAATCAATACAGTCTTCACAACAGATAAATAAATTGTTGCAATCCGTATTGGCGCAGTTGTAATAAGTATCGCAGCCAACCCCACAATGAGAACATTGGGCAATAGGAGCTACATCAGTGTCTGTTTCATCAATAGGCACTGCTAAACGATCGTCAAATACAAATAACTTTCCTCGCCACTTACCCGTTCCCACAGCTTGACCATAAGCTATAACACCGCCATCAAGCTGATAAACTTCTTTAAAACCTTTTTCTAAAAGGAGAGAAGAGTACAGCTCACAGCGTATACCTCCGGTACAATACATCATCACAGGAGTCGTTGCTGGGTCGTGTTCCTTGGATAACCGCTCGGCATACTCAGGAAATTCACGGAAAGTTTGAATATCTGGGAGAACAGCATTTTCAAAATGTCCGATTTTCCATTCGTAATTATTCCTTACGTCCAGAACTAGACAGCGATTTTCTTTCAGCTTCTCATGCCATTCTTTTGGAGAAATATGTTTGCCTTGGGTGGTAAGATCTACGTCGCAACCAAGAGCTACAAGCTCTTTACGATACTTCACAGTCACACGAGGAAAAATATTTTCTTCAATATGATGAATTTTAAATTTTACATTTGAAAATCCAGGACGCTGTCTTAGCCAGTTCATGTAGTGTTCTGCGTCGGGTTGATAACCACTAAACTGGCCATTAATTCCCTGTTCAGATATGTAGATACGACAAGAAACATCCAAATCTTTAAATAGTTCCTTGTGCAACGCGATTTCTAGTTGAGGATTATCTACACGAGTCAAATAATAATAAGCTAAAGCGTAATAATTCTTTTTCATAAGAAATACCCTAGCATATTCTCGGAAATAATTCCATTGTAGAAAATTAGGATTGGAACTAAAATGCTCTTTGGTATTTTGTCAAGTAGATGAGTAGTCGTTTTTCTTTATTAGCGAAGAAAATCTTCCAGGTTATACCGAAAATAGTGCCGCTACCTTTGTCTAAAATGAAGAAGGGCAGGGAGGCGTGAATAATTTCTAAGGACTAAATAAAGGACTAAAATACATGGCTCGATATTGTGGCCCTAAAAATAGAATAGCAAGGCGTTTTGGAGCGAATATTTTTGGAAGAAGCCGAAACCCTCTGCTCAAAAAGCCCCATCCTCCAGGTCAGCACGGTATGCAGAGAAAGAAAAAGTCTGACTACGGCCTTCAGCTTGAGGAAAAGCAAAAATTAAAAGCTTGCTACGGCATGATTTTAGAGAAACAGCTTGTCAAGGCTTTCAAAGAAGTTATTAATAAGCAGGGCAGCGTCACCAAGATGTTCTTAGAAAGATTTGAATGTCGTCTGGACAACATGGTTTACCGCATGGGATTTGCTAAGACTATTTTTGCAGCGCAGCAATTGGTTTCTCACGGTCACGTATTAGTTAATGGGAAAAAAGTAGATAGAAGATCCTTTTTCCTACGTCCTGGCATGCAGGTTTCTTTAAAAGAGAAATCTAGAAAATTACAGTCAGTTCAAGAGTCTTTGGAAAATAGAGACGAAGGTTCTTTGCCATCCTACATTTCTGTAGATAAGGGCAATTTTAAAGGAGAGCTGTTGGTATCTCCAGAACAGGATCAAATAGAGGCTCAGCTTCCTCTGCCTGTTGATGTTTCTGTTGTATGTGAGTTCTTATCTCACAGAACATAAAAATCTTTTTCTTCCAAAAGAGAGGCGCCAACTAAGCCTAGTTGGCGCTTTTAATTTCTTCGCTCTATTTTTGAAAACTCTGTAATTGACGAATTTCCTTAGCCCATAAGTCTGGACCTCCAGGAGTTTCTAGATATTTGGGGATCATTCGCGTGTCTTCGTTAGTCATAAGAAATTTGAAACTTTCGATGCCAATATCTCCTTCCCCTAAAGGCGCGTGGCGATCCTTATGTTGCCCTAGAGGAAACATAGAGTCGTTAAGATGAAAAGCTCTTAAATATGACAATCCTATGACATCATCAAAATTTTTGAGCACCCGCTTCCAGGACTCTGGAGAAGTAATATCGTAGCCAGCAGCAAAGATATGACAAGTATCTATGCAAACTCCTACGGGGATTTTGTGGTTGAGATTGTCTATTAGATAACTAAGTTCTTCGAAATTACTGCCAACAAGAGTGCCTTGACCCGCTGTAGTTTCAAAAAGGACAACGAGAGGAGGGGAGTTTTCAAATAAGGGCTCCATTAAAGAAAAACTTGAAATAATTCTATCTAAGCAGGTTTCTTTAGTGTCGTTGACAGCGGCTCCAGGATGGAAATTAACAAAATTTATTCCTAAAGATATGCAATCCTGGATCTCTTGCTGTATACAAATACGACTTTTTTCTAAGATTTCTGGATTGGGGGAGCCAGGATTAATTAAGTAGCCGGCATGGCTCATAATATAGGATAAAGAGGTCTCTTTAAGAGCGGTTTTAAAAGAATTTATTAGAGAATCAGTGAGGGGGCGTCTACGCCACTGTCTCTGATTCGCAGTAAACATTTGAATAGTAGAAGCCCCAATTTCTTGGCCTTCATAAATGGCGTTGTGAAGACCCCCAGCGGTCGATGTATGGGCACCTAATAAAGGAACTTGGGGAGGCGGAAATACCTGCATTTTAATGCTCCAAAAATCTCTATCTGCTATTGATAAATCAAGTATTAAGGGAGTAAGACATTTTAATGAATAGAAAAGACGGCCAGGGATCAGTAGCCAGCTCACTTTTTAATTTATTGTCAGGAACCTTTTTTAGTCGTGTGACAGGAATGTTACGCGAAATTGTTATGGCAGCCTATTTTGGAGCCGATTCTTTAGTAGCGGCTTTTTGGTTAGCTTTCAGGACGATTTTCTTTTTAAGAAAAATCCTTGGAGGGCCTATTTTAGGCCTGGCTTTCATTCCTCACTTTGAATTTTTAAGAGCGCAAGATACAAGCCGCGCGGCATTTTTCTTTAAAAGTTTTTCTAGATTTTTCTGTCTTAATGCCTGTGCATTCACGTTAATTATCGAAATATGCCTAGGCATATGGCTGCATTATGCCCAGGGGAATACAGCAAATGCCTTGCAGCTAACCATGATTCTCCTGCCATCAGGCATATTTCTTATGATGTATACTGTGAACTCCGCCCTGCTACATTGTGAGAAAAGATTTCTTAGTGTGGGTTTAGCTCCTGCTGTTGTCAATGTGCTGTGGATTCTTACCGTATTTCTCGCAAGACATAGTGATCCACGACAACGGATCATTGGATTGTCAGTGATTCTTGTCATAGGGTTTATTTTAGAATGGTTTGTTACCGTTCCTGGGGTAAGGAAATTTTTAGGTTCAGCAACAACCCCACCTAAGGAGCGTGATAGCATAAAAGCTTTGATAGCCCCGCTATCTTTAGGATTGCTCTCCATGGGGGTTTTCCAGATAAATCTTCTGGCCGATATGTGCTTGGCGCGCTACATACATGAAGTTGGTCCATTATACTTAATGTATTCCATACGCATTCAACAATTGCCTGTACACCTGTTTGGTCTCGGAGTCTTTACCGTTCTTTTACCTTCTATTTCTCGATGCATTCAGCAAGATGATAATGACGAAGGTTACAAGCTTATGAAATTCGCTTTGAATCTTACTGTTTCTGTAATGGTAATTATGACCGCAGGATTGCTACTTCTAGCTCTTCCTGGGGTACGTGTACTTTATGAGCACGGTTTATTCCCAACAAGCGCTGTACATGCTATTGTAGAGGTTTTACGCGGCTATAGCGGGAGCATCATCCCTATGGCGCTTATTCCTTTGATTTCTGTGCTTTTTTACGCACAACGGCACTACACCATACCTTTAGTCATAGGCATCATAGCCGCTATCGCCAATATGATCCTCAATGTTGTGTTTGGTTGCTGGTTGATAAAACACGTTTCGGGATTAGCCTACGCCACTTCTCTTGTTTCTTGGTTACAACTCTATTTTCTTTGGCAATATGCATCAAAAAAACATCCCGCATATTCTGGATTAATGTGGATAACATTTAAGCGTTCTATCAAGGTTGTGGGAGTTACCTGTTTAGCCTTTGCAGTTACTCTAGGGGTTAATATTCTAACACATACTACATATGTGATTTTCCTTAATCCTATGACGCCGTTAGCGTGGTCTCTAGCGTCTTTTGTAGCGCAAAGCGCCGCTTTTTTCTCAGAAAGCGTCATTTTCTTGGCTTTTTTGTTTGGTTTTGCAAAACTGCTTCGGGTAGAAGATCTTGTAAACTTAACATCTTTTCAATATTGGAAAGGACGCCAAAGCTCTTTGCATAGTTCATCAGTTATGCAAGATAGTCAGAATTAGCGAGTTGTTTCCTCCTTTCTCATTTGCAATTGTTTCGTTAGGGTTGTCTAAATAACCGTCCTTCTCGATCTTCTTATATTGAATAATTAAATCGACGCTAAGGAAACTATGAAAAAATATATTTATCAGTGGCTAGTATGCATGTCCCTATCGACAGCGATGTTTCAAGGGCTTGCAGATGCTCCTTCTGGAAAGCAGAGAATAAGCGATTCTCAAACATTTATGAACTTAGATGATATGAAGGCGTATCTAGATTCTCGTGGCTTCGTAGAAACGAGAAAACGCGGAGGAGTTTTAAAATTAGCGGGTGATGTACGTGTGAAGTGGATCCATGCTAGAGAAGACATAAAAACACCACCAGCCCAGCCAGATAAATATAAGCCGTTACCAGTAAACCGTTACCGCAGTGAATTCAATCTTTATGTAGATTATAACGCGGATAAAACCTGGTTGACATCAGAAATGAGTTGGGCGGCAATTGCTGGAGGTGAATCCTCAGCTGCTGGTATGGATATTGACAGAGCGTTCTTAGGATATCGTTTCTATGAAGATTCAGAAACGCATACGGATATCTTTGCAGAAATTGGCCGTTCTTCTTTAGGCAGTATTTTTGAATCAGAAGTACAGTTTAATAGTAACTTTGATGGTATTCATCTTTATGCAACGCGCCGTCTCTCTGAGGCTTTCCCTTATAATGTAATCATTCATGGTGGTCCTTTCGTAGTAAATATGGCGAAAAAACATTATGCATGGGTTGTTGAAGGTATTCTTAACAGATTACCAGGGAACTTCTCTGTAAAATGTAGTGTTGTTGATTGGAATTCCTTCTCTCCTACAGAGGTTCCTGCAAATCCTGCTACTGCTAATTTGAAGTATAAGTATTGTGTATGGCAATGGTTAGTTAGTAAGCACTCTCAAGTACCTTGGTTTTATGGAAAGAAAAAACCTTTGTATGTCTACGGTGCTTATTTGATGAATACCTTAGCAAAAGCAACAACAACAACCTTAAATGAAAAGCAAAACAAAGCTTGGTTCATTGGAGGAACTTTAGGTAGACTACGAAAAGCTGGAGATTGGTCAGCAACAGTACGTTACGAATACGTAGAAGCTTTAGCTGTTCCTGAAATTGATGTTTCTGGTATTGGCCGTGGAAATCAACTTAAGTACTGGTTCGCTCAAGCGATTGCTGAGAATTACGATCCTAAAGAAGCTAATGGATTTACGAACTATAAAGGCGCTTCTTGTCTCCTTATGTATGGAATCACAGACACCTTATCTTTCAGAGCTTACGGAGCTTACTCCAGACCTGCAGATGATCGCTTAGGTAGTGATTTTACTTACAGGAAGTTCGATCTCGGGTTAATTTCCGCATTTTAATCGGATTTTAATAAAATCTTTAAAAAGAGCTCACATCTAATTAAAAAGATGTGAGCTTTTTTTTTATGTTTTATAATTAAGAAAAGATTTTATTAGTTTTTTTTATTATTATGGTTAATCCTGTCGGCCCTATAGATGAATCAAAAAACATTGCTCCTGCAGACTTATCTACTTTAGGTATGCAGGCGAGCGCAGCAAATCGTAGCTCAGAAGCTCAATCGATAACCGGAATTGCAGGCAAGTCCGGGTCATCGCAGCCTTCTGTGGAAACTGTAGGACGATTGAGCTTTTTGAGCTCTGCTCGGAAAAGTTTAGCAAGTCTTTTCGATAAGATTTCCTCGTTCTTTTCAGGGAAAACGACTCCTCAAACTTTTGATGAAGCTAAGACGCAAGCAGAGAGTGCGAAAACTGCGCTGCAGAGTGCGACTACTTATGATCAGTTCAAGACCGCTTTACAGCAGCTGCAAGATGCTGTGAAACAGATGGAGCAATTAGCTACTACTGATGCAGAAAAAGCTACAGTTGCTACATGGAAAACGGCTCTTGAGGCGCAGAAGAGTACGCTGGATACACTTAACCAGTTGGGTGCTATTCTTACAGAGAACCAGAAGCTTCTTGAGGCAATAAAGACGACCTCGTCTATGGATCAGATTATGGGAGCTGCCGGACAAGTAGAAACCAATAAAACAACTGCTGAGGAGTTAATTAAACAGTTGAAGGAAGCTGGGGTTAGCTATCCTGTGATAGATGACCTTGAGAAGCAAATTACAACCTCAGGAACTCAGGTTACTGAATTAGCAGATGCTATATCGGAAGCTTATGCTGCGGGGAAAAACAGTACCGCGGCTGTGGGGCAAGCACAGGCAAATAACAGCCCCGCAAATATAGAAGCTTCCAAACAAACTATTGCAAATGCACAAAAAGTCATAGAAGACGCTCTTAAACTTGCTCCAGATTCTCCGATACTCAAAGCTGCTTTGAAAGAACAACAACAGGCAGCAAAAGATATCCTCAATGTGAAACCTAGTGGTGGTAGTGATGTGCCTATCGGTGGTCCTGGAGCTCCTGGTAGTGTGGGGACTTCTCAAAATCGCGGTGCTACCTTAGGGGAAGTTCGCGTATCGATGTTATTGACTGATGTTGATAATGAAACCGCAGCGATCATTATGCAAGGTTTCAGAAATATGATCGATAACTTCCATGATCAAAACTCTGATTTTACAGCGCCTTTAGAAGAGATTATGAATCAAGTAACCGACTTATCAACGCAGATCAATCCTGCAGATGCGGAAGCTACAGCACAACTACAAGAAATACAACAAACCATACAAGATGCCCTTCAAGGGACTGCCGGTCAAGACGGCATGATCAATGCTTTAGGAGCTATAACAACAGCAGCTTCAATTTCTACAGGAGCTCCTATCGCTTCTGCAAATCAAGGTGGATCAGCTGTAAAGCAGCTTTACAAAACAGGATCTACTGCTGCGAGTTCTAAATCTTACGCGGATTCCTTATCTGCAGGGTATGGGGCATATCAATCTTTAAATGATGTGTACTCACGTAGTAGTGCATCTAACCGTGAGGTTTTAGATCGTACATCGACTCCAGCATTAACGCAGACAGTTTCTAGAACAGAAACTCGGCCTCGTGATAATGATAACGCAGCTCAGCGTTTTGCAAGAACTATAGCTGCTAATAGTAATACTCTTGGGGATGTTTATGCATCCGTAGGTGTATTGCAAACATTGCTAGGTGTATTACAAAATAATCCCCAAGCGAATGAAGAAGAAATCAAACAGAAGCTCACTTCTGAGGTTACGAAAGCTCCGCAGTCAGGTTATCCTCATGTACAGCTTTCTAACGACTCTACGAAGAAGTTCATTGCTCAACTCGAGAATGAATTTGTTCAGGGATCGAAAAGACTTGCCGAAGCAAAAGAAGCTGCGTTTGAGAAACAGCCTTTGTTCATCCAGCAGGTATTAGTGAACGTAGCATCTCTGTTCTCGGGATACCTACAGTAAAATTAAGAATTTTCTAGGATTTACTGTCAAAAAAAAGCCCGCTTTGCATTTTCAAGGCGGGCTTTTCTATGGTTCAATTTAGAATACAAATAGGGCTTAACTTGATATCTAAATACTGGAATTTAAGTGAAAATTGGATGGAATAGGAAAGCGGGGAACCAAGAGGTTCCCCGTTTTAATTAGGTTAATTAGGGTAAATTTCGCCTACGAGTTTGGAAAGGATCTGATTTAGCACTTGCATAGATGTTGAGACTAACGTCCACTCTTGTTGTACGTTGGTCATCTGATTCTGCAAGTTTAACTGCTGGGTTTGTCCTTGAGTTGTGTAGTCTTGTTGGTCAGCTTGGATTTGAGTGAATAGAGGTCCTAAACCACCTGTAGGGGTGATATTGGGAAATCCATTGGAAATAAAACCTTCTAACGAAGCTAATGTAGGGATCCAGTCTGTGGGACCAGTCATTTTGAAAACGGTACTTTTATATGAATCATCACTATTCTTTTGTTCTTGGATTTTCAGGTTGGCAAGTAGAGAGTTTAACAAGTTGAGCTGGTTAAATGTAATCGTGAGAGCATATTTATAATTCGCAGTCGCATTAAGCATTTCAGATTTTTGAGACGAGGAGATATTGGGTAATTTATTAATTTTATTTAGTAACTCCTCTACCAAATTTTGAGCACGTCGGCAACGATCTGTATCACGAGTTATGTATTCTTTTTCCTTCGATAGGGCAAGGCACGTTTCAAAATAATCCCCACAGAATAAGTCAACACCTTCTTTACTTTGGATAAGATAGGAGGAGAGGTTGTAATACACCGAAGTTGTAGAAAAGTGGTTGGTGATTTTTAAGAGATCATTAATAGCGTTCGCAGCAAGGTTATTGAAGTTAATCTCTTCTATCAGAGGATTTAAGAAGGCCGATTGTTTAGGTAACTGGGAGTTTAAGATTAAGTAGATAAACGCAGAACCCAGGCTCTCTGAATTTAGCCAGCTTTCTACGGCTTTCCTGCGATCAGCAGTGAAACTTGCATCTGCAGGATTAAATTCCTTATACTTTTTATCTAACTCCTCTATTTGTTGTTGGAGTTTTAAGACGTGCGCATCTGCTTCTGTTTTAAAATTTTGTAAGACAGTTTTAGCTTGATTAGCGAAATCCGAAGTTATCGCTCTAATTTTTAACTCTACTTGGACAAAATTTTCAAAAGCGGGGATTTGATAACCACTTTCATCTTTAGCATAATTAACAAAGCCACTAGAATTAGTTATTGCTACCATTTCTTTCCCAACCTCAGAAAAGAACGGATAATTTTGAATGGCGGCGCCTTTGTTTTTTAAGAACGTTTTTACTTGATCGTTAGAGGTTATGGCATTATTTAGAGTGTATTCAGAAATCTCTTGAAATGCGTTCATCTTGGCAATGAATTGAGTTACAGTAGTAGCGAAACCGGTTGTATTGTCTATAGTAAGCTCTAAATACTTAGGAACATGTTTATCAAAGATTTGCTGTTCTTCTGTTGTAAGATTTCCACGCATTTGGGATAAGCTTGTCAAAGCTGCATTTGCTTCCATAGCGGCGGTTACTAGAACAGAAGTATAGTCTTTTCCTGCTACAATATTTTTAGATTCACCTACCCAGGAAGTATAAGAACTAACACCTTGTTGAAATGCTGCTAATTGATTTTCTAGAGTTTGTTTTTCGTTTTCTATTGAAGAACGTACTGTAGTGAGATTCTGCACAGCAATTTGATAGGCTCCTGTAACTCCCTCTCGGTATATAGCAGCATCTCTAGACTTTAGATACAAATCTAAAGAAGCTTTGCTAGGGAGATCTGTAGCATCGTAAATCGTTTTTAGATCGGTATTATCCAGAGGACTTTTAGTTAGAAGACCGCTCAAGGCTAGCTGTGTTTTAATAACGTCTTCTTCCCCTCCTAATGCGTGCTCTTTATTAACGGCCTCTGTAAGGCCGTTAAAGGTAGCCTGAAGCATTACCATCCCATTGACACTTTCCACATTATCTTTGGTGGGATCAGGGATTTTTGCTTCAAGAGCTTTCATGTTTTCCATCATTTTTAGGGTTTCTCCCCCAATAGAGGATCGATAAGTCATGAACTGTTCTTTAACATGAGTATCGAAGAAATCTGATGCGAATTGATCAGCGTGTTCTTCACTTGCTTTCTTAATTTCCTCTTCCGAGGCTCCTACAGCTGTGAGCTTTTCTGTTAGCTTGTCTTGACCTTTTTTAATTTCGGCAGCTTGCTCTTTTTTGATCTGTGTAAGAATCTCTTCCTTACTAGGTTGATAGCAGTTGTTGAATACTTTTTTCTGCTCATCGGCAGAAAGAGAAGGTTTATTTTTAAGTGGAGTAATTAAGGCAGTAGCAAGAATTATAGAAGCTATCTGAGCCAAATTAACTTCAGGGGTTGTAGCTATAAAAGCTTCTAAGCCATCAAGAATAAGAGGTACCAAAGCAACAGCTGCTTCTCCTTGAAAACCAGCAATTGTTCCTGCTTTCCCAGAAGCAGTATTTGGACTGCTTCCTGTATGACGCTTAGGTGCTACAGGTGGGGAGGGGAATATCGTGTTGTTGGGATTTAACAACATAGAAGCTTGGACATTACCAGATTCTATTGCAGATGCTAAACGTTTTAAAAAGTATAACCCGGAATTCAATGCTTCTATGTCTATCGCTGGCTGAGCTTTAGCATCAAAATTAGAAAACTTATGGTTTAACTTAATGTTAAATAAACCTTCACCGGAAACTGTTTTAGGCCTGTTCTGTATATAAAAAGAAGACATAGAAATTATTTTGTAATTTTTTATTTTATTTTCTTATTTTAAGAACTTTTTTTCTATTCTGCTTTTTAATTAAAATTTTTTTGTTTTCTTATAATGTTGTTAGTTTTGTTTTTATGAAAAACTATTTATTTTTGATTAATTATAAAAATAGTTTTCATGTTAATTTTATTAGAAATAAAAGTTAACAAGACTGTTCTCCGTATGGATATCATCAATAGTTATTCTATTTCAGCAAATTATAAAAAATTGCCGATAACACCTTGTGCAGAGTCGATACAAAAAAGACATCAGTTATTGGAGAGTATTTTTCATTATGAAAGAACTGAATTTGAGCGTCATATTGTGCAACATCTGTTGTGTATTTTAGATCAAAAATCCGATGAAAAATACCGACAATTAATAGAGAAGCTTCGCAAATCCGAAATAGAAGATCGCGTGGTGAGCAAGAAGAGCCGTACGGCTGCTGTGCATCATAAACCTTTATCTGACCTACACGCACCGATTGCTGTAGTGGCTCAAACCTCTACTTTAGGAGTCAGTGATAATCCGCGCGCAGAAGACCCTTTCTATAATGCTACTAAGCAACAGTGGGCGCAAAACCTGTTGAAGGGGATAAA
The DNA here is from genome assembly GCF_000007605.1 of Chlamydia caviae GPIC. Taxonomy (NCBI): domain Bacteria; kingdom Pseudomonadati; phylum Chlamydiota; class Chlamydiia; order Chlamydiales; family Chlamydiaceae; genus Chlamydia; species Chlamydia caviae. The sequence continues at coordinate 27,050 of NC_003361.3, forward strand.
AGAGGTTGTTGATGAGATTGTAACAGCTATCACAACAACCACACCACCATCTCCTTCTGCAGATGCTCTTAAAAAGATCCAAGCAGAGGTTAATCGTTTAATCTCTGTAGGTACAAATTTAACGAATAAGGATTTCGAAAGTTTATACGCTCTTCCTAAGTTAATTTTTACTACTGTGCAACGAGCTGATATTTTTACAGGCGGTCAGAAAACAGATTTTATAAATAAGTTAGCAGAGAAATATGGTAATTCCACTCAATTATCTCAGGTTTTTGCTGATGGTCGTATTGAGGGGTTAAAAGATGTTCTTAATGTAGTTAAAACTAAATTAACGGATGAAGAATTTGCTATTTTCTTAGAGATTGAAAAAGAGCTGAACGACTTACAATCTGCAGTAAGGACCTATGATCAAGAGAAATTTGATAGTATTGATTTGGTAGGAGATCAATTAGCAGATACAATCAATATATCTGCCTTATCAAGAAATGATAAAATCGATTTATGTGCTCAGATCTCTTATTTATATAAAGACCAAGTAGATGCTGTAGAGTCATTTAACGTTATTGTCGAAGCAACAATCTTTGTGAACCGTCACCAAGAAGCTATTTTTTCTCAAATATCCAGTTTAGTAGCTTCTTTTGTAGGAGTATTTGCTCCTATTGATTTAGGAAAAGTGACTTCTGAGATCAGTAGCGCCGCTATTGCCGGAGCTTTACAAGCCTTACGTGCGATTAATTCAAGATTTAATGATTTAACTGCGGAGCAAAAAAAACTAGTTAATGATGCTATAAAGAATATAGCAGTTTTTAAAGGCGAGGAATATATAGGGGCCGTTTGGGCTTATTTTGTTGCATCCACTGTTCTTGCTAATAAAACTACAGCAACTATGGCAGAGGTTGGTAATGCAATTAAAGAAGCAGCTAAAGAGATGGAAAATTCCTCATTGCAATTAGCTCCAAAGATTAAAACAACGATGGAGACCATTACAACTACTGGGAGTTTTCAGCCTAGTGGTACTAGTGAAAATTATACAATTTATTCTCAAAGTGGCTCTACAGTATCTATTAACCACAGTCTTTTAAATCGTGGTGATGTAGGATTTTTACCCAATATAACATCAAAAGCGACAGCTCAAGCTGAGACTACAGCCAGAGATTATTTTGCATTTAAAGGTCTTGCTCAAGTAGAAATAGCAAAACTTTTATCTAAAGTTGAAACGACTCAGACGCAGCATAAGGATTTTCAAAATCTAAAAGCAGAACTTTATAAAGATCAGTTATTTGCTCAGGCTAATGAGCTACAAGCCATGGCTTTACCTTCAGCTGTAGCTTCTGTGTTAATTGATCGCTATATGCCTAAGGAGGTGGATTTCTTAAATGATATTTACGCTCAGCTTTACTATAGCAATCTAGGCTCATCTGTTGGCAATGCTATGATCGATGCCATTTCAGAATATGTTAACGGCGCTACCTATTTCAATTTCGCCAGTTATGTTGGTCAACAGCCTGCTGTAGGGCAGAAAGGTAAAGATGAATTTCCTGGAACAGCAGATAGTGCGAGAAATAAATTAGAAACAGAGCGTCAGAAAGCAGCTGCATATCTTAAAAGCACACAGCATGCCGAAGAAGTTTTAGAAGAACAGGTCAAAAAAGTTACTGAAGATTCGAAAATTACTAACGAACAGCGCACACGTATCATCGATTCCTTAAATAACTACCGAGATAATTTAAATGCGATATCCGGATCTATAGTGTTACTGCAAAACTATTTGGCACCTTTAAGTATAGACAATGGTTCTGTGGATGGAACCTTTACTGTTAGGGGTGGGCAAGATCAGTGGCAAGAACGCTTAGAGATCTTAGAGGATGCTTTAGTTTCAGGTCTGTCAGGAAATGCCATCAACGGAGGGATGTTCCCACTACAGGCAACGATACAGTCTGACCAGCAATCTTTTGCTGATATGGGACAAAACTATCAGTTGGAATTGCAAATGCACTTAACATCCATGCAACAAGAATGGACAGTTGTTGCGACTTCTTTACAAGTTTTAAACCAGATGTATCTGAGTTTAGCTAGAAGCTTAATGGGGAATATTTCTTAAAATTATAAGATTTTTCTTATGATTTCCTGGCGGTTGGCATGATTCTCGCTTCTTGTCTTCTTGTAAGAGCAAGAAAAGATAGGGAAGAGATCATGTCCACACCACATGCGCAACAAGAATTAGCACGTTTAGAATTCATTAACGATCAGCTACGTGCGGAACTAGAATATGTAAATACGTTACTGTGTGACATAGGATTCCCTGAAGGATTAACGACTATCAAAGCGATAGCTAAAGAAGTCCTTACAGAAGATGATTTCTTAGATTAATAAGAGAAAGAATCTCCAAGATAGTGCTGCTTGACCATAGGATTGGCTATCATTTGAGAAGAAGATCCTTCGAAGAAGATCTTTCCATCAATAATGAGATAGCAACGATCTGCTATAGAAAGTAGTTCTTTAGCGTTATGATCCGTAATGAGAATACCAATACCACGACCAGAAAGAATTTTAATCAGGTATTTTACGTTTTGAATAACGAGAGGATCGACGTTTGCAAAAGGCTCATCAAGTAGGAGAACACTAGGGTTTAAAGCTAATACACAAGCGATTTCTAATCTCCGTCGTTCTCCTCCAGATAATGTTCCTGCTTTTTTATTTATGCATGAGGCGAGTTGCAGATCGTCGATCAGAGTATCTAAAAGGTGGGATTGTTGTTTTCTAGCTTTGTAGATAATTTCCAAAATGCAGATAAGATTTTCTCTTACTGTAAGATCTTTAAATACCGTAGGTTCTTGAGCGAGATAGCCAATACCTAATCGCGCTCGGTGGTCCATCGTTTTTTTAGTAACATCAGTGTTTTTAAAAATGATCTTTCCTGAATCGGGACGAATTAACCCTACTGTAAGATAAAAGGCTGTTGTTTTCCCCGCACCATTAGGCCCTAAAAGCCCAACAACCTCTCCAGCATTTACCTCGAAAGAGACGTTGTTGGTGACAGGCTTTTTGTTGTATTTTTTTACTAAATTACAAACAGAAAGTATCGGCATAAAACTCACTTTCTCAATAAAGATAGGGATAAGGTTTTCATGCCTCCTACAGCACGTTCTGCAGGAGCATCAGGATTAGGATGAATAGGATCTACATGAAAGCGACAGTCGTAAATATTTAAAGAGCAATCATGGTAGTTTAACAATCCCCCGTTGCCCTGAAATGTCATAAGCTTGTCTAAATCTTGTGTGTGGATATGCCCTGATAACTTAGACAAAATCTCCTTACAAGCATAGTTTGCATCAGAGAAGTGCAGCTCCATACAGGATTTCTCTACATGGCAGTTGAAAAACTGCTGTTCCGGAGAGACAATTTGCTTGTGTATGCCGAGTTTCTTAATTTTTAAAAAAGGCGGAGCCTTTTCAAAATGCTTGTTCATACAAGAGACATCACAAATGCTATCTACTTTGATTATAGCAACGATTGTTGAGCAAGCAACTCCGAATATCCCTAAAGAACATATCAAGCCGTAGAATAAGAATTTGGTCATACTGAGGCCATCTCAAATGAACGTACACAAGTATAGAGCTGATCCCATAGGGGAAGAAGAGCTTCAAAAGTCTTTAATGATAACATGGAAGCCGCATCGCTTTTTGCTATGGCTGGATTCGCATGGGTTTCTATGAATAAACCATGCGCTCCTGCAGCTAGGGCAGCTCGTGTTAATGTGGGAATAAACTCTGTTTGCCCCCCACTATGTGTTTTGAGTCCTCCAGGAAGCTGTACAGAATGTGTACCATCAAAAACAACGGGAAAACCCATACCCGAAAGTACAGGGATAGAGCGCATATCTGAAACAAGATTATTGTAACCGAAAGAGCAGCCTCTTTCTGTTAAAATAATTTTATTATTTCCGGTAGAGAGAACTTTATCTACAGGGCCTTGCATATCCCAAGGAGAAAGAAATTGACCCTTTTTAATGTTGATAACGGCATTTGTCTCTGCTGCAGCAACAAGAAGATCTGTTTGGCGACATAAAAATGCAGGGATTTGTAGGATGTCGCACACTTTTGCTGCTGCACGGGCTTCTTCAGGAGAATGCACATCTGTAAGGATTTCTACACCTAAAGTATCCTTAACTTTAGATAGGATTCTTAACCCCTCGTTTAATCCTGGGCCTCGGTAAGAATTTATAGAAGAACGGTTTGCCTTGTCATAGCTACTTTTGAAAATCCAATGTATACGATCGGCATACGGAGTAACTAATTCTTGAATTCTCGAGGCAATTTCTAACGTAGTTTCCTCTTCCTCTATGACACAAGGACCGGCAATTAGGATCATCTTATCTGAGAACATCGCGAGCACTCTTTTTCTTCCGTTAAAAAGCCACTATAGAGGTTTATTTGAAACAAGTCTACCCACGATTTTGTGGGGAGAGCGCTCTTCGAGGAACACAGGGAAGTTCGCCTTGGGTCGAGTCTTAATTGACTTTTTTAGATTTAGACTTATACTGGAACCTGAATTATCCTTATGCCTGGGCTGAGGTGACAAGCCCTTAGCCAAGGTTAAATATTCCTCCATAGATCTGGACCGATAGCTCAGTGGATAGAGCATTCGCCTTCTAAGCGAATGGTCGCAGGTTCGAATCCTGCTCGGTCCGAATTCCTTTTAAGAAATCCCTAAATACAAGCAGGTTGCTTCTTCTTTGCCTGCGGAGGCTCCGCAGGCTAAACAGAATATATTGGAGAGGATGAGATATTCCGGAAAATGTATCTAACGGGAGAAGCTTCTAAAACTACTTGTCTTCCATAATTTCTAAGCTGACTTTTACGTTGTTTCTGCTGGCTACAGAGACAAGTAGAGTGCGGATAGCTTTGATTGTGCGACCCTCTTTTCCGATGATTTTGCCGATATCGGGCTTCGCAACTGTTAATTCATAGATAATCGTGTGGGTGCCTTGAACTTCTTTGATATGTACTTCCTCAGGGCGGTCTACAAGGTTTTTGATAATATAAGCTAAAAAGTCTTTCATAAAGTAATCCTATAACTAAATTCGCGTTATCTGCGGGAGAACGGTAAAAAAATCGAACTCAGATTAATTTAATTTTAATTCGTCTGTTAAAATAATCAAACTTAATTAATGATCGATGTGTATTTTATAATTGATTCAAATAATTGTTTGTTAATAACAGTTTTACTATTATGAAATTCTTTTATTATCAAGATCTTCATATCCCGGGGTAGTTCTGTTGTTAGGTTTAGATGTTTACGTGTCTGAGGGTGGATAAAATCCAAGCTATAGGCGTGCAATTGTTGTTTGTCAAGACCATAACAGGCGTTTTTAGAGGGGGATCCGTAGACGGGGTCGCCTAGGATTGGGGTATTGAGATACTTCATATGCACTCTAAGTTGGTGAGTCCGTCCTGTTTCTGGATGTAGGAGTACTAAACTTAATTTTTCATTGTAGGCGAGTACCTCACAACGAGTAACGGCTTCCTTCCCTGTGGGGGAAACCGCCATTTCCTTGCGTTTGCTGTGGTGTCTAGCGAGCTTTGTTTCAATTCTCGTAGTTGTGGGTTTCCCTATACAAATAGCGATATAGCTCTTTGTTAGTTGTTTAGAGGCGAATAGCTCGCTATAAATTTTCTTTGCTTGTCGGGTTTTTGCTGTTATTAATAGACCAGAAGTATCTTTATCCAATCGATGAATAATCCCCGGTCGCCACGGCTCTTCGGGGAACTCTTGTTTAAGGCGTTCTCCTATTTCATGAAGTAAAGCATGAACAACGGTTCCTTTAGCATGTCCAGGAGCAGGGTGCACTACCATGTCTCTAGGTTTATTTATAACGAGAATCTCTTCATCTTCATAAATCTTATCTAGAGGGATCGCCTCAGGAAGGAGCTCTAAAAGTTCTTCTTTTTCTTCTATTACAATAGAAACAGAATCCCCAGGAACCAGTTGGGTGGAAACTTTTGTTTGTATCTGCTCATTAACTGTAACGCGTTTATCTACAATATGTTGTTGATAAAAAGCTCGAGAATACTCTGGATTTTGAGTAACTAAGAACTTATCTAATCGATCGCGATTAGTTTCATTAACAATAAAAATAAGAGAGTTATTTGATTTCATTGCAATGAGCAGTTTTTATTAAAACATTTTAAAATAAAGAACCTTATGGTTCTAGAGAAAGCTATTGAAAATAGCTTTAATAAGTCCTTAGTTAAGGACTTATTTCATTAATCTAGTAGGGTAGTTCGGCTTTAGAGTAGTGTGGTTTTATAGCTGATTTTTTGCTGAAGAGCTGCATGCGTAGCTAAATTATAGTTGTGTTATTTTTTAGAAACTATCTTTTATATTTGAAAAATTTAGTTTGTAGGTGCTGCCAAATCAATTTGTTGAAATTGCATGCAGGCTAAAAAGGTAAGAGCATCGGTAGATGTGCATAGAAATGTATGGGTAAGAAGGCTAGATACGTGGTTTAGGGATTTTTGCCATTCTTCAGCTGAGCAAGGGAAAGAAGACATTTCTTTAGCAAGGTAGTAAGTATCATTGTGGAAGATAAGAGAAAGATAGAGCTTCTGATTTAAAAATGGAGCCCAGCGTTTTGCAGAGTTTAGAAAACGCGAAGAATCTTCTTCAGTGAGAGGTAAAGCTAGAAAGTAGGTAATCCCCATACTATTCTTTATAGATAGAGCGCATTTTCTTAGATGCTTTCTGAGCGCGATCCATTTCTTTATGGATATTGCCGAAAGAAGAAATAAGGATAGATTGGATGAACTTGTCATACATCTCTTTTCCTTTTTCTTCGCCCATTTTTTGAATGAGAGCTAGTCTTAGCTGATCTAAAGTACGTACAGGACCTTCAAATGTCATGTTTGTTGGAGATAAATATTCGGGAGTATTGATCTCTTTTGCTGGTGAAGTTTCTTGAGTCTCAGCTTTTTTGATATTGATGTAACGCGGTTCCATAACCCTACAGACCTTGATGCCTAGCTTAATTACGTATTTTACTATGCAGAGAAGTTATTTTCTATAATCATAAAATAAAAAGTTTCAAAAATAGAAAATTTTTTGTTTTTGATTATACTAAAGCTTGTTGTTTAAGAACTGATTTCTTTTGTTTAGAAAACGATAGAACTTGTGTTTTTCTTTTTCCAAGCTCGCCGTATTTTGCTAAAAGGCCTTTAAGATATTTGATCGTGAATTTCTTCATGTTATTCAGATCTTTTTCTACAGCTGCTTGCTTTTTCTCTATCTTTGCAAGATCTTTAGTATAGTGACTTTCGTTAAAGCAGAGGATTTTCTTAATAGCCAAGCTAGCAAGCTGTCCCGTTGCTTCCTTATTTGGAGTTTCAGGTAAGCTGGCAAGGAAAGGGGATAAAGAAGATAAAACAGCTTCATGAAGATCTTCTTGAGAAACTTTATTGCCTAATTTCGAGAGGTTTTCTCTGACAGTATCATACAAACGATGCTTAATGAAAATGTATTCTAAAGATTTATAGTAATGTTCTTGAGAGAGTTCATCATGAAGTATTTGGAGCTCTTTTTGTAAGTAGCCTTCGAGAACTTCTGTATGGAGCCTTAGAATTTCAGAAATCGTTGTTTCTACGGGTTTATTATTATAGATAGCTGTAGGTTTTGATGTGAGAACGACCTGACATTCGGTATGTTGAAATAGCGTCTCAAGAATGTCTTTAGCATAAACTCCTTTGGGGAGTTTGATTTCTATATGAGGTTGATCTGTTGAGAAATCTTGAATGGAATCGATTTTAATCACACCGCGTTTTGCAGCATTTTCTATAGAACGAATTAGCGTTTCTGTTGTTGTTGAAGGGCAGATTTCTTTTATGATTAAGGTTTTTTGATCCGCAATTTGAATAGAAGCTCGCATCGTTATCGATCCTAAGCCATCTTGATATTCTGAGGCATCCATAACGCCTCCAGAATAGAAATCAGGAAGAAGGGTAAAGGCACGATTATTTAAAACAGCAATTTGCGCTGCTATAAGCTCACAAAGGTTATGGGGGAAAATTTTTGTAGTCATGCCTACAGCAATGCCCTCAACACCGTGGAGTAGAAGTAAAGGGAGTTTTGCAGGAAGAATATCAGGTTCCTTTTCTCGTCCATCATAGGAATCATGGAAAGACATTAAATCTGTGTTAAATAGAATCTCTTTAGCAAGAGGGCTAAGGCGTGCTTCAATATAGCGGGCTGCGGCATGGGGATCTCCCGTTAGGGGATTCCCGAAATTTCCCTGCATATCGATCAGATAACCCTTATTTGCCAAAACAACAAGGGCTTCAACGATCGGAGCATCTCCATGGGGATGCAATGCCATCGTGCGCCCAGCAATATTGGCAACCTTGTGCATTTTACCATCATCCATGCGAAACAATGTCCAAAGAAGACGTCGTTGTACAGGTTTGAGGCCATCAAGAATATGAGGAATAGCTCTTTCTAGAATCACATAAGATGCGTAGTGCATGAAATGCGTTTTAAAAAGATCAGAAACATTATGCATAAACTACAAGTTGGTAATAAGGTTATCCATAATAAATTGTTTTCGTTCTTTAGTGTTTTTCCCCATGTAAAATTGCAAAAGAGTCTCTAAAGATTCTAATGAACCAATGGTTACAGGAGTTAGGCGCATATCTGCACCAATAAAGGTTTTAAACTCTTTAGGAGATATCTCTCCTAAACCTTTAAATCTTGTTATTTCTAAATTCGCTTCTTTTTTTCCTAATTTCTGTATTGCTTGCACTTTTTCCTGATCTGAATAGCAATATAGAGTTGTGTCTTTATAACGCACCTTGAACAAAGGGGTTTCTAAGATAAATAGATGATGATTTTCAACAATGGGCAAGAAGGTTTTTAAAAAGAATGTAATTAATAAATTTCGGATATGCATACCATCGACATCAGCATCGGTGGCAAGGATAATTTTATTATAACGCAAGTGTTGCGTATTGTTTTTTGTAATTCCCAAAGCTGAGGCTAAATAAAATAGCTCATCATTTTTATACATTTTTTCTTCTTCCAAAGAAAAAACATTCATAGGCTTCCCTCGAAGGGAAAAGACAGCTTGGGTGAGAGGATTTCTTGAAGATAAAATAGAAGCCGAAGCGGATTCTCCTTCGGTGACAAAAATAGACGAAGCCTCACCATAAAGAGAGCGCTCGTTATAGTGAAACTTACAATCACGAAGTTTTGGAATCTTATAATGGAGTTTCTTTTGCTTATCTTTAAGATCTTGCTTGATAAATTGAATATTTTTTCGCGTCTTCTCATTGAGTTTAATTTTATCGAGAAGAAGGTCAGCATAGGATTTATTTTTTTTGAGCTCTTGAATAATCGCACTTTTAACATCTTTGATTATTCCCGAGCGAATTTGTGTATTTCCAAGCTTATTTTTTGTCTGTGATTCAAAAATGGGCGAGGCAATTTTTATTGCAATGCAGCCTACAAGGCCATCACGGATGTCATTACTTGTAAATGTTTTTCCGAAATACTCATTGATTCCTTTAACAATAGCTTCTTTAAACGCTGCTAGGTGTGTGCCGCCATCTACGGTTTCCTGACCATTAACAAAGGAGAAATACCGTTCATTATGTGTTTCTAGATGGGTAAATAGAAAAGATAATTCAGAATTTTGGAATGCTATAGGAGGATAAAGAGTTTCCTCTGTAATTTCTTCTTTAAATAAGTCTTGAAGGCCTTGTTGTGATACGAAAACTTCATCGTTACATAGTATTTCGAGCCCAGGATGCAGATAGGTATAACGACGGATTTTTTTTCTTAAAAACTCATCATTGAAAGAGAAATCGGTAAAGATCGTTGGATCCGGAGAAAAGGTGATTTCTGTTCCATCAGGGTCTTTCGTAGACCCTTGACGGGAATTTTGCAAAATACCTTTGCAAAATGTGGCAGCATGGTATTTTTTCTTGCGTACAGAACGCACTGTAAATGTCTCTGAAAGGGCATTTACAGCTTTTAACCCTACACCATTTAATCCTACAGAAAAATGAAAAACATCTTGAGTGTACTTTGCTCCTGTGTTGATTTTAGAGACACATTCGATCATTTTCCCTAAAGGAATGCCTCGACCATAATCACGCACAGTTACACTAGTGGCCTGCGTAGAAATGGAAATGCGTTTCCCATGTCCCATGATAAATTCATCAATCGCGTTATCCACAACTTCTTTAAATAATGTGTAGATCCCATCTTCAACTTGAGAGCCGTCTCCTAATCTCCCTATATACATACCCGCACGTAAGCGGATATGTTCTAAAGAGGCTAGAGAAACAACACTAGCTTCAGTATATGTTGCCATATTTTTCTATTCTTCTTACTGGTTTCTAGGGAAAAGGCTTACATTAGAATTGAGTGGTGTTTGACTAAACAACTTAATGATTACTCATAGCAATGCTATGAGTATTTCTCAACAACAGCTCTGTTTGTTATTAGATTTCGAAGTGTCTGAGCTCTTCTCCCAGAAGATTTGCCAGATTACGACATTTCTTTTTCTCAATCAAGATAGACTAATTCTTAGAGTCATGCTCAAGATTTTTATACTTTATAAGTCTTTTTTCTAATTTTAAAATAGGAGATGTTTTTGTTTTACTGAGTTGTTGTTCTTTACGATAGAGTAGGAGTGCTAAAGTGGAGCCATCAAGAATTAGGGTCTCTACAGGATGATCTTGTGTTTAGGCTAAGGATTAAGCTCAGCTTCTTCGTGTTTTCTATACAAAAATGCTGGTTTAAAAAAGATAAATAGATGGCATCTAATTTTGTCTTGGGCTATACACCTAGATTACTTTCGTTCTCACTTTTCTATTGTTTTTCTTGTAGTTAGAGAATAAGCGAAGAATTTACTGCAACGTGCTTATGGTCCTAGGGGTTGTTGGAATTAGCTATCGGGAGGCTGCTTTAAAAGAAAGAGAAGCGGCGATTAATATCCTAAAGGATTTTGAAGCTAATACATTATTTTCTCAGCGTTTTTTTGGTGGTGAGGGGTCTTTCGTTTTACTGCTTACATGTCATAGAGCTGAAATTTATTATTTTTCTAAAAGCAATCATAATGTCCAATCGGAATTGCTTTCGCGGATTTCTGCTTTAGGAGCGCGTCCTTACTGTTATCAAGGATTAGCATGTTTCACACATTTATTTACTGTTACTAGTGGTATGGACAGTTTAATTTCTGGTGAGACAGAAATTCAGGGACAGGTGAAACGCGCCTATATTAAAGCAAAAACCGATCGAGAATTGCCTTTCGCGCTACATTTCCTATTTCAGAAGGCTTTAAAAGAAGGAAAGGATTTTCGTTCTCAAGTCTCTTTATCTCATCCTGTTGTGACTATAGAGTCTGTGGTTGAACAAACTCTAGACTTGCATGGTAAATCAACAAAAGACAAACTTTTATTTATCGGTTACTCCGATATTAATCGGAAAGTCGCAAACGGGTTGAGTGCGAAAGGTTACCGCAATCTAATTTTTTGCTCTCGAAAAAACATTTCCATACCCTACGCTACAGTAGCTCGTAGCCAACTTTCTTTTAGGGAACCCTATGATGTCATTTTCTTTGGATCTTCGGAATCGGCTAAAGATTTTCCCGGACTGTCTTTAGAAAATTTGGCAAGCATTTCAAATCGCGTGATCTTTGATTTTAATGTTCCGCGTACCTTTACCTTAATGGAGCGTCCCAAAGATATCGTATGTTTGGATATGGATTTTATTAGCGAGCAAGTGCAGAAGAAGCTTCAAATTAGTAAGCAATGTACAAATAAAGAAAAACCATTTTTAGCTCTAGCAGCAAGAAAACAATGGGAAGTTTATGAAAAAAAGTGCTCACATATATCTTCGAGCCAACTTCAAACTTCTCGTCCTAAACTGTTGATTCTTTAGCGTCTAATTCATCACTTGACATATACAGCTATCGAAAATACTCTAGGCTTTCATCGTCAATGCGATGAATTTGTATGCAAGTGTGGTCTAGTACTGGCAGATCGTAGTTGATAACAAGTGCAATAAAAATCAGCTCGATTTTTCTTAGGTCTTTTGTTCTTTATAGTGAAAAAGATGAACAAGAAAACGAACATGATATTGTTTATAGAAACAAGAAATCGTTTTTATTTTTAAAGTTTGTATTGGCATAACTCGATTTAAGGGCTGAAAAAGCTAAGTCTAGAAAAGAGGTTGTCTAATTTTTCGATGAAGAAGAGACAGCCGTTCCTGTATAGGAAGAGCGTGCATGTTGGAGAAATTGATAAAAAATTTTGCCACGTATATTGGTATAACGTCAACCCTCGAATTCGATGCTGATGGAGCATATGTCTTGCCTATAAGCGATCTTGTCAAGATACGTGTACTACAAAATGCAGATAATGAAATTGTATTTAAAGCTTTCTTAGGGGAATTGGCTCCTTCTGCGGACATAAACAAAGTATACTTACAGATGATGACGGCGAACTTGTTTGGTAGAGAAACAGGAGGTAGTGCTTTAGGATTGGATTCTGAAGGCCATGTCGTCATGACGCGTAGAATTCCCGAAGAAGTTTCATATGAAGATTTTGCACGTTACATAGAGAGTTTTATGAATTTTTCTGAAACCTGGCTAGAAGATTTGGGACTAAATAAAGCACAACAAGGACAATAGGCAACAGGGGTAGAAAAACATGGGTGCACGTTTAATTATTGATAAAGGCCCGTTGTCAGGATTTGTTCTAGTCCTTGAAGAAGGGACAAGCTGGTCGATAGGAAGAGATGACGCGACTAGCGATATTCAGTTAGAAGATCCTAAGATTGGCGATACCCAAGTTGTTATAAGTTTAGAAGCAGGTGTGTACTCTGTCACAAATTTAGACACTGCGTACCCTGTTATTGTAAATGGCAAAGAAATACAAGAGATAACAACTCTGCAAAACGGTGACATCTTAACGTTTGGAAGCAATCAATATTCTTTCTTCACGAATGAGTTTGATCCTGAGGACGTTGTTTACGATTTTGACCTTTCTTCGAAAAATACTACTAATGTCACGCCCGAACCTGCCGATAGTAAAAAGAAGACGAAGAAAGAGAAAAAGTCTTCACAAGACAGTGGAAAAAAATCTTCTTCGAAACAGCAAGATTCTTCCAATACTTCTCCTACCGATAAAGACAAAGAACTTGCTGAAGCTTTCTTAGCTTCTGCAAAGACAGGAAAGAAAGCTCTCGATCAAAAGGTAGATATAGATACGCTACCCGATTCTGGAATAAAAAAGAAAAAATCTCCATTAGGAGATATAAAAAATACTGAAACCCAGCATACTACTATGGAAGAAAACGGAGCTTTGCCTAATCAAAATCAGCAGCCGTTGCCAGATTCTGATCCTGTTAAACAGGAGCAATCGCAAGAAGGTGGTGACCGGCCTAAAGAAGGTGAACCTGTTAAAGAATCTCCTGCTTCTAAAGAAGAAGTATCTCCCCAAGGAACTGCACCTGATGAGAAGCGGGATGTAGAAGATGCCCTTGATGACAAAGAAGCTTCTGAAGATGTAGAGGATAAAAAAGAAACTTCCGAGGAAGTAGCGGATGATAAAGAAGCTGCTGAAGAAACTCCGGAGAACAAAGAAGAAACCGAAGAAAAGTCTGAAGAGGCTGACGAGAAAGCTGAAGAGGAAAACGAACAGGAAGATAAAAAGGCTGAAAAAGCTGAAATCTTGTCCCCGTTTAATGTGCAAGATCTCTTTAGATTTGATCAGGGTATTTTCCCTGCAGAAATAGATGATATCGTTCAGAAGAATGTTTCCGTAGATCTTTCTCAGCCCTCCCGCTTTTTACTAAAAGTATTAGCCGGAGCGAATATCGGTGCAGAGTTCCATCTAGATACAGGAAAATCCTATGTTTTAGGCAGTGATCCTGCTTCTGCGGATATTGTCTTTAACGATCTTAGCGTCTCAGGTCGCCATGCAAAGATCATCGTAAGTAACGATGGATCTATCATGGTAGAAGATTTAGGAAGTAAAAATGGCGTAATCATTGAAGGAAAGAAGATAGAGAACAGCTCTACTTTAAGTTCCAATCAAGTTGTTGCTCTAGGAACAACGCTATTCTTATTGATAGACCATTTGGCTCCTGCCGATACGATTGTAGCCTCATTTGCTCCAGAAGATTATGGTTTATTTGGTCGTCCTCAAGATGCTGAAGAAATAGCTCAGCAGGCAGCTCAGGAAGAAGAAGAAAAGCGTAAGCGAGCTACTCTGCCTACGGGATCTTTCATTCTCACATTGTTCATTGGTGGACTTGCTATCCTTTTCGGTATAGGTACAGCTTCTTTATTCCATACAAAAGAAGTTATCCCTATTGAAAATATGGACTTCCAAGAAGACATCGAGCGTGTAGTAAATGCCTTCCCAACAGTTCGTTACACATTTAATAAAAATAACGGTCAGCTCTTTTTAATCGGGCACGTAAAAAACAGTATTGATAAAAGCGAGCTTCTCTATAAAATGGACGCTTTGTCTTTCATCAAATCTATCGATGACAATGTGATTGATGACGAAGCCGTCTGGCAAGAAATGAACATCTTGTTATCAAAAAGAACAGAGTTCAAAGGTGTCAGTATGCACTCTCCAGAACCTGGACAGTTTGTGATCACAGGATACCTAAAAACAGAAGAACAGTCTGTATGTCTCTCAGATTACCTGAATGTGCATTTCAACTATCTTTCCCTGCTTGAAAACAAGGTAATCATAGAATCACAAATGTTGAAAGCAATTGCTGGTCAACTTTTGCAATCAGGATTTGCAAACATTCACGTAGCCTTTGTTAATGGCGAAGTTGTTCTTACCGGTTATGTAAACAATGCCGATGGTGAGAAATTCCGTTCTGTTGTTCAGGAAATTTCTAGTATACCTGGCGTACGTCTTGTAAAAAACTTTGTTGTTTTGCTTCCTGTTGAAGAAGGCATCATAGATTTAAATTTACGGTATCCTAGCCGTTATCGTGTAACCGGATATTCAAAATACGGTGACGTGAGCATTAATGTTGTAGTCAATGGTAGGATTTTGACCCGTGGTGATGTTATCGATGGAATGACGGTAACAAGCATCCAACCAAACTGTATCTTTTTAGAGAAGGAAGGGTTGAAATATAAAATCGAGTACAATAAATAGCCGATGTTAAGGCTTGATAATTCTTTTGTATTTAGGAAGAAATACTATGTTTAATATGGAAAATACAGCTGCTAAAGAAGATAAATCTTCTCGTCAGCTGTTTGATTTAGAGAAAGATATGCAGGATCTGAGTAAAGCTCAGGAGATCAAAGCTAACGTGCAGGATAAAGTGCAGAAATTAAATGCTTCTCTTCGAGAAGGTTCTGATAAAGTATTTTTCGAGAAGCAACAAACATTGTTAGCAGGATATCTAGCCCTTCAGAAAGTTCTCGGGCGGATCAACCGCAAAATGGTTTAACAGACTAGATAAGTGGAGAATTTATGAGTAGTGGTAGCGGGAGCAGTTGCTCAGCATTTAATTTTAATGACATGCTCAATGGCGTATGTAAGTACGTCCAAGGTGTGCAACAATATTTAACAGAATTAGAAACCTCAACGCAAGGTACTGTTGACTTAGGTACGATGTTTAATTTGCAGTTTCGTATGCAAATTTTATCACAGTACATGGAAGCAGTATCCAACATCTTGACAGCAGTGAACACAGAGATGATTACTATGGCAAGAGCTGTTAAAGGAAGTTAATAAACTAAGAGAAGGATCATGGCAGATTTGGAATTATTTAAAGCAGATTTTGCGTTGTTGTTTGAAGCTGGCATGTTGGCCATCAAACAAGGTGATGAAGAAAGCGCAAGAAAGCTTTTTCAATCTCTAGAAATTTTAAATCCTGACCACTACGGTCATGAATTGGGATTAGCATTGATTGACCTGCATAAGATGGAAATTTTTGCTGCAGAAGAGCGCTTAAGTGCTTTAGCACAAAAAGAAGTAGATAATTGGAGCATTAAGTCTTTCCTTTCTCTAACACATATGATGATTGTGTTACATCAAGGAAGCTCTTTTGAAGTGCGTCGTGAAAGCTTGGAAAACTGCTTAAAATTAGCAGATCAAGTGTTAGAAAATTGTGAAGTAGAATCAACAAGAATTCTTGCTCAATCCGTTTTAGACTGGCATGATACTCTAGTAGCTAAAAGTAGTGGACCTTTAGGTTAACCTAGTTTTTGGTTCTAAATAAAATATATACGGTTGTTGTCTTATGATAGATCCTTTACAGCTTTTTCCGAAGCTTGACTCCGATAAAGAAACAGCTTCTATACAAAAGCCCTCAGGAACTCCTTTAGCTAGCGAGCTGAATAAGGAAGTTCCTGCATTTTCTTTAGGAATGTCCGCGGATACTCTGAATAAAAATGTAGAGGATGTAAAGCCTAATCCTATGGCGATGATGCAAGATAGAAACTCTAATATCATCGATCCTGAATTGGAAGAAGCCTTAGATTCTGAAGAGCTCAAAGAGCAAATAAACAACCTAAAAGAGCGTTTGTGGGACGCACAAACAACTCTAAACCAAGATCAAAATAAACTATCTCCTGAACATTTTGAAGCTGTCAGTGTGATTATTGATTTAATCAATGGAGATCTTAGTGATATAGCTGAACATACACAGCAGAGCTTACAGAAAAAGACAGATGAGGAAAGCGATTCTGTTACACGTAAGATGATCAACTGGGTATCCTCAGGAGAGGAAGTTTTAAACAGAGCTCTTCTATATTTCTCTGATAGAAATGGAGAGCGAGAAAACTTAGCTGACTTTTTAAAAGTACAATACGCTGTGCAACGAGCAACACAAAGAGCAGAGCTCTTTGCTAGTATCGTAGGAACTACGGTAAGTAGTATAAAGACGATAATGACCACGCAATTAGGTTAACATGGACGAATTGACGACAGATTTTGACACTCTGATGTCGCAATTAAACGACGTGCATTTGACTACCGTTGTAGGTCGTATCACTGAAGTTGTCGGTATGTTAATCAAAGCCGTTGTTCCCAATGTTCGTGTTGGGGAAGTGTGCTTGGTTAAACGTCAGGGTATGGAGCCTCTTGTTACCGAAGTTGTTGGCTTCACACAAAGTTTTGCTTTTCTATCACCATTGGGAGAACTTTCTGGGGTTAGCCCTTCTTCAGAAGTGATCCCAACTGGTCTCCCTTTGTACATCCGTGCAGGGAATGGTCTTTTAGGGCGTGTGTTGAATGGTTTGGGAGAACCTATTGATACCGAACTGAAAGGACCCTTAGTCGATGTTAATGAAACCTATCCTGTTTTCCGTGCTCCACCAGATCCGTTGCATAGGGAAAAGTTAAGAACGATCTTGTCCACAGGCGTGCGCTGCATCGATGGTATGCTCACAGTAGCTAGAGGTCAGCGTATCGGGATTTTCGCTGGAGCCGGTGTGGGTAAATCCTCCCTTCTAGGGATGATTGCTAGAAATGCTGAAGAAGCCGATGTTAACGTGATTGCTCTCATAGGAGAGCGGGGACGTGAGGTTCGCGAGTTTATTGAGGGGGACCTTGGAGAAGAAGGAATGAAACGATCGGTGATCGTCGTTTCTACATCCGATCAATCATCACAATTACGATTAAATGCTGCTTATGTGGGTACTGCTATAGCAGAATATTTTCGTGATCAGGGAAAAACTGTCGTTTTAATGATGGATTCTGTAACCCGATTTGCCCGAGCCTTAAGGGAAGTAGGATTAGCTGCTGGAGAGCCTCCAGCTAGAGCAGGATACACACCTTCAGTATTTTCAACGTTACCTAGACTTCTAGAACGTTCGGGAGCATCAGATAAAGGAACAATCACAGCATTTTACACTGTGCTTGTCGCTGGAGATGATATGAACGAACCTGTTGCCGACGAAGTTAAATCGATTCTTGATGGACATATTGTCTTATCAAATGCTTTAGCACAGGCATATCACTATCCTGCTATTGATGTTTTGGCATCAATTAGCCGATTGCTAACAGCAATTGTTCCTGAGGAACAAAGACGCATCATAGGAAAAGCTCGTGAGGTATTAGCAAAGTATAAAGCAAACGAAATGCTTATACGTATTGGAGAATACCGCCGAGGTTCTGATCGCGAAGTGGATTTTGCTATAGATCACATAGACAAACTGAATAGATTCTTAAAGCAAGATATCCATGAAAAAACTAATTACGAGGAAGCTGCGCAACAACTTCGGGCTATTTTCCGATAAGATATTAAGGGTAGAATACCGTGCCTAAATACCCGTTAGAACCTGTCCTTACGATTAAAAAAGATCGTGTAGATAGAGCAGAAAAAGTTGTTAAGGAAAAGCGTCGTCTTTTAGAGATAGAACAAGAGAAGTTACGAGAAATCGAAGCGGCTCGTGACAAAGTAAAAAATCACTATATGCAAAAGATTCAGCAATTACGAGAATTGTTGGATGAGGGCACAACGAGTGATGCTGTTTTGCAGAGAAAAGCTTACATTAAAGTTGTTGCTGTGCAACTTGCTGAAGAAGAAGAAAAAGTTAACAAACAAAAAGAAAGCGTTTTAGCAGCTTCTAAAGAGCTGGAAAAAGCAGAAGTTAATTTAGCCAAACGGCGAAAAGAGGAAGAAAAGACGCGTTTGCATAAAGAAGAGTGGATGAAAGAAGCTCTCAAAGAAGAAGCGCGAGAAGTAGAAAAAGAGCAAGATGAAATGGGACAACTGCTTCATCAGTTACGCAAGAATAAACAACGTGAATCGGGGGAATCTAGTTCATGGAATTAAATAAAACATCCGAGTCTTTGTACAATTGCAAGACAGATCGCCATTCAGTACAACAAGAAGTAGGTCCAGAGCCTAAAGATAACCGTGACGTTAAAGTGTTTTCTTTAGAAGGCCGTCAACAATCAAAACAAGATCGTCAGGATAAAGTTTCCAGTAAAGATTCTCGTCAAGAATCTCGAGGAGCTGATGATAAGCATGTAGAAGAGAAAACATCAGCAGTATCTTCTAAAGAAGAAGATAAAGAAGAGAGTGATGGTTTCATGGCTTATGACAATCCTACAGCAGGCATGGCATTTGTAGATGTTGCTGCTTCTGTATCTAGTGAAGCCGTTGTAGAAAGTACTACAGTAGCTATCGGCAGTGCAGATTTACAGTGGGTGCAAGATGTTATTGCTAGTACTGTAGAATCTATGATGGTTGCTGATGTTAACGGTCAGCAATTAATCGAGTTAGTTTTAGATGCTGAAGGTAATGTTCCTGACATTTTTGCAGGTGCGAATTTAACATTAGTACAAACAGGAACAGACCTATCTGTAAAATTCTCTAATTTTGTAGATAATGCTCAGATGGCAGAAGCAATGAGTCTCATTGTGAATAACCCTTCTCAGCTTGCTGGTTTAGTAGAGGCATTAAAAAATCGTCATTTGAATTTGACAGAATTGGCTGTTGGATCAAGTATTGTACAATTGCCAACTATTGAAGAGGTGCAAACACCTCTACATATGATTGCTGCTACAATTCATCAAAGAGATGAAGAGAGAGATCAAGAAGGACAAGATCAGCAGCAACAGCAAGATCAAGAACAAAACCAATATAAAGTTGAAGAAGCACGTTTGTAAAGGTGATTTCTCATGGCAGTAGCAGCGGAGCCTAGCACTAGTTGGTTAAAATCCAGAAATGATTTTCTAAGTTCTTTAGTAAAAACGGAAGAAGGGGTTTCCCTTCCTCCGTTTCCTGAAGATCTATGCCAACAAAAGTTGAAAGAAAAATTTCGTTTAGAAGACACGAGCCTTACGATTCAACCTCGAGGCTCCCTCTCTGCTGCTCAGGCTGTTAAAGATTTTGGAACACATCTTTTAGTGCAGTCATTTTTAGCGCAGCCCTTAGATTCTGGAACCTTTTTCTTTGTTACTTCAGAAGCAGATCTTCAATCTTTCATGGTTGCTGTATTCAATGACTCCAGTTTAGCCTCCTATTTTTATGAAAAGGATAAGCTGTTAGGATTCCATTACTACTTTTGTGCAGAGCTATGTAAGTTACTCCAAGAATTAGCTTGGATACCTTCGTTATCTGCTAGGGTCGTAGGAGATGCACGGTTTTCTAGTAAGAATCTGCAAGAATCATATCAAGCTGTAGATATCACTTTTGGGTTAGATGGAAACTCTATGCGTTTCCGTTTACTTTTCCCAGAAGCTCTATGCGACAGTTGCCAAAAGTTTCTCTCAGCATCGAATCAAAACTTTGATGTGCATCAACTAGATCCTACGCCTTTGACAATGTCCGTAGAAGTGGGCTATTGCCAACTCACACAAGATGAGTGGCAGCAAGTTGTCCATGGTAGTTTTATCTTGTTGGATAGTTGTTTATATGATCCCGATACAGAAGAAAGCGGTGGTTTACTTACTGTTCAAGGACATCAATTTTTCGGTGGTCGTTTTCTCGATCCAGCCTCCGGTGAATTTAAAATTACTAGCTATCCGAATTTACAACAGGAAGAACCTACTAAAGAAACTCCAGAAGTTCTCCCCGCAGCACCTTTACCAGGAAATTGTAAATTAGTAGCGGAAGCTTCTAGATACTCATTAACGGTGGAAGAGTTTTTAAAACTTACTCAAGGTAGTGTTTTAAATTTCAATGGTGTCCATCCTTCGCGAGGTGTGGATCTCATTCTCAATGGAGCAAAAGTAGGAAGAGGAGAGATAGTATCTTTAGGAGATGTTTTAGGAATTCGAGTCCTAGAAGTATAAACGCATAATTATCTCCCATGGATTGTCAATCCGAAATGCTTTCTCACAATCAGGTAATTGGTGCATACCACATCAAGAAGCTCTTGAGTAAGAAAGAGGGAAGCACAGTATATCAGGGTGTCCATCCCGATACTCTACAGCCTGCAGCTATTAAAGTTCTTGCAACGCCTTTGGTTACTGATACACCACGAGTTCATAATTTCTTAAAAGAAGCACGGATTATTGAGCAGATCTCACATCCTAATATTGTTAAGCTATATCAATATGGACAATGTCGAGAAGGTCTATATATAGCTATGGAATATATTCAGGGAGTTTCTCTTCGACACTACATCCTCTCTCAGCTCATTCCCTTATCACGTGCTATCGATATTATCCTACACATCGCACAAGCTATTGAATATTTACATAGCCGAGGCATACTCCATAGGGATATAAAACCAGAAAATATCCTTATAACATCTCAAGGAAACATCAAACTTATAGATTTTGGCCTTGCGATAAGTTCTATAGATAAGGACGCTCGTCCTTTATATTTAGGAACACCATCGTATATGAGCCCTGAACAACGTCAGGGAGATAAGATTTCTGAACTTTCAGAAATCTATTCCTTAGGCTTAATAGCCTATGAATTGATCTTAGGGAATTTAGCTTTAGGTAAAGTCGTTTTGTCCTTAATTCCAGATAGAGTGAGTAAGATCTTAGCGAAGGCTTTACAGCCTTCTCCTACAGATCGTTACGCATCTATGAAGGAGTTCATTATTGACTTACATAGATACCGTCATGGCGAAGATCTGCAAAAAGATCTGCGGAATAAAGATCATACAGCCATGGTGAATGATCAGCTATATCATCAGAGATTCTGGTTATCTCCCTTAGAGATTGTGGTTCCTGAATACCTAGCAGTTTCTATACATGAACACGGTTATCCTACGCATCCCCACGTATACTACGAAGCTTATATGAGTGGAGATACTTTTAGATTATGGTTTTGTTATAGTCTTTCGGGAAATCCAACTTTAGTATTAACTGTTATGAAAAGCTTCGTAAGTCAATGGGGTCATGAAGAGAACATTCGAAGCACAATTCGTAAAATGCATAGCGAATTAATGCGTATCAATGTTCCTATCAATGGAAAAGGAATCTCCTTATTTTGTGTAACGATCCCTAAAGAAAAAAAGGAACTTTCTTGGATTGCTTGTGGGAAAACTAGTTTCCGGTTAAAAAAACAAGGAAAGGTTCCTGAGATTTTTACTACTTCGTCCGCGGGTTTAGGGAAAATTAGTTCTTTACAAATTCAGGAAACCAAGGTTGCATGGGAAATAGGTGATGGAGCAGTATTACATACCTTACAGGCAGACGATTCCATGTCATCTTTACATAGTCCTTTATTCACAGAGTTGAAAGATAGAGGACAAACAGCTATATTCTGCCCAATAGAGAGCGTACGGTACGGGATAGAAGAAAATCATGACGGAAATCTTTGTCCCTCAACACTTATCAGCTTAAAAAGAATCCGGTGAAAATAGTGACGTCGAACATTGGAAGAAAGATCTTACAGGTCATAAATAAGAAAAAAGGGAAAATAGGTGTACTTTCTGTTCTGTTTTTCTTGGACCTGGTTTTACTTGGTGTAAATTCTCAAAAACCACCAATTAGTGAACCAAGATCTCGAGCTAAAAACTCCCAGGCTGACGAGAAAAGCCAAATTGCCGCTTGTCCTAAGAACATAGTGAATAAGACCTCGGCAAGAAAATCTGAGAAGCAATCTATTGCTAAAAACGTAACACAGAATCAGCCGCGTCATTTTAAAAAGTCTACGCAGACATTCTCCCCAGGGTTTTCTGAGGGATCTCCGTTTGCTAAACCTGAAGTTAAAAAACGCCCTCTCGATAACCGTTACACACAAACCGCTGCAAAAAAAAACCCACGCTTCCTTCCTAAACAAGAAGAAAAAACCGAAGTTGTCGAAGAGAAGAGTGAAGATGCACAAATTTGGGAAGATAAGCGTGCTTATGCTAAACGTGCTGTAAATGCTATAAACTTTAGCGTAAAAAAGCTTGTTGAAGAAAGCGAAAAAAAGAGTGCAAATGAAGAAGGCTTTAAAATTGATAACAAAGCATCTTCGCAATCTATAAAAACACAATCTCCAGATAAGCAGCCTTCTGTTGATACAGTAGCAGTACACGCCGATCCCGAAAAAGATGATAAGCAGCTTCCCCCAACATTATTGAAAGGGAAGCAAATTACTTGCGCCGATCTTAAAGATAACGGCTATACTGTAAACTTTGAAGACATCTCTGTTCTTGAATTATTACAATTTGTCAGTAAGATTTCTGGAACAAATTTCGTTTTCGACAGTAATGACTTAAACTTTAATGTCACCATTGTTTCTCATGATCCTACATCTGTAGACGATCTTTCTACAATCCTTTTACAAGTCTTAAAAATGCATGACTTGAAAGTGGTAGAACAGGGAAATAACGTTCTTATTTATCGTAACCCTCGCATTTCTAAATTATCTACCGTGGTTACCGACGGTTCTGCAAAGGATAATTGTGAAGCTGTTGTGGTTACTCGTGTATTCCGTTTATACAGCGTACATCCGACATCTGCTGTAAATATTATTCAGCCTCTACTTTCGCACGATGCTATAGTCAGTGCTTCAGAAGCTACACGACATGTCATTGTTTCTGATATCGCAGGAAATGTTGAGAAAGTCGGAGAGCTGTTAGCAGCTTTGGACAGTCCAGGGACATCCGTGGATATGTCAGAGTATGAAGTGCGTTATGCAAATCCTGCTTCACTAGTGAGCTACTGCCAGGATGTCCTCGGTGCTATGGCTGAAGAAGAAGCTTTTCAGATCTTCATACAGCCAGGAACAAATAAGATTTTCGTAGTGTCTTCGCCGCGCTTAACTAGCAAGGCAATACAACTACTAAAATCTCTGGATATTCCAGAAATGGCACATACATTAGATGATGTCACAAGCCCCGCCTCAGCTTTAGGAACATCAGGAGCTGCAAATCCTAAAAGCTTGCGTTTTTTCATGTACAAGCTGAAGTATCAAAACGGCGCAGCTATTGCTCAGGCAATTCAAGATATTGGTTACAATCTCTATGTGACAACAGCGATGGATGAAGATTTCATCAATACGCTAAACAGTATCCAATGGCTAGATGTTAACAACTCTATCGTTGTTATCGGAAACCAGACAAATGTAGATAAAGTTGTTAGCTTACTGAATGGTTTAGATCTACCTCCAAAGCAAGTATATATCGAAGTATTGATTCTAGAGACTAGCTTAGAGAAATCTTGGGATTTCGGAGTTCAGTGGGTAGCACTTGGAGATGAACAAGGTAAGGTTGCCTATGCTTCAGGATTATTAAGCAATACAGGTCTTGCTAATCCTGCAAAAGCTACAGCACCTCCTCTAAAACCTTCTCCAGGAGATATTCCGTTACCGACACCTGGTCAGTTAGCAGGCATTAGCGATATGATGTATGCATCCTCAGCTTTTGGATTGGGGATCATAGGAAACGTTCTTAGCCATAAAGGGAAATCTTTCTTAACCTTAGGGGGACTACTCAGCGCTTTAGATCAAGATGGCGATACTGTCATTGTTCTTAACCCAAGAATTATGGCTCAGGATACACAACAGGCATCTTTCTTCGTTGGGCAGACGATTCCTTTCCAAACGACAAGTACGATCATTCAGGAGACAGGAACTGTCACACAAAATATCGAATATGAAGATATCGGTGTTAACCTTGTTGTCGCTTCAACGATTGCTCCAAATAACGTCGTCACTTTACAAATAGAACAAACTATTTCTGAACTACATTCTGCTCAGGGAACTCTTACACCTGTAACTGATAAAACATACGCAGCCACACGTTTACAAGTTCCAGATGGATGTTTCTTAGTAATGAGTGGTCATATCAGAGATAAAACTACAAAAATTGTTACGGGAGTGCCTCTGCTAAACTCTATACCTTTAATTCGAGGTTTGTTCAGCAGAACAATAGATCAAAGGCAAAAACGTAACATTATGATGTTCATTAAGCCTAAGGTTATTAGTAGTTTCGAAGAGGGCACAACATTAACGAATAAAGAGGGTTATAGATATAACTGGGAAGCTGATGAAGGATCTATGCAAGTAGCACCACGACATGCTCCTGAATGTCAGCGCCCTCCTGCATTACAAGCAGAAAGTGATTTTAAAATGCTAGAAATAGAAGCCCAATAAATGCTATATAGAAAAAATAAGATGATATTCTACGCCATGGAATAGCTTCTGACTCTGTTGTACTTCAGGGGGAAAGCCAAGAAAACATCGTCGGCCGTATGATTGTTGTTTTCTTGGCTTTTTTATTCCCCCAATTTTATACTTATCTTTTCTTTTTTCGCCTAAATAGCTCAGTTGGTAGAGCAACGCATTCGTAACGCGTAGGTCGTCGGTTCGATCCCGGCTTTGGGCAAACATGGTAAAAAATATTTTCAGAAAATAAAAAGAACACTTTCCGTCTGATGACTTCTTAGTGGAAAGGCAGGGACTTCTAAAGAGTACGATCATCTCATAATAGCGATTATGAGATTTGGTGTTTTGCTTTCTATTTTAGAACTTTTTCTTCATCTATTTCTATAATGAACACCCATACTCATAAATGACTATGCGAAAGTCCATAGAATTTCTCTAATTCATTGAAACATCTGTTAGGGAGAAGGAAGGGACAACGGATGTTTCCTAAGATGCTAGGGTCCTTAGGAAACGTTGTCCTCGAAGCTTTTCAAGATCCCTTTTACAAGGTATATTGGGGCTTTTAATGGCCTCAGGGAGAACATTACTGTTGTCCGTATACGGTGATGCGAGGGTATTAAAAGCCGGTAGGGGATAAGTTGCTCGCAAGTTTCTTTAACACATCCGCGCGTAATTGCGTGATGACTTCTTTTTGCAGATTTTTATTATCTGCAGGTTGTTGTGAGAGCGCTAAATGTCCACGACGTGCTTGCCAGAATACAGGATTCCACATAGGGCTATTGTCAGCTCCTTGGATCCATCCTAGACTGATCCCTAATTGAATCCAGCTTAACGCGTCTAATGTTTCCTGAAGGTCTAAATGATACGCATGCGTAAGCAGGCCTAACGCGCGTAGAATATGATTTTTTAACTCTCCAGAATTTTGTTCAGCAGCCTTCTTTTTAGCAGAGGCTTCTGCAACAGATATTTTCGATGACCATATTCTTAATGATGATAAGATCTGCTCTTCAGTAAGCCCTAAAGAGTATTTATTGGATAATACTAGCATATTTCCAATGTACCCTGGCGTTGCTGGCAGTATTCCTGAACAAGCAACTTCTGTATCCTCATCAATAATATCGTTTAATTCCTTAGAATATACTAATGCCGGAGCATGCAAGAAACACTGACTTTTTAGTCCTGTACCGCATTCTCGAGGATTTGTAGTTAGAAAACCAAAATCTGAAGAAAAAGCAAACTCTAACTTCTCATTAAGATAAGCATCTAATCGTACAAGCTGATCTAAAGCTTTTTCAGGCTCACAGGTAAAATCTATAGTATGGAGAATCAGATGATCTCGGAAATTTATAGCTGCTAGGATAGTTCCAGAACGATTTACAATAAGAGCTTCGCCTTCAGGGTTCCCTGTTAGGTCATAGGGAAATAGAAAATGCTCCATAAGAAATTCTTTTTGCCAAGCAGGAGCCTCTTTAAGAGGTAAAACTAGAAACTCATCAAAACCTTCAATAGCATTGAAATGCGAAGAAATAGCCTCTAAAATTTCCTGCTTTTTCTCCCTAGATAAACAAGGAAGAAACTTCGCTATGGAAAGATTCCTAGATAGTGAGAACGTTGTTATCGGCCAGGTTTTATTTGTAGGAGGGGCGTCTTTCTTACTAGCAAAATTAAGAAGTAAGTCATTGGGAAGAATCATGCGAATTCTGATTTTTTAAATGATTAATCTGGTCTCGTATTACAGCAGCTTGCTCGTAATCTTCACGAGCTAACGTATCCTGAAGAGCCTCATTTAAAGCTATGAGTTTAAGAAGAGGGTTCATACTCGCCGCTTCTCCAGGAGCGCGACCAATATGCAAGCAACCGCGACTAGTGTCAGAAGTTGCCGAAGAGAAAATCGCTTTAGTATGCATTAGCTTGGCAATAAGCTGTGTTTTGAAATTAGCATAACATAAATGACAACCAAATAACTGATCTTCATCAGCAGTCGGTTGCCATACAGTTTTGCAATTACCACACTCTAAAGTTACTAAAGATCCCGAAATCCCCACAGCAGTGTTGTCACGACTGTAGTAGTGACTGGGACAAGGACAAGACTCACATACATAAGAACGTAAAATCTTATCCTTATCTACTTCAGTATAGCAAATCATTGCTGGCTTTTGACAGTGATAACACTGATGAGGTTTAGAAGTCGCCATGGAGATCTACCATTAAAGCCAAATACTAATACACCCAGTACCAATAACAAAAAAGTGACAAAGGAGAAAAAGGTTTTTTTAAAGAAACGTAAAAGAACCAAGAATAATCAACTGGGCCTTGAAGGATTTGAACCTTCGACCCCCTCATTAAAAGTGAGGTGCTCTAACCGCTGAGCTAAAGGCCCGAAGTGCACTTGATAATTTTACATTTTGACCCCAAGGGGATTCGAACCCCTGTTACCGGAATGAAAATCCGATGTCCTGGGCCAGGCTAGACGATGGGGCCAAGACAACTACAATATTACTAGTTCTACTCCTTTAGAGCAATCTTTTCCTCTCTTTGTTTTATATGAAAAACCAAAGAAAGAGAGGAGGATAAAGATTGCTCATAAGAAACAGAACTTATCATATCGACGAAAGTTCAGCTTCTTTTTGCTTTGTGATTTCGTCGATTTGCTTACAGAACTTATCTGTTAATTCCTGGACTTTCTTTTCCATTCCTTTAACAGCATCTTCTGTTAAGTCAGAATCTTTTTTTAACTTGTCGTTAGATTCCCTACGGATATTGCGAATAGCTACTTTCGCTTCCTCAGATTTACGACGTAACTGCTTGATAACTTCATTTCTGTATTCTGCAGTAGGCTCTGGAACCTTAATACGTACTATGGTTCCTTCTACATCGGGTTGCAAATTTAAATTTGCAGCAATGATACCCTTAGATATCGCAGAAACGTTATTCGCATCATAAGGAGAAATAACTAACTGACGTGTATCCGCTACAGAAATAGAGGCTAAATCAGATAGCCTCATTGTGGTTCCATACACATCCACAGTTACGGTTTCTACTAAAGCAGGATTAGCCTTTCCTGTTCTAAATGATCTAACTTCTTTATGGAAGAATTCTAAAGCAGCAGCCATTTTCTTTTCGGTATCAGTTAGACTGGACATGTTAAGCGTCTCCACAAATTAATGTTCCAATATTCTCATCGAAAATTGCTTGTTCTAAAGAATGCTTAACAAAGCTAAAGACACGAATAGGAATATTAGAATCCATACATAAAGATACGGCAGAAACGTCCATGACACCTAATCCTTGAGCTACGAAATCCTTATAGCTAATGCGATCGTATTTTACAGCGTCGGTAAACATCAGAGGATCTTTATCGTAAACTCCGTCAACATGCATAGTTGCTTTAAGTAGGATATCCGCTTTTAACTCACAGGCGCGCAAAGCTGCTCCTGTATCTGTAGTTAAGTAAGGAGATCCTGCTCCTGTTGTGCAAATTAAAACTTTGCCTTGGCTTAATGCCTCCTCAGACTTTTGAGGAGTGTATAAATCTGCTAATTGAGGGCAGGAAAGGGTAGAAGTTAATAAACAAGGAATGTCATCAGCTTTTAATGCATCTGCTACTGCCATGCCATTAATCAAAGTAGCTAGCATACCCATTTGGTCTGCAGATACGCGATTGATTTGTAGTTCTTTTTGCTGAGCAAGACCTCTTAAGATATTTCCACCGCCTATAACAAGAGCTGTTTCGATATCGCTGTTACGTACAGCACGTAATTCTGATACTAATCTGGATAAACGAACTTCATCAATTCGGTTTCCACTATCTGTTGAGAGAGATTCTCCAGAAATCTTAAATAAGACTCGTGTTATTCGCTTAGACATATTTCCTCTCGCTTATTAAGCTCCTATTTTCCATAAAATGAATTCCTTCACTTCGACGGAATTGCCACTAGTTTTACTAGCGTCGTCAACCAAACCTTGAATGGTTATATCAGGATTTTTAATGAAAGCTTGTTCTAGTAGACAAACATCTTGGAAGAATGTTCCCAATTTGCCACTGATGATCTTATCAATAACAGCTTGAGGTTTTCCTTGTACTTGAGAAGAAATTACTTCTTTTTCTCTTTCTAAAGCATCTGCAGGCACACTTTCTTTATTTAAGAACAGAGGTTGAGCCGCAACGATGTGCATAGAAATATCTTTAGCCAAGCTTTCTTTATCAGCGACTCCAGAAAGAACAGTCACGGAAACAGCTTTCCCGTTGCCGTGAGAGTAAATTCCCACACTTTCTTCTGTTGTTTTTGGTAAATACTTGATTCTGCTAATGCGAATGTTTTCTCCGACAGTTTGCATGGTTACAGCACGTAACTCATCAATGGTAAGAGAAGCATCTTGAGATGAAGTTAGAGGTAATAATGCATCTACACTATTTACTTTGTGATTTAAGACATCCTCAACAAGACCATCGACAAAGGTGCGGAATACAGCATTATTAGCTACGAAATCTGTTTCTACGTTAACTTCGACAACAGCAGTGCCTCGAGCATCGCTCTTCGCTGCAATAACGCCTTCTTTTGTTTCTCGGTGTTCTTTTTTACTAGCAGAGGCAAGGCCTAACTTACGTAAGTGAACAACAGCTTCTTCAAGATTGCCATTGCATTCAGCTAAAGCTTCCTTACATTTGGTTAACCCTACACCGGTTTGTTGTCTTAAGAGTTTGAGGGTTTCCATAGAAAAGTTGCTCATTAGTTAGCCTCATTACTGTCATATTTTTTTGCTAATAGATCTTCTTTACGATTGTCATCACCTGCTGCGATATCGATCTCTTCAGATCCATCTTCGGTGCTTAAAGTTTTAATTGGGGAAACAATTTCAACGCCAAGTTTTTTCTTGGTGTTGATGATGTTATCCTTAATAGCGCTAATGATTAAGCGAATGCTTTTTAAAGAGTCGTCGTTACATGGAACAACATAATCAATCGGTGTTGGGTCACAGTTTGTATCAACCAAGGCTAATACAGGAATGCCGAGCTTTTTAGCTTCCGCAACAGCGATTTTTTCATAGCTAGGGTCAACAACGATAACCAAACCTGGAATCTTTCTTAGGTAACGGATACCTTCCAAGTTTTTCAATAATTTCTGATGACGCTTAGCAAGTAAGGCAATTTCTTTTTTTGTTAGGCAGGAACTATTTTGAGTAAGATCTTTTTCGATTTTATCCAAAGTTTTAATGGAGTTTCGGATAGTCGCCATGTTGGTTAACATACCGCCTAACCATCTCTCAGCAACAAAGTACTCGCCAGCTTCTATAGCCGCTTCTTTGATGACGCATTTGGCTTGTTTTTTGGTTCCTACGAAGAGAATAGGCTTATTCTCTTTAATGACCTTACACACATGTGGAAGGGCGTTACGTAATTGGTAAAGAGTTTTTGCTAAATTGATAATGTAAAGACCGTTTTTCTCCTCAAAGATGTAAAGTTTCATCTTTGGGTTCCATCTTCGCGTTTGGTGCCCAAAATGAGCCCCCGCTTCCATTAAGTCTTTAACTGAAAGAGTGCATAGTGGTTGTTCTTCCAAGCTTTGTACCTCTATTTCTTGAATATGTTAACAATGGCATCTTGATCTAACGTCAAGATTTCAGTCTTGGTGACGTTTAGAAAAGCGCCCGATCAGAATCGAACTGACACCGGTAGCTTGGAAGGCTACAGCTCTACCATTGAGCTACGGGCGCGACTAAAAAGGAGATATTAATTTAATAAAGCTTTTTACGCAAGATTGTAATCTCTAGGTCTCTAGCTTCTAGGAAATTTTGACAGAAGATTGCTTCTTATATGAATGGGTTTTAGAAAAGAAATTTGAAGGTGGGGCAGGGGCTTTAAATAAAAAATCAGAACCCAGACGCTCCTAGGTTCTGATAGCGGGACAAAAAGTTAGGATAGTATAAACTAAATCCTTAGAATCTGAATTGAGCGTTTACGTGAGCAGCTCTTTCGTTGATTAAGCGAGCTTCACCAGTGATCGACCATTTGTCAGCATCAATTAAGGTTGCACCAACAGCAATACCACAAGCTTTTCTAGACTTCATTTTGTTGATTTGAAGCGAAGCAATTTGTAACTGGTCAGCATATTTTGCTCCAGTGTTTATAGTAGTAGCCTCCCCTAATAAAGTAGGGTTCCATGTAGTTAGGTTTAAAATGGCCGTAGGTAATTTAGGCTGAGCAATGCGGATAGAGTCAGCATCAAATGTAGCTCTGGACCAGTTTACTCCAATATATGGAACAAGCATGTTCAATCTATAAGAAAGAGCTAAACCAATTTGCCATTCATGATACTTAATTGTAGCTGATTTAGTATCAGTAGCGCTCTCTGTTCCAGCGGTTAAAGGCAGAGGGAAGTTGGCCGCTGTCCCTTTATATCCTCTAGGCTTATGAATCACAAATTGTGTTGGGCTAGAAATTACATTAAGCATTTCGATCTTAGGATTAGACTGCGCATATTGGAACTCTGCTCCTAAAGTTGCGCAACCACATTCCCATAAAGCTCCACGCGCACCAACGCTCCAAGAGAAGGTTGTGTCAGTATAAAGCTCTACAAGGCCTTGAGAGATGGCTACGTTTGGATATTGGCCTTGAAGATCTGTTCCTGTTACCCCAAGTAAGCCGACTAGATTGAAAGCTGCAGCATTTGCTTTGAGATAGCCGTTAGATGCCCCTAATGTGCAGAAGACATCAAAACGATCCCAAATGTTTAATGCTAAGAAAGCCGCGTTTGTGGACCATTCTGCATCTTGCATATGTTTGCCGTAGGCTATGTTATTCCTGTCTGCAACGGTTTTAAAGTCAGCAGCTGCATTACCAGTTGGAGCTGTCCCCATGCTGATAGTTTTATTAACATCAACTTTTAAGATGCGATCGAAAACATAATCTCCGTAGTACCCTGCGCGGATGCTGATAGCATCACACCAAGTAGAGCAAGGATCACAAGGATCGCCTGAAGCGCCTTCCCACATAGTGCCATCAATTAATAAACTTGGTTCAGCTGGATTCCCTACAGGCAAGGCTTGTAAGGAGAGAGCGGAACCCGTAGTGGCAAACAATAATGCCGATTTCAAGAGTTTTTTCATACTCACCTCTAAAGATTATGCTTAGTATCTTTTCTTTTTGTGCTCGCTATTCTAAATTGCTCTTCTGGCGGCACCACGTCCAAGTTAAAGCCAGACAAGATATCCTGTAGGCAATTAATGGCTTTGAGGAGTGTCTTGCAAGTGAAAACAGCCTTAAGCATGAACATACAGTTCATTAATCGAAAACATAACAAACTTTTCTTATTATAGTAAAGACGATAAGAAAAAACGCTGTTTCCAGGCATAGGCTTCAAGCACTAACTCCTTATACGTGCTAATAAGTTAGCTAATAGATTTTTGTCCACGCTTTTATTTCTTATGCTACTTAGAATAAGTTAGAATTGCCTTCACAGAAGGGTGTAAAAAGGCTTTCTTATAACCGAATCCTAAAGCGCTATTCTTTGTTTTTGCAAATAAAATAAAGCGAAATTATTTAATAAAACATTAAAGTTTTGGATGGTTTTTGCTTTTATATTTTATTTGTGATGTTTTCATGTTTGCAAAAATGGCATGTGTTTTACCCATTATTGTGCTTTGTGAAGTAGGGTTTATAACTAGCCGAATCACTTGCCAGACAATGGTTGAGAACCTAGTATTTGTTTTATGAAACCCTCTAAGAAACGTCGTTCTTATCTTACAGTTCCAGAAAAGACAAATAGGCTATTGTCGGGAATTATCGTAGCGTTAGCAATCATTGCTGTGCGTTTATGGCATCTCGCTGTTGTTGAGCATGATCAGAAGCTGGAGGAGGCTTATAAGCCGCAGGTAAGGGTGATTCCAGAGCTTGTTGAGCGTGCGACAATTTGTGATCGTTTTGGCAAAGTATTAGCAAAAAATACGATGCAATATGATGTGAGCGTAGCTTACGGAGCTATTCGGGACTTGCCATCTAGGGCTTGGCATGTTCATGCAGATGGCACGCGAGAGCTGATTCCTGTTAGGAAAAATTATATCACACGTTTATCAGAACTCCTTGCTCAAGAGTTGCATCTAGATAAAGATGCAATAGAAGACAGTATTCATGCAAAAGCTTCTGTATTAGGCTCTGTGCCCTATTTAGTTCAGGCTAATGTTCCTGAGCGTACGTATTTAAGACTAAAGATGATGTCGAAACATTGGCCTGGTTTGCATGTAGAGCCTAGTGTACGACGTTATTATCCCATGCGCAAGATGGCTTCTGATATTTTAGGTTATGTAGGACCTATTAGTGCTCAAGAATATAAGCAAGTTACGCATGAGCTAAGTAAGTTGCGAGAATGTGTTCGAGCGTATGAGGAAGGTGAAGATCCGAAATTTCCTGAAGGTTTAGCAAGCATAGATCAAGTGCGTTCTTTATTAAGTTCTTTAGAGAACAATGCGTATAGTTTGAATGCTTTAGTTGGAAAGTTGGGTATAGAGGCGTGTTGGGATGGGAAATTACGGGGTCAATTAGGTAAAAAAACCGTTCTTGTAGATCGTCGTGGTAACTTCATTCAAGGTATTAGTGCAATTGCTGCAACTTCTGGAAAGAAGTTGCAGCTTACATTATCTACAGAGCTACAAGAATTTGCAGATGCTTTGCTTTTAGATCATGAAAGAACGGAGCATTTCCGTTCGGCACAATCATTAAAGAAGCAAAAACTTTTACCTCCTTTATTCCCTTGGATTAAAGGCGGGGCAATTATTGCTTTAGATCCTAACAATGGCCAAATATTGGCGATGGCATCATCTCCGCGTTATCACAATAATGACTTTATTGATATGCGGATAGGGTCAGATTTAGAAGCAAGATCTGAAGTATATCGTTGGCTGGAAAATGTTGAACATATTGCAGAAGTCTATGATAGGAAGGTTCCTTTGCGTCGTGAAAAGAGAAATCCTTTGACGGGTTTATGCTATGATGAGGAGCTTTCTCTTACTTTTGATTATTTCCTAGATTTCATTCTTCCAAATACATCAGAGCTTAAGTCAGTTGTTAAGCGTTATGGGACTGTAGAGAACGCTATTAAGCTACAACAGGTTGTGGAGCGTTTATTAGATATATTTTCTTATTCTGAAGGGCATTGCTCGTGCTCTTCTATATTTGATGCTGTGTTTCCTTCAGAGCACGAGCACGTGACTATAGGCAGGGTGATTTCTAAAAAGCAGCAGCAGTGGATAGCGCGCTGTTGTAAAGACTATGAGCAAGAAATCGAGGAGGTTAAGCTTGAGCTTGAACCATTTTTTGCTGAGCTCCCAGCAAATTACGATAAGCTGTTGCTTATAGATCTATTTCAGATGGTTATCGATCCTTCGAGATTTCATCCTGAGCTACTTTCGTCAGTAGGCTCTCTTTCTTTATCGGAATTTTTCGAATGTCAGGGCCATTACGTAGCTTTGCGTAGTGCATTTTCTAAGATTGTGGAAGATATTTTTACTGAGATAGATTTTAAAGAGTGGAGAAAGCTTTATTTTGCAAAGTTTCTAGAGCTTAAGCGTAAAGAGGAAAACGAGAGGAAGCAACGTTATCCTACACCCTATGTAGACTATTTGTTAGAGCAAAAACGTGCGCAATATCAAGATTTTCGTCGTTGTTACCTTGATACGTTTTTAACGTATTTACTTTCTGGACAAGGGGAAACAGAGCATCTAAAGGCTTATTATGAAGCCCTTTCCATATGGAAAAGAGAATTAGAGAGTGGAGCACATAAAGCACTACCTTGGTATGAGCATTATGAGTTTTTAAAACAGAAGTTTTCTGATTCTTCAATTGATCTACTACAATTGTTCTTATCCTTCAGGGAGTTTTCTGAGCTACAGCGCCCTCTCTATGGTAATTATGCTCCCATGCTTACAAGAAATATTCCTCAAAAAGAACAAGATTTAGCTGCAGCATTTTATCCTACTTATGGTTATGGATATCTACGCCCACATGCTTTTGGTCAGGCAGCAACTTTAGGGTCTATTTTTAAACTTGTCTCTGCCTATTCTGTATTATCTCAAGAGGTGATGCGAGGGAATGTTGATGTAGACTATCTATCTCGTTTGCTGGTTATTATTGATAGGCAGTCTTTTGGTTATGTAAGTGCTAAGCCGCATGTGGGCTTTTTTAAAGATGGCTCCCCCATTCCTTCCTTTTATCATGGGGGAATTTTACCGAAGAATGATTATGCGGGACGCGGACGCATTGATTTGATTGCTGCTTTGGAAATGTCTAGCAACCCCTATTTTTCTTTGCTTGTTGGTGAGCATCTCTCTGATCCTGAAGATCTATGTCACGCAGCATCTTTATTTGGTTTTGGAGAAAAAACAGGCGTGGGATTGCCAGGAGAGTATGCTGGTGTCATTCCTCATGATGTGGCTTACAATCGTTCAGGATTGTACGCAACCGCAATAGGACAGCATACTCTTGTTGTTACTCCTTTGCAAACGGCTGTTATGATGGCAGCATTGGTTAATGGTGGGGCTCTTTATGTCCCTAGTTTAGTTTTGGGAGAATGGGATGGGGAGGAGTTTTATAAAGTATCTCCTGTGAAAAAACGGGATGTATTTATGCCTGAGTGCATAACGGAATTATTTAAGTCTGGGATGCACAATGTAATTTGGGGAAAGTATGGAACGACACGAAGTATTCGCGAGCAGTTTAGCCCAGAATTATTAAGCCGTATTGTCGGAAAAACAAGCACGGCTGAATCTATAGTACGTGTAGGTTTAGATCGACAATATGGAAATATGAAGATGAAGCATGTATGGTTTGCTGCTGTAGGGTTTCCTGATGCCGAACTTGCTCATCCTGATATTGTTGTCATTGTTTATTTGCGTCTTGGAGAGTTTGGAAGGGACGCAGCTCCTATTGCTGTGAAAATGATAGAAAAGTGGGAGAAAATAAGGAAAAAAGAAGGTTTTTCTTCTAATTTGTAAGGGCTGGCACGCTTTTTGCTCCTGTGAAACATGAGGTCAACGAACTTGTGTGCCAGGAGAAATATTCATGGAAGAAGCTGCGAAACATCTAGCCAAAGAATTTCTCTGCTCAGGAATTAACTTCTTTTTGAGTGGGGAATATGAACAGGCAGAACGAAGGCTAAAAGAAACTTTAGAGCTAGATCCTAAAGCAGCGCTAGCCTACTGCTATTTAGGAATTATTGCTTTAGAATTAGGAAGAATTCCTGAAGCGCTAACTTGGTGCACAAAAGGATTAGAATCCGAGCCTGGGGATAGCTATTTACGTTATTGTTATGGAGTAGCTTTAGATCGGGATAATCGTTGTGAAGAAGCTATAGAGCAATACCGTGCTTATATCATTTTGCATCCAGATGACGCTGAATGTTGGTTTAGCCTAGGAGGGGTCTATCATCGTTTGGGTAGATATATAGAAGCAATAGAATGCTTTGATAGGATCTTAGAGCTGGATCCTTGGAACCCACAGAGCATGTACAATAAAGCTGTTGTTTTAACAGATATGGACAATGAGCTAGAGGCTATTGCTCTATTAGAGACTACGGTAAGTAAAAATCCTTTATATTGGAAAGCGTGGATAAAGTTGGGCTACTTACTTTCACGCCATAAGCAATGGGACAAAGCCACAGAAGCTTATGAAAGGGTTGTGCAGTTACGTCCCGATCTATCCGATGGTCATTATAATCTAGGTTTATGTTACCTCACCTTAGATAAAACACGTTTAGCTTTAAAAGCTTTCCAGGAAGCTCTCTTTTTAAATGAAGAAGATGCGGATGCGCATTTTTATGTTGGGCTAGCTCATATGGATCTTAAGCAAAACCAACAAGCGTCCGATGCTTTCCATCGTGCGCTTGGAATTAATTTAGAACACGAGCTGTCTCATTATCTTCTCGGCTATCTTTATCATATGGAAGGGCAGTCAGAAAAAGCAGAGAAAGAGCTGTCGTTTTTAACTGTGAAAGACTCCATGTTCGCTCCTTTGCTACAAAAGACGGTGTCTTCGGGGCAATTTGAACGTAGATTGGATGTGCTGCCATAAACAATAAATTAGAAATCGCAAATTATTAAGGTAAGCAATTTTTTTGATAATTCGTTGAGCCCTCATGAGGTCAAAAAATTGCTTTGACTTAAAAAGTTTGGGGACAAAAAATAAAGATCTCAAATGGTTTTGTGTTTCAAGGCCATAGGTCTTTTTTTTTTTTTGAACACAAAGTATGATTTCTAAGAGAATGTCTGTTATCAACATTCTTTTCTAAACAGGCGTGGAAGCCGAAGCCAAGCTTTTTTTTCACGCCTTCTTTAATGCTTCGAAAAATATTGAAAATCTGTTAGTCTAGTTGAGCCCTCGTGTAGTCCTACACAATGACATTAGATACGCAGAGGTTGGGCGTTTATGAGCCAGTCTATAGAAGATTTTTTACAGAATCATCAAGATTATCCTTATGGTTTCGTCACACCTATAGAGTCGGAGGGATTAACTAGAGGTCTTAGCAAAGAGACTATCGAAGAAATTTCCCAATTGCGCAAAGAACCTTCTTTCATTTTAGATTTCCGCTTAAAAGCTTATCAGCATTGGAAAAAATTGCAGGAGCCTGGCTGGGCTAGGCTAAATTATAATCCTATGGATTATGAGGAGATCGTCTATTTTTCTGCTCCGAAGCAAAAAAATCCTTTAGGGCGTTTAGAGGAGGCTGATCCTGAAATTTTAGAGACTTTTAAAAAGCTGGGCATCCCTTTAGATGAGCAGAAACGTCTATTAAATGTTCAGAATGTCGCTGTAGATTTAGTTTTTGATTCTGTATCGATAGGGACGACCTTCAAAGAAGCTTTGGATAAAGCTGGGGTGATTTTTTGCTCAATGAGTGAAGCCATTCGTGAACATCCTGAACTAATAAAAAAATATTTAGGCACAGTTGTCTCTCATAGGGACAACTATTTTGCAGCTTTAAATGCTGCTGTTTTTAGTGATGGTTCTTTTGTCTATATTCCGAAGGGTGTGCGTTGCCCTATGGAGATTTCTACCTATTTTAGGATTAATGATAAGGAGTCAGGGCAATTTGAACGCACGTTAATTATTGCAGAAGATGATGCTTTTGTGAGCTATCTTGAAGGGTGTACGGCTCCATCATTTTCTTCAAATCAGCTGCATGCAGCTGTTGTAGAGCTCGTAGCGCATGAACGGGCTGTTATTCGTTATTCTACCGTGCAAAATTGGTTTTCTGGAGATAAGAAAACGGGCAAGGGTGGAATTTATAATTTTGTAACCAAGCGTGGCTTGTGCGCGGGTTATAAATCAAAGATCTCTTGGTCTCAGGTTGAAGTTGGCGCAGCAATTACGTGGAAATATCCAAGCTGCATTTTGAGGGGGAAAGAAAGCGTGGGAGAATTTTATTCCATAGCTTTGACAAATGGCAAAATGCAAGCCGACACCGGGACTAAGATGATTCATGTGGGGGAAAAAACAACTTCAACAATAGTTTCTAAGGGAATTTCTTCTGAGGACTCTCATAATACTTTCAGGAGTCTTGTTTCTATTTCGGAAGGAGCTGTAGGAAGTCGTAATTACACACAATGTGATTCGATGTTGATA
Source organism: Chlamydia caviae GPIC (assembly GCF_000007605.1). Lineage (NCBI taxonomy): Bacteria > Pseudomonadati > Chlamydiota > Chlamydiia > Chlamydiales > Chlamydiaceae > Chlamydia > Chlamydia caviae. The sequence goes on from NC_003361.3 coordinate 65,703, forward strand.
GGCCAGTCATGTGGAGCTTATACCGATCCTAAAATTACGGTAGAAAACTCCAAATCATCAGTTGAACATGAGGCCACAACATCGAAATTACGCGCAGATCAGTTAATGTATTTGCGTAGTCGCGGATTGAGTGCGGAAGAGGCTGTAAGCTTGGTGGTGCATGGGTTTTGCCGTGAGATTATCGAACAGTTGCCTTTAGAGTTTGCTCGAGAAGCTTCGAAATTATTGTTTGTTAAGTTGGAAAATAGCGTGGGGTAGTTGATGCTACATATACAAAACTTACATGTATGTTGTGAGGATGTTAAAATCCTGGATGATTTAAACTTACACATCTCTCCAGGAGAATTACATATTATTATGGGCCCTAATGGAGCAGGAAAATCTACCTTTGCTAAAGTGTTATCAGGAGATGATAGCGTGTCTATTATTTCTGGAGATATTCGCTTGTTGGATCAGGATCTATTAGACAAAGCTCCTGAAGAACGAGCGCAGATGGGATTATTTATGGGATTCCAACAGCCTCCGGAAATTCCTGGTGTAAACAACAGGCTTTTCTTGAAAGATGCTTATAACGCCTGTAGGCGGTCTCGTCAGGAAGAAGAAATAGCAGAAGCTGAATTTGATATGCTTCTGTCTTCTGTTTCTGAAACTTATGAATTTGAATCATTTAATCACTTCTTAGAAAGAAATATCAATGAAGGATTTTCTGGCGGGGAGAGAAAGAAAAACGAAATCTGGCAAATGCTTGTTTTAGAGCCAGAGATGATACTATTAGATGAGCCCGATTCAGGATTAGATGTGGATGCTTTAAGGTTTATCTGCAAAACGATTGAGAAGTATCGAGAGATTCATCCTAAGAGTGCTGTGTGTATAGTTACGCATAACCCTAAATTAGGTAATCTTCTTCAACCCGATCACGTTCATATCTTATTAGAAGGAAGGATAGCGTGTTCAGGGGGAGTTTCTTTGATGCGTGAGCTAGAAGAAAAGAGTTATCACGAAGTATTGTCCTGCTCTTCTCGGGGGTAATATGTTGAATTTTTTAGAACATAGCCGCTCTATAGCTAAAGGTTCTCCTATACATCAAGCGACGCAAATATGCTATGAGAAACACTTTCAGTCTGAATCTTTTAAAGAGATTTTTCGGGCTTTCTCTTGGCTTAAGGATCTTACGCAATTTCCAGAGAAATACTATATTTCCCATGGAGGATCGGAGACTGCGAAGCAACATTGGTTACATCATGAAAATTCTCTGTCTTGCGAGTGCATTTTAATTAACGGTAAATACGAACCTTCACTTTCTCAATTACCAGAGGGAGTGTTGTCGATGTCGTTAAAAGATGCGCAATCTGTTTTCTCTACTTTTATTCAAAGATATGATGTAGATGCACAACCTCTAGCATTTCTGAATGCTGTGTGTTCTCAAGAAGAAGGAGTCGTTATTTATGTTCCTGAAGAATTTCAGGTGCGTGAACCTTTAAGCATTCGTCATATTTGCTTCCCAATGGCTCAAGATGAGCGGGTGATTTATTCTCCAAAGATTGTCGTCATCTTAGGAAAGCAATCCAGCTGTTCTGTCCAAATTTCTCATCATACTGCGCGAGAAAGCGGTGTTACTGAAAGCTTTGCTATTATTAATGGTGTTACAGAAGTTTTTGTATCAGAGGGTGCGGAGTTGTCTTTAACTATGCTACCTAAATACATCCACGAGGAAAGAATAAGTTGGTCGCATATAGCAACTATTGAAGAACAGGGGGCCTGTTCTATAACCCAATATCTTCAAGAAGATGTTGGAGGTTATGGTTGGTTTGACAATACCTTTTCTATGATAGGAAATAACGCTCATGGAGAGTCTTTGGTTTCTACCCTATCTCCGAAAAAGACGTGGGTAAGGAACCTTATGTATCATGATGCAGAGTCTACAACATCACGACAGAATATCAAATCCATCCTGTATTCTGGGCATTTCCTTTTTGAAGGAGGTATCCATATAACGTCTCGTGGGATGTTTGCTGATGCTTATCAAAAGCACGACACGTTATTGCTTAGTGATCACGCCCATGTTACAACTTTCCCAAGATTAGAGATTCTTACCGATGATGTTAAAGCCTCTCACGGAGCTACGGTAGGACCGTTAGATGCTCAACAGATGTTTTATATGCAATCTCGGGGAATGACACGCGAGGAAGCTCAGAAGAAGCTTGTTCGGGGATTTTTATCTGTAGAGACTTCTCAAGAGCATTTTCCAAAGTTGACCAGACTATCTCAAGAAATTATTAAGGAGCGCTCTATAGATGGTATGTAGGATAAAAGAAGACTTTCCTATTTTTGCTAATAAAGAGCTTCAAGGGGAACCCTACATTTATCTAGACTCTGCTGCTACCACGCACAAACCTAAAAAGGTAATAGAGGCGATTAGTGATTTTTATAGCAGTACATATGCTACTGTAAATCGTAATGTCTATAGTTCTTCGAAAAACATCACCGAAGATTATACTGCTGTTCGTGGAAAGATACGCGAGTGGATACACGCTGCGTATAATGAAGAAATTATTTTTACTCGAGGCACGACAGCAGCTTTAAATTTATTGGCAATATCTGCCAATGATACCTTCATTCCTGAAGGTGGTGTTGTATTAGTTTCTGAAGCAGAACATCACGCAAATGTTTTATCTTGGGAATTAGCTTGTCGTAGACGCGGATCTTGCGTGAAGAAAATAGCTGTTGATGATTCTGGTTATATAGATCTAGAGCATTTAGAGGCCTTGCTTAAGGCTGGGGCTTCTTTTGTCAGTATAGCACATGTAAGTAATGTTACAGGATGTATCCAACCTTTAAAGCATATAGCCCATCTTGTTCATCAATACGGAGCCTATATTTCTGTAGATGGTGCTCAGGGAGTTGCTCATACCTTTGTGGATGTTGTGGATTGGGATGTTGATTTCTATGCTTTTTCAGCTCATAAGATGTATGCGCCTACAGGGTTAGGCGTGCTATATGGTAAGAAAGAGCTTTTAGAAAAACTATCTCCTGTAGAGGGAGGTGGGGATATGGTCTCTATTTATGATAGTGAAAATCCAGAATATCTTTCTGCGCCATTAAAATTTGAAGCAGGAACCCCCCCTATAGCTTCTATTTTAGGATTAGGAGCTGCTATAGACTATCTACAATCTCTACCTGATACTGTATATCGGCAAGAGGAAGAGCTAACGCAGTATCTTTATAATGAGCTCATGACGATTCCTGGTATGCAGATACTAGGTCCGGGGATAAATCAGCTGCGCGGAGCTTTGGTGAGTTTGAAAGTTCAAGGCGCGCATCCTTTTGATATCGGTTGTCTTTTAGATCTTCAGGGAATAGCCGTGCGTACAGGGCATCAATGCGCACAACCTGCCATGAACCGATGGAATCTAGGCCATGTTCTTAGAGTATCCTTGGGGATATACAACGATAAGAAAGACATTGATACTTTCATGTCTGCTTTACGAGCTATACTAGCTAGAGTGCGGGTGTAGTCTTAGCGAGAGCTTTCTTGAAACGCAATGCGTTCTTTGTTAGGGCTCCAGCGCAAATACGTCTGTCTACATTTATCCATTAGCCAATTTTTGATGTATTGTGGTCTGTGGATATTGGGCAACGTATATGCTGCATGTGTCATATCTATACGATAGATCCCGTGATACTTTGTTTTTCTGTTTAGTGTATTTCCTAAAACAAAAGAAAAAGGGTAGTGTTTCTTAACTACTTCTGCACATGCATCGTCATATTTCCCAAAAGGATAGAAAAATCCTAAGGGAGTTTTCCCAAGAGCTTGTTCTATAGAATATTTAGATAAGAAAATCTCTGTAGCAAGGTAGGGAGGAGAGTGTTGTAAATTGCGAATAGCAAATCCTGATGAGGCTAATTGTATATAGGGAGAATCTGCAAGTATTTGCAATTCTTGTTTTGTACAAAATGGTTGATGAGCTGCAAAAACTTCATCTTGAAACGCGAGAGTTTCGCTAGGAGATAAACGATGGCTGAGAGGAAGAGAAGAAGCAGAATCTTTAGCGACATATCTCCAAGCAATTCCAACAACAGCAGGGATGTGATGCTTTTGTAGAAACGGAAAAATATGAGAGTAAAAATCTACGGAGGCATGATCAAAAGTTAACATCAGGGATAACTTTTTTATAGGTTCTCCGGGGAGCACTAAGGGATAAGCTTGTTTAAGCAGTAACAAATACCTTTGCAATTTTTCTAAAAGACCTGGCTGTTTAGAGAAAAAGACTTGGCGAAAGGCTAAAACAATCAGCATATGCTTGCCTTACGATGCGGGTTTGTTATCCTCGTGAGGATAGATAACTAAAGATCCAGAAAGAATTTTTGGGGAATGTTGAGGAAAGGGTTCTGTTGCTGTTTGTGTAGAAGAGGAAGATTCCGTTGAGGAGTTCGAGAGCTCTTGAGTGTCTACAGGAGATGGCATACAGATCCTTAATATAAATAGGTAGTTAGCGCTTTTTGCCAAAACGTTTAGTTAATGTCCACTCTCCATCCTTATAGAATTGTTCAAACTCTTTGAACAATGGCAGGGTTTTGAGTTCTTCAAAATCCGCTTCGGTATCTTGGTTTAAGATTTCTTTGATTTCTAGGATTCTTAGAAGTGTGAGAAAGCGTAATGTAGGATAATCTTCGGAAGATGCCGCCAATTGAAGAAGCTGGGAAGATTTTTCTAAAGCTACGTGATAATCTTGATTAGCTTGAGCATCTACGATTTCTTTTAATAAAACCTGAGCTGGAGAGGGCATATGGAAATTTGCTCCGCTACCGTAGGCAAGTCCTGCATAATAAGCACCACGTAGGGGCTCATTATGAATGTAAAAACATGAAGAAAGGAAACCTGCATAAGGTTTTAACGAGTTCCCACCCATGCGATAGGCACGTTCTAACATAGGTAAGGCAGTTTTAGGAGGTATGAACCCTTGAAAAACTGCAGCTTCTGCAGTTTTTGTAAGAAGAAGAATACTTTCATGCTTCTCGCGATCGCTCTTTTGGAAATTATAAATGATCTTTCCTGTCAGGAATAGGGACGAGGTCACTAGGACTGTTAAAGCAAACGAATAGGAATAAACCCTTTTCCATATAGAGGATAGTAAGTTCTTCATGATTTTAGAATGCAAAGCGCTTAATGCCCTCAGTGTATCTGGAAAAAATTTTTTCGTAAACTCCTTGATTTGAGATATCCTAACAGGAGGAAACACTAAAAAAAGCACTTCACTTCTACAAGCTCTTTTGATAGAAAAACTTCTGTGATACTATTTCTCCTTAAAATAAATTGGGATAAATACCATCTCTATGCCACTAATAATGTTTCAGAGATGAAAAGAAAATAGCGAAGGTAGTTTGTGAGCGGAGTTATCAATAAAGATACGATAATAGAAGTGGCTGTTGATAGTATTCGGGTGAGTCCCTTTCAACCTCGCCGGGTGTTTTCTGAGGCAGAGCTTCAGGAGTTAGTGGCGTCTCTACAATCCGTAGGGTTAATACACCCTCCTGTAGTTCGTGAAATTCGTAGTGGTGATAAAGTTTTATACTATGAATTAATTGCTGGGGAACGTCGTTGGAGGGCTTTACAGCTTGCAGGATATACTACGATCCCTGTTGTCCTTAAGCAAGTGATTGCTGATGATATTGCCGCAGAAGCAACGCTTATAGAGAATATCCAACGTGTAAACCTCAGCCCTATGGAAATGGCAGAGGCTTTTAAAAAGCTCATTAATGTTTTTGGTTTAACTCAGGATAAAGTCGCTCTGCGCGTAGGGAAAAAACGTTCTACAGTTGCAAATTACCTACGTCTTTTCTCTTTATCGGAAACTATTCAAAAAAGTCTTTATTTAGGAGAGATTACCTTAGGACATGCTAAAGTTATCCTGACTCTTGAAGATCCTAAATTGCGAGAAATTCTCGCTGAGAGGATTATCTCGAAGCGTCTTGCTGTTCGTGAAGCAGAGCAAGAAGCAAAGAAATTATTGTCAGGGGAGTCTATATCTTTATCTTCTAAAGAACATGTAAAAACACCCTCAACTGTATCTTATCAAGATATGCAAGAGCGTCTTAGCCAATCTTTAGGCTATAAGGTAACAGTAAAATCACAAGGTTCTCACCATAGCGTCTCTCTACATGTTCACGATGAAGAGCAGCTAAAGCAGTTAGAGGAGTGGCTTTTGAAGAAAGCCTAGTTTTTATAAAGAAGATCTTAGATCTTCTTTATTATCTTTTAAAGAATGCACTGATATGAGTGCTTATCCCCATCGGTTCGTTCTGGAATAGGTCCTTGAAGGCAGGTTTTTTGTCGCTTAGGACAGCGATTATAAAAAACACATCCCGTAGGTGAGGGGATCTCGGAAGAGTTTGTCTGATATGCTTTTAATTTGTGCTCTATACTGCGATTTTCTGGAAGGTCAGGAAGTTGCGAGTTGAGAAGCATTTGCGTATAAGGATGTTTAGGATTTAAGAAGATCTCTTCTGTTGTTCCTGATTCAACAATTTTCCCTTTATACATAATCATTACTTCCGAACAAAAAGAGCGCACAACAGCTAAATCATGAGAGATAAAAAGATAGCTCATCTTCAGCTCTTTTTGTAAATTTGAGAGCATATTTAAGATCTGCGCTTGCATCGAAAGATCCAAAGCAGAAACTACCTCATCACATATAATAAGCTTAGGAGCTCCTAATAAAGCTCTAGCTATGGAGACGCGCTGTTGTTGACCACCTGAAAGTTGATGAGGATAACGGTAAAAATAATCAGCAGATAACCCTACAAGTTCTAAAGTATCCCCAATAACAGAGTGGAGCTTCTCTTTTGTAATTATACGGTGATGAATAAGAGCGTGGCCCAAACTGTCAAAAATCGTTTTTCTAGGATTTAAAGAAGCTTTGGGATTTTGAAAAACCATACGCACGAAAGAACGAAGCTTTTTTAAATCATGCTTAGAGTGTAGTTTGATAGGGGTGTTATTAAAAGATAAATAGCCAGAGGTTAGCGATAATAGTCCAGAAAGCGCTAGGGCTAGTGTTGTTTTCCCCGATCCCGATTCTCCAATTAGACCTACGATCTTCCCTGAAGGTATAGAAAAAGAAACATTATCAATAGCTCTTGTTGCTATTGTTTTTTTCCAAAACCAGCTCGAACGCTTGTAGTAATATTTTTTTAACTGATTAGCTTGTACTAAAGGATCATTCATATAGCCAGCACCTTACTTTATGCCCCTCGCTTGCATTGTGAACTTCTGGAGACTCGTTTTTACATTTCCCATAAGCTTTTGAACATCTCGGGTAATAGCAGCATCCAGAAGGAAGAGAGCTATAGTGAGGAGGTTGTCCAGGAATTGCCCTAAACGTTTCATTTTGCAGCGAAGGGCGTGACGCTAAAAGATCTTGGGTATAGGGATGGCAAGGGTTATGGAAAATTTCCTTTGCAGAAGCATATTCTGCCTTTCTTCCTGCATAGAGGACGAGGACCTCATCAGAGGTTTCAGCAACAACACCCATATTATGGGTGATGATGAGCAAGCTCATCCCGAATTTCTCTTGTAAGCCTTTTAATAGTTGTAAAATCTGATATTGAACAGAAACATCGAGAGCTGTTGTTGGCTCGTCAGCAATTAAAATTTCTGGAGAAGCAAGCAGAGCCATAGCAATAGAGACTCTTTGTAACATGCCTCCGGAAAGCTGGTGAGGATAGAGTTTTAAACAGAGTTCAGGATTATGGAATCCTGTATCTATAAGAGCTTGGATGATTTTCTCTCGTCCTTCTTTATGGGGAAGATGGAGATGCGTGCGGATAAACTCTTGGAATTGTTGCTCTATTGTGAAAACAGGATTTAAAGAGGATTGGGGATTTTGGAAAATCATAGAAATTTTCGTTCCGAAAATCGATCTTAGGATTCCCCGCGGTGCTTCTAACAAATCTTTTCCATGGAAAAGGATTTTTCCTGACGTAGAAAATAGCGGAGAAGGTAATAGCTGCATAAGAGCCTGAGCAGTTACCGATTTCCCCGATCCTGATTCTCCGATAATCGCTAATGTTTTCCCCTTATGTAAATCAAAGGACAATGACTCGATAATGGAGTAGCGTTCGCGACGTTTATTCAGGCTGACCGATAGATCTTTAACCTGTAAGATAGGTAGATGAGTCATAAGTCATTTACAAGATCGTTAAAGCACGTTATTATTGCTAAAAAGGTATTCTTATGCAAACCCTTGCTCGTCTGTTCGGACAGTCTCCTTTTGCCCCGCTACAAGCGCACTTGGAAGTCGTAGCATTTTGCGTTCAGCAAATGGTGCCAATCTTCACAGCCTTGCGTGATGGGGATTACAAACAGGTACAAACAATAGCGAAAAATATTTCTGATAAGGAATACCAAGCAGATTGTATAAAAAATGATATGCGCAATCACCTTCCTGTAGGCTTATTTATGCCGATATCGCGGGCAGGATTGCTAGAAATTATTTCTATACAAGATAGCATCGCTGATGTTTCCGAAGATGTAGCCATCTTACTTACCGTTAGAAAGCTGCATTTTTATCCAGAATTTGAGAAGATCTTTTTCCAATTCCTACATAAAAGTGTTGAAACTTTTGATCTTACTATGACGGTCATACAAGAATTCAATAAATTACTAGAAAGCTCTTTTGGAGGGCGTAAAGCTGACAAAGTACGGTTTCTAGTAAGTCGCGTAGCGAAAGCTGAGCACGAGTGTGATGTTATTCAACGAGAGATCATGCAAATATTCTTTTCTGATGAATTTATGATCTCTGAAAAAGAATTTTATTTATGGCTGCAGGTAATTAAGCGCGCTGCGGGGATTTCCGATAGTTCGGAAAAACTTGCTCATCGAGTTAACATGACGTTAGAAGAAAAGTAATATTTCATGCTTGTTCTACTCATTTTTGTTCTCTTATGTGGTTTTTATACCTCTTGGAATATAGGAGCTAACGACGTGGCTAATGCCGTTGGTCCTAGTGTGGGATCCGGGGTATTAACATTACGTCAGGCAGTAATCATCGCTGCTATTTTTGAATTTTTAGGAGCTTTGTTCCTCGGAGATCGTGTTGCAGGAACTATAGAAAGTCGTATAGTCTCTGTTTCCGATCCGTTGATCGCCTCTGGCGATTATATTTATGGTATGACGGGGGCCTTATTGGCCACAGGAGTCTGGCTACAACTTGCATCATATTTCGGATGGCCGGTTTCTACAACCCATTCTATAGTAGGAGCTGTAATCGGTTTTGGTCTTGTTCTTGGTAAGGGAACAGTCATTTATTGGGGATCTGTAGGGACAATTTTAGTGAGTTGGGTAATCTCTCCGCTCATGGGAGGTTGTATTGCTTACCTCATCTTTTCTTTTATACGTAGAAATATCCTTTATAAGAATGATCCCGTAGGTGCAATGATTCGCATAGCACCATTTCTTGCTGCTTTTGTCATCATTACCTTAGGAATCATTATTGTTTGTGGCGGCGTGGTTACACGCTTGGTCCCTCTTCCCTTGGCTTTACTGTTAGTGTTTCTTGTCGGCAGTCTTGCCTATGCCCTCATGTTTAAGTATGTGCATACATCACATTGCTCCTTTATTTGTGAATCTCCGAAACCCGGAAGTTTGCTTTGTCGTTTAAAAACATGTGGGGGAAACTACGGTAGGAAATACCTTATCGTAGAGAGAATCTTTGCTTATTTGCAAATTATCATTGCTTGTTTCATGGCTTTTGCCCACGGATCTAACGATGTGGCTAACGCCATTGCTCCTGTAGCTGGAGTTTTGCGCCAAGCATATCCCCAAGTGTATTCTTCCTATACATTAATAGGGCTTATGGCTTTCGGCGGCGTCGGATTAATTATTGGATTATCCGTTTGGGGATGGCGCGTGATTGAAACTGTAGGGTGTAAGATTACCGAACTTACCCCCTCAAGGGGATTTTCTGTAGGCCTAAGTGCTGCTGTTACAATTGCTTTGGCATCAGCTATGGGCTTGCCTATATCAACAACTCACGTGGTTGTGGGAGCTGTGTTAGGCATAGGTCTTGCTCGTGGGATTCATGCGATTAATTTAAATATTATCAAAGATATTATCATGTCGTGGTTTATTACTCTTCCTGCAGGAGCGATACTCTCTATTCTATTTTTCTTTGCTTTAAGAGCGCTCTTCCATTAAAAATAGGGAAATCATCTTAGATAGTTTCTCAAGGTATATGGATAGATTGACAGTCAGGGAACTTTCCCCAGAAGAAAACAAGGTTTTAGTTCGTGTAGATTTTAATGTTCCTATAAAAGATGGGAAGATTCTTGATGATATTCGCATTCGTAGTGCTATGCCAACAATTAACTATCTGTTGCAAAAACGCGCTGCTGTAATTTTAATGAGTCATTTAGGCCGCCCTAAGGGAACGGGGTTTGAAGAGAAGTATTCCCTCCAGCCTGTTGTTGAAGTTTTAGAAGGCTACTTAGGCCATCACGTTCCTTTAGCTCCCGATTGTATTGGGGAGGTTGCTCGTCAGGCAGTAGCGCAGCTATCTCCAGGGCGCGTATTGCTATTAGAAAATCTCCGTTTCCATAGGGGTGAAGAACATCCCGAAGAAGATCCTACATTTGCTGCTGAACTTTCTTCTTATGGAGATTTTTATGTGAATGATGCTTTTGGGACTTCTCATAGAAAACATGCTTCTGTTTATCATGTGCCCCAAGCTTTCCCTGGAAGATCTGCAGCAGGCCTTCTTATGGAGAAAGAACTCGAGTTTTTAGGGCAGCACCTTCTGCATTCTCCTAAACGTCCTTTTACTGCTATCCTTGGTGGGGCTAAAGTATCTTCAAAAATCGGGGTAATAGAAGCCTTACTATCGCAAGTGAACAACTTACTCTTAGCAGGAGGCATGGGATTCACCTTCTTAAAGGCACTAGGTAAGTCCGTAGGGAATTCCCTAGTTGAAGAATCGGGAATAGAGCTTGCTCGTCGTGTTTTGAAACTTGCAGAGCAGCGTAATGTGCGTATCGTTCTCCCTATAGATGTAAAAGTTGCCAAGGCGTGCGAGCCTGGAGTCAGCTGGTCAGAAACACTTATAGATCAGGGGATTCCTGCAGATCTTGAAGGTTTAGATATCGGAACCAAAACGATTCAAGAGTTTTGTAAGATCATTGATGCTTCAGCAACAGTATTTTGGAACGGCCCCGTCGGTGTTTATGAAGTTCCTCCTTTTGATCAAGGTTCTATGGCTATCGCCAACTGTCTAGCACGACATTCTTCTGCAACTACCGTCGTGGGTGGTGGTGACGCCGCTGCTGTTGTTGCTTTAGCCGGATGTACCTCTCAAGTCTCACACGTATCGACAGGCGGGGGAGCTTCTTTAGAGTTTTTAGAAAACGGCTTTTTACCAGGCACAGAAGTTCTCTCTCCAGCGCAAGATTAAGATTATTAAGCGGTTAGCATTATATCAGGGGCTCTATATAGAGCCCCTGATATAATGAAAGCGTACGTATATAATGACTTTCTTCGTTGATTTTCGCAGTTAAGATTTCTTTAATGCGTATGTAATGTGCTTTTATAAAGAATTAATAATTTTCTATTTTCCTCGATACAAACTTATTTTAATTTCTCATTCAACTAAAGACCTTGTTTTTAAGCTATTCATTTATAGTGGTTAAGGTCGATTCGACGCGCTCTCGCTCTTCAAATCTCAAGAAGCCTGCTTCATATAGCCTAAGAAGCACATTTTCAGCGTGATACGCCTTATTTGTTTGTTAGTTTGTTTTTCTTCATTTTTATAATTAAACTGTTCAGTTTTGGTTTTATTTTTAAATAAACATGTGCGGCTAAATCAGTTTTAATTTTAAAATTAAAATATAAAAATGGAGAAAAACTATGGGAATTAATCCAAGCGGTCGAAACAATAACAATGATCTATGGATTTCAGGAGCTCATGAGCAACATCCAGATGTCCAGGAAACTAGAGGATCTTCTGAAGCAGCGGGACCCAGTAGAGTTTCTTCACAAAATAATACACCAGAGACTCAGGGTTTCTTATCAAGAATCAGTTCCGCTGTAAATAGTTTCTTCTCCGGAATATTTGGTAAGAGCTCTTCACAAACAAGTTCTCAGGATTCTTCGCAGCTAGCTACTCCGTCTAGTAGTCGTAGATCTTCGACTGCATCAGATTCAGATATGGATGTAGAGGGAGAGGGATCAGATACAGGTAGTGTAGCATCAACAGAAAGTACGAGCTCTAGCGATAGTGCAAGATCAACAGAGGGTGCTGCTAGAGGATTACAGAAGAAAGGCTATACTCCAGGAGTTAAAGCGGACTCTCCAAGAGTTCCTCGTAGAGGAATTCAACGTCCGAATACCCCACCTCCACCACCTCCAACTGCAGCAGGGACATCACAATCTCCATCAACAAGTGGAACTGGGGTGACAAAACGTAAGGCTCCTCAACCTCCAGCAGGAGATCCTAAAAGAACACGTCATGAAAGTGGATCCTCTATTTCTAGTACAGATTCTACAGTGAGTACAGATTCCGGTGTTGATGAGTCACAATCCATAGCAGCTAAATTAAAAGCAGAATTAGAAGCTAATAGCGCATCGAGACAAGAGCGGTTAGAGGCGTTATCTGGTCAGATTAAAGACCGTTGGACAAGTCAAGAAACTCAAGAGCCGGTGGCTTACAAGGTTTCTTGTATGCAGACATTAACAGCACGATTAGGGCAAGCACGTGCGGATGCTCAGAAAGAAGTAGAAGTAGCGCGTCCTGGAATTAATGAACGTCCATTAAAGGCAGCGTCTTCTCTAGCTCGATCTATATGGGATCTTGGAGAGAAAGAGCAGAGACAAGATGGGGATTCCGTCCTTCTTCAAGTGCTGATACGCATGGGATTAGAGGGAGGCTTATTAAGCCCTGAAGTTGACTACGTGGATTATGTAAATCAGCTTGTTAGTGAATATGGAGATTCTGAGGAAGATTACGATTGGCAACCTACAATGCAAACTCTTGCTCAAGATTTAAATGAGATAAGAAATACTAACCCCAATGGTATGCATAAATTCTGGTCTTCATTTTCTGGAAAAGGTGAGGTCGTTGTAAGGAGCTTAGCCAATAAGTATATGGCTACAAATGCAGGAAACTATGAGCCTTCTTCGGTTAAAACTGCTAATCGTTGGAATGCCGGTGCTTTGGATTTAATGAAGTCTTTAAATCCCGGAGTCTATGTAACAACAGTATCTGTCTTAGGCTTGGATGCTTTTAGTTCAGAAGAATAGGATGAGGAGGTTTTAGTTATGGGATCACCAATTTCAGGTGGTGGAGGCGTTGAACCCCCATGGAAAGATCTATTTACAGAGCAGGGTTCTTCGCCAGAGGGTGAGGCTGACGATATTGATTTAAACGATCGTATTTCCGATCATGTGGAATCTATCTTCGAAGATCAACAGGCTGAACGTGGTATTCCTGAAGCACATGCTTCTGAAGGAATGAATAGCGATCTGCAAGGCAGAGTACAGTCAGAACCTCAGGAAGGCTTCTTAAGAAGCATACTCAATAGAATCCGTAGCGCAGTTTATAGATTATGGCATCATAGATCGGGGTCTCGTTCAAGAAACGCGAGCTGTTCTAAAGGTTATGCCGATCTTTTTGCAGAAACAGAGCTGCCCGCATCAGCTATTGCTGAAGCTCAAGCAGCTACAAAAGAAACCGCGGGGTGCTGCGCATCTATAAGAAAGTTCTTCACGAAAGCATTTAGAAAAATGTGCAACTGCATCACTAAAAGACAAGCAGAGTCGTCTATAGATTTTTGCGGTGGAGATCCTGAAGGGCCTGAGGGAACCATGGCGCTTGCATTAATGTTGCGTATGGCGTGCAAGTGGGCCTCACAACAAGAATTTTTCTGCAAATTGCAAAAGAAGGGGTTGGACGCCTTTATATCCATGGGAACAGCTCCTATTGCAAGTATTGTAGAAGCCACAGCTATTTTAACACAGCTGGAGGACATAGTAGAAGGAGAGAAACCAGAGTCTATAGCCACAGTTCGGGGGATTACAAAACTTTGCGCTCTTTCTTATAACGCAAGAATTTGTTGCAGGGAAGCTATAGAGTCTCTCCAGGAAGGCGATCCTGACTACGACTATACAGCGATGCTGAAGTTGGCTACGCGTCTTGATAATCTTGCAAGTAAGGGCTCTCAAGAATCTACTACAGTGAGACAAATTCTCTCATCTTTGCGCTGCACGCATACAAATTTAATGGCAGAATATCTCAGTGTATGGGCAGATGATTCTTCACAAACCAGTCAGCCAGTTCCCATAAATTATGATTTAGTTGTTGCTATTGTTGGTAGCAACTTACCTTCTTTAGAAGAGGCATACCGAGATGATCGTGAGGAATACGAGAAAAAACTGAACGATATCATACGAAACTTTTTCTTTTCCTATGAACCAAGATCATCTAAATTGAGAAGGTTGTATCAAGGCAATACAGAAAATTTTCAAGATCTGGGGTAAAGATAGGGGAGAGCTATTTGTAGAAATAAAAATAATGCATTAATATTTCCTCTAGAGAATAAGCAAAAAGAAAACGCTACAGTCGTATTCTTCCCATGATGTTGGATTTGCGATTTTCTACAGACTATTATTTACGTGTTGTCGAATTAGCGATCCGTGATGGATCGCGCGCTCTTGTCTATAATAAGAAACAATCTCTTTTAGAAACTTGGCCTATAAATGCACCTCTTTCTTCTGATCACGATGACAGGAAAGAAACCATCCAACAAGGCATTCAGGAGATTTTTTCACGTTCCGTGATTTCCTATTCCTTATCAGGAAGGCTCCTTTCTATTATTGATACGCGTCTACGTCAAGAAACACCCTACACAGGTATTTTATATAGAGTGTTTCGCAAAGACACATTCTTGAGAAAAAAGGCCGTTGTTAAGAAGCTCCTATTATTAAAGAATATCATTTTCCTAGAGCATCAACGCCCCTTAAATAAAATCTCTACTGTGGCGCATTCTGTATTTGGAAAGGAAAAGACAAATTTTTCTTCATGGGAAGACTTTACCCATGATGTAGAAATCCATGCAGAAAATACTGATATGAGCTCTTCGGTAAAAGAAAGCATGGCTGCAGAGGCTTCTTCCCAAGTCATAATGGAAGCTTTGATGACTTTTTTAGAAAGCCAAAATACCTACCTACCTTTGAGTTTAGAGCTTTTAGATCAATTTCTTTCGGAAAAGGTAGTGCCTTTACATACACTGTCAGAAAGAAATTTCCACCTACTCACAGAACTAAAAAATCTCTACACATTCAGTCGTGAAGACTTCCAAGCGATTCTTGGAGGGATTATTACCAACTCTCTTTCCGATGTTCTTGCAAATTCTTTAGTAGGCTCTCAGCTGCTCTCCCCCCAAGGGAAAGCTATGGTAAGTACTTGGAAAGAAATTGTTGAATTTTCTTCAGAAGAGGCTATTGTTGCTCAAGGATTTCTAGCCGAAATCCTTCGGCGTATCGTTTCTGAAGATTTAACAACTGCTATTTCAATAACTAACGATGCCGCTCCAGAACAGATCGGCAGGATGTACAGTATCCGTGATTGCAGTCCAGGATTATGGTTGAAAATGATGCGCATACTTTTAATGCGCTGGCTTTTGGACTTCGATAATAGGGTGTACTCTTTATTGAAAAAAGGGATCAACTATTACACGCCACAACCGACCCTCTGGCAGCAAATATTGAGCCTATTTAAAAAATTTTAATACTAGTCTTTATTTTAAAATCTCCTTTTCTCTGCTATAGATAATAGAGTTTAAATAGATAGTTTTTCTTTTAAGGTTTTTTCAAAGGAAAATAACGTAAAAAAAGTGTATACTTCCTCCGTTATGGTTCCTTTTCGTCTACATCATTTATATACATTACTTAATGAGCTCTACACCACACCTATCGGTGAGGCTAATCGTGTAGCTTTATATTTTAAACAACATCGTTCTTTAGGTTCTAAAGATCGTCAATGGATAAGCGCGCGTATTTTTGCTATTCTTCGTCATCGACGGTTATTAGAAGCTCTTATCCAACAAGATAATCAAGAGGTGACTCCTGAGACTTTAGTGGCTAAGGTTGAAGAAGGCGTTTTGGATGATATTGAAAAATATCAAGATCTCCCTTGGCCTGTGCGCTATTCTGTATCCGATGATCTTGCTGAATGCTTAATCGAAGATTATGGCCAAGAACGAGCCAAGGAGCTCTGTGAGATTTTTCTTCATGAAGCCCCTTGCGCTATTCGTGTAAATACACGACGGACTTCTGTAGAAGATCTCCAAAAGCGTTTAGAATACCCCTGTACACCAGGATCTGTTCCAGGTTCTCTATGTTTTGATAAGCGCTACCCTTTACAACATAGTGCAGCTTTTCATCGCGGTTTATTTGAAGTTCAAGATGAATCGTCTCAGAAAATCGCTTTAGGCATTCCTATAAGTAAAAAAGATCGTGTTTTAGATTTTTGTGCAGGGGCTGGAGGGAAAAGTCTGATTCTTGCTGAGAGAGCGCATCACGTTGTATTACATGATAGCCGTAAGGATATTTTGGAAGAGGCAAAACAACGTTTGCGTAGAGCGGGAGCAAGGAACTTTTCTATAGGAGAGCAACATCTAAGAAGAAATAGCTTTTCTATTGTTGTTGTTGATGCTCCTTGTACAGGATCAGGAGTATTCAGACGGCATCCTGAAAAGAAAAGCCAGTTTTCTAAGAAACTTCTTACTACATTTTCACAAGTGCAGAGAAAGATTCTCAGAGAAGCTATGCATTATGTAAAACCTGGTGGAAGGCTGATCTACATTACCTGTTCTCTACTTTCTCAAGAAAATGAAAAGCAAGTTGCGTTCATGAAATCTTTGGGGTGGGAAGAAGAACGTCATGTACACACTGCGTTATCAGCAGAAAGCGGGGACGGCTTTTTTGCTGCCCACTTTGTTCATAAAAGTAGCAAGGCACCTATATAGAACGCCTATGCCATGTTCATGGTAAGGGTCATTATTCTATGTCGGATAATGACCAACAATAAATCGTGACATTCTCCGGATTTTTCTGAGAATTTATCAAATTGTAACAAGATATGCAGAAGATTTATAGGGTCGTTCCATATTTCAGGACGTTTTAATGCAGAAATTACCTGTTTGAGAAAGTAGGCATGTTGCTCGTCTCTGATAACTTGTGGGTCTTTCCAAAAGTGCCAAGATGATGTTGTTGGAGCATCATTTTTAGAAATACACAATGTAGCAAATACTAAACTCTCAGAAGTTTCGCCTCCAATTCCCGCTATAGGTAGGAAAAAAGCAAGCAAGCTACAAATTAGATATTTGCGCATAATATTCCCTGTTATCTCAATAATACCCACGTAGTTTATGCAAAAACCAGGTTTTCCATAAGCTAAAAGAAAGAGTTATATCATAGGTAATACCGAGAGGATTTCCTGCGATGTGCACGCGTTTTCCTATAATACAGAACGATTAACGTCAAAATAATATACGTTCTATATGAGGTGATTACACGCTTGCCATACAAACAGATTTTTTGGATCGCGAGCAGGCGGATAGTATCTGGTGCATATAGAGGTTCAGCACGGACCTTCTCCCCAGAGAGATTGCGAAATACCCAATGACCCAGAAGATCACCCTTTTGAATAGGAAACTTTGTTGCATGAGGAACAAAACAGATAGTTCGAAGCTCTTCTCCTTCAGAAGCATAGAAATCGTAGTAGACGCCATTAGGTAAAGGAATAGAAACTTTCCCTAAAAGCCCCAAGCGTAAGGTATATTTTTCCGTAGGAGGAATGAGATACCTCCGTAAAACAGGCTCGTTAAATACTCCCTCACATAAAGCGATAACATCTTCATAAAGCTCCCCCATAGTAGGATAGCCCGCAGCTATAGTGATAATAGAGCGACCATGTTTTTTCGCCGCGAAGACAAGATTTTTTCCAGCATCTTTTGTTGTTCCTGTTTTCCCTCCTAATGCGGGAGGATAGTAATAGGTAGATCCAGGAAGGATGAGTTTATTTGTAAGATTTAAAACTCTCTCTTGGCTGAGATTTGTCGCGGCCATTTTATAATTGGTAGTGCGAATAACCTGACGAAATAAAGGCTCTTTTAGACCTTCACGCATAATAGAGGTTAAATCTCGAGCTGTTGTGTAGTGGTTAGGGTGGTGCAAGCCATGAGGGTTATTAAAATGGGTGTCAGCGCAACCTATCTCTTTCAGGAAGCTATTTAATTGCTTCATAAACTCGCTTACAGATCCCGAGCAGGCCATAGCGAGGGTATTAGCAGCATCGTTAGCTGAGCAGATCAATAACGCATGAAATAGGTCCCATCCCGACACCTCTTCTTTATTTTGCAGTTGTATTGTCACACCATCGGTTTCTAGCCAATGTGGAGGGCTGCGATAGCCCGATTGT
This sequence comes from Chlamydia caviae GPIC, assembly GCF_000007605.1. Lineage (NCBI taxonomy): Bacteria > Pseudomonadati > Chlamydiota > Chlamydiia > Chlamydiales > Chlamydiaceae > Chlamydia > Chlamydia caviae. The sequence goes on from NC_003361.3 coordinate 84,170, forward strand.
TTTTTAGCCTGAGGGGTGATTGAAGCGATAGCATCTTGTTTTACAGTAATGAAGCGATTCAAAAGATCGGGATGTTTTCTTAAGATAAATAGCGCTGTGGCTATTTTTGTCATGCTTGCAGGATAGATTCTTTTGTCTATGTCCTTAGCATAAAGCACCTTGCCAGTTTCCGATTGAATGACGGCTACGGCATTTCCTCGTGTTTCGGGGAAAGGTGAATTCGCATACGAAGGAATCGTAAAGATACCTGCAAAAAAACCAATCAGGCCAGATCTAAAAAAAACTCTTGTCATTGTAGGGGTTTTGATAGCTTGTTACTTAGGTTGGAATCTTCGCGTAAGTCTGAGAAAGCTCTTGACGCCCCTTAAAATAAAGAATTACCATGAGTGAGAGGGAAAACGCTATGAGTTTGGATTTTTTAGAAGAATTTTACCGTCGTTCTATTTGTAACAAAGGAACGGCATTTCCTGAGGGCTTCATGGATATTGCCGATGTCCTATCCCATTCTGCGTCTGAACTTAAAATCGAGTCTATGAGCGATCTTCCTGTTAACAATTTCATCATTGCAGAATCGGCAGATAAACTCACTTTATTTAATGCAGATTTTGCTGTTTGGTTAGTGCCTGAGCTTGTCCAAGGAGAAGCTGTGACTCGAGGATACATCGCTTTATACCATTCTGGAGGGGATTATACTCCAGAAATGGCATTTCAAGCCTCTGGGGAGTACAATCAATCAGCATTAATTCTTGAAGCACTTCAGATATATCTACAAGACATAAAAGATACCGAAAGCACGCTACGCTCTTTCCGCTTTAATCAAGACTAGTGCCGCTATTATGGATTTTTAGATGAACGATATTGGAGTCTCCATGTCTTTCATACTGAAATTCATCCACAGAGTTTTTTGCTAAGAAGATCCCTAGCCCACCCAGTTTTCTCTCATCTAAAGGAAGTTGATCTTGAATATCAATAGATGCCGTTAGAGGATTAAAAGAAGGCCCATTATCTTTGATAGTTACCTTTAAAGCCTCTTTATCTCCATCACAACAAATGATGATTTTTCCAGGAGAGGGGGCTTCTTGGTATGCATAGGAGATGATATTAACAAGAAGTTCTTCGCAGGCAAGTTCAAGCTTTAATAGCTTTTCTTTTGGGAATGTATTGAGTTGTCCTGTCTCTTTTACGAAGTCGAGCATATTGTGAAGTTCACTAAGGAGTGCTGGAAAGACTGCTTCTCCATCAGAAGAGGTCATAATATACCTGTTGAACAATAGTCTCAGCTAAATGAGCGTATAACACACGCCAAGCGCTCTTAATAGCTTCATTGTGCATTTCAAATTGGCCTAAGGCAAATTGATGAGCATTCGCCGTGCCTAAATCAGGTTCAAAATCAAAGGAGACCGATCTTCTTGATAAACAGTCATCGACAATGACTTTCCCCGAATGCTTGTCAATAAGTTGTACTTTCGCAGATATAGATAAACGCCCCTCACTAGAGACAATAAAATGTCTTGGGGTCTTATCATCAATTTTATTTGGGGCATACGTAAAACCCGTATTCTCGTCAACTTCATTCAGGAGCTGTACCTTGAGAAGATAGCGAGCGTTACTTTCTCCGTTGCGTATAGGAAGAGAACGTTTCCCTAATTCATAAATGAGAGCTGATGTCAATTGTCCTAAAGAATCTTTTTCAATAGGAGAAATGTAGATGCCCTCAGAACGTATAGAGCGTCCTAAATCCGATAAGGCCGCTGAAGAATTTAGGAGAGTATATCCACTGCAAGAAGATAGTCCTAAACCGGATAAACAAGAAAACAGGGCAAAAACTAATATACGCATGAGAATTATCTTAAAACTAAGAAGAATGTTTTGCTATTCTATTTAGTCGTTTATGACACTTAGCTACTAAAGATGATTCAGGGTAATTGTCAATCGCTGCAGTATAATAGATGCTCGCTGCATGATGCTTCTTCTTTTTCTCATAAAAACGTCCAGTAGCGTATAACCCTGAAGCATAACGCTCATGCATAGAGCGAACATTAGCAGAGACAACCTCTGTTAAAGGATGGTTAGGATGTTGTTTTTTAATAGCTTCTTCATTGATCTTTGCTAAATTTAAATACTGCACATTATGAGGCTCTTTTTGTGCTTGCATAAGATAAATTTCTGAAAGACGCACAAAGGCTTTTGGAGATAATGCATGCGCAGAAAATTGTAACGTGAGCTTTTTGAAAATCTTAATAGCTTCGGAAAAATCTTTTGTAATAACAAGCAAGTCACCTTTTAGATACAAAGCTTGAGCTCCTAAATCTTTATCTGGGAAAGCTGTGAGGATCTCATCGTAAATACGTAAGGCATCAGCATCAGCATTAACGAGTTTAGGGAATCCTTCCAAAAGGAATAAGCGCTTGCGTTTTCCTTGAGCAAAGCTCTGCGCTATAGAATACTTCATTAGAAATAACTCTTCAGAATAGTCAGCATCAGGAAGTTGCATGTAAGCAGCAAAAGCTTTTTCAGCTAAATCTGGTTGACCATTTTTAAAGTAACATACTCCAGTTAAGTATACAGCTTCAGTGTACAAAGGATCTTTTGGAAAATGATGAGTAATCATACCAAAACAAAGCAATGCTTTACGGTAACTTTGTTGTTCTAAATAGTTCTTTCCTTCTGAAAGATATTGCTCCGGAGAGTATTTAGGTACAAACTTTTGAGGAGATAATTTACCAGAAAAAGGCTCAAAAGAAATTGGCCTGGCGTAGCATCCAGAACACAAAAGTAGTAATAAAACAACGAACTGTAAAACAGATTTCATAAATCCGGCATGAAGCTATGATAACAAAACGTTATCATAGAAAAGAAAAAGAGAATTTGTCAAATCCGTTGTTTTTGTTTTGTTTACAAAATATAATTTTTTTGTTTGATAAAACACTTTTTTATTTAGTAAAATAAATAAAAAGGTTTTTTATGAAAAAGTTAGTTTTGTACTTTGTTACTTTTGTTGGTTCTCTTTTTTGCGGAGTTTTTTTATGGGATAATGTGCCGTGTGCACATAAAGCCATGCAAGTTACCGCAAGCTATAGCGTGAATGTTTTTGAAAAGAGTTGCCGATTTGTGCGCAAAGTTTCTGGATTTGAGAGGCTGCGAGTTTTTGAGAGGAAATTCTCTCCGGAGCAAGTATTGGCTTTCTTCCCAGAGCATATAGAGGGAAATGCTTCTATAGAGCTAACTTTTGTTCCTCATACACTGATGCATGTGCGTTTTTCTAAAGAAGATGCTGCTAAGAAAACGATGGTAAGTCAAGAAGGAGACATCCTTTGGAACTTAGCAAACGGTGAGATGGTTCTGAATACAGGAGCATGGTCCTATTCTAAAGGATTTAGAGAGTGCTTGATGTTGAAAGCAGGAAAGCAAGATGTCAGTGTTATGCAAACTCTAGCAAATCTTGGAGGAGCTGCTACTAAAGACTCCTTAGCGCAAGCTCTATCTATGAAAAATATCAGAGCTGATAAGGTAATTCGTGCTTGTCAGAAAAAGAAATTGATTTTCTCTACGGGCAGTCAAATAGGAAGTCATTTCCAACAGCTGCAGCCGATTAAAGGTTGTACAACAATCATCCACTCTTCTCCTGTATGGTTGCGAAGACCTCGAGGCTCCTCTATGGTATCGCCACAATTTTCTGAAGATCGCGTAAGCAATCTTGCAGGAATGATTTTTGGAAATAACTTCCTTATTTTAAACAAAGCTGTTGTTTATGTTCCTGTATATCAGGTGTCTTTAATGGCTGCGGATAATAGTGTGCGCATAGAATACATTAACGCGGTAACAGGAAAGCCGTTTTTAGATATTTAAACAGCGATAAATCGAACGGGAAGTTGAGAATTTTCTAAGTCTTTTTGAAGGTCGCTAGTATCGTTGGAGACGAAATAGTCGGTATCAGGAGAAATAGAAGCTATACGCTCATTGTCCTTTGTGAAAACTAGAGAGAGGGTACGCGGTCCAGGATATTTGCGTATGATTTGTTTTAATACACACAAATGACTATGGCGTAATTGCCCAAGATCAAGAGATAGCTTAACTATAGAAGCTTGAGATCGATTATCAGTAGCTTTTGACATAGTAGATGTTTTCCTCTGATTCGTATCTTTATTAGTTTCTAAGTTTAAATACGACATTTTCTGCATCTGACCTTTGATCTTATCAAACATATCATCGCATTCTTGAATGAGCTCTTGGTTAATAAGAGATAAGTCTCTCATCCAGCGGCAGGATAAGCGTAAAGATTCGCTACGTTTATCGATAGATAAAATAGCATAAATTAAACGATCTTCTTCTAAAAGGTCTTGTTGCTCAGTATACATTTCTGGCCATATCGGTAATTCATAAGAATCCACACCGTCATTAACACGTAACAAAGCAAATTTCCTTTGCCCTTTTGAAGAGATCCGCGTGGTGACTTTATCAATAATAAATATGGTTCGAATTACCGAGCCGTGAGGGAGATTTTCAAACTCTCCTGAGTTGACAACAGAAAGTTGAGGTAAAATATCTTTAACGGCATCCATCGGATGCTCAGTAAGATAAATGCCTAATAATTCTTTCTCTTTCTTGAGTATTTCTTTTTTTGATCTACGAACAACATTGGTCGCTGGAGGCAACGCTACACGATGTTCTTGATGCATAGTATTCAAAGAAAAGAATGTCATGACTCCAGTTGCAGCCTCTTTCTTTTCTTTAGATATCGTATCATAGAGAGTTTCTAAAGTCGCTTGAGCAACATCTCTGTCAGATTCAAAAACATCAAAACATCCTGCGTCAATTAGGTTTTCCGTATGCTTCTTAGTAACCTTTTTTAAATCAGAACGTTGGATGAAGTCTTGAATGCTTTGATAGGGACCGTGTTTTTCTCTTTCTTCGACAATACTTTCTACAAGACCTTTTCCTATACCGCGGATAGCTCCCATAGCAAAACGAATCCCTTTATCTGTAGCGACAAAATTTGTTCCTGACTCATTAATATCAGGAGGGAGGATACAGATATCCATGCTATGGGCTTCGTGAATGAGTTTCCCGACCTTCTCAATATCATCAGAGTCACAGGTAAGAAGGGCTGCTAGCCATTCTTTAGGATAGTTTGCTTTAAGGTAAGCAGTTGTATAAGTAATTAATCCATAAGCAGCCGCGTGGGACTTATTAAAGCCATAGGAAGCAAACTTCTCCATTTTATCAAAAATGGTTGTTGCCAAATCTGCATCGATACCATTTTTGCAGGCGCGTTCACAAAACTTTGTACGCTCTTGAAGCATTTGCTGGATATCTTTTTTCCCCATGGCACGACGTAAGACATCACCTTCCCCAAGGGAATAGCTTGCTAGAGAGCCAGCAATTTGCATCACTTGCTCTTGATACACCATAATGCCATAGGTTTCTTTGAGAATCGATTCCATGAGAGGATGATCGTATTCTATGATCTCTTTACCATGCTTTCGGCTAATGAAGGAGGGGATCATATCCATAGGACCAGGACGATATAAAGCGCCTATAGCAATGATTTCTTCAAAGGAATCAGGACAGAGATTTTTTGCTAACTCTTGCATCCCTTTAGATTCCATTTGGAATATCCCCATGGTCTTTCCTTGATGCAAAAGAGCAAAGGTCGTTTTATCATCTAAGGGAAGAGATGCCATCTCTAATAGCTTCCCAGTCTTCTTTTGGATTGCCTGAATAGCAATATGGATACTCGTTAAAGTTTTTAATCCTAAGAAATCAACCTTAAGCATTCCCACACTTTCCACAGGCTTCATGGAAAATTGTGTGGTAATCATTGTAGAATCTTTAGAAATACAGATAGGGATATGATTGGTTAAATGATCTCCACAAATAATAACGCCAGCAGCGTGGACTCCTGTATTGCGGATCGAGCCTTCTAGATGCATCGCCATATCAAGAACTTGAGCCGCCTCAGAGTCATTGGTATATAACTCATTTAGATGAGGATCTGTTTCTAAAGCTTTTGCCAATGTGGTATTCATCTCTGGAATATGCTTGGCGATATGGTTAACTTTAGAAAGAGGGACATCCAAAGTTCTTCCCACATCTTTTACAGCCATTTTGGCTTTCATCGTTCCGAAAGTAATAATCTGAGCCACGTTATCTTTTCCATGCCGCTCTATTGCATAGTTGATAACACGTTCACGCCCCGCCATACAAATATCGATATCGATATCGGGATAGGATAAACGCTCGGGATTGATGAATCTTTCAAAGAACAAATCGAAGCGGATAGGTTCTATTTCTGTAATTCCCAATAAGAATAACATGACAGATCCAGCTCCAGAACCACGGCCAGGACCTACAGGGATTCCGTTATCTTTTGCCCAACGGATAATATCCCAAACGATAAGAAGGTAGTCACACATCCCTTTAGGAATGATAATCGACATTTCCATCTCTAACCGTTCTTTAACTAATTCTAGAGGATCGCGATCGGGAAATTTTTTAGAGATATGCGCAAGTTGTTCTGCAGTATATTTCGTAAACAAGCCCTGTTCGCAAAGCTCACGAAGAAAGGTAGAAGACGCTGCATAGCGCTCTTCTTCGGTATATGTCTGCTTTTCTTTAAGAAACTCAGGAACATAAATAGGATAATGCTTAGACGAAAGATTCAGGCTAAGGTTACATTTATCAGCAACTTCTAAAGTATTGGAGATTGTTTCTGGATGATCGGCGAATAGAAGCGCCATTTCTTCAGGAGACTTAAAATAGTATTCCCTACTGCGGAAAGCTTTTCTTTTAGGATTAGGGATATACGTATTTTGTTTTGCGATTCTTATTGTTTCGCCTATTTGCACATTAAGAAGAATCTCATGCGCTAACCAATCATTAGGATGGATATAATGGATATCATTAGTAGCTACCGAACGAATTCCTAAACGTCGACTAGTTGCTAATACAGCCTGATTAACTTTTATCTGAGCTTCAATAAATTGATGATACTCGTGCTTTAACCATTCTTCTCCCAGAGAAGCTATTTTCTCCTCTGACATTTTGTGGAGCTGGATTTCACTATAAAAATCATCACCAAATAGATTTTGATACCAGAGAAGGTCTTTTTCCAGGGCTTCCTCGGATTCTAAAGCTGCCTGAGCTACAGAGCCAGAAAGACAGGCTGATAGACAAACCAAGCCCTCAGAATGTTGGCTGAGAAGTTCTCTATCTATTCTAGGGAAATAATAAAACCCTTCAGTGAATGCTAATGAGGATAATAAGCAGAGATTGCGGTATCCTTGTTCATTTTTACATAAAAGAATAAGATGATTTGCTACGCGGCTTTTTCTCTCTTTCTTCTTATCAAAACGTGAGGTGGGAGCTACATAAATTTCACAACCAATGATCGGCTTAATGTCATTTTGTCGACACTCTTTATAAAACTCAATCGCACCGTATAAGTTCCCGTGATCTGTTAATGCTAACGAAGGAATTTGATATTCCTTTGCCTTTGCTACAAAGCTCTTAATAGAGCTTGTAGCATCTAAAATGGAATATTGAGAATGACAGTGAAGAGGTATCCAAGTCACCAGTAATCCCTCGTTTCAACCTGCATTATTTTTTAGTCTGTAAACTTCTCTCGGAGGCATTCCATGTAGGTAGGAATAAAACCAAAGCAATTAAAGCACAGCTTAGAAGAGCAATGAAAAATCCTTTCCATCCCCAATCCTGAGCTATTTTTCCTAATGGATAACCTGCAAATGCTGCTCCGAAATAAGCAAACCAACCTGCGAAACCGCTAGCGGTACCCGCAGCTTTTTTATGGGATAATTCAGCAGCTGCTAAACCAATCATCATTTGGGGACCAAATAAGAAGAAACCGATAACAAAGAGCAGGGTGCCGTCTAACCACCACATATCTTGATCTCGGCCATACCACATGCCTAAAATTGCAAATAAGAGTCCTAAAGAAAATACAACATTCATCGGACCGCGCTTGCCCTTGGAAATCTTATCAGATAACCATCCAGCAATTAACATACCGAAAAGCCCGCCGATCTCAAATAGAGAAACGCAGAAGTTGGCCTTTACAGCAACATAACGTTTTGTTTCGATTAAGAATAACGCGCTCCAATCATTTACAGCCATACGGACAACATAAATGAAAAATGAAGCAAAAGATAATAACCAGATCCATTTGTTCTTCAAGACATAGGTGAAGAGGATTTCTCTAGTGGATAATTCTTTTTCAGCTTCTTCTTCTAGGATATCTGCTGTTGTCTTTTCGTGTTTTTTAGCCTTTTGTGCTTTTCTATATTTTTCAATAGCTGGAAGGCCTAAAGATTGTGGCGTATCACGAAGACGGTTGATTAAAACAAATCCCATCATAATACATAGGGCACCTGGAATAAACATCGCCCCACGCCAACCACAGCAATCAATAGCAAACCCTGTAAGAATAGGAATTAAAGCACCACCAATATTATGTGATGTGCTCCATACACTCCACCAAGTCCCTCTTTCGGATTTTGAGTACCAGTGAGTTAATAAACGAGCGCAAGGAGGCCATCCCCATCCTTGAAACCAACCATTAAGTCCCCACCATAAAGCGAATAAAAGAATAGAGGAGGACATTCCGAAAAAGATGTTAGTGAGCCCTGTGATAATTAAACCCAACGCCATGAAGTAACGAGGGTTGGACTGATCAGATATAACGCCGCTAACAAACTTACTGATGCCATAACTGATGTACAAAGTACTACCAATGATCCCTAGTTGTGCTTTATCAAAACCAAGGTCTGTCATCAGCGTAGGCATGGCAAAGGTAAAACTCTTCCTTGTGAAATAATAGAAGACATACCCTATAAACATGCTGTAGAAGATGCGAATTCTCCAATACTTGTACTGTTTTTTGACTAATTCTGGATCATCAAGTTCTTTAATGTGCTTGGGAGGCTGAAAGAATCTGGTCCAAATATTCATCATAAGATCTCATGTTTAAATATTTAATATAGTTTCAGTAGAATAGGGAAGACCCGAGGTTAACATATGGGCATTGAAAAAACAAGAACGTAATAACATGTTGTAGCGTACATAAACATGGATTAATTGTAGTTTTCACTTACTTATTTTAGTATAAATCGACTTATTAATACCTCAGATTACATCTTCCTATTTGTGTTTTATCATTACTAGAAAAATGAAGCAACTGCCTTGGAGAATCGTGTTGTGAAGAGACTGGCTGTACTGTTCATAAGTTTATTTTTAACTCCTATAGGCGTTGGAGATAATAATAGAGAGGCGTCACCTTCTGAGCCTAAGACTTGGGAGAAAATATTACGTGTATGTGTTCAAGAATACGAGTTTCCTCATCGAGAGATTATAGAACCTATCTTTTACAAGCCCCTTGATGCTCATATAGGAAGGGTTTAATTTTGCTCTTTATCTGAATTTGGGATATTCTACTCTTAAATTTGTTCAATTAAAATTAAAGACATACGGTGAAAGTAGCCTTACCCAAAGGGGTTTTCGATATATTCCCTTATATTACTGATGCGAAACATATGTGGAGACACACTTCCTTGTGGCATCGGGTGGAAGATGTTATTCATGAAGTATGTGATTTATACGGATTCTCAGAAATCCGCACACCTGTTTTTGAAAAGTCAGAAGTGTTCTTACATGTTGGAGAGCAAAGCGACATCGTAAAAAAAGAAATGTACACTTTTCTAGATAAGAAAGGACGGTCGTTGACTCTACGCCCTGAAGGAACAGCTCCAATAGTGCGTTCGTTCATAGATAATCCTATGAGTCAACGTGAAGATAATAAATTCTATTACATCCTTCCTATGTTCCGCTACGAGCGTCAACAATCTGGAAGGTACCGTCAGCACCATCAATTTGGTGTAGAAGCTATAGGAGTGCGCCATCCTCTTCGTGATGCAGAAGTTCTCAGCTTACTCTGGAATTTTTATTCCGCAATAGGTTTGCAGTATATGCAAATTCAATTGAATTTTTTAGGGGGAAGTGCCACACGTAAGCGCTACGATCAAGTTTTGCGTGGATACTTTCTCCAACATTTAGATTCCCTGTCTTCTTTAAGTAAAGAAAGATTTAATACAAATCTATTGAGAATATTAGACTCTAAAGAGCCAGAGGACCAAGAGATTATTAAGTCTGCGCCTCCTATTCTTGAATATGTGTCTGATGAAGATCGAAAATATTTTGATGAGATTCTTTCTGCTTTAAGTGCTTTAAATATTCCTTACTCTATTAATTCGAGATTAGTTCGAGGTTTAGACTACTATACCGATGTGGTTTTCGAAGCGATCACAACATTCGGAGGGCATTCTTATGCCTTGGGAGGGGGAGGCCGTTACGACGGACTTATTGCTGCATCTGGAGGCGTCGCAACTCCTGCATGTGGTTTTGGAGTCGGTTTAGAGAGAGTTATTCAAACTCTATTAGCTCAGGGGAATCTAACACTTCCATCTTCTCATAAATTACGTTTGATCCCTGTTGAGCCGGAAGCGGATTCTTTCTGTTTTGTTTGGGCGCAACATTTACGTAGTTTAGGCATCCCTACAGAAGTAGATTGGACACATAAGAAATTGAAAGCTGCTTTAAAAACAGCAGATACAGAGAAAGTAACTTTTGTTTGTCCAATAGGAGAGAGAGAGTTACTTTCCGAGCAATTAACCATTAAAAACATGTCTTTACGCCAAGAGTTCTCTGGTTCGAAGCAAGAGGTAGAGCAAAGGTTGCTATATGAAATACAGAACACATCGTTGTAATGAATTGTCCCTAAGCAATGTTGGAGAACGTGTGCGCGTATCCGGATGGGTGCATCGTTATCGTAATCATGGGGGCGTCGTTTTTATAGATTTACGAGACCGTTTTGGGATTACGCAGATAGTATGTCGTGAAGATGAGAAACCAGAATTACATCAGTTAGTTGACTCTGTGCGTTCGGAGTGGGTGCTCTCTGTAGAAGGAACTGTATGCCGACGTTTAGAGGGTATGGAAAACGCTAATTTAGCTACCGGGGATATAGAAGTAGAGATTGAAAAAGTAGACATCTTGTCGAAAGCTAAAAATCTTCCTTTTTCTATTTCTGATGACCATATTCATGTGAATGAAGAGTTGCGATTAGAATATCGCTATTTGGATATGCGTAGAGGGCAAATTTTAGACCGCTTAATTTATCGTCATAAAGTGATGTTGGCCTGTCGTCAATATATGGACAAGCAGGGTTTTACTGAGGTTGTGACTCCAGTTTTAGGTAAATCCACTCCTGAAGGAGCTAGAGATTACCTTGTTCCTTCTAGGATATATCCTGGAAGTTTTTATGCTTTACCTCAGTCTCCACAATTGTTTAAACAAATTCTGATGGTGGGTGGTTTAGATCGTTATTTTCAAATAGCCACTTGTTTTAGAGATGAAGATCTTCGCGCAGATCGTCAGCCAGAATTTGCTCAGATTGATATTGAGATGAGTTTTGCTACACCTGATGATCTCTTCCCTATTATTGAACAATTAGTGGTCGAGATGTTTTCTGTTCAGGGAATTAAAATAGATCTGCCCTTGCCTAGAATGACGTATCAAGAAGCAAAAGATTTGTATGGAACGGATAAGCCAGATCTTCGATTTGGTTTGCAATTACGCGATTGTCGAGAGCATGCAAAACAGTTTTCTTTCTCTATCTTTTTAGATCAGCTGGCGCAGGGAGGCACAATAAAAGGTTTCTGTGTTCCTGGTGGTGCAGACATGTCCCGTAAACAGCTTGATGTTTACACAGAGTTTGTAAAGCGTTACGGCGCTATGGGCCTTGTTTGGATTAAAAAACAAGAAAATGGCTTAGCTTCTAATGTTGCTAAATTTGCGTCAGAAGAGGTGTTTGACGCCATGTTTGCTGATTTTAGTGCTAAAGATAATGATATCTTACTTTTGATAGCAGCTCCGGAATCTATAGCCAACCAATCTTTAGATCATCTACGTAGATTGATTGGTAAAGAGCGCAACCTATATAACGAATCGCAATACAATTTCGTTTGGATTACAGATTTCCCTCTATTTGCTAAAGAAGAAGGAAAGATATGCTCAGAGCATCATCCATTTACTTCACCTTTAGATGAGGATATTTCTTTATTGGATACAGATCCTTTATCCGTACGCTCTTCAAGTTATGATTTAGTTCTTAACGGATACGAAATAGCTTCGGGATCACAACGTATTCATAACGCAGATTTGCAAAATAAAATCTTTTCTATTTTAGAGCTGTCGCCCGAGAGTATAAAAGAAAAATTCGGTTTCTTTATAGATGCTTTAAGTTTTGGTACACCACCACATTTAGGAATTGCTTTAGGTTTGGATCGTATTATGATGGTGTTAACAGGGGCTGAAGGTATTCGAGAAGTAATAGCTTTCCCGAAAACTCAAAAGGCTGCAGATTTGATGATGAATGCGCCTGCGGAAATTATGACTTCCCAATTAAAAGAACTAAATATTAAGGTAACTTCTTAAATAATTTTATACCTATTTTAGGTGCATGGCACCCTATAAGGTGAGTGTCTAGGCTACAACCATAGGAGAGAAAATATGAAAAAACGATGGCATTTAATGATAATAACAATGGTTGTGTCCTTTTCCATTGCTTCCTGTGATTCAAGTTCTCAAAGAGGGAACCAAATAGCACAAGTTGAGGAGAAAAGCGCTGCCAACGATTCGCAACTTTCTGTAAATCAACAGATATCGCGTACTTTCGGTCATTTGCTCGCAAGACAGTTACGCAAATCAGAAGATATCATGATGGATATCGCTGAGGTTGCTAAAGGATTGCAAGGTGAGCTAGAATGCAAAAGCGCACCTTTAACTGAATCAGAATATGAGGAAAAAATGGCAGAAATACAGAAATTAGTTTTCGAGAAAAAAGCGAAGGAAAATCTCTCCTTGGCAGAAAGATTCCTACAAGAAAATAAGAAAAATTCAGGTGTTGTCGAAGTACAAGCTGATAAACTGCAATACCGCATTGTCAAAGAAGGTACAGGGAGAGCTATTTCAGGTAAGCCTTCAGCGCTTCTTCACTACAAGGGGACTTTTATCGATGGTCAGGTATTTAGTAGCTCAGAAGCTAATAAAGAGCCTATTCTTCTTCCTCTAGCACAAACAATACCTGGATTTGCTTTAGGTATGCAGGGAATGAAAGAAGGTGAAACTCGTATCCTTTACATCCATCCTGATCTTGCTTATGGAACTTCTGGCCAACTGCCTCCGAACTCTTTATTGATTTTTGAAATCAATTTAATCGAAACTACAGATGATTCTGTAGCAGCACAAAACACAGAGAATGAAAACACTGCCTCATGAAAGTAGTTCTTTATAATCCTGATATTCCCCAGAACACGGGGAATATAGGAAGAACGTGTATAGCTCTAGGTGCTGAATTAATTTTAGTGAGGCCCCTAGGGTTTTCTTTATTGGATAAATTTGTTAAGCGCGCAGGGATGGATTACTGGGATAAGGTTAATCTATCTGTTGTAGACTCTTTAGACGAAGCTTTATCCGGAGTAGATCAAAACAAGGTTTTTTGTCTTTCAACCAAAGGATCACAATACTATGGGGATGTTTCTCTCCCTATGGATGGTGTGTATGTTTTTGGTTCTGAATCAAAAGGATTGCCAGAAGACGTATTAAAGAAATACTACAACCACTGTTATTACCTACCAATGCGGCCTGGTATCAGATCTTTGAATTTGGCAACAACTGTGGGCGTAGTACTTTTTGAAGCAGTTCGACAAAATAATCAAAGTGCTTGTATCCGCAATGGGGATTAAGAGTGCTGATTAATTAACCTAATCAAAGAATCCTTATCTTTTAGTCCGACTACACGATCAACCTCTTTCCCATCCTTAAATAGAATTAGAGTAGGAATTGAAGAAACACCGTACTGCTCTGCTGGTGCAGGATGGTCATCTATATTGACTTTTCCAATAAGCACTGAGGAGACTTCTGCTTCAAGACTTTCTAATACAGGGGTGAGCATTTTGCAAGGGCCACACCATTCAGCAAAAAAGTCTATAAGTACTAGGCCCGTGGCGATGAAGGAATTGAAATTTTCAGCAGATACGACTTTGACCATAATTCTCCAATAAGTTCGGGGGATTCATTTTGAATGTTACTTGCAGCTAAGAAGACTTGAACTTCCATGAGCCTAAGCTCACTAGAACCTGAATCTAGCGCGTCTACCGGTTCCGCCATAGCTGCATGAAGGCAGATTGTAGACATAGGTTAAAAAAAACACAATTCAGAAACTTTTTCAAAGGAAAAGAGAAAAAATCCCTATCTATTTCCACTGTTCTTTAATGGGAATGAATAGAGAGCGTCTACCTCTATGTATGCAAGGCGCTTGTGTTAGAAAAATCCTCACATGCCTCTGTATAGGTTATTCATGTTTGTCAGGTCTTCTAATTGTTTTTAATCACTTGATTTGAAATACTTTGAGAGTCTGTTAAAGACTATTTTAAGATTAAAAATTCTCAAGGAATGTTATGGAAACAGAACAATATGAAACTTCTGAGAACATGAAACAATTCTTTCAAAATCTAGAAAAAATCAAACTTTTCTTACAGGAACATGCGAACGAACATCCAAAACTTCAAGAAGCTTTTGATATGTTCGATAAAACATTTAAAGTTGAAGATTAAAAGAGATGAATAGTTTTATATTTAGGATGATGATCTGCTTTAGACGCCTGTGTGAGGGCCAGTAGAAGTTCTGGAGCTTCCATAGTAGATCCTAGAGGAAAGAGTTCTTTAGATATCTAAGAGCTTAAAAATTCTAACTATTAAAATTATTTTCTAATTTTTTCTTAGGCTTCATTATTTTAGTGCGGCATATTTAATAAAATGCCGCCGTAGTTAAAAAACCCCCACAATAACACCACTCTTTGCTTTATTGCAAATAATCAAATTATCTTTTTAGAGGGCGCAATAGGCTAGCAGCTTTATGTTCAACATAATTCTCGTGTTATGCTAGTATGATTAATTTAATGTGAAACAGCACTAAACTATTCTTGAGTTTATTGTTTTAGAAAACAGTTTTTCTTCAGTAAACCAAGAAAGCTTTTAATTTGCTTCATTAGCTGAAAAAGGGATGAGCATGAATATTTCTGGAAGTATCAAACAGAAACTTCTCCAGTTTTTGGGAAAACAAAAAGCACCAGAATTGTTGGCTACGTATTTATTTTATCTAGAACAAGCTCTAAATATAAATCCTGTGGTTTTTGCTCGCGACAAAATAATTTTTAAAACTCCAGAAGATGCTATTCGAATTCTTGAGGAAGATAAAAAGATTTGGCGCGAAACAGAGATACAAATTCGCTCTGGGAAGCCAGAAGTTAACGAACACACAAAAAGAATCTATATTTGTCCTTTCACTGGGAAAGTATTTGCTGACAACGTGTACGCTGATCCTCAAGACGCTATTTATGATTGGCTATCCTCTTGCCCTCAAAATACAGAGCGCCAAAGTGGTGTCCGTGTAAAACGTTTCCTTGTATCCGATGATCCAAATATGATCAAAGAGTACATAGTCCCTCCTAAAGAGCCAATTGTTAAAACTGTTTTTGCCTCCGCTATTACGGGGAAATTGTTCCATAGTTTGCCAGCGCTTATAGAAGACTTCACTTCTACATATTTACGTCCTATGACTTTGGAAGAAGTGCAAAATCAAAATAAGTTCCAATTGGAAGGCACTTTCTTATCTTTGCTACAAGATGCTCTCGAGGAAGACAAAATTGCTGAGTTTGTAGAAAGCTTAGCGGACGATACGGCCTTTCATGTATATATTAGTCAATGGGTAGATACAGAAGAGTAACCAATTCTGCTCAAGAAACTGTGGACATAGGCATCGAACTCGGCAAAATAGTCCCTCAAGGAGTTGTTTTGTTATTGTTTGGTGATTATGGTTCAGGGAAAACAGAATTTGTGCGCGGTATTGTACAAGGGTATTTAGGGGACACTCTAGCTCAAGAAGTTGCTAGTCCCTCGTTTTCTCTTTTACATGTGTATGGTAGTGAACCGCGAAGAATCTGCCACTATGATCTTTATCGGATAGATGCTATTGGAGAGGATCAGCAAGGCCTTTTTCAAGATGCTGAAGAAGACGATATTTTATGTGTGGAATGGCCGGACAAAATAACATTACCGCGATTCCGAGAGACAATACAGATTCATATTAATGTGCTAACTGCTGTTCAAAGAGAGGTGAGCATAGATGCCTCACCATCGATAATGTTAAAATTGCTGAAGGAATAAAAGAGAATCATGACTTTACTAAAAGATACGATTTTTGTTTGCCTGGATTGTGAAATGACTGGGCTGGATGTAAAAAAAGATCGTATTATTGAATTTGCTGCAATGCGTTTCACTTTTGATAAGGTGATAGATTCCATGGAGACTCTGATCAATCCCGACCGTGTAATTTCAGCAGAATCACAAAGAATACACCGTATTTCCGATGCAATGTTAAAAGATCAGCCTAGGATTGCGGAGGTGTTTCCGAAAATTAAGTCCTTTCTGAAAGAAGGAGACTACATAGTTGGACATAGCGTAGGGTTTGATTTGCAGGTCTTAACTCAAGAAGCTGAGAGAATAGGGGAGAGTTTCTTATCTAAGTACTACATTATCGATACTTTAAGATTGGCGAAAGAGTACGGAGATAGCCCGAATAATTCACTAGAAGCTTTAGCTGTACATTTCAATGTTCCTTATGATGGTAATCATCGCGCTATGAAAGACGTAGAGATTAACATCAATATTTTCAAACATTTCTGTAAGCGTTTCCGCACCATAGAACAACTTAAGCAAATGTTGTCAAAACCAATAAAGATGAAGTATATGCCTTTAGGTAAACATAAAGGGCGCTGCTTCTCAGAAATTCCTTTATCTTACCTACAGTGGGCATCTAAAATGGATTTTGACGCCGACCTACTCTTTTCTATAAGACACGAAATTAAGCATCGGCAAAAAGGCACAGGATTTACTCAAGTTAATAACCCATTTATAGGATTATAGAACAAATCTGATTTATAAAAAGTTTATTTGAAATCTTTAAATTTCGATTTATTAAAGAAATCAAAAATATCGTTTCAAGTAATCTCTTGATTTTCTTTAGGGCTAAGGATACTATCCAACAAAAAGTAGGAAGCGCTGTCTCTTCCCGAGGGAATTTTTAATGCTTAAGAAAAAGCCCGTATCTTTCAGTTGTATTGATGGCCATATCTATAAAATTTTCCCAAACGATCTAAATACCAATAACACCGTATTCGGTGGTCTATTAATGAGTTTACTAGATCGTTTAGCTCTTGTAGTTGCAGAAAGACATACAGAAGGAATTTGCGTAACAGCTTTTGTGGACGCTCTACGTTTTTATGCTCCTGCCTATATGGGAGAAAATCTAATTTGTAAAGCTGCTGTTAATCGTACGTGGAAAACTTCGTTAGAAGTTGGAGTGAAAGTATGGGCAGAGAACATCTATAAGCAGGAAAGACGTCATATTACCTCTGCCTATTTTACATTTGTTTCGGTAGATGAGAATAATGCTCCTACTCCTGTGCATCAGGTTGTTCCAGAAACCCCTGAAGAAAAACGCCGCTACGATGAGGCTGATCAGCGTAGACAATCTCGATTGAATATGAATAAATAGGAACGCTTTGTTCAGAATTCTTAGTTTTCTTTGTTCCTGGATTCTCATAGCCTTTGCTCAACCCGATATGAGTTGGTTTTTTTCTCTATTGGGGAGTGCCGTGGGTTACGGACTTTTGTGGTATAGTTTAGAACCTCAAAAGAGCCCCAAGCTATCTTGGAGGCAACTGACATCACTATTATTCTTGTGGTCTGTTACGGTATATGGAGTGCATTTTTCTTGGATGCTCTCAGATTTATATGTCGGGAAATTTATCTACGTAGTTTGGGGCGTGCTCATTAGTTTGTTAGCACTGCTATTTACAGCTTTCTCTTGTCTGTTGTTTTTTATCGTGCGCAAAAAACACACGAAAATTCTTTGGTGTTTACCTGGTCTATGGGTAGCCGTGGAGATGGTGAGATTTTATTTTCTTTGTTCAGGAATGTCCTTGGACTATTTAGGTTGGCCTATTACCGCAAATGCTTATGGACGCCAATTTGGAGGTTTTTTTGGCTGGGCTGGAGAAAGTTTTATCCTAGTCGCTACAGGAATTAGCTTTTACCAGGTATTGTTGAGAAAGTGTTTTTCACGATACGTATGGTTGGGATGTTTGCTTTTCCCTTATATTTTAGGAGGAGTGCATTATGAATATCTCAAAAATACTTTTTCAAAAGAAGAAAACCTACGCGTTGCTGTTATACAGCCTGCATCTTCAATGCTTCTAGAAGGGCCCTGGTCAGGATCCCCAGCAATGGCTTGGCAAAGGCTGGTTAGTCTTTCTTCTATTGTAAGAAAACCTGTAGATCTTCTTATTTTCCCTGAAGTTTCTGTTCCCTTTGGAAGAGATAGAAAAGTCTATCCTTACGATGATAGTCAGGTAATACTTTCCCCCCTGACACATTTTAAACATCAAGATGAGCTATTAGCCAATGTAGATTGGATGCAAGCCCTTTCCAACCATTTTAATTGTCCTATTCTTATGGGTTTAGAGAGATGGGAAGAGCTAGATTCTAAATTGCATCTGTACAACTCCGCAGAGTGTATTTCTCAACATGGCGAGCTAATTGGATACGATAAACGTATTTTAGTTCCTGGAGGAGAATATATCCCCGGAGGAAAAATTGGCTGGTCAGTTTGTAAGAAATATTTTCCAGAATATGCATTGTCATGTCAACGGATCCCTGGAGCGCGTTCCGGAGTTATAGAGGTAGAAAATTTACCAAAAATGGGAGTTTCTATTTGTTATGAAGAGACTTTCGGAATGCTATTGCGTAATTATAAGCGAGAAGGAGCAAAGCTCCTTGTCAACCTAACCAATGATGGATGGTATCCCTCATCAAGGTTGCCACAAGTGCATTTTTATCATGGGATTTTACGAAATCAGGAATTGGGAATGCCCTGTGTTCGTTCTTGCCATACGGGAATTACTGTAGCTGCAGACGCATTGGGGAGAGTAATAAAAATGCTTCCTTATGAGACGCGTTATAGAAAAGCCTCCCCAGGAGTTTTACAAGTATCTCTTCCTATGCAAAATTATCCAACTTTGTATGCATTTTGGGGAGATTTTCCAATGATTTTCTTGTCTTTGTTATCTATTGGATGCATTGGTTGTTATTTTGGATATCGCTTGCTTGCTAAAAAAGAAAAAGCATAATATACGGACACTCTTTGTCAGGTTTTTGCATGTTAGAACGAGCTCAAAGAACGTTAAAGCGCGAAGTACGTTATTCAGGTGTGGGAATTCACTTCGGAAAGTCAGCGACTTTAACTTTAGAACCTGCCAAAGAAAATACTGGAATAGTCTTTTGCCGCTCCGATCTTTTAGGAGAACGTATCCCCGCTTTACTCCCACATGTATACAATACAGGGCGCAGCACTACCTTATCAGCAGGAGATTCGGTTATTGCTACCGTTGAGCACCTTATGGCTGCTTTACGTTCAAGTAATATTGACAATGTCATTGTTCGCTGTAGTGAAGAGGAAATCCCCATAGGGGACGGAAGCTCTCACGTTTTTATGCAGCTCATAGATGATGCTGGTATTTGTACGCAGAATGATAAAGTTCCCATTGCGAGACTATCTCAGCCTGTGTACTATCAGTCCCAGGATACTTTTCTCGCTGCATTTCCTTGTGACGAGTTAAAGATTTCTTACACCTTACACTATCCTCAAAGTCCGACTATAGGGACCCAATACCGTTCTTTCGTTATTACGGAAGAATCTTTCCGTAAGGAGATCGCTCCTTGCAGAACGTTTGCTCTGTATAATGAGCTGTGTTTCTTAATGGATAGAGGTTTGATTAGAGGAGGGTGTTTGGAAAATGCCGTGGTTTTTAAAGATGATGGTGTCATTAGTCTTGGGCAATTGCGGTTTTCAGACGAGCCTGTAAGGCATAAAATTTTGGATTTGATAGGGGATCTATCTTTGGTAGGCAGACCTTTTGTTGCTCATATTGTCGCAGTAGGGTCAGGACATTCTTCAAACATTGCCTTGGGTAGAAAAATTTTAGAAGTGCTACAACCCTAAGAAATGAGTGACAGATGAAAGAGGCGCCTGTAATTAAATTACGAGAATTATTAAACTTACTTCCACATCGTTATCCTTTTTTGCTTGTGGATAAGGTGTTGTCTTATGATTTAGAGAAGCGATCCATTGTTGCACAAAAAAATGTAACAATAAATGAGCCTTTTTTTGTAGGGCATTTTCCTGAAGTACCCATTATGCCTGGAGTGTTAATATTAGAATCTTTAGCGCAAGCAGCCGGAGTTTTGCTAGGCTTGGTTTTAGAAAACGACAGAAATAAAAGGTTGGCTTTGTTTTTGGGAATACAAAAAGCGAAGTTTCGTCAGGCTGTGAGACCTGGTGACATTCTTACATTGAGCGCTGAATTTTCATTGATTTCGTCGAAGGGAGGAAAAGCTTCGGCACGAGCTTGTGTGGGTTCTCAGGTTGCTGCTGAGGGAGAACTGAGCTTTGCTCTTGTAGATAAGCAATCTTTAGATTAACGGAGACATATGACGAACATTCACCCAACAGCAATTATCGAACCCGGGGCTAAAATCGGAAAGAATGTTGTTATTGAGCCGTATGTTGTTATTAAATCTACGGTGACCCTTTGCGATGATGTAGTTGTTAAATCTTATGCGTATATTGATGGACACACTACTATTGGCAAGGGAACAACGATATGGCCATCCGCAATGATTGGCAATAAACCTCAGGATTTAAAATATCAGGGGGAGAAAACCTATGTTACCATAGGAGAAAATTGCGAGATTCGAGAATTTGCTATTATCACTTCATCTACATTTGAAGGGACGACAGTTTCTATAGGAAATAATTGTCTTATCATGCCTTGGGCGCACGTAGCCCATAACTGCACAATTGGGAATTATGTGATTTTAAGTAATCATGCACAGTTAGCTGGGCATGTTGTCGTCGAGGATTACGCAATTATTGGCGGCATGGTAGGCGTTCATCAATTTGTTCGTATTGGTGCGCACGCTATGGTTGGAGCTTTAAGTGGTATCCGGCGTGACGTTCCTCCGTACACTATAGGTACTGGAAATCCATACCAACTCGGCGGTATCAATAAGGTTGGTCTGCAAAGACGGCAAGTTCCTTTTGAGACGCGTTTAGCTTTGATTAAAGTGTTTAAAAAAGTCTATCGTTCCGAAGACAGCTTCTCTGAATCTTTGTTAGAAGCTCAAGAAGAATACGGCCACATTCCTGAGGTTCAAAATTTTATTCATTTTTGTCAGAACCCAAGTAAGCGTGGTATAGAGCGTGGAGCTGATAAGGATGCTTTGCAAGATGAGAGCGTAGAAAAGGAAGGAGCTCTTGTTGAATCTTAAAGTTATTTATTTCGGCACTCCTCAGTTTGCCGCTACAGTTTTAGAAGATTTATTGCATCATGATGTTAATGTTATAGGGGTTGTTACTCGCGTAGATAAACCTCAAAAACGTTCGTCTCAGCCGATTCCCTCTCCTGTTAAAACACTGGCTTTATCTAAGAATATTCCCCTTTTGCAACCTGAAAAAGCTTCAGATCCACAATTTATTGAACAACTCAAGGCTTTTGAAGCCGATGTGTTTATTGTGGTCGCTTATGGAGCTATCTTGCGTCAGGTAGTTTTAAATATCCCAAAATACGGTTGTTATAATTTACATGCGGGCTTATTGCCTGCGTACCGCGGGGCCGCTCCCATACAACGCTGTATCATGGATGGTGTTACACAGTCTGGAAATACTGTAATTCGTATGGACGCAGGCATGGATACTGGAGATATCGCTGGCGTATCCTATGTCCCTGTAGGCCCTGACATGACAGCAGGAGAACTGGCAGAAGCTCTATCTGCTCAGGGCGGAGAAATTCTAATAAAAACTTTACAGCAAATCTCTGACGGAACAATCTCTCATACGCCTCAGGATTCGTCCAAAGCATCGATAGCTCCTAAGTTATCGAAGGAAGAGGGGTTTGTTCTCTGGAATCATCCTGCTGAAAAGGTATATGCTCAAATACGGGGTGTTACACCGGCTCCTGGAGCCTGGACGCTCTATTCTTATCAAGATAAACCAGCAAAACGTTTGGTTATTCGCAAAGCCTCCTTAGCTTCTAACAAGGGCATTTATGGCAACCCCGGTGATGTTATCGTATCAGATCAGCAAGAGCTTCTTATTGCCTGTGCTGAAGGGGCTATTTGTCTAAAAGAAATCCAGCCCGAAGGTAAGGGAGCAATGGATTCAAAAACTTTTTTGAATGGACATTCTAATCATAAATTGAAATTATCTTTTCAAAACAACTAATTAAAGTTGGATCTTAGTCAAGATAGCTTAGTTTATTAAGTCACCATTGTGTTATAATTGCAGGCTAAAGTAGTTGTCTTTTACTAAAAATCTTTTAATTTTAGAGGAGGTGAATATGACATCTGCAATGCCTCGTGTGGCTAGCCTTGTAGTGGGCAGTAGAAATGTGTTTATGCAAACAGCTATGCAGGGAGCCAAGAAAGGCGATGTAGGCTGCTGCATTAGGCAGTTTGTTACGAATGGAAACAACCATTTAGCACGCTTTGTCGGAAGTACAAAAAATATAGATAAGGCATTTAAGTTTGCTAAATCCGTCTCTGAATTTAGCTGCGGTGTTATTGAAAGCACAGGTGATACAGGACCTGCTCTTCAGATAAGTAAAAACGTTGCATCGACTTTAAGCACGGCTAGAAATGTTGTCGCCTTGTCTAATGTGTTCACTGGTGCGATTCCTGGATTCGTCCTTTCCTCAAAGAATTGCTATAATCATATTAAGAAATGTTTTGCTCCAGAAACTGAGTACGATTGCGGTAGTATTGAGAAAGGCTTGCCTTATAACAAGCTTTATCTCACTAAGGGTGATCATGTGTTGGGTGCGATTAAAGAAGGTTGCTCTGCAGTTGGCGCGGGAACTTACGTTGCAACGTTTGGTGTCAGCCGTCCGGTGCTCTTGGCAAACAAGCTTGCTCACAAGCCTTTCCTCTCTTCAGGAGTGAAGGCAGCATTTTGTAACAGCGTAACCTATATGATGACAGCAAACCACGCTGCAGGGGTTATCGGCGGAGCAGCAGCCTTGCTCTATGAAAACCGTGTATATAAACGCGCTTCTGAGGGATTGTTAGCTTCTAAAATGACAGAGAGTCTGGATTCTGAAGTTTACGATCAAGTGTCTAAAGGCTTGAAAGAGTCGCACTACCAAGCTGTTAAAAAAACAATACTTGGAATTTTAGAAAAAGCATTTGAATTGATCGCTGATATATTCGATTTCATTGCTTTACCAATTACTGCTTCAGTTCGCTTGGCAATAAAAGCGGGATTAGTCACAGTATCCAGTGGTTTCGGTCTTTACAGCGTCTGGGTCAATTCTTAAGAAAAAGATTTGTCAGTTTAAGGCAATGCTGAAGTCGCTTCTAGGTTTTCTAGAAGCGATTTTTTTATTTATTAGCGAACTAAAATTTTATAAGAACTTTTTATCTTTCTCTCATTAAGGTGTTCCCGCTTTTTCTTATTGTAAAAATCTTTCCCCTCTGATAACCTGTCCCTTTATTTTCTTAAGGAAAAGGTTCCTTTTCTTTTTAGGGAATTCTACGAGTAAAAATGCTAAAACGATTTGCCTGGTTGCTCTCACCTGAGTGTGAACAACCATTGTGTTAATGGGTAATTATATGCGATCTCAGCTTAGCTTAATGGGAAAAAAGGAAGGCATGATTCATGTCTTTGACAAAGATGGAAATCTGGTTGCGTGTTCGGTAATTAGCGTGGGTTCCAATGTTGTTACTCAAATAAAAGTTGATTCAACTGATGGTTACAATGCTATTCAGATGGGCGCAAATGAAATCAATGTCCCAGAAAAAACATTAGAAAAACGTATGAACAAGCCTGAACTCGGCCATCTTAAGAAATCGGGGTCGCGTGTTTTTGGTTTGTTAAAAGAAGTTCGCCTTTCCGAAGATGCTATTAATGAAGTTTCTTTAGGAAACGAATTTGGTTTAGAAGTCCTTGAAGATATCTCTTCTGTAGATATTAGCGGTGTTTCTAAGGGTAAAGGGTTCCAAGGGGTCATGAAGAGATTTGGATTCCGTGGAGGTCCTAAAACTCATGGTTCCGGATTCCATCGTCATGCCGGTTCTATAGGAATGCGATCAACTCCTGGACGATGCTTCCCTGGAAGTAAACGTCCTAGTCATATGGGTACTGTCAACGTAACCGTTAAGAATTTAGAAGTGGTAAAAATAGATTTAGAGAAAAAAGTATTACTAGTGAAGGGGGCAATCCCTGGTCCTAGAGGCTCTGTTGTTGTCATCAGACGTTCTTCTAGAGCAAAAGGGTAATACAGAAGAGGTCCTAATGGTTTTATTGTCAAAGTTTGATTTTTCTGGGAATAAGGCAGGAGAGGTTGAATTGCCAGATGCCTTTTTTGTTCAAGAAGGAAATGGGCTTCAATTAGTGAAGGACTATCTTGTGGCTATTCGGGCCAACAAGAGACAGTGGTCTGCGTGTACGAGAAATCGTTCAGAAGTCAGCCATTCTACTAAAAAGCCTTTTAAACAGAAGGGGACAGGAAATGCCCGTCAGGGGTGTTTAGCTTCTCCTCAGTTTCGTGGAGGGGGCGTTGTTTTCGGCCCCAAGCCTAAATTTGATCAACATGTTCGCATTAATAGAAAAGAAAAAAGAGCGGCGATTCGTTTGTTGTTATCTCAAAAGATTCAAACAAATCGATTAATTGTGGCTGATGACAGCGTATTCACAAGTAGTTTAGCTTCTCCAAAGACAAAAGAAGCATTGAGATTTTTAAAATCTTGTAATGTGGAATGTCGTGGGATCCTCTTCATTGATGATTTAGATCATGCTCAAAACAATGAAGGTTTAAGATTAAGTTTGCGTAATTTGTCGGCTGTACGCGGGTTTACGTACGGAATGAATATCAATGGATATGATCTAGCTTCCGCCCGCAATGTAGTGATTTCCGAAAAAGCCCTGAAAGGACTCGCTGGGCATCTTATTTCTGGAACGAAAGATTAAAAGGGAAAATTAGGATATGAAAGATCCTTACGATGTAATCAAACGGCATTATGTAACCGAGAAGGCTAAAACTTTAGAAGGTTTGAGTCTAGGGAATGGTGAGGGTAAAAAGAAAGGCAGTTTCTGCAAGCATCCAAAGTATACATTTGTTGTATCTTGTGATGCTACTAAGCCTTTAATTGCTCAAGCTTTGGAATCTATTTATGCAGATAAAAAAGTAAAAGTTAAAAGTGTAAACACGATATGTGTGAAGCCTCAGCCAGCCCGAATGTTTCGTGGAAAACGAAAAGGAAAGACTGCAGGATTTAAGAAGGCAGTTGTGACCTTCTATGAAGGCCATTCTATCGGGTAATCTATCAGAGGGAAGAAAAACATGTTTAAAAAGTTTAAGCCAGTAACTCCAGGGACTAGACAGTTGGTTCTTCCGGCTTTCGATGAGTTGACCAGACAAGGCGAGTTATCGGGGAAAAAAACTAGAAAAAGTGTACGTCCAAATAAAAAGCTGTCATTTTTCAAAAAAAGTTCAGGTGGCCGTGATAATTTAGGTCACATTTCCTGTCGTCACCGAGGTGGAGGGGTTAAACGCCTGTACCGAGTTATCGATTTTAAACGCAATAAAGATGGTATTGAAGCGAAGGTGGTTTCTGTTGAGTACGATCCAAATCGCTCCGCCTATATTGCTTTATTAAATTATGCTGATGGAGAAAAGCGTTACATCCTTGCTCCAAAAGGCATAAAAAGAGGAGATGAAGTCATCTCCGGAGAAGGTAGCCCGCTCAAATTGGGTTGCTGTATGACTTTAAAAAGCATGCCTTTAGGGTCAACCGTTCATAATATTGAAATGAGACCCAACTCTGGAGGAAAATTAGTAAGATCCGCAGGTTTGGCTGCGCAGGTTATTGCTAAGACTCCAGGATATGTTACATTAAAAATGCCTTCAGGCGAATTTCGCATGTTAAATGAAGGCTGCAAAGCTACTATCGGCGAAGTTTCTAATTCTGATCACAATTTATGTGTTGATGGTAAAGCAGGAAGAAAACGATGGAAAGGCGTTCGCCCAACCGTTCGTGGTACTGCTATGAACCCTGTCGATCACCCTCACGGAGGTGGTGAAGGCCGTCATAATGGTTATATCCCACGCACTCCTTGGGGTAAAGTCACGAAAGGACTAAAAACTCGTGATAAGCGCAAAAGCAATAAGTGGATAGTTAAAGATCGTAGGAAATAGGGATTATGAGTAGATCGTTAAGAAAGGGTCCTTTTGTTGATCACCATCTAATAAAAAAAGTACGTGCTATGAACTTGTTGGAGAAAAAGTCTCCAATTAAAACCTGGTCTCGTCGTTCTATGATTACCCCTGAAATGATTGGACATACATTCGAAGTTCATAACGGGAAGAAGTTTCTAACAGTTTTTGTTTCGGAAACTATGGTAGGACACAAGCTGGGAGAATTTTCTCCAACGAGAATATTTAAAAGTCATCCCGTGAAGAAAGGGTAAGTCTAAAGGAGACATGTCATGTTTAAAGCGACCGCCCGCTACATACGGGTTCAGCCTCGCAAAGCTCGACTAGCTGCCGGGCTTATGAGAAATTTAAGTGTTATGGAAGCTCAGCAGCAGCTGAATTTTTCTCAGCTAAAAGCTGGAAGATGTTTGAAGAAAGTTTTAGACAGCGCTGTAGCTAATGCTGTGCTCAATGAGAATGTAAAACGTGAGCAATTGAGCGTTATCGAAGTCAGAGTGGATGCAGGTCCTGTATATAAGCGAGCTAAATCTAAAAGTCGGGGAGGACGATCCCCAATTTTAAAACGCACCAGTCACTTAACTGTTATTGTTGGTGAGAAGGAGCGGTAGGAGAAATTATGGGTCAGAAAGGATGTCCAATCGGTTTTCGTACAGCTGTTACTAAAAAATGGCGTTCCCTGTGGTACGGAAACAAACAAGAGTTTGGTAAATTTCTTATCGAAGATGTGAAAATTCGAGAACATTTAAGAAAAAAACCTTCTTGTCAAGGGGCTGCGGGCTTTATTGTAAGACGTATGAGCGGTAAAATTGAAGTTACAATTCAAACAGCTCGCCCAGGACTAGTTATCGGGAAAAAAGGGGCAGAGGTAGATCTTTTAAAAGAAGAGCTAAGAAAGCTTACTGGTAAAGAAGTTTGGGTAGAAATCGCAGAAATTAAACGCCCTGAATTGAATGCAAAACTAGTTGCAGACAATATCGCCAGACAAATCGAGCGTCGAGTTTCCTTTAGACGCGCTATGAAAAAGGCTATGCAGTCCGTTATGGATGCCGGCGCTATTGGTGTTAAGATACAGGTTTCTGGAAGATTGGCAGGCGCTGAGATTGCCCGTTCTGAATGGTATAAAAATGGCCGCGTTCCTCTGCATACATTGAGAGCTGATATTGATTACGCCACAGCATCTGCAGAGACTACTTACGGAATTATCGGTGTAAAAGTTTGGATTAATCTTGGTGAAAAAACCTCTACAGCTAATGCTAATACTGGCGCTACGGCACCAGCTGCACAATAGTTGTAAACAAGTGTGTGTGAATTATTATGTTGATGCCTAAACGAACAAAATTTCGCAAACAGCAAAAAGGTCAATTTGCTGGCCTAAGCAAGGGGGCTACTTTTGTTGACTTTGGCGAGTTTGGAATGCAGACCTTGGAAAGAGGTTGGGTAACTAGCCGGCAAATAGAAGCTTGCAGGGTTGCTATCAATAGATATTTAAAACGTAAGGGAAAAGTTTGGATCCGTGTTTTCCCAGATAAAAGTGTGACTAAGAAACCTGCTGAAACTCGTATGGGTAAAGGTAAAGGAGCTCCAGATCATTGGGTGGCGGTAGTTCGTCCAGGAAGAATTCTTTTTGAAGTGGCTAACGTTTCCAGAGAAGATGCTCAGGATGCCTTGAGAAGAGCAGCGGCAAAATTAGGAATAAGAACACGTTTTGTAAAGCGGGTTGAAAGGGTATAAGTAATATGGCAGCGAAGAAAAAGTTATTAGCTGAGCTTAGAGAGAAAAGTCTAGTTGAGCTAGATGCGTTTATCCATGAAAATAAGAAAGCTCTCTTTTCTTTAAGAGCCGAGGCTGCTTTACAAAATAAAGTAGTCAAGAAGCACTTGTTCTCTATGTACAAGAAAAACATAGCTCGATCTATGACGGTCATGCAAGAAAAAGAGGGAAAAATCGATGGCTAGTGAAGAAAGAGGCCTTAGAAAAACCAAAGTTGGTGTTGTTGTCTCGTCAAAAATGGATAAAACCGTAGTTGTTCGAGTAGAAAGAATATACTCCCATCCTCAGTACGCTAAAGTTGTTAGAGACTCTAAAAAATACTACGCGCATAATGGTTTAGATGTTTCTGAAGGCGATAAAGTTAAAATTCAAGAAACACGACCAATCTCTAAATTGAAAAGATGGCGTGTTGTTGAGCGTGTAAGTTAGTTTGGTAGATTAGCAACATTGGGTAGATGCAGTTATGATTCAGCAAGAAAGTCAGTTAAAAGTTGCCGATAATACCGGGGCTAAAAAAGTAAAGTGTTTTAAGGTTTTAGGCGGATCTCGAAGACGTTACGCTACAGTGGGTGATATCATTGTATGCTCGGTTAGAGATGTAGAACCCGATAGCTCTATCAAAAAGGGTGATGTGGTTAAAGCTGTAATTGTTAGAACACGACGCGATATTCTTAGAAAAGATGGTTCTTCTTTGAGATTCGATACTAATAGCTGTGTAATTATCGATGAGAAAGGAAATCCCAAAGGAACACGAATTTTTGGTCCGATCGCTCGAGAGATTCGGGATCGTGGCTTTGTGAAAATTAGTTCTTTGGCTCCTGAGGTGATTTAAGGATAAGAAAAGATATGAAAAGATATAGTGTTTGTGTTGGCGACACGGTTTATGTGTTGGCCGGGAACGACAAGGGAAAGCAAGGTAAAGTTTTATCTTGTCTTAGAGAAAAAAACAAAGTGGTCGTTGAAGGAGTCAACGTTCGTACGAAAAATATCAAGCGTAGTCAAGAAAATCCTAAAGGTAAAAGGATTAGTATTGAAGCTCCGATACATGTTTCTAACGTACGTTTAAGTATAGACGGTGCTCCAGCAAAACTTTCTGTCAAGGTTACTGAAAACGGACGAGAGTTGTGGAACAAGTCTCCTGATGGCACTTCTAAACTATATCGTTCTGTGAAAGAGAGAAAAGGTTAATATGAGCAGGTTAAAAAAACTATATACTGAAGAGATCCGAAAGTCCCTCCAAGAAAAGTTTGGGTATGGAAATACCATGCAAATCCCTGTTCTTAGAAAAATTGTCATAAGCATGGGTCTTGCTGAGGCAGCTAAAGATAAGAACCTTTTCCAGGCTCATTTAGAAGAACTTTCCATGATTTCCGGACAAAAACCTTTGGTAACAAAGGCTAGAAATTCTATCGCCGGTTTTAAACTTCGTGAAGGACAAGGCATTGGAGCTAAGGTAACTTTACGAGGCCAGCGCATGTACGATTTTATGGATCGTTTTTGCAATATAGTCTCTCCTAGAATTCGCGACTTCCGCGGTTTTTCAATGAAAGGAGATGGACGCGGATGTTATTCATTGGGATTAGATGATCAGCAGATTTTCCCTGAAATAGATTTAGATCGCGTTAAGAGAACTCAAGGAATGAACATTACTTGGGTAACTACAGCACAAACAGATGTTGAATGCACTACTCTTTTAGAGTTGATGGGTTTGCGCTTTAAGAAGGCTCAATAGGGGAGATACAAGATCAGAATGGGCATGACAAGTGATACTATAGCCGATTTATTAACACGAATCCGAAATGCTTTGAAAGCAGAGCATTTGTATGTGGATTTGGAGCATAGCAAGATGCGTGAAGCGATTGTGAGAATCCTGAAGCAACATGGGTTTTTAGCTCATTATTTAGTGAAGGAAGAGAATCGTAAACGCACAATGCGTATCTTTTTACAATATAGCAATGACCGCAGGCCTGTGATACGCCAATTAAAGCGAGTTTCTAAACCTTCTAGAAGGGTTTATGTTCCTGCAGCAAAAATCCCTTATGTTTTCGGAAATATGGGTATTTCCGTTCTCTCTACATCTCAAGGGGTGTTAGATGGAGCAACAGCTAGGGCTAAAAATATTGGCGGCGAACTACTCTGTTTAGTTTGGTAACAGGATAAAAGAATTTATAGGACGGTAAGGAATGTCTCGTAAAGCTCGAGACCCTATTGTGCTCCCTCAAGGAGTAGAGGTCTCCATTCAAAATAATGAAATCTTAGTAAAAGGTCCTAAGGGCTCTTTAAAACAAGTATTGGCTCCAGAAGTGGTTGTCGACATCAAAGATAGGGAAGTTTTTGTTCATGCTGCTCCCCATGTTGTTGATAGACCAAGTCGTATGCAAGGTTTGTTTTGGGCATTGATTTCTAATATGGTTCAAGGAGTCAATACAGGATTTGAAAAGCGATTAGAAATGATTGGGGTCGGTTTTAGAGCTGCTGTTCAAGGCTCCGTTTTAGATTTATCGATTGGAGTATCTCATCCTACGAAAATGCCTATTCCCGCAGAGCTTCAAGTTAGTGTTGAAAAGAACACTTTGATTTCAGTGAAGGGAATCAATAAGCAGCTAGTCGGAGAATTTGCTGCTAGTATCCGTGCTAAACGTCGTCCTGAACCTTATAAAGGTAAAGGTATCCGCTATGAAAATGAGTATGTCCGTCGTAAGGCAGGAAAAGCGGCAAAAACAGGTAAGAAATAGTGTAGTAAGGCAGAGTTAGGTTATGGAAAATTCGTTATTCAAGAAGTCTGAAAAGAAAGTTCATAGGGCTTTAAGAGTGCGTAAAGTCTTAAGAGGCTCTTCTTTAAAGCCTCGTTTGTGTGTTGTGAAGACCAACAAACATATCTATGTGCAATTAATTGATGATTCTATTGGCAAGACTTTGGCTTCTGTCTCAACTATGGCGAAATCAAATAAAGCTTCCGGATTAATTAAAAAAAATCAAGACGTTGCTAAAACGTTGGGAACCCAAATTGCCGAGATAGGGAAAAGTCTTCAAGTAGATCGAGTTGTTTTCGATCGTGGCCCTTTCAAATATCATGGAATTATTGCCATGGTTGCTGATGGAGCTAGAGAAGGCGGATTACAGTTTTAATGAAGGTTTAAAGAGATGACGTTATCAAAGAATTCTCACAAAGAAGATCAGCTAGAGGAGAAAGTTCTTGTTGTCAATCGTTGTTCGAAAGTAGTCAAGGGCGGTCGTAAATTTAGTTTTTCCGCGCTTATTTTAGTGGGTGACGGTAAGGGACGCTTGGGCTACGGTTTTGCCAAAGCAAACGAATTAACAGATGCTATTCGCAAAGGCGGAGAAGCTGCCAGAAAGAATCTAATTACTATTGAATCTTTGGAAAGTGGTTCTATTCCTCATGAAGTTTTAGTTGATCAGGATGGAGCTCAGTTGCTTTTGAAGCCTGCTAAGTCAGGAACTGGAATTGTGGCAGGTTCTCGTATTCGTTTGATTTTAGAAATGGCTGGAGTCAAAAATATTGTTGCCAAAAGTTTAGGCTCAAATAACCCAATGAACCAAGTAAAAGCTGCTTTTAAAGCTCTCTTGAGTCTTTCTAGCAGGAAAGACGTTTTGCAAAGGAGAAGAGTGACACATGATTAAATTAGAATCGTTACAAGATCCTTCACCACGTAAAAGAAGAACAAAATTATTAGGACGCGGTCCTAGTTCTGGTCATGGCAAAACAAGTTGCCGAGGCCATAAAGGAGATGGAAGCCGTTCTGGTTATAAGCGTAGATTTGGTTATGAAGGGGGCGGAGTGCCTCTTTATAGAAGAGTCCCTACGAGAGGATTTTCTCATAAGCGTTTCGATAAATGCGTAGAAGAAATTACTACTCAACGTTTGAATGTTTTATTCAATGAAGGGGAAGAAATTACTTTGGATGCTTTGAAGGAAAAAAGAGCTATAGATAAGCATGCGATTAGAGTAAAAGTAATTGTTAAAGGCGAATTAGAGAAAACGTTTATCTGGAAGGACGCTAATGTAGTATTGTCTCAAGGAGTACGAAACCTTATTGGTGTTGCTTAAAGATAAAAATTTTCAGGCCTGACTATGACAACTTTACGACAGATATTTTCCATTGCTGAGCTAAGAAAAAAGTTATTTTTTACTTTTGCTTTACTTGCGGCCTGCCGAGTTGGTGTGTTCATTCCTGTTCCAGGAATTAACGGGGAACGCGCCGTAGCTTATTTCAAACAATTACTAGGTTCTAGTCAGAACTTATTTCAGTTAGCTGATATATTTTCTGGAGGAGCCTTTGCGCAAATGACAGTGATTGCGTTAGGCGTGGTGCCGTATATTTCGGCATCCATCATAGTGCAACTTCTTTTAGTGTTTATGCCCTCAATACAGAGGGAGATGCGCGAAAGTCCTGACCAAGGGAAAAGAAAGATTGGTAGGATGACTCGTCTATTTACAGTTGGCTTAGCATTTATTCAGTCTCTGCTCTTTGCTAAGTTTGCTTTAAAGATGAATATGTCTATTCCTGGTATTGTTCTTCCAACCCTATTGTCCTCCAAATTATTTGGAGCTCCTTGGATCTTTTACATGACAACAGTTGTTGTTATGACAACAGGAACATTGTTGCTAATGTGGATAGGCGAACAAATTTCTGATAAGGGGATTGGTAATGGCGTTAGCTTAATTATCAGTCTTGGGATTTTAGCTTCCTTCCCATCTGTTTTGGGATCCATAGTGAATAAGCTAAATCTTGGTTCTCAAGACCCTTCACAACTAGGTTTGTTCTCGCTCCTCTTGTTGTGCTTTATTTTTGTATTTGTTCTCGTCACAACAATATTAATTATTGAAGGTGTGAGAAAAATTCCTGTGCAATATGCACGTAGAGTAATTGGTAGGAGAGAAATCCCCGGAGGAGGATCCTATTTGCCGCTGAAGGTAAACTATGCGGGCGTTATACCTGTTATTTTTGCTTCGTCCTTGCTGATGTTTCCTGCGACTATAGGGCAGTTCATGTCCTCGGATTCTTCATGGCTTAAGCGCATTGCTATGATGTTATCCCCAGGTAGCTGGGTATATTCCTCATGTTATGTTCTGCTTATAATATTTTTTACTTATTTCTGGACTGCAACCCAGTTCCACCCGGAACAAATTGCTTCTGAAATGAAAAAGAATAACGCCTTTATTCCTGGAATTCGACAAGGGAAGCCTACACAAACATATTTAGAATACACCATGAACCGCGTCACTTTATTAGGGGCGGTCTTCTTAGCTGTTATTGCTATTTTACCATCTATTTTAGGACGCGTTCTTCATGTAGATGCTAATGTAAGTTATTTTTTAGGCGGCACAGCAATGTTGATCGTAGTTGGTGTGGTTTTAGATACGATGAAACAAGTGGATGCCTTTTTGCTTATGCGTCGGTACGATAGTTTTTTGAAAAAAGATCGTTCCAAAGGAAGGCATTGAAAAATAACAATTTTTGACCTAAGATGCTTATACTACTTTAAGGGAGGCCCTACGTATGCCACGCATCATTGGAATTGATATTCCTGCGAAGAAAAAATTAAAAATAAGTCTTACATATATTTATGGAATAGGGCCAGCTCTTTCTGAAGAGATTATTGCGAAATTGCAATTGAATCCTGAAGCTAGGGCTGTTGAATTGACGGAGGAAGAAATAGGCCGCCTCAATTCCCTCCTACAATCAGAATATGTAGTTGAAGGGGACTTGCGACGTCGTGTGCAGTCGGATATTAAAAGATTGATCTCTATACACGCCTATCGTGGACAAAGACATCGTCTTTCATTGCCTGTTAGAGGACAGAGAACAAAAACAAATTCTCGAACACGTAAAGGCAAGCGTAAAACAGTCGCAGGTAAGAAGAAATAATTTTTTTAGGAGAACGTGTTTTGGTTAAACATCAAACGCAGAAAAAAGGCGTAAAAAGAAAACAGTTAAAAAATATTCCTTCAGGCGTTGTTCATGTTAAGGCTACCTTCAACAATACGATTGTATCCATAACAGATCCTGCAGGAAATACTATCTCTTGGGCTTCAGCTGGAAAAGTTGGATATTCTGGATCTCGTAAGTCATCTGCTTTTGCTGCAACGATGGCTGCACAAGACGCTGCAAAAAATGCTATGAATTCTGGCCTTAAAGAAGTCGAAGTATGTTTAAAAGGTACTGGAGCTGGCAGAGAATCTGCGGTTCGCGCTCTCATAGCCTCTGGTTTAGTTGTTTCTGTCATCCGTGACGAAACTCCTGTTCCTCATAATGGTTGTCGACCAAGAAAAAGGCGCAGAGTGTAGTTTTAGGGAAGGAGAAAGGGATGTCGGATAATTCACAAAATTTACTTTACGATAAATTTGAATTGCCAGAATCAGTCAAAATGATGGCTGTAGAAGGTAGCGGGGGATCGGTTGATAAGCAGGCGAGTTTTGTCGCAGAGCCTCTAGAGAGAGGTATGGGTCATACCTTAGGTAATGCTTTGAGAAGAGCATTATTGATTGGTTTAGAAGCCCCTGCAATTATTTCTTTCTCTATGACTGGTGTGCTTCATGAGTACATGGCGATAGAGGGAATCGTAGAAGATGTAACAAACATTGTCTTAAACTTGAAAGGAGCTTTGCTCAAGAAATATCCTTTCCAAGATAGTGAAGACGGTCGTTGTACTCAATTATTAAAGTCTACTATTTCTGTAGATGCCTCTGATCTTGCTGCTTGTGGTGGTCAAAAGTCCATAACATTGGCTGATTTATTGCAAGAAGGTGGGTTTGAATCTGTTAACCCTGATCATGTGATTTTCACTGTCACACAACCTATGCAGCTTGAAATTGCCCTAAGAGTGGCATTTGGAAGAGGATATTCTACATCTGAGAGAATCGTTCTTGAGGATAAAGGTGTGAATGAGATCGTCTTAGATGCGGCCTTTTCACCTGTAGTTTTAGTTAATTACTTTGTAGAAGATACTCGTGTTGGTCAAGATACAGATTTCGATCGCTTGATTTTGCATGTGGAAACAGATGGTAGGGTATCTCCTAAAGAAGCTTTAGCTTTCTCTACACAAATTTTAACTAAGCACTTCTCTATTTTTGAAAAAATGGATGAGAAGAAGATAGTCTTTGAAGAAGCTATTTCTATCGAGAAAGAGAACAAAGACGATATTCTTCATAAGTTAGTCTTAGGTATTAACGAGATCGAGTTATCTGTAAGATCTACAAATTGTTTGTCTAACGCAAATATTGAAACTATTGGTGAGTTGGTGATTATGCCGGAACCTCGCCTGTTGCAATTCAGAAACTTTGGTAAGAAGTCTCTTTGTGAGATTAAGAACAAGTTGAAAGAAATGAAACTTGAATTGGGAATGGATCTCAGTCAGTTTGGTGTTGGTTTAGACAACGTAAAAGAAAAAATGAAGAGTTACGCCGAAAAGATTCGGTCTAAAAACGTCAAGGGATAATTAAGTATATGCAACACGCAAGAAAGAAATTTAGAGTTGGTCGTACTTCTGCGCATAATCGTTGTATGTTAGCTAACATGTTAAAATCTCTAATTCACCAAGAAAGAATAGAAACTACTTTGCCTAAGGCAAAAGAGTTGCGTCGTTGTGCTGATAAGATGATTACACTAGCTAAGAAAAATACATTAGCTGCAAGACGTTTAGCTGTTGCTAGGCTAATGGTTAGATACAATAAGTTGACAAGCAAGGAAGCTCGTCAAGCTAAAGCAGGCGATTTATCAGCTTATAACGTAGACCGTACCGTTATAAACAAACTATTCGATCAATTAGGCACTCGTTTTGTCTCTAGAAATGGCGGTTATACACGCATTTTAAAGTTGCAAAATAGAGTTGGTGATAATGCACGAAAGTGTATTATAGAATTTTTAGCCGACTAGGCTATTTTTTTGCGAATACTGACTACTAGGGAATAGCGATGAAAGTTGTAATTAACGGTTTTGGACGGATTGGAAGATTAGTTTTAAGACAAGTTCTAAAAAGAAATTCTTCTGTCGATGTCGTGGCTGTTAATGATCTTGTCCCTGGAGAGGCTTTAACGTATTTATTCAAATACGATTCTACTCATGGACGTTTCCCAGCAGACGTGTCTTATGATAACGGCTATCTCGTTGTTGATGGCCGTAGAATTCAATTGCTAGATCAACGTGATGTTCAAAAGCTTCCCTGGAAAGATCTGGGTGTAGATGTTGTCATTGAAAGTACAGGTTTATTTACCAAAAAAGAGGATGCTGCAAAGCATCTTGATTCTGGAGCTAAACGTGTACTTATTACTGCTCCTGCAAAAGGAGATGTCCCGACGTTTGTAATGGGAGTAAATGAGAATGCATTTGATCCTGAGAAGGATACAATTATTTCTAATGCTTCCTGTACTACAAACTGTCTTGCTCCTTTGGCTAAAGTGTTACTAGATAATTTTGGTATCGAAGAAGGTTTGATGACCACAGTGCATGCCGCTACAGCTACCCAAAGTGTTGTAGATGGTCCATCCAAGAAAGATTGGAGAGGTGGTAGAGGAGCTTTTCAAAATATCGTTCCTGCTTCTACAGGAGCTGCTAAAGCTGTTGCCTTATGTCTCCCAGAATTAAAGAATAAATTAACCGGAATGGCTTTTAGAGTTCCTGTTGCCGATGTTTCTGTCGTTGACCTTACTGTAAGATTACAGAAGTCAACAACATATGAAGAGATATGTAAAGCGATTAAAAATGCTTCAGAAACTAATCTGCGTGGGATTCTAGGTTATACGGATCAAGAAGTAGTATCTTCTGATTTTATAGGATGCGAATATTCTTCTATATTTGATGCTGGTGCAGGAATAGCGTTAACCGATCGCTTTTTCAAACTAGTTGCCTGGTATGATAATGAGATAGGATATGCAACCCGCATAGTTGATTTGTTAGAGTATGTAGCAAAGAACTCTAAATAAAAGGTTAAATTCGTGTATTTTACAAGAGATCCAGTTATTGAAACTGTAATTACGTCGAGGGAAGGATACAAGTTATCAGTTCGCAATACCAAGCATTTTTCTCAGGATCCCTTTGTTGTTGAAGCGGTTGAAGTGATTTCTTTGGGGAACACCTGTTTCTTCCGTAACTGCGATCATAGTAAGCCATTCATTGTCCCTGCTGGTGATTACGAAGTAATGGAAATTCGAGATACTAAGATCAACCTAAAAGCTGTAGGTTTGGATCGTGGTATTAAGATTGCCGGAGGTAGAGAAGCCTTAATTAAGTTGCCTAAAGTAGCTCCTGTAACTGTTGAAGAAAGTTCTTCATCTGAGACAGTTGCTACAGCTGAATCTTCATCTTCAGAATCTTCCACAACACCATCTTCTCATTCTACAACTAGAAAAGAGAAGAAAGAACGTAAGGGAGATAAGTGGAAAGAGAAGAAAAAACAGGGCCGTAAAAAAGCCAATAAAGAAGTATCCGAAGTTGCGGGATCTTCACAAGAGATCATTGATACCGTTACTGAAGAACTTTGGGAAGAGTCACAGGAAAATAAATTAGGGGAGCAGAAGAAGTTTTCTCTACTACCTCCTCCAGCAAAATTAATTTCTGAGATTATTTCTCAAACTATTTCGGATCCTGAAATAACTTCAGCTGATTTAGATGAATCTCTACAGGCTTTAGTAACCGAAAGTTCTGAAGTGATCAATGCTTTACTATCAGGTGATCAGACAATTATTTTCCCTGAAGAAGAAATGGAAGCTTCTCCAGTTTGTGAACAGCCTGTCTGTGAACAGCCTCTACCTTCTTCTTTCCCAATGGAAGACGAGTAATAAGTCGTTATAGATTTTGCCCGTCTTCTCTTTGAAAACCATTGATCTAGAAAGTGTCATCTGGTAAGATTCTGAGTTATATTTTTGGTGTTTCTCTTAAAGTTGGTATATCCAAAAACTATAATTCGAATCATGTCAGTTGCTTAATTCATAATTGGCAAGATTCTTCATTATTGCTCAGATGGTGGAATGGTAGACACTAGGGACTTAAAATCCCTTGGGCGCAAGC
The DNA here is from genome assembly GCF_000007605.1 of Chlamydia caviae GPIC. Lineage (NCBI taxonomy): Bacteria > Pseudomonadati > Chlamydiota > Chlamydiia > Chlamydiales > Chlamydiaceae > Chlamydia > Chlamydia caviae. The sequence continues at coordinate 122,429 of NC_003361.3, forward strand.
CCGTGCAAGTTCGAGTCTTGTTCTGAGCAGTTTCTTCCTTTTTTGTTTAGATCTTAACCTAATCGCTTCTGTTCATTGTCGGACATCGTGCAGGTTATTTGGTTTTTTTTTTCCATATAATTTTTTTGTGAAATTCTAAAAATTGGCATCCACACTAGGAAATATTAACTTAGATTTCGTAGGTTTTTCGGATGTCTTTTTTTTGGTTGTGAATTTGAGACAATAACTCCCCCCTGTGCTATAAACCGGAAAAATCTAATTAATATCTTAGAGGTATCCTTTGCGGCGGCTCTTATCGGCAATTAAGCTGCATCTAACTTCTATATGGTCTAGCAACTCCACCTATTCTTCTTCAAATCACTACGACATATACTCGAGATCTATGCTTCTGTTGCTCTGTCGATGGAAAGATGCAGACATTATGGAATGGCAATACACATGTAATGCTTTAGCAGATGTTTGTAGCAAAATGAGTGGGCAATTAGTTTGTAGTAAATCTGAAGTATTACAAGTAGATCTTTCTCATGAGCAAGATATCCATTTAGAATGGAAACATCGGTTATTGGCTTTGGAAAAAGAGTTTTCATCTCGTGATGAGGTTAAAAATTCTGAAATTGAGAAATTAAAGAATGAGAATAGCTGGTTACAACATCGTCTTTCTGAGAAGTTACAGCAAACACGTCATCAAAATGACATCATCGAGGAATTAAAACGAGATTTGATAGAAAGTGTTCAGCAAACAGAAATTAGTGAGGGAAGACGTCTCTGTTATGAGCATAAGATTAAGGTCCTCGAGGAACAGTTAGATAAGTTAACGCTATCGCGTATTCCTGAAACTGATATGTTTGAACAAGGACCGAAAGAAAGCGTATTGCAACAAGAGATAGTCGATTTAAATGAAGCTATGACGGCTTTGCATCAGAAAAAAGCTGATCAGGATAAGAAGTATCAAGAAGAAATCGCAAGATTAAGTCTAGAGTTACAGAATTATAGACAGTCCGAACGCACAAATACAGAAACAGAGAAACTCCTACAGATTCAGGATGAGCTAGTTCAGAAGAAGAAAGAGGTTGCTTTACTACAAGATCTTGTTGAAGAACAGTATTGTCGTATACTGACGCTTAATAAGAAACTAGGATGTGAAGATGTTTTGAGTGTATCCCATTTAAAACGGCTTTTAGGTAGAGATTTAGACTGTGATACCGAATGTATTGGAGAATCACAATGTAGTGGGCTTGTAGAGTAGACCTTACATGGAGATTTCTAGTTGTAATTATATATAGCTAGCATAGAATAAACGCTACACACTCCGTTCGGGGAACTTTTCTTAAGCCTGTATAAGGACTCGATTATGACGCAATTGATTATGGGGATTGATCCTGGGACACTAGTTTCTGGATACGCTATTATCCATATTGAACAGCGTTATAAGATACGAGCTCATAGCTATGGGGCTATCCGTTTATCTTCAAAAGATTCATTAACACAGCGTTATAAACAGCTTTTTCAAACATTGTCTGGGGTATTGGATGATATTACTCCTGATGCTGTGGTTCTTGAAACGCAATATGTGCATAAGAACCCTCAAAGTACTATAAAATTAGGCATGGCGCGGGGAGTGCTCATACTTGCTGCTGCTTTACGAGACATTCCTGTTTTTGAATATGCTCCAAACGTAGCTAAGAGAGCTGTTGTCGGTAAAGGAAATGCCAGTAAACAGCAGGTGCAACTTATGGTTAGCAAGATTTTAAATATTCCTGATGTCTTAAATTCCAATTGTGAAGATATTGCAGATGCATTTGCATTAGCAATATGCCATGCACATACTTCTGCTTATACTTGTTTAGGAGTTCGATAATGTACGACTATATTCGTGGAATTCTTACTTATATGAGTTCTGGAACTCTTGTGATCGAATGTCAGGGATTAGGATTCAATATTTTTGCTCCCGATCGATGGTTGATTGAGCTGTCAGGTCAATTACATCGTGAAGTTGTTGTGTATACCTATACGGTTGTTCGTGAAACAGAACATGTGTTGTATGGATTTAGTTCTCGAAGAGAACGCGAATGTTTCCGTATGTTAATTTCATTTTCTGGAGTAGGCCCTAAGACAGGCCTAGCAATATTAAATACATTTTCTCTTAGCAAATTATGTTCTATAGCACGTGCTGAGGATGTCAGAGCTATAGCTTCTGTTCCTGGTATAGGGAAAAAAACAGCAGAAAAGCTTATGGTAGACCTCAAGCAAAAGCTTCCAGATTTACTTCCTTTAGATTCTAAAGCAATTGCTTCTTGGGAATCCGTAAAACCTTCGTGTATGGATGAGGGTATACAAGCATTAGCTGCATTAGGATATTCTAAACCTTCAGCAGAGAGAATGATTGCTGAAGCTATGAGTGAACTTCCAGAGAATGCATCGTTAGCAGAAATTCTTCCTATTGCTTTAAAAAAGAACTTACAAGGTTTGAACAAGAGCTAGACTTTCCTAAAGATAGTGGTATAATTTCTCCCACATTCATTTTGTTTTAGGAGATTGTATATACATGGAACAAACGCTATCCATTATCAAACCTGATTCTGTTGGCAAGGCTCATATTGGTGAGATTGTTGCGATTTTTGAAAAATCAGGATTTCGCATAGCTGCTATGAAAATGGTGCATTTATCAGTGAAAGAAGCTGAAGGCTTCTACGCTGTTCATAAATCTCGTCCATTTTTCCAAGAGCTCGTAGATTTTATGATTTCAGGCCCAGTTGTTGTTATGGTTCTTGAAGGTGATAATGCTGTAGTTCGCAACCGAGAAATTATGGGCGCTACAAATCCTCAGGAAGCTGCTCAAGGGACGATTCGTGCTCAATTTGGCGAGTCTATCGGCATCAATGCGGTACATGGATCCGATAGCTTGGAAAATGCAGCTATAGAAATTAACTATTTCTTCAGCAAAATCGAAATAGTTAACTCTGCTAAGTAATTAGAAAACACTTTTATAATAAAGTGGTAGATTTCCTGTGGGGTTTTTCCTGAATATCTTTCAGCTCTTGTTCTGAAAGAGTTCCCCAATGAAAAATACTACTCGCAGATGCTTTTAATTTATCAAAAAAGCTTTCTTTTGTGGGGAACCATGGGCGAATAGTTGTTAGGAAATCTTGATGTAGACGTTGTTTTCTATATGACGGTTGTTTTTGGGGTATTGGTAGATAACGTGTAAGCTTGTCTATATCCATATCCCATAGGAATGTTGTGTGATGTACCCAACGAGATTTTTGGATATATTGAGCATTTCCTGCGAATTTCTTCTCTCCTAAAGTATAATCATTTTCATTAACAGAAAATTCTTCAGGGAAGATGGGTGCATAGATACCATAAGACCATTGCATCAAATCTTGAGAATTGGCCATGGGTTCGGAAGAATTCATAATCCATGTTACGAATAAACTATTTTCATCAATAAATACCGTTCCACCCCCACTGTAACGTTTAATTATAGGAACGTTATCAGATCGTAATTTAGGGATATGGATATCTTCGTTTGGACGTCTTGAAATACCAAGGACAACGGCTTCCGGAGCATTCGAATTAATAATGCAAATATTTTCCTTATAGTTGCGAAGAAGAGCTTCTTCTATTTGCAACTGCTCGAAGATAGTCTTTCCAGATAAATTTAAGAAAATACACTTATTGGTGAGCATGTTTTTTTACAGCAACCATCAATACCTGAATATCAGCGCAGGCAATACCCGATATTCTTGAAGCTGACCCTATAGTTCTTGGGGTGAATTTAGCTAGTTTTTCTCTAGCTTCTAAACTTAAAGAGGAAATACTTTGATAGTCTATATCTTCAGGAATAACCATATTCTCTGATTTCGATAAACTATGAATCAACGATTTCTGACGATCTATATATCCCGCATACTTGATTTCCATCTCTAACGAAGCATTAAGCGTTGAGCCAAGGTCACGGACATCGTCAGGGAAGGTTTCCCTGAGAATATCGTAAGAGACTTCTGGACGGCATAAAGCTTTTGCTAGCGAGACTACAGAATTTCCATACTTTTTGAAAGTTTTATTGAGACGGGCTTTTTCGTCTTCTATAATTTGTTTTTGATTTTCAAAGATTTCATAACGCTCTTGACTTAAGAGGCCTAAATCCCGACCGTAGTGAGACAAACGTAAGCAAGCATTATCCTGTCTTAAAAGTAGGCGATGTTCTGCTCTGCCTGTGAACATACGGTAAGGTTCATCTAATACTTGAGTTGTAAGATCATCCAACATCACGCCAATATAGGACTCTTGTCGTGAGGGGATGAATGCCGGTTTTTTAAGGACTTTATTTACTGCGTTAATCCCTGCTATAAGACCTTGAGCAGCTGCTTCTTCATATCCAGTTGTTCCATTGATCTGGCCGCATAGAAATAGACCTTCTACGATCTTACTTTCTAAAGTAGGGTAGATCACATTTCCATGAACGTAATCATATTCAATAGCATAGGCAGGACGCGTAATAATCGCATTTTCTAGCCCGTGAACTGAACGGATCATGTTATATTGCACATCAAAAGGCATAGATGTGGATAGGCCATTTACATAGACTTCCTGAGTATAAATTCCTTCAGGTTCTATGAAGATATGATGACGCTCTTTATCTGCAAATTTAACGATTTTATCTTCAATAGATGGACAGTATCGAGGGCCTATACCTTCAATACGACCTCCATACAAAGCGGAACGGCTAATATTAGCAGCAATGATATCCTTAGTTTTTTGAGTAGTATGAGTAATATAACACGATACTTGAGGTAGAGGAGGAACAAAGGGTTCATCTCTATGAACAAAGCCTACACCAGGATCTCCAGGCTGTTCTTCTGCTACGGAAAAGTCTATGGAGGAAGCAAGTAATCGTGGAGGCGTGCCTGTTTTTAGTCTGCTGATTGGAAAACCACGCTCCTTGAGAGCTGCCGATAATCCTGTAGCCGCAGGATCGCCAAGACGTCCGCCAGGAAAGTTAAGGTCGCCAATGTGAATTAGGCCACGCATAAATGTCCCAGAAGACAAAATGACTGTCTTACCTAGATAGGTGATACCTTCTTTTGTTGTAACACCTTGAATGACATTTTCATTGTCTAGCAAGGACTCAACCGTACCCTGCATGATATGCAAGCCGGGAGTGCTCTCTAATAAGCGTTTCATATGAATATGATACATTTGCTTATCAACTTGAGCTCTTGGAGCACGGACAGCAGGGCCTTTGGTCTGATTTAAGATGCGAAATTGTATCCCAGACTGATCAGTAACCTCAGCCATGATACCGCCTAGGGCATCGATCTCTCGAACAATATGCCCCTTGCCGATACCTCCAACGGCAGGATTACAACTCAACTTAGCAATAGTGTCTAAGTTTGAAGTTAAGATTAGTACAGAGGCGCCCATTTTTGCAGAGCAAAAAGCAGCCTCGCAACCCGCATGCCCAGCACCAACTACAATAACATCGTAATTAATTGGGTGAGTCCACATAAACTAGCAATTATTTATTTTTATGACGGTCTCTTCGGCGTCTTTTATTACGCTTATGCTTAGCGATTTTAAGTCTTCGTTTTTTCTTAACAGATGACATAGTCTTTATTTATTGTTAGTGTATGAATATGTGTAGGTGTGATTCGATCTTTCCTTAAATGGGAAAAGGACCGCCAAAAGGGATAACTAAATTAGAGCTACCCTAATTTAATTCGGCACACCGCGTTTCACCGTTTTGTTTTATCCCACAATCTCAACACACTAAGTAAACCTAGGATTGTGGTACTCGTTTTTCTCACGGGAAACAACAAGGGAAATGTTACTACAAAGATATTTTGTGGTCCACTAACGATTTTAATCGAGGTTATCTAGGGAAATAGAATAATTTTTTTATTTAACCGTTGAGCTCAAAGGCTGCATAATTTCTAAATCTCGCGAGTTCCTTTTCAAAAACCAAAGGAACAGAGCCTATGGAACCATGACGGTTTTTCGCGACTATAAGTTCCGCTGTTCCGGGCTTATCGTTTGGATCATAATACTCTCGACGTAGTAAAAACATCACTAAGTCGGAGTCTTGTTCTATGCTTCCACTTTCTCTAAGATCACTCATCATAGGTCGGTGATTGGCTCTGTCTTCCACCTTTCTAGACAGCTGTGATAAACAGAGAATTGGGATATTTAATTCTCTAGCCAAAGTTTTCAGCATTCTTGAGATTTCTGAAATTTCTGTTTGGCGACTTTCTGCAGAACGTAGGGTCCCCGAACCAGAAAGAAGTTGTAGGTAATCGATAATCAAAAATTGAATATCATAGCTTTCTTTCATTCTTCGAGCGCGAGCTCTAAGATCTGTTACTTTTAATCCGGGCTGATCATCTATAAGTAGGGTGTGCTGCTGCATTTCATTTACGACAGCAACAATTCGTTGGAAGTCTTGCCCGGATAAATCTCCTACATTAATTTTTCTAGATTCCACTTCGGATCGAGAACATATGATTCTATGAATAAGTTGATCTACGGTCATCTCTAGAGAAAAAATTCCTATAGGAAGCCGACTTTGAAAACACATGTTTTCTGCAATATTTAAAGCGAGAGCAGTTTTCCCCATGGCAGGTCGGGCGGCAAGAATCATTAAGTTGGATGGGGAAAACCCGTTGATCATCTTATCTAAATCAATGAAATGCGTAGGAATGCCCGAAATGGGTAAAGCATCACCACTTTGAGCGTGCTGATGGAAGAACTCTTGTTTTTCTTGTAATTGTATTAAAAAGGGCTTTTCTTGAGCGGAAGTTAAGCCCTGAAGTTTATCGGCAACAAGAACGTATTGTGTGAGGGCTGTTGTTTGGCTAATTTTAAATAAAGCGTTTTGAGCTTCATCTAGAGCAACAGCAACATCTTTAGGTTCTTCAGTTGCTTTCTTCTCTATTTCCTTAGCTGTTTGGATCATCTTTCTTAAAATGGATTTAGAAAGAATGATCTGAATGTATTCTTCAATATACGCTGCAGTTCCTGCAAAATCTGCTAAAGTAATTAAGTAGCCAGGGCCCCCAATCACCGTAAGGTGATTTCTTCTCTTTAGTTCTTCTCCTGCAAGATGCACATCTATGGGTTTATCATGTTTAAAAGCGTCTTGTAGAACTCGGAAAATGATTTTATGTTCAAGGTAGTAAAAATCATCTTCATTAAGTTGGTTGGCCGCTAGATTAAGATAATTAACCCCTGTTAACATACAGCCCAGAACAATCATTTCTGATTCTTTAGAGCTGGGAGGACTGGGCAGTGTAGGGGCAGAGGCTTTTTCTGTTTGAGTCGACATAATTTCTATGATGCGATTTAAACGCGGGAGTCATTAGAGATCAGGTTAGGATATCGAAAATATATGCTCAAGTCATAAAGGTTAGGGAAACCGATAAAGTTTCCATCAAATATTCAGAAAAAACTTGGAGAGCAGGATATAGAAAGTACTAGATCACTAATATTGACTTACAATAGAATTGATTTCTTCTCCTGAAGGGTAGGATTCAAGTTTATTTCGTTCTCTTCTAATCTAAGGGATCGAAGGACTTAGAGGGGCCTAAAAGTTCGCTTGCTTTCATTGAAGATAGGAATTATTCTACTTTATTGAACAAGAAGGCAGTAAAAGTTTTTCTCTCGGGAGCTCTGAATACACCTTTGCTAAGGAAAGATGACTGAGTGGTCGAAAGTACGTCCCTGCTAAGGACGCGTACCCCTAAAGGGTACCGAGGGTTCGAATCCCTCTCTTTCCGAATTTTCTAACGGAGCCCGTAATAAAGTTAATTGGTTGCTCTTTTTCTTTAAAATTTTTCTAAAATATCAAATAGGTATCAATATAAGGTGATCTAAGAAAGGGTTATTGGAGAGGAGGAACTCTCTTCTTGCCTGTAGAATCGGCTTATTCTATAATAGGCCCTTTAGGTTATATTAAGATTCCTTAAAAGATCACGTTAGCCAAAATCATGAGACAATTTTGTAATTTACTTTCTCTATCACGTATATGGCTAGCCTTGTTCTTTTACCAAGAAAAGATCCATCTACGCCTACTGGTCATTTTAGGTGCCATGGCTAGTGATGTTTTGGACGGCTATCTTGCCCGTCGCTATAAGGCGACCAGTCGTTTTGGTTCTATGCTGGATCCTCTGACCGATAAGTTCTTTGTTTTTGTCTGTGTTGCCATCCTTTATTGGGAAAGGTCTTTGTCCCCTGAGCACCTCCTTCTTATTTTTGCTAGAGATATTTTCCTCGTTCTTTTTGCTATCTACCTCTCTGTTGTTAGGGGGTGGAGAGGATATGATTACCGAGCTCTTTTCTTTGGAAAGATTTTTACAGTGGTTCAATTTATTATTTTGCTAGGAGTCACCGCGGGCGTGCGCATCCCTGTAATGGGGTTAATGCCATTAATTATTCTCGGATTTCTCTACTTCCTGGAGAGAGTATTCGATTATAAAAAGCAGTGTCTCGACTAAGAGCTTGGTAAATTTTTATTTGAAAGAAAGAGCGAAAGAATCTCGTAGGAACAGCTTGTATTTTAGGCGGTGTTACATTACAATGGTCCTTTACATTTGTCGTAATCTTTTAAAATATGCCTTGCCGTTTGCTCAGCAACAAGTATTATAGGAACTGTACGGTTTCAAAGTCTTTTAGGCATGATTTATCATCTGTTTACAAATCTTTATGCTCTATAATTTTGGGAAGGAGTTTATGCAGTCATCAGAGATGAAACCCTTTTCAAGACTGCGGGCTTACTTCTGCCCCATATATCGATCAGAATTCCCTAAATTTATTCCTCTTTTCTGGCTAGCCTTTTTCGTAGGATTTAATTACTGCCTATTAAAAAGTATGAAAGATACTTTAGTGGTTGTGGGGTCTGACGCGGGTGCGGAAGTTATACCGTTCTTGAAAGTCTGGGGGATAGTCCCCGGGGCCGTTATTGTTACTATGATCTACGGTTGGCTAAGTAGTCGGTGTCCTAGAGACACCGTTTTTTATTCCTTTATAGGTACTTTTCTCGGCTTCTTTTTCTTGTTTGCCGTAGTAATTTACCCCATGGGGGATGCTCTACATTTGCATTCTCTCGCAGATAGGCTACAAGAGTTGCTGCCGAAGGGATTGCGTGGTTTCATTGTAATGATTCGCTACTGGAGCTACAGTCTATACTATGTGATGTCAGAGCTGTGGAGTTCAGTAGTTCTTTCAACGCTCTTTTGGGGCTTGGCTAATGAAGTGACCAGTGTAAGGGAAGCTGGAAGGTTTTATGCCCTTATTAATACGGGGTTGAATCTTTCTTCCGTGTTTGCCGGGGAAATCTCCTATTGGATGGGGAAACACTCGTTCTTCATCTATCCTTTTGTGAAGGACAAGTGGCATGAGGTTATGATGAACCTCACCATTTTAATCGTTTTAGCTGGATTATGCATGATTTGGCTATATAGAAAAGTTCACTTCCTCACACAACACACCTATAATTTCTCCACAGCCTTTGCTCCTTCTGAAGCGCCTCCTCAAGTTGAGGAAAGCGTGGCCAGTGTAAAAGCTAAGAAAAAGACGAAAACAAAGGCAAAAAGCCTCTTCCTCTATCTTATTCGCTCCCGGTACCTACTAGGTCTTGCCATTATAGTTTTATCCTATAACCTTGTTATTCACTTGTTTGAAGTGGTTTGGAAAGATCAAGTCAGTCAGATTTACAGCTCCCATGTTGAATTCAATAGTTACATGAGTAGGATTACAACCCTAATAGGAATTGTGTCTGTCTGTGCGGCTATTTTCCTTACTGGACAGAGCATACGAAAGTGGGGCTGGACGGTAGGAGCATTGACTACTCCAATTGTTATGTTGGTAACAGGCGTTCTATTTTTCGCTGCTGTATTTGCTGTAAAGAGAGACGTTATGATCTTTGGCGGCTTTTTCAATATGGCTCCTTTAGCCATAGCAGCTTGGATAGGTGGGATGCAAAACGTGTTCTCGCGTGCTGCTAAATTCACGTTCTTTGATCAGACTAAAGAAATGGCGTTCATTCCTTTGCCTAATGATCAGAAAAACTATGGTAAGGCCGCTATTGACGGCGTTGTATCTCGGATAGGGAAATCAGGTGGTTCGTTGATTTATCAAGGGCTATTGATAATCTTTTCATCCGTTGCAGCAAGTCTTAATGTGATTGCTGTAGTGCTTCTTTTAATTATGGTTGTTTGGATCGCTGTTGTCGCTTTCATAGGAAGAGAGTACAACATCAAAGAAGCTAGTGCTGTTGCGGAAAGTTCGAAAGCAGATGCAATCGCATCGAATGCCACTATCAGCAGGACTACAGTAGAAAATTCCAACAAAGAAGAAGTTGCTACGCTATAGTTTAAAGGGCTTTATAGCCCTTTTTATCATATTTTTTTGATCTTTAAGCCCTCCCTCACATACTTTATTTTATAAATTTTTGACTTTACGGGTGTTTATGAAAACGTTTTGGCATTTTTTGTCTAAAGGCTTCCTATCAATTCTAGGTTTATCTTTTGGAGTGGTTCTTGCCTTCTCTATTATCTTGGGATTTGTTGCTCTCTCCTCTGGGGGTGGCATTCAATTTGTGAATATGCCTAATGCTAAAGGGGAGATAAAAGATCTAGGCAAAGAGGCGCCAATTATTGCTGTATTAGAAATGAAGGATGTTATTGCCTCGAGTAGACATACGGAAAAAGTCATACAAGAAGCTATTATAGCACTAGATTCAGCACCTTATAAAGGTAGAGTGAAGGGCTTAATCATTGATATGGATTGTCCTGGAGGAGAAGTATTTGAAATCGCCCGTGTATACTCAACAATCAAATTTTGGAAACAATGTACGAAGTGCCCTGTTTATGTTTTTGTAAATGGTCTTTGTGCCTCTGGCGGATATTATGTTGCTTGCGCTGCGGATAAAATTTACTCGACATCCTCATCTTTAATAGGTTCTGTAGGAGTGCTTTCTGGACCTTATTTCAATGTAAAAGAAGGTTTATCTCGTCATGGTGTGCAAAGTGATTTGCTTATATCCGGAAAAGATAAAGCTCCTATGAATCCTTATACGGAATGGACAGCTAAAGATCGTGAAATTAGACAAGAGATCATAGACTATCTTTACGGTCAATTTGTTGATATCGTTGTAACGAATCGCCCGTTATTGACTAAAGAAAAATTAGTTGGTGTTTTAGGTGCACGTTTATATTCTCCTGAAAAAGCTTTAGAAACAGGCTATATTGATGTTGTAAACGCAACTAAACAACAGGTTCTTGAGGATTTAGTTGCTGCTTGTGACATTGAAAATAACTACCGTGTGATCGGTTTAGGAAGCGATGGCTGGTTGAAAAAATTCATGTCATCAGCTGCTAACAGCCCATTAATCACAGGAAAGATTCAACATGAATTGCTCCCTAATCTAGATAATTCTACCAGTACATTTTACTATTTGGAGCCATGATTCTGATTAATTAGTAAGCGGAGAGAATCAGTGAGAAAGATCTTTATTTTAGATGCTTCAGGATTTGTTTTCAGGGCATATTTTGCTCTCCCAGATATGAAAAATTCTTCTGGAGAAGGAACCCAGGCTGTTTTCGGCTTTATTCGTTCTATTAATAAATTAATTAAAGAGTTCTCTCCGAGTCATATGGTGGCCGTATTTGACGGCCCAAATAATAAACAAAGTCGTAGAGAGATTTATGCCGATTATAAAAGTAATCGAGAACAGAAAGAAGAGAATCTCTACCAACAAATTCCTGTAGTTAAAGAATACTGCAGTTTGCTTGGTTTGTCCTATCTAGAAGTAGAAGGAGTAGAGGCTGATGATGTTATAGCTAGCGCTACAAGGCAAGCTGTGTCAGAAGGCTATCAAGTCTGTATATGTACCGCAGATAAAGATCTACTTCAACTGGTGGGGCCTAATGTTGTTGCTCTAAATCCATGGAAAGATCAACCAGAAATTGATGAAAACCGTGTCATAGATATCTATGGCATCCCTCCAACAGGAATATCAGATTATCTAGCCTTAGTTGGTGATACTTCTGATAATATTCCTGGAGTTTCTGGATGTGGGCCTAAGAAAGCAACGGCCCTGTTACAAAAATATCATTCCGTAGAAGGTATTTTAGAAAATCTTGATGAGTTGACAGGATCTACTCACAAGATGCTTTCGGAGCAAAAAGATGTTTTATTATTAAGTAAAAGTCTTGCGGTATTAAACGACGCTATACCTCTTCCTAAGAGGATAGATGAATTAAAGTTCCCACTTTATGAAGCGCATCAGGAAGAGTTGAATGCTTTCTATATGCGGCAAGGCTTTAAAACTTTAGTACAGCAGGTTGAGGAAGCATCTAGCGTAGATGTTGAGATAATCAATAATAATAAACAGTTGGCTCACGTACTTTCTACTTTGCATGGGAAAAGCGTGGCTTTTTCTGTTGGTTATAAGGGGAGCTTTCTTCCCTCTTTAACTTTAATGGGAGTGGCTTTAGCTAGCGATGATGATGTTTATTATGTTGATATAGAACATGCTTTAGACGATGTTCTCACGCCGCTACAATATTTCTTCAGAAGAGAAGATACTACATTCTATGGTTACAACATAAAGAGAGATAATCATGCACTAAAGAATGCGGGTATTCATGTGCATAATATAGCTCTAGATTTAGCTTTGGCTGAACATTTGATTAATGGAGGAGCTAAGATTTCATACCAAACGCTTCTTATGGATCACGGATTAGTTAGTTCTGCAGGCAGATATGGAAAGGAATGGGGGCAATTAAGCTTGCCTATAGCAAAGTCTCCAGCAAATCCTGCGCAATATTTTGGGGGATTTGTTTCTCATTTGCCCAAGATAAAAAAATCGTTGCTAGAAGAATTGAAGATAAAAGGAGTAGAAGATCTTTTTTTCAATATGGAAATGCCCTTAGAGAAAGTTCTTTTTACTATCGAAAGAAACGGCATGCCTTTGGATGTTGAAGATCTTCAGGAGTTAGAAAGAATTCTATCAGAAGAATTAGCAATGCTTACTGATGATATTTATACGTTAGCCGGAGCCCCTTTTAATATTAAATCTCCTAAGCAGTTGTCAGAGGTTTTATACAATAAACTTGGTCTGAAACCTATAGATAAGGCTCGATCTACTAAGGCAGAAGTTTTAGAAGCTTTATCGGGTGAACATGAAATTATTGAGAAGATTTTAGCCTTCAGAGCTGTTGAGAAGTTGTTGTCTACTTATGTTAAGGCCTTGCCTAGACAAGTGGATCCTAGCACCTCTAGAATTCATCCTACATTTAATCAAATGGGTACGGTGACGGGAAGACTGGCTTGTCAAGATCCCAATCTACAAAACATTCCCATACGCTCTGAGCGGGGAAGATTATTAAGAAAGGCGTTCTGTAATACTCATCAGAATAATTATTTTTTATCTGCAGATTATTCTCAAATTGAGTTAAGATTCCTGGCGCATTTGAGCCAAGATGAGTCGTTGAAATTGGCCTTTGAGTCGCGAGAAGACATACATACGTTTACTGCCTCGCAGGTATTTCATGTCCCATTGGAAGAAGTCACCAAACAACAGCGCATGCAGGCAAAGACTGTGAATTTCGGTATTATCTATGGGCAACAAGCTTATGGATTGTCAAAAATTTTAAAGATCAGTGTTTCAGAAGCTCAAAAGTTAATAGACGCATACTTTGATCGTTACCCTGAAGTAGCTCGTTTTATTAATGAAACGGTGAGTCAAGCTTGTGAAAATTTACGAGTGAAGACTCTGCTAGGAAGAGAAAGGATCATAGATAATTGGACAGAATTTTCAAATTCTCGTGCTGCTTCAGGCCGTCTTGCTGTTAATACCCGTATACAAGGTAGCGCTGCTGAATTGATAAAGCTGGCAATGTTACAACTTTCTGATGCGTTGGAAAAACGCAAATTGAAAAGTCGTATGTTGTTACAGATACATGACGAGCTGATTTTCGAAGTTCCTGAGGAAGAGAAAGAAGAAATGCAAACTTTAGTGCGCGATATAATGGAATCTGCAATGATTTTATCTGTCCCGCTAGTTGTGAATATCTTAATTGGAAAAAATTGGGCAGAATGTTAGAATTATTAAAAGTTTCTATTACAGGGGATCTCTCTTCAGGAAAAACTGAAGCAAGTAGAGTTTTTCAAGATTTAGGTGCCTATGTAATTAGTGCTGATAAAGTTTCGCACAGTTTCCTTGTTCCTCACTCGCATATAGGTCGTCGCGTTATAGATCTTCTGGGACCAGAAGTTGTTGTTGATAATGCATTCGATAGGAAAGTCATAGCAGAGAAAGTTTTTGATAATTTAGTTCTTCTTCAGGCTTTAGAAGCTATTTTGCATCCTGAAGTGCGTCGGATTATTGAAGAACAATATTATCAAGTCGCTAAAGAGCGAAAGCATCCTCTGTTCATTGCTGAGGTGCCTTTATTGTACGAAATACATTATGCGAAATGGTTTGATCGCGTCATTCTTATTACAGCAGATGAGAATATTCGTAGGGAAAGGTTTACCAAAAAAACTAATTGTTCTGATTTAAATTTTTATCAGAGATGTGCTCGGTTTTCTTCTAATGAAGAGAAAAAGATGCACGCCGATATTGTTATAGAAAATAACGGCACTAAAGAAGAATTACGTCATAAAGTCGAAGAATATTTTTACGCTTTAAAGGGAGCATTATGAAAGAAGAACGTTCTTCAGAAGTCTTGCCAAAGGTGAAAGAGAATAAAAAACATACATGTCCAGTGTTGCAAGAGAAGTCTTTTGCAGGAGAGTGTGCGGTAGTTACGGATACGGTTGATGAAAATCAGAACGTGACTATTACAAAAATTGCTAAATTGCAAAGGATGGGAATTGAAGAGCTTAATGTATTAGCTCGTCAATACGGAGTGAAGAACATCGGGTCTCTCACCAAATCTCAAGTAGTATTTGAGATTGTGAAAGCAAAATCTGAGCGTTCAGACGAGCTTTTGATTGGGGAAGGAGTTTTAGAAGTGCTTCCCGATGGATTCGGCTTTTTAAGATCTCCTACTTATAACTACCTCCCTTCGGCTGAAGACATTTATGTTTCCCCTGCTCAGATCCGTAGATTTGACTTAAAGAAGGGAGACACCATCATAGGTACGATACGTTCTCCAAAAGAGAAGGAAAAGTATTTTGCCTTATTAAAGGTAGATAAAATCAATGGATCTACCCCAGACAAAGCTAAGGAACGGGTTTTATTTGAAAACCTCACCCCTCTATATCCTAATGAAAGAATTGTTATGGAGATGGGGAAAGAGCATCTTGCTGAAAGGGTATTAGATCTTACAGCTCCCATTGGGAAAGGTCAAAGGGGACTTATTGTTGCTCCTCCACGTTCTGGAAAGACCGTCATTTTACAAAGCATAGCCCACGCTATTGCTGTTAATAATCCGGATATTGTTTTAATTGTTTTACTCATCGATGAGCGTCCTGAAGAAGTCACTGATATGATTCGTCAAGTGCGGGGTGAAGTTGTTGCTTCTACATTTGATGAGCAGCCAGAGAGACATATTCAGGTTGCGGAGATGGTTATAGAAAAGGCTCGACGTCTAGTTGAACACGGAAAGGATGTTGTTATTCTTCTCGATTCTATTACACGTTTAGCTCGAGCTTACAACACTGTTCAACCGCATTCTGGAAAAATTTTGACGGGTGGTGTGGATGCTAGTGCTCTGCATAAACCAAAGAAATTCTTTGGCGCCGCTAGAAATATTGAAGGCGGGGGATCATTAACCATTCTAGCTACAGCATTGATCGATACAGGATCTCGAATGGATGAAGTGATTTTTGAAGAGTTCAAAGGCACAGGAAATATGGAGCTTGTGCTTGATCGTCGTCTTTCTGATAGAAGGACCTATCCTGCAATCGATCTCATTAAGAGTGGTACCAGGAAAGAAGAACTCCTTTATCATCCTAGTGAGTTGGAAAAAGTTTACCTCTTCCGTCAGGCAATTGCTGATCTTACCGCTATTGATGCGATGCATTTGCTGTTGGGTAGATTAAAGAAAACGAATAGTAACGCAGAATTTCTTCTTTCTTTAAAAGAATAGATTAAAAGAGCGCATCGTTTCTATTTTTTGAAATACTTTGATAAGTAAGAAACCTACGGTCTTAATTATTAAGACTGTAGATCTTATTTTTCACGCGTCCTTTTCTAATGATATCTATGATTTAGCAAAGCTCGAGATCATGGATCTTTTTATCACTTCACGTGTTTTAGTCTTTTTTCTGTGTTGATGGGGAATTGCCTTGTCAACACATTAAGAAGAATACGAGATATAAAAAAGATTGTCTTGCTAGTTTTTAGCTCTATTTCCCGATAAGAATCTCAGGGAAGATAACCAAAGAAGTCTCTTTGTCGGTGAGATATTTTCCCTGAGTGACTTTTTGTAAGATTTCTTGGGCTTGATGGTAATACTCATTGAGTTTTGCAACCTGTAACTCGGTTTCCGCAAGACTATAAATTCCTAAGTATTCTTTTTTTTGAAAGATTGCCACAGTTAGGGGAGGGTAATTGATTACTTGCAGTCCCTTAGTTAGGGGAATACCAAAAAATAAACGAATAAGCATATCCTTATGCTTATAATGAGAGTTTTTGTATTTTGTCAAAAAACGATGAGGATACCTGATAATGATGAGCTTTGAAGAAGAGCAGCTTCGTGATCATGCTGTGGTTAACCTATACCGCATAGGGGCAATAAGATTCGGTGATTTTATTTTATCAGACGGGAAAAAAACTCCTATTTATGTTGATATGCGCCTGGTTATCTCCTGTCCTGATGTTTTACAAACTATTGCTTCGTTGATTTGGCGTTTGCGTCCTTCTTTTAATAGCAGCCTGTTATGCGGAGTTCCTTATACAGCTCTTACTCTGGCTACATGCATATCTCTGAAGTATAACATCTCTATGGTGTTGAGAAGAAAAGAATTAAAACACCCAAATCAAGAAGATAAAATAAAAGTCGAAGGCTTATTTTCTCCAGGACAGACATGCTTAGTAATCAATGATGTTATTGCTTCGGGACGTTCGATTTTAGATACCGCTAAGGCTTTAGAAGATGAGGGTTTAAATATTCGAGAATCCTTGGTTTTTTTAGACAGACAAGTCGGTGGTGCAGACGCATTAAAAGAGGCAGGTATTAAATTAAGATCCGTATTTACTCTAGAAGAACTCGTTAAGGCTCTACTTTCCAAATGTCAATTAAGCGAGACAGACGCAGCGATTGCCCGTACGCTTTTAGAAACTTTTTAATAGTTGTTCATTTTTATTCTATTTAATAACAAAAGCTTGGTTTTTATTATTAAATTAATCTAATCGCATTCTAACTAGTTTGTGTAGCCTTTTTATTTGATTCTAATTTAAAATTGGGATTACAGAAGGCGGGCAAATGATAGAAAATGATTTTCAGGGCTACTCCCCAAGTTATCAGGCTTCTCATTTTTATAGAGATAAGGTTGGCGTTATTGTTTTATGTGGCGGTGAAGGGAAAAGATTGTCCCCTTTAACCTACTGGCGCTGTAAACCAACCGTATCATTTGGAGGAAGATATAAGCTCATTGATGTACCCATTTCCCATGCAATAGCTTCAGGATTTTCTAAGATTTTCGTAATAGGTCAATACCTTACCTACACACTACAACAGCATCTTGTGAAGACGTATTTTTATCATGGAGTACTTCAAGATCGGATACATCTCCTTGCTCCTGAGGGGAGGGAGGGAAGTCAGGTATGGTATCAAGGAACCGCCGATGCTATTCGGCAGAACCTCTTGTATTTAGAAGATACAGAGATAGAGTATTTTCTAGTTTTATCTGGCGATCAGTTATACAACATGGATTTTCGTAAGGTTGTAGACTACGCTATAGCTATGCAATCTGATATGGTAATAGTCGCACAGCCCATTCAGGAAAAAGATGCTTCAAGAATGGGAGTGTTGCAAATAGATAAAGATGCAAATCTTGTAGACTTTTACGAAAAACCTCAGGAAGAAGAGATTTTAAATCGTTTTCGGCTATCTTCTGAGGATTGTCGTAAACATAAGCTGGATCCTCAATATGGAAATTTCTTAGGGAATATGGGGATTTATCTCTTTCGAAGGGAAAGCCTATTTCAACTGCTACTAGAAGAACAAGGGGATGATTTTGGAAAGCATCTTATCCAAGCCCAAAAGCAACGCGGGTCGATAAAGACTTTCCTTTACGATGGCTACTGGACAGATATCGGAACAATCGAATCTTATTATGAAGCGAATATTGCTTTAACACAAAGGCCTAAACCTCAGGTTCGTGGATTGAATTGCTACGATGATGCAGGAATGATCTATAGTAAGAATCATCATCTTCCTGGGACTATAGTTACAGATTCTATGATCTCCAGCTCTTTGCTTTGTGAAGGTGCTGTTATTGATTCTAGTAATGTATCCCACAGCGTTGTGGGGATCCGTGGTGTGATAGGGAAAAATTCTATAATAGATCACTCTATTGTTATGGGAAATGACCGTTATGGCAATCCCCAACAAAACGCTTTAGGGATCGGGGATAATTGTGAAATTTATAAAACAATTATCGATGAGAACTGTAGAATCGGTAACGGGGTAAAACTCACGAATATCCAAGGGCATAAGGATTATAATTCTCCTGATGGGAAGCTTGTCGTTAGGGATGGGATTATTATCATTCCTCGAGGAACTAGAATTCCTGATAATTATACCTTCTAATAGGCGATTTTTTATAATTCATAAAAATGACCCGGAACGTTTTTATCCGTCGAGATTTTAGCCTCATATCCATTAGACTATTCCTATAGTGACAATGCACGGATCGTCTTCCTTATGCAGATATATGCAATAGCGGATTTACACCTGGCTATCGGAGTTCCTGAAAAGACCATGGAAATTTTTGGCGAGCCATGGATTTCCTATCACGAGAAAATCCGTGAACGGTGGGAAAAGATAGTCAATCCTGAAGATATCGTTTTGCTTCCCGGAGATATCTCTTGGGCTATGCATATCGAAGAAGCGAAAAAAGATTTCGCTTTCCTAGGTTCTCTCCCTGGAACTAAGTATATGATTCGTGGGAATCATGATTATTGGAGTTCCGCATCAACGACTAAAATAACACAAGTTCTTCCTGAAAATGTGCATTATCTAGCTCAAGGCTTTTCTCTACTACATCCGGAAATAGCTATTGTGGGAGTAAGGCTATGGGATAGCCCAACAATACGTGTAGCCCCTGAGTGTTTCCAATCTCCTCTTCCAGAGAAAGAGCGCCATTATAGTGAGAAAGATGAGAAAATTTTTTCAAGAGAGCTTGGAAGATTGCAAAGGGCTTTAGAAGCCGTTCCTCAGAATATCGAGCAAATTATTGTTATGACCCATTACCCACCTATCAGTAGTGATGGCACGCCAGGACCGGTATCGCAAATGCTTGAAGCTGATGGGAGAATATCACATTGCTTATTCGGTCATATGCATAAAGTATCCTCTCCTTTGAAAGGATTCGGAATGATCGGTACTATAGACTACAGGTTAGTTGCTGCTGATTATATAGATTTTATTCCCCAGGTTATACAGTGAAAATTCTTGCAGGCAAATATAAAGGGAAGTCTTTAAAAATTTTTTCTAACCCTTCAGTGCGTCCTACGTGTGGGGTAGTCAAAGAGGCTGTTTTTAATATTTGCGCGGCTTATATTGAGGATGCCACATTTTTAGATCTCTTTTCTGGAGTAGGATCCGTAGGTTTTGAAGCTTTAAGCCGAGGAGCTTCTTCAGTGACTTTCGTAGATTCCTCTGCACAATCTGTACGTTTAATTCGGGCAAATAGCCAATTATTGCATCCAGATTTGCCAGTTACCATTATGAAACAAGAAGCAAGATCCGCGATTCAGAGACTGACTAAAAAAGGTATGTCCTTCGATCTTATTTACATAGATCCTCCCTATAATCTTGAAAATCGCTATCTTGCAGCAGTATTAAGCGATATCGTTTTCGGCAAGATTTTGGATAAGGAAGGCTTACTATTTTTAGAAAATGCTTCAGTAGAACCTATTCTTGTTGAAGGCTTAGTCTTGAAGCGTAGAAGAAAATTAGGGGGAACATTTTTATCGGAATATATCCTTGACGATAGTTCGTGTTCGCTTTAAGAGATATTCTACAAAACGCTTAACATTAAACAACTAGTGTGTTTTTTGTTTTTATAAGCACCTTTTTTAGCTTTTTAGCCATTCTTTCAAAAAGTTTTTGTTCAGAGTTTATCTTAGATAGCATACTGGATAAAATTTCTTTTGTAGAATATGATGCGAAAAATAAGTCTGGAATCCGAGGCGTGAGTTAGCGTGAAAATCAAGAATTCCTCAAAGCTATATTTTCTAGCTCTTTTGTGTTTCCTTCCTTTGGTTTTTCTAGGATGTTCTAGAGAAAAGAAAGAGTTGTTAGTAGGAAGAGATACTACTTGGTTCCCAAAACAATTTGGAATTTATACAGCGAATATCAATGGGTTTCTTAATGATCTTGTATCAGAGATTAACTACCGCGAGAACCTGAATATCAATATTGTAAATCAAGATTGGATCCATCTTTTTGAAAATCTTGATGATCAAAAGACTGCAGGAGCTTTGACATCGATAGCGCCAACAGCAGAGATGTTAGATCATTATCAATTTTCTGAGCCTATATTGCTGACAGGTCCTGTGCTTGTTGTTTCCGAGAATTCTCCGTACAAGTCTATACAAGATCTTCGCGGGAAGCTTATCGGAGTGTATAAATTCGATTCTTCAGTGCTAGTAGGTCAAGATATCCCCGACGCTGTTTTAAGCCCTTATCAACATGTCCCCATAGCTTTAGAAGCTTTATCTTCTGGTTGTTATGACGCCTTATTAGCTCCTGTTATAGAAGTCACAGCTTTGATAGATACAGCATATAAAGGGCGCTTAAAAATTATTTCACAGCCTTTGAATCAAGATGGCTTAAGATTGGTAGTTCTTCGTGGTGAGAAGAATAGCTTGCTAGAAGGGTTTAACATGGGATTGGTAAAAAGCATGCGTTCTGGAAAGTATCAGACCATCAAACAGCAATACCGCCTGCCTTAACTGACTACGATTTTATTAAGCTTTTTTTCTCCACGTGTGGCGTACTTTGAATAATTGTTGCTAAGGATTCAACCCATTGAGAGGATTGATAAATAGCAGGTACGCGTAGAGCTTGATACCCCTTATCTATAAGTACGGCTATATACTCTTTTTCTATTTCATAAAGAGTTTCTATATGATCTGAGGTAAATCCAAAAGGGACAATTAGCACATGTTTTTTGTCTGTCTTTAATGTTGCGCATAGATCTTTTGTTGATGGTGATAACCATTTCCCAGGACCAAATTTCGACTGATAACAAAGATGGGTTTCTATGTTTGGTAATCGTTCAGAAATCGCTCTGAAGGATTTTTCACATTGCATGTTGTAAGGATCGCCTTTATTCACGTGTCTCATAGGAAGCCCATGGGCAGAAAATAATAGGCAGCAGTCATGAGTAGAGATATCGTGAGATTGTAAAAATTTTAGGATATGATCCATCATACATGAAATAAACTCTGGGTGATTTCCGAAGTGAGATACCCAAGAGATATTTAGCAAGGGGAGTTGGTTGTGGATAAATCTTACAATACTTCCTGTAACGGCATAAGTAAAATGTGGGAATAGAGGGACTCCAACAATCGGAAAATCCCCAAGAGTTTTTAACTGTTGAATTGTGTGCGGATGTGTATCAGGTAAATAGCGGTGAAAGGTAATTACAGGAGCATCTAAATGCGAAGATAGAGTTTCTGCTAGCAATTCTGTATCTTGATATATCGGGGAGAATCCGCCGATACAATTGTATTGAGGAAGAACCTTAAGAGCGCGTTTTTTAGCGATAAATGAAAATAAACGTTTGTGAATGAAAGAAGGAAGAAATCCTCCGGTAACATCACGATCTGTAAGTAATGAAGTTAAAAAAACCTCAATGTCATTAGAATGACGCGGACCGCCAAAATTTGCTAATAGGTAAGCAGAAACCATAGGTACAAGCTTTATTATTTAATAATATTGGAGCTATTGCATTAAAACAATTAGTTGCATAATTTCCCGTAAAATTAAGATGAGTTTGTAAGATACATGAAGTTAAATAATGCTCTCCCAACTCTAGAAGCTTTATGTAAAAAAACACACCAAAAATTACGCCAATACCTCATGCGGCATAGCTTATTGTTGTTTGGATGTTTATTATTAATGGCTGCCGAACTTGGTGTTTTTATTTATTTTTTCCTGTTTTCTGGAAAAACTATCGTTCCAGCATTTTGTCTAGCCTGCTTTTTTCTTACATTATTCGTCTGTCTTGTTGCGCGTTTATACATATTGTCGAGAAAGCCTGATTTCTTTGAAAACCTAGCAAGCGGCTATTTAAGAAACGCTCAATCCTTGTTTAAAGGGAAACAAAACGTTGTGGAAGAGCAAACACATCTAGCCTCATCTGCAACAAAGCTTGCTATAGATTTACAAAATCAAGAATACACTCTCTTATCGAGCATGTTAAATTTCCTCCCTCAGCACGACTTCATTAGGAAATTTAGCTGTTTTTGCTTCTGGAAAGATTACTTTCTGTTCAGAGAATGCTTACTACAGAAATCTATAGACGCCTACATTAAAGTAGTACAATCTATCCCCGTAGATCTCGGAGCTCATGTATCGCTAGCAGATGCTTACGTAGCTCTTTCTGGACTCTATGCCGATCCCAGGAAATATCCTGAATTCGATACGAACTATTGGGTCCCTCCAGGAAGATATGGAGAAGAAGTTCAAGAAAAATTTTTCATAACGGCTCAGCGTGCAATAGAAGAATTTAAAATTTTAAATGAATATGCACCGGGAAATGCTTGGGTCCATGCGCAATTGGCTTATAGTTATCATGATTTACAGATGCCTCTCGAAGAGATCCAAGAATATGAGATGATCCTCAAGTTAAAACCTGCTGATGTGGAGACCATGACCAAGCTAGGCATTCTATATTTTCAACAAGGAATGAATGCTAAGGGCTTGCGTATCTATGAAGAATTAAAAAAAAGAGATTACAAAAAATCAAGAAAATTAATTAAATTCTATGGAATGGAATACAATAATTATTAGTTTTTCTTGTTATTCTTTATAATAGTTCTCATAGTTTTATAGAGCATCTTATTTATGAAAAGTATTGATGTCAGTAGTGATACGATAATACGAAATAGTCTTTGCGATAGGATGAGTGTTTCGTGGCGAGCGCGTTTTTCAGTTCGTACGCGTTATGAAATAGCCAGTGCCGTGGCTATTTTTGGTTTAGTCCTAGCTTTATGTGGGTCTGGAGCCGTTTACGCTGTTTTTACATCGTGTGCAATCTCTGAGATATTTATTCAGGGATGCATGTCTTTAGGATTAATGCCCATTCCTGTGGCAATACTTTCATTACTTTTGGGTATTTTGATTCTTCTCTATGGGATCTACCTATTGCCACAGCAAAAAGAAGAAAAAATAGTGCGTATTTCTTAAATAGAAACGGCTAGATTTATTTCCTCATAAGAATATAAAATAAATGCGCATTTTATTTTAAATTAAAGAGAGTGGGAGTGAAAAAACTTTTGTTAATGTTTTTAGTATTAACTTCTTGTACAGCACAACAAGCATTCTGCTTAGAAGCATCTTTGGATAAAGTGGTTTGTTTATCAGAAGATGATGGTGATGATCAAGAAAACTGTTCTGAGTGCTGCGGCGACGGAAGCTGTGGGTACTGCCCAGGATGCCAGGACATCCACTGGGTGATCTCTTAGTTGCTACTAATGTTTTAGTATGTGTTTCAGAGATTAGGGGAAGGGGTTTTTCTCTGGACGTCTAATGGGATTAAATGGAAAAATTAATCTTGGTGCCTCTTCCAGCTTCTTTTTATGGTTATGCGGCTGTTTTCACTGGATAGTGTGGATGGCTATCTACTACGAACCTATGCCCTAGAGTAGATAAGAGACGTTATCTTTTTTGATGTCAAAAATACGTCTGTAAATAGCTTCTGGAAGGTATGTTTTTCGAATAAATAAAATCAGAAAAACATGAAGAATCCAACAGTATAATTCACAAGATAATGTGGGGTTTAATTATTCGCGTAATAGAGAAAAGCGAATAGTTAACATCTGAGGGGTCGTAGTTTTTTAATTGCGCATTATTCTTATTTTCTCATAAGGTTTATAAAAACCTTTATGTCGGTATCGCTTTTCCCATGTTTTGAGTTTTTCTAGACATGGTGAATAGGTATTTTTTTTCTGGCATATACAACAAGGAGAATAAAAATGAAAAAATTAATCTTAGCGCTTCTTCTAGCTTCTTCGTGTGCTTGTACAACAGCTGTTTTCGCTGATGATAGTGAAGATGTGAAAGTATTGGCTGATGGCGGGGATTCTGAAAATGGATCTGAAAACGACGACGGAAACGAAAGTTCCGAAACTCACGAATAAGAGCTTTTCTCTTGTGTTGAGGAAACAGGGGATAACCCCTGTTTCTTGTTGTTTAAAACAACCTTGAAGTATTTCAGAAAAACTCGTCCCAACACTCACTCACAGTTTAAATTGTTAAACTCTACATCTTCCCCATTCATTATAAAATTATTCCGCATGGGTTTATAGACCCCTTTTCTATACATTTTTTCTTTTTAGACAAGGTGTTGAGCCATATTTTGATCGCGCTAGCAATCGTGTAATTTTATGAAAACACGTGTATCTATCCCTTTATAATCTTTTTGTATTTTTTAAATTCTTAAAACGAGAATAAGCGCGCATGGCATATTACAGAGTAGGTTTCCGCGCGGACTAAAATTATTGCATTAATAAAGAAGATTATTTAAAACGTCTCTACAAGGATTTTTCATTTTGTTTAAGATCGGATAAAGAGATAATTTTAGACCGTTTATTTGATTCACAGTTAATATGCATAATGTTTAATTCAAAAAGGACTACGCTGGATCGCGTTTTAAGCCTATAGGAAAAGGAGGAATCTTTTAAAAAGCACATATGAGGCGCTTTTTTGCGCTATTTTAAAAAGTAAATAATTTTTATCGTTTGATAGAACTCTATAATAGGTCAAAATTTTTAGCTGCTTTTGTTAAGTTTTGCTATAATGGCTGATTGATAGAGTCTAGAAAAGCTTAAAGGCTGAAAGACATGTTTTTCAGGAACTGTCAGAGTGTAGTAGTCTTTGGCAGAGGATCTGTTTTATATGAATAAACGGTGCATAATAGACAAAATTTTAAAGTGTGTAGTTGTTGCCTCTTTGGTTTTGTTATACTGGTCATCTGATTTGCTTGAAAAAGATATCAAGTTAATCAAAACGAATGTTCGAGATGTGCAACAAGACATCCAAGAATTACTGAGTATTGTAAAGCAAAATAACGCTTCACGGTCTTCCAGCGCGTCCTATCCCTCTTCACTACCGATAACCACATGCTGCAACTTTATAGAAGTTGGAGATCCTCGGTACCCCAATCTACTTTCTCCAGATCCTTATAAGGAAAAAACCCTAGGGAATCTTGTAGGGGATGGATTTGTTCCTAAAGGTATTTTACGTACAGCTCATGTAGGTAAGCCAGATAATTTAAGTCCTTTTAATGGCTATGACTATGTCGTAAAATTATACGATTTATGTGTCCCTGGGTTGGCAAACGCCCATGTGGGAAAATACGAAGAATTTTCTCCGGGATTAGCTTTGAAAATAGAAGAGCATGACGTTGCCGATGGCTCTGGAGATCGCGAATTTCATATTTATTTACGTCCTAACGTATCTTGGGTGCCTATTGACCCAAGACGCTTTCCGAAACATGTGCAGCTAGCGGATGACTTTATACAGCCGCACCCCGTGACAGCACATGATTTTAAATTCTACTATGATGCGGTAATGAATCCCTACATTGCAGATATGCGTGCTGTAGCCTTACGCTCATATTTTGAAGATATTGTCTCTCTCACCGTAGAGAATGATTTAAAATTTATAGTGCGATGGAGAGCGCACACTCTTGTAAACGAAGCAGGGAAAGAGGAGAAAAAAGTTCTATATTCTGCTTTTTTGAATACTCTATGTCTACAACCTCTACCCCGATTTGTGTATCAGTATTTTGCTAATGGTGAGAAGATCATCAAAGATGATTCCGATCCCGATATCTATCGTAAAGACTCTGTATGGGCTCAGAATTTCTCCTCGCACTGGTCAAAGAATTATCTTGTTAGCTGCGGAGCGTTTTACTTTTCTGGTATGGATGACGAAAAGCTTATTTTCACGAGAAATCCAAACCACTATGACCCTAGGGAAGCTCTAGTGGAGAAGCGCTACGTCTATATTAAGGATAACTCAGATTCTCTATTTCAAGCTTTTAAAGCAGGGAACCTTGATATAGCCTATCTGCCTCCGAATCATGTGGATAATCTCGCAAGCTTTATGAAGACTCCTGCCTATAAAAACCAAGCTTCTAAAGGAGAAGCTATTCGTGAAATGGTCTATCCAGACCGTTCTTACGCTTACATTGGTTGGAATTGTTATTCATTGTTTTTTGAGAATCGTCAAGTGCGACGTGCTATGAATATGCTCATAGACCGTAATAGGATTATAGAAGAATGCTTGGATGGTCGTGCTCATGTGATCAGCGGGCCTTTCTCTCCTTTTTCTCCTTCCTATAATCAAAAAGTGGAGGGGTGGCATTATTCTCCTGAAGAAGCTGCGCGTATATTAGAAGAAGAGGGTTGGATCGATATTGACGGGGATGGCATTCGAGAGAAAGTCATAGACGGCGCTATTATTCCTTTCCGTTTCCGTTTATGTTATTATGTCAAAAGTATTACAGGCCGCACTATTGCAGAATACGTAGCAACTGTCTGTAAAGAGGTAGGCATTGAGTGTAGTTTATTAGGATTAGATACTGCCGACCTTTCTCAAGCATTTGAAGAAAAGAATTTTGACGCTTTGCTTACCGGCTGGTGTCTAGGATCTCCTCCTGAGGATCCCCGAGCTCTTTGGCATTCGGAAGGCGCAATGGAAAAAGGATCCGCCAATGTTGTTGGTTTCCATAATTCCGAAGCTGATAAAATTATAGATCAACTGAGCTATGAATACGATACGAGTAAACGTATGGACTTGTATCATCGTTTCCACGAAGTTATTCACGAAGAATCTCCCTATGCTTTTCTATTCTCTCGTACCTATTCTTTACTTTATAAAGATTATGTAAAAAACGTCTTTGTCCCTAAACAGAGGACTGATTTGATCCCTGATGCTCAAGACGAAATGGTTAATCTTCATATGGTTTGGCTAGACAGGAAGGAGGAAGAGTGCTCAAATATATCTTAAAACGTCTGATATTGATTCCTCTGACGCTTTTTGCCATTATTTCGGTTAATTTTATCATATTAAATGCAGCTCCAGGGGACGTTGTTGAAGATCAATCTATTGATGCTCACGGAGATGCATCAAAATCAGATAAGATTCGTACATATAAAGGCCCGGATCGCTATTTACAGTTTCGAGAATATTACGGTTTGACTCTACCTGTTTTCTTTAATACCCGCCCTGGCATACCACATGCTAAGGTAAAAAAGGGAATTCAAGAAATCGTAGATAACTTTCACAATAAAAAAGCTAACAAGGAATCTAGTTCTAAGCTAAAGGTTTATTGGGGTGATCGGGCAAAATTTATTATGCCGGTACTATTGTTTGAGGCTAGTGATAGTACAAAAAGTTCTTCTTACCGTCATGTTGCTGCAGATTTGTTCATTCGTGGAGCCATCCGTCAGGGATTTGTAGGCTCAGGCTTATCCGTGCAACAGTATGCGTATAACGAGAAAGTTTCTAAAAACAATGCTTTACTTGTGAAATTGCTCTCCGAAGAAGATATAGGGACCAAAGTTGAAGATTTAAAAGAATGGTTTCGTAAAGAGGGCGGGATGGAAACTTTTTCCTACAAACGCTTTTCTTGGAAGACATTCCTTTTTGAGACGCGCTTTTCTCGTTATATGTCACGAGTTTTGCGTTTAGACTTTGGAACTTTACGTAATGACTCTCATAAGACAGTAGTTTCCGAGGTGATCAAACGGTTGCGTTCATCATTAACTCTCTCGGTCCTTCCTATGATCTTGGTATTTATCTTATGCCAGGTATTTGGGATGGTTATGGCTTTAAATAGGAATCGCTGGTTGGATCATACTCTGAATTTTATCTTCTTATTTTTATTTTCGGTTCCTGTTTTTGTCGCCGTTCCTTGGATTATTGATAATTTCGTCATTAATAAAACGATACCGTTTACCTCTATCCCGATGCCCTACAGTGGCCTCCAGTCTTCTCCGGAAGTTTTTAATCAGCTGAGTTCTTTTGGGAAGCTTATAGATACCATAACGCATAGCTTTCTTCCTTTCTGTGCTGTAAGCTATGGGGCTTTCGCTTCTCAATCAAGATTAAGCAGATCGATATTTTTAGAAATTCTAGGGGAAGATTATATTTGTGCGGCACGAGCTCGTGGAGTATCTCGCTATGATATTCTTGTAAAGCACGTAGGGAAGAACGCAGCATCCTCATTGATTACCTCTCTTACGGCATCTTTAGGAGCAATATTAGGAGGAGCTTTAGTTGTAGAGACTTTGTTTGATATCGATGGATTTGGGAAATTTTTCTATCAGGCGATTTTAAATCGAGATCATAACGTAGTATTATTTTCTGTTATTGTTGGATCGGTTTTATCTTTATTAGGCTACTTAATTGGAGATATTTGCTACGTGCTATTAGATCCTAGAGTACAACTAGGAAAGAAGAGGATTTAAAACTATGCAATCCCAGACTTCTTTTTCCCGTAGATTTTTTCAGGCATACCATAAGAATCTCTTGGCATCACTGTCATGGAAATTTGTCATCGTGTTATCACTTATAGGTGTTTACGCTCCTTTATTTGCTAGCAGTAAGCCTATTTTAGTGAAGTGGGAAGGCTCTTTCTTTTTCCCTTTATTTAGGTATTTATGGTTCCCAGGTTTTTATACTAAACCGGTCGATCTTTTCTTTAATGTATTCATGGTGACGCTACCCCTGTTCTTTATAGGGTGTAGGTTTTTCAAGAGGAGTCTTCGTAAGGGGATTATAGGCTGTTTAGCTATTGTTCAAATCCTAGGATTTGTCTTTGTATATCGTGGGAATATTCAGGATCCTTCGGGAGATGAAAATCTTAAAAAAATGCGCGCTGAGAAAATCCTTTCACAAGTTGCCGATAGCAGAGCCGAATCTGTAGTTTTACTCCCTAAAGATATGCGTACTTGGGAATTAGAAAAGACGTATATGAGTAAGTACGAGCAGTTGGGGATTTTGATAAAATCAAAATACCGTCGAGCGCAACATGAGAAATTACAAAAATATTGTGTGGATTATGAGGGACATAAGGGCTCGCAAATGCCGACATTACACCACTTGCAGATGAAAAATGAGCAGGTGTGTCTGGAGCGTCTGCAGCGAAGATTACAGAAAATCAGTACTTCTTATGAGTCTTCTTTGCAAACTTGGCATAGGGCAATTGATGAGTATCGTCCTTTTCTTATGGCACTTACCCGTATAGAGCATGATTTAAACTTAGCTTTATATAATAAAGATCAGCATGAAAGTTTACTCATGAGACATTCTTCAATAGAAGAAGAGGCTGAACCTTTCCGCAAGCATGTATTAAGTACACGTCAAGTTCTTGAAGAATATAGTAAAATCCAAAGTACAATTAACTTTATTCAGGACAAACGTGCGTGGATTAATGAGGAATCTGAGAAATTGCAGATTCTTATCAGCCCACTCCTCTCTAAATTTCATTGGGAAGATGATGCAGGAGGATCTCGTGAGATGAATAAGTATGTGCGTTGGTGGCAGCTTACGCGTATTAACCGTAAAGATCTTTTAGCCTCTTTAATTTTCGGTATTCGTATCGCTTTAATTGTCGGAGGCATTTCCGTTGCTATTGCGCTATTTATTGGTACGGTTATTGGCTTATTTTCCGGATATTTCGGAGGAACTACAGATATGGTTCTTTCTAGATTTACCGAGATTTGGGAAACCATGCCTATGCTATTTATTTTGATGCTTGTTGTTTTAATAACGCAGCAAAAATCTCTAATCCTAGATACAATACTCCTCGGTTGTTTTGGTTGGACAGGATTTAGCAGATACATCAGGATAGAAACTCTGAAACAACGCAATATGTCCTACGTATTAGCTGCAACGAATATGTGCTATAGTCATTACCATATTATGGTGCATCAGATACTTCCTAATGCAATTGTGCCTATCATTTCCCTATTACCCTTTTCTATGATGGCAATGATCAGCTGTGAAGCAGGGTTAACATTTTTAGGCCTTGGAGAGGAAAGTTCTGCATCTTGGGGAAATCTTATGAAAGAAGGTGTCACAGCTTTTCCTTCAGAAAGCGCTATTCTTTGGCCCCCAGCTATCATGCTTACAGCATTGCTGATTGCCATAGCATTGATAGGAGATGGTATTCGCGATGCTATGGATCCTAAGTTACAAGACTAGCTTAAAGATCCTTCGAAATTCAGAAGGATGTTTTGGATCTGTTCTCCTGCGCAGTAATGGCGTTCGCCATTACTCCCAATTACCCTATGGCAAGGGAAAAATAGAAGAAAAGGGTTGTTTTTACACGCTGATCCTACAGTGCGTGGATGTGTATCCGTTTCTCTAGCAATCTCTCCGTATGTGCGCGTCTGCCCAAAAGGGATTTTCGCAACACAATCAAGTATCGTTTTTTGTTGTTCAGATAAAATAGATGTATTGATGTAAGAAGAACGTGGGATATCGAGTTTTTGTGAGTACTTAGCGCATAATAAAACAATTTCTTCCATAGCTTTATGTGATGCTGGGCCGAGAAATAAACAGCAAAATACAGGAGCTACAGAAAGTTGAGTTTTTACAACAGTGTTGTTTTGAAAATGAACAATGACTTGTAGAGGGGGATGCTTAGCTATCTGCAAGCCTTGTGAACAGGCTTGCGATAGAGACAATTTAGAATCATCGGAAACTAAGTAAAGATTCTCGGACATGCAAACAAACTATATTATCCTGCATTATTGAGTCTCTCGAACTTAGCTTTTGAGACTAGGCGTCCGCGGTGGTACCACTCGCATTTATAAACACCGGCAGCATAGATCTTTCTCATACCATGAGGGAAGTTATTTCTCCAAGACACTTCTTCGGCAATAACTTCGTCTTCATTATAGCGTAATTCACATCCTTCCTTAGATCCTTTTACAAAAGGAATCTCAGCAGCTTTGCAACCGTTTTTAAATACTGTTGTAGTTCCATCTTGGTAACCATAACGCCATTCTTCAATAGTGTTAGGAATCCCTCCAGGGAGATAGGTTAAACGCAATCCATGAGGTTGGCCATTAATATAATGCGTTATAGTTTCAGGATCTCTAGTAGCATAGAAGGTAGTTCTTTTTACCATAACGCCATCGTTAAAGGTTTCTTCAGAAAGAAGGACGTTACTTGGAGAAAAGTTCGAGCGTATGCCTTCTCCATTGCGAATTGTTGATGTATATTTCCCATTAAATGAGGAGTAGCTCCCTTCAAGTACACGACCCTGGTAGGTAGTCTCAGTAAAATAAGGATCGGTGATGGTATCGCTATTTTTGTTGTCAGGCCAGCGAGTCACAACAAGAGAGCCATCTTCTTGGTATAATTCTTCTTGAGAAGGTAAACCATTAGAAAAGAATGTTTTATATGAAACAAGCCTTCCCTGATCGTAAGTTTTTATTACAGCAAGAGTCGTAGAATGGGGGAATGTTAACGTTATCTCGCCATGAAGAAGACCCTGAACGTAAATTTCATAAAGAGTAGACCCATCCTTTAAAACTTTGGTGATTGTCCCATCACAGCCTCGTTTTACCCAATCTTTTCCTGATACAATAATTCCGTAGTTGTTACGGAAGGTTTCCTTCATAACAGAAGAATCTTGTTTTAGAGCTGAACCGTAGGTAAAGCATGAGAAAGAGAGTGCGCAAACGCAAAAAAGCAGCCGTTTCATTAATCGATAGTTCCTTTTGTATCGTTTATTTGCGCGTTAAGCATGGCAAGTAAACGCTCATGTTCTTCTTCTATTTCTTGATTAGATAATGTTCTTTCCTTGTCTTGAAATACAAGACGTAAAGAAACATTTTTATTCTGAGTAGTAGGGTTCTTATTTTGATATATACTGATAATAGAAACACTTTCAAGCCATTTAGAATGGAAACTTAAAAGTTTTTTCCTTAAGGAATCTGCGGGTACAGACTCATGAACAGTCAGTGTTATATCCCTGAATGAAGAGGGATAAATAGGGTAGGGTTTGTATAGATGCAAGGCTTTCTTCTGGGTATGTAGAAGAGAATCTAAAGAAAGTTCAGCAAAAAATACAGAATGTTTTATCTGGGCTTTTTTACATAATTGCGGATGCAAGGTTCCAAATCGTCCTAGCACATGCTTATGAAGATGAATTTCGGCCTGTTGGTAGGGATGGAAATTTGCATGCTCATAGGGTTGAATTGCATATGCTTGTGAAGAAACATGTAGATATTGAAATAGTCTCTCAATCCATCCTTTTATTGAATAAAACGATAGGGGACGTTCGTGAGATATCCAAGATATTTCTTCTGCCTGTCCTGATAGGATGATCCCTAAACTTTGTGTTTCTTGATACTTTGAACTTTTCTTTGTGTACGTCGTTCCTACCTCAAAAGCATGCACATAGGGAGCTTGTCGATTGAGATTTGTTGCCGTGCTTTTTAATAATCCAGGGAGCAAAGAGTCTCGCAATACAGTAGCCTGCTTAGAGCCTTGTAAAGAGATACAATCAGCCTCTTCTCTATTTAATGCTGCTGTTTCTGTATCTAGAAGATCACAAGTGAAAAACTGTTGTAGTCCTGAATTTGCTAAAAAGTCTACGACCCTTCGTTTAAGAGAGTACATAGGGCTGTAAATAGCAGGAGCTTTCTTATTCTCAACTTTCCAAGGTTGTGTTCTGCAAACTTCTTCAACAAGATCGATTTCTTCTTGGATATCATGACGATACGAAGGGATATTTACAGATAGAATAGAGTTTTCTTCGGAAGAAATGTTAAATCCTAACGAATGAAGTTGATCTCTTACTTGAGAAGCATGTAAGGGCATTCCAAGAATCTTCCCTACTAGTTCTGTACGGAACGATAAAGTAGAGGCTTGTGGTGTAGAACCTAAAACTTGGATAGGAGATACTTTAGCATTAGGGAAAAGTTTTTGTATGTAATGAATAGCTGCGTAGAGAGCTGGTAAAACATTGTTGGGATCAATGCCTCTTGTAAAACGGTAGGCAGCTTCAGAGTGTATGGGGACGTGTGTTTGTGAAGCACGTATTGCGCTCGGGAGGAAATATGCAGCTTCTAAAATAATCTCTGTTGTTGCGTCATTGAAAGAAGAATCTAAACTTCCCATGACACCTGCCAAACCTACAGTATGATCTTTATCGCAGATGATTGCTGTTCCCTGAGGGACAAGCACTTCTTCGTTATTTAACAGCTTTAAAGGTTCATCTTTTTGTGCTTTTTGAGCATGTAGAGAATCGATATCCACAGCGTTAGCATCGTAGACATGTAGAGGTTGTCCTAAAGACAACATAATGTAATTGGTGATGTCTACAATGGAATTAATAGATTTTTGCTTGAGTCCTCCGAGAGCATTTTGTAGCTCTTGAGGAGAAGCTTGAGCAGAGACTCCAGAAATTTTTACACAGCAAAAGATAGGGCAAAGATGTTGATCTTGTCCTGAAGTTTCTTTTGTAATTGTTTCTAGAGGAGTACATACAAATTCTGGGGGGAGAACAAGATCTACGTTTGTTACATAGGTAATTTCTCTAGCAAGGCCTAAAAGCGAGGCGCAGTGGCCTAAATTAGGAGTTAAGGAACATTCGATAAATGTGTCGGCAAGAAGAGCGCATGCACTTTCTCCTAAAGGTGTATTTTCAGGGAATTCAAAAAGGCCTCTTTCTGTTGTTTGTAGATGAGCAAATCCTAATTCATCTGCGCCGCAGCACATACCTTGGGATTCCACGCCACGTAGTTTAGATTTTTTTATTGTGTAGGCATTGCCTTCGTGATCATGGAGTTTTGCTCCTGGGAGAGCTAGAGGAATTATGATGCCAGGGCGGCAATTAGGAGCCCCGCAAACTATTTGGTATTCTTGTTGTCCATCAAAAAGAGTAGCGACTACGAGTTTATCAGCATTAGGATGGGGAACTGTTTTTAGTACTTTTGCTGTGATGATAGAAGAGAAAGAACAAGTAAGAAGAGTTTCTACTTCAGTTTCTATACCTATATGATCACAAGCTTCTATAATTTGCTTTATAGGTAAAGGAGAAGAAAAAAATCTTTGTAATGAGGATAAAGAGACTCGCATGGATATTAAAGATGAGACGTTTTTATGACAAATTTTACGGGGAGGGGTGTATAGTGGCAAGTATTTTAATAATCAGAGAGAAGCTAAGTTTTAGGAGTAATCTTTAAATGGCCCT
The DNA here is from genome assembly GCF_000007605.1 of Chlamydia caviae GPIC. NCBI lineage: Bacteria > Pseudomonadati > Chlamydiota > Chlamydiia > Chlamydiales > Chlamydiaceae > Chlamydia > Chlamydia caviae. The sequence continues at coordinate 157,058 of NC_003361.3, forward strand.
GCAAAAAGCGACCCGGTGGCTGTGGCAAGCTTTAGTTTTAAGTGCGGTGTTAAATATTGTTTTCTTGCTTTTGTTTTATTCAACTATCTTTCGAAAGGATATTTATAAACTACGTTTATTTTCTGGTCCTTTAGTGGCGAAAAGTTGTCAGGTGAAATCTATCCCTGAGGATTTTTTAGAGAATTTGGCAGAAGCTTCTCTTGAAGAGCTTTACCGTTTGTTAGATGAAGATCATTTGCTTTATGGCCGCCCACTAAAGTTATGGGCGTTGAGTGTGGCCATCCACACTTATGATGTGGATGTGGGCAGTGCACTCTCTCATCCTCTGACATTCACGCAATTGCGTAGCAAAGGGAAAACCTGGTTACTCCCCAATATTGATGAGAGAGAATACAGTTTAATACGGCGTTATTTATCTCGCGAACGTTATCCTTTTACTTCTCGAGGTTTGTTTGTTTCTATTTCTAAAAATTTAGAGCAGGGTGTTGTTGACGAGGATTGTCTATACCATTTTTGTCATACTCCGGAATTTCTTTATTTACGTACCTTACTTTGTGGTGCTGACGAGCGTGTTGCTTCTGTGGCTTCTTTAGCCAGGATGGTAATACGTAATGGGGAACAAATCTTTTTTTCACTATGCAACGAACATAACCGCACTACGGCAATTTCTGATCGACAACGTCAGAAAGTTTTATCTGCCTATGTGAGCTTAGGAGAACCTTTAGCGGCTTTGTTATTACTCGTTCATGATGAAGATTGGGTGATTCATGAGTTCACAGATGAAGCTCTGAAGGCTTTTATCAATCTTCTTCCTGAGGAATCTTCTTATAGTCAAAATTTTATTTCCCGTGTGCTCTCAACGCCACGCTCTTTTGTTGCTCATGACGTGAGTGTTGTAGAAACTCCTGTTGCTGATGCTAAAGAGGCTGTTTTTGAAGATTATATTGTAAAAGACGGCGATTCATTATGGTTGATAGCGCGTCGTTATGGAGTGACTATTGAGGAGATCATGCGTGTAAATCACATGACTCATCATCGTCTACTGCCGGGGAAATGTCTAAAGCTTCCTCTAAAGTCGTCATAGGAACGAGATCTACCCCTCCTGGATGCCAAGGCCCACATTTTCCTATTCTTTTTATTGTTAACCCCAGTCCTTTAATGCATCCATGATGTTTTAGAGCTTGCAGGGCATACTGTGAACATGTGGGGAAAAATCTACAGGGGCTTCCTAGCAAAGGAGAGATTGTCCATCTGTAGATATGGATAAGGCCACAACATAGGTTTGTGGGCAGGTTTTTTATAAATAATTTAAATGACATTGAATACGTCTTTCAGGAGAGCGACAGAAACTTCTAACATAATCAACCAAATGATAGTCCATTCTAGTGACGAGGAATGCTGATGGTTGAGTTGATCATTTAAAATTTCCAATACGTCCCCAAGAATTGTTAATCTATGGTTAAGAACGTTAATTCTAGCGTTAATATCTAAGCAGTTAAGAACATCAATGTAAATGGGTTGTGTTTCTGGATGTTCCCAGAAAAAATCAGGTTCATCCAGAATATCAGAATGGAGATTTACAGAGGCTTTGTCTAAAAATAACTTGCCAATCTTTTTTGCAATTGCCTTCCTAGGCATAGAGATCTTTCCTTTCGTGGCGAGATCTTGGGGGAGGCGTTTAGAATCTTCAATAGTTTTATAAATAGTCGCTTCGAATATGGTGAGCTTGACTGACTGGGCAAGGCCGAAAGATATAGCTAGCTTTGTATTGAGTTGCGAATCGGCTAGGATGAGCCTATCTCTACGTATTTGGAGCTTTTCCCCGTAATGGAAGTTATAGCAATCGATTTCTGGTTGAGGAAGAATTTCTGGAGATGCTGAGACGATAGATTGTAGGATTTTGATTTCTTCGAATTCTTCCCACCCCCAAAATACAGCCACTCCGAAAGGAAAGAACACGGCAATTTTATCACATTCCTGGGGATCTTCCGAGGATACTAAAACATATTCCCTGGATAAGACGGTGGGGAAACGAGTTTTGAGTAAGTGAAAGAGCACGTGCAAGTTATAAGATGAAGCTGTGCAATGGGCAGTACAACGCATGATTCCTAGAATTTATTGTTAAACTTGTCTCTAATGTACCCCATTTTTACTCAGGCGGAAACATTTTTTTTCTTGAGGTAAAGGGGATTCCCTAGCTAAGCTATCTTTTTTGCGGAAGTGGCGGAATTGGTATACGCGCTATCTTGAGGTGGTAGTGGAGCTTTCCTTAGGGGTTCGAGTCCCCTCTTTCGCAATGGAAGTAGCTCATGGCCTCTTCTTCTTGATTTCTTTATCTTGAATTTTCATAGTGAGCGTAGTTTCAAGTTTGGGGTGTAAGCCTTGTGGTTTCTTTCGTTTATTTTCTTTATACTTTCTTCTTTAACCCTACCCAGTCTCCCGGTATTTGCTGAGCATTACATTTCTGAAGACGAAAAATTTTATATAGATCGGTTTAATTTTTCTGGAGAGTTTCCTGACATGGAAACTATGGAAATTCATGCACAGAGAAAAAAACGAGTACATTTGGATGCTTCTGGAGATTTCCCTAAACTAGAATCTATTGTTTACAACGGATCATTTGGATCCTTACGAGCTAAGCTCACTGGGAATTATCCCGAGCTTACTTCTTTGGTGTTTGTTTGTTCATCTTGTAAGATGGATTTAGATTTCCGTGGACAGTGGCAGAAAAATACGACGATTTCTGTAAGTAATGAGTCGGAACCTCTTACATTAACTCTTCCGAAGGACGTGGGTGTGATTGTTCATACAAAAGTATCTACAAAAGGAAAGGTAGTTTTAGAGGGAGATTTTGAAAAACGCGGGCGTGGGATTTGGAATAAAACGTACCACAATTCTTTAGTGGGTGTGGTGCCTATTACTTTAGTTTTTGAAGTCTATAGTGGCTCTGGCGGCGTGATTACTTTACGGTAATTTCTTGTTCTTTCCTTCATGAATGGTACTTTCAAATATGAGGGTAATCTTTTCTGAAAACTCTAAGTGAAAATTTGATAGATGTAGGAGATCTTGAAATCTCTTAGCATGAATCAGTGCACAGAGAATTTGTTCTTCTTCATTTTCTATCATCACGGCATTTTCTGGACGATGTTCTAGGCAGAATTTTCGCCCTTGATAACGATAGAAATTTGGAGAACTAATCGTTTTTTTACAATGTGCGCATGTTGAGGATAGGTCTAGGATTCCTTCATATTGTAGAAGTTTGAGCAGGAACGCTGCTGCAAACATTTCAGGATTTTTACTTTCTGGTAAGCGGTGTAGGAAATTTAAAAATAAGGAAAAGAGCTCTTGAGAGGGCTTTTCTTGCCATTGTGATTCTAAAATACTTTGGGCCATTTTCCCCGCTGCTTGCAGTAGGGAAAGAGAGGATTTTATCTCTGAAAAGGGATTTTTTACCTCTGCGCAAATTAGCTTACGCATTTTTGGCGGGGAATAATCTAGGCTATAGATTCCCAGGGATAGGGGGATAAGAGCTTCTCTAAAATCACAATAAATAGACTGACCTTGCTTTGCAAAAAACGTAAGAAGTCCCAGAGGAGAAAATATCGTGGTTACACAGTGATTTTTTCCAAGGGGGAGGTTTTGTAATGCAATAGCTGGGGTGAGGGTGTGCATGTCTTCAGTTTATAGGTTGTGCAGAGTTTAATGTAAGATAATAAGAAAGTAGCTGAGAGTAGCTGGGCAGCCCTGGATAAAAATCCAGGGTTTGTGTTTTGGGATTTAAAAATCCTGTTTGTTGTTTTTTATAACATACAAGAGAGAGACACGGGGCCCCAATAATATAGTTGTAGCTTAACAGCTGATTCACCGTTTGCTGGTTAATTACTCGAGCTTTGCACTCGATAAGCAGAAGGGGCTTGGGATGCCCTAGATTATAGGTTTTGCCTTCGGAATTCGTATATGTTGCTGGTGTGATGACAAGAAGATCAGGACGTCGTCGTGGAAGGCGTATAGTCTTACGAGCAAGAAGCGGGAATAAGGTTTTAAGCCCCTTTTCCACGATAATGAGGGCCGGAGGATAAAGTAATTCTTCGATCAGAAAGGCAATAAGTTCTTGGCGAACCTTTTCTTCGGGTGTTGACGCCAAGATCTTATGCCGTATGGGATCAAAGATAGTTAAAGAATTTTCATTTGTAGATGTCTGCTCATTAGAAGATATGGAATCCAGGGGCGATGGTAGGTTCGATGAGGACATAATTGTCGTCGTTTTGTTTATAGATTAGCTGAATCTTATGCTCTTTTTCATTTAGGAAGACCAGCACTTTATCTCGGGAAGCTTCGAATTTCTTAATGGCCTCATCCTCAGAAAGAACGGGGAGATCTGTTTTTTTCTTAGAGAGAGTCTTTTTCATAGATCCGGGGATATAACCATACTGTTTTAAAGAATCCCAGGCGTCCATAGCTTCTATAGGCAACATATCATCATAAAGATGCACAGATTCTTGAATCTCAACGATGTGCTCTTCTTTTTTCGATAGGCCTATATCGTGTTTCTTCTTATCTTGGCGTATTTTCTGATGTTTATTCGCTAAGGTGCGGATTTTTTTAAAGGCGGAAATTACCGCGCTATAAGCATTGCTGTGTTGGGTTTTTACTTGGAAGGTCTCTTTCCCAATAGAGGCAGTCAGATGCACTCCGGTTCCCTGCTTCTCCTTATGCGAAGTTAAGACTACATGAATAGAGTCTACTGCAAGTAATTGACCGCTTTTTTCAATGATTAATTGACGTAGAGGCTGGGAAATATGAAAAGACTTCCCTGTGATTTCTAGATTGGCGACCTCGCGTCTTGGGGTTTTCTTTTGCTTTGCTAATCGACGTTGAGGACTGTGCATGCCGTCTCCTTATGGTGAAAAAATTTATACAACACTCGGAGATGAAAAAATCAGAAAAAAGGAAAGAGATTCTCCTATCTGTATTATAAGAAGGAAGCTCTTTATTCTAAAAAGTTTTTAACGCACCGAAGAGGGCTCGAACCTCTAACCACCTGGTTCGAAGCCAGGTACTCTATCCGATTGAGCTATCGGTGCCTAAGGCAGCCCTTTTTCAGGGATCTGAGACCTTTAAGAAAGGAAAGCTTAACAGAAGTTCCTCTGAAACTCAAGAAAAACTCCCCTCTTTCAAGGTTGGGGGACTTTAGCAGAGAGCGAGCATAGTATCGGTGAGGTAGGTGGGGCTTTCTAGGATAACCACCCTTTCCAATACATTAGAGAGCTCTCGGATATTTCCCGGCCATGAGTAGTCAAGAAGAGCAGAACGTGCGCTTTCTGAGAGAGTTTTTATAGGCTTATTGTTCAATCTACAAAATTTTTCTAAGAAGTACTGCGCCAGGGGGAGGATATCTTCTTTTCTCTCCCTTAAAGGAGGAAGGTAGAGGGGAATGACGTTAAGACGGTAAAACAGGTCTTGTCTGAAGATCTTTTGATCTACAGCTTCCTTAAGGTTGCGGTTGGATGTCGCGAGGATGCGCACATCTACCGATAGGGTTTTGGTCCCGCCGAGATGTTCGAATTCTTTCTCTTGAATAGCTCTAAGGAGCTTTGCTTGAAGATTAATGGGGACTTCTGTAATTTCATCTAATAAGAGAGTCCCTGTATGTGCAAGTTCAAAACGCCCGGCTTTTTTTGCCGTAGCTCCTGTAAACGCACCCTTTTCATGACCAAAAAACTCTGACTCTAACAGAGTTTCGGGAATAGCTGCACAATTCACCTTTATGTAGGGTTGGCAAGCTCTAGGAGAGTTTTTATGAATGAAAAAGGAAAGGACTTCTTTCCCACATCCAGATTCCCCATGAATAAAGATGTTTGCGGAGCTATCGGCGGCTTTTCTTGCTTTAGACAATAAATCCTTCATTGAAGGGCTTTCTGCGATTAGAGGGTGCGATTCCGATGAAATTTGCGACTTTAGCAAAAGATGCTCGTTTACAAGATTTTGTAGTTCTTCAGCTTTTGCTATGAATGCAAACAGTGCCTCGGAGGAGAAAGGCTTGGTGAGATAGTTGAAAGCGCCTTGATGCATAGCCTTTACAGCATTCTCTATAGTGCCATAAGCTGTGATCACCAAGACGGGGGTTTGCGGAGCATATGCTTTAGCTACTTTAATAATATCCAAGCCACTACCGTCGGGCATATTCATGTCGGAGATGATCAGGTCATATTTCTCAGACCGAATCTTTTGACAACCCTGCTTCACATTATCCGCAGTACATGGGGAGAATCCTCGCGATAAAAGAAGTTCAGAAAGAAAGTCTCTGAGCAAGGGTTCATCGTCTATTATTAGCACTCTTTCTATATTCATGAGGCGCTTGTGAATTTTTAAGTTAAGATTCTTGTTACTAAATAGAATTAATCTGTGTAAAGAAACTTTTAATTATTTCTATTTTCACCTTTATTTTATGGGTAAGGTTTTTTTTGATTGATTTTAGTTCTTTAAGACATTAAAATTCTTCGACTTAATTTTTTATTTAGGGCATTTATAGCATGGCCTCTTCTTCAACACCAAATTCCTTGGCTTCTTCGTTGAACCCAGAAAGTACACAGTCTCGTTTATCCTTATTTTCGGATTTAACTCCTTTAGAGAGAGGGGAAGTTTCTTCCGTTTGGAAAACGCGGTGTCAGCTTGCCTCCTGTATAGGGCTATTTTGTTTATCTTTGCTTACTATTTGTGCTGGAGCTTTAGTTTTAACTTTACTGCCGGCAACTCCTGTAATTATTGGGGTGGCGTTTATAGCCCTTGGTAGCGTTTTGTTGGTTACAAGTTTGTTATTACACTTTGCAACACGGCCGAACAAGAAAACGGCGATGCAAAAGGTAAATATTCAAGATTTGCAGGCGCAACTTCAGGCTCTGCTCGCGACTACAGATGCGCGTGGTTTAGCTATAAACGGTTTTGATCCTAATGGCGATCCGCAATTAATAATTCAAGGGCGAGAGAATCTCTTAGCAAGATTTGATAGAGATTTGCGTAAAAAAGAAGTGGATTTATACCGTCTTATATCTTCTGAAGCGGAAAATAGACATTGTGCTTTGTCTGATTTATCAGAGTTTCGTGAGATGCAAGAGCGGGTTAGCGAGGAGTTAGAACTTTTATACCGTTCTTATAATCAGCATATAGCAGGAACGAGAGATACAGGAGATGATGAGCGTTTGACAAGGCTTTATCATGAGAGAGATTTGCTGATTCAAGAGCTTGTTGGTGTGGGGATTGAAAAATCCAATCAAACCGAAGCGGTTAGGAATTTACAAACTACATTAAATACTCTGGTTCAACGTATCAGATTATTAGAGAACCAAATTGCTAATGAGGCGGGTACTAGACAGCGACATGAGGGATTGGTAGCGGGCCTACAACCTCTATTACAAGAGCAAAATAGTTTATTATCCCGGCTCTCTCAATCATACGAAGCGCTCATTGCCTTATCTATACGTGATGAGAGCCTGACAAATCAACGTATTGATTTAGAAAAGGAGATTCAATCTCTTATGGAATCTACATCTGAGCGGCTCTTGCTTAATCGTGAATATAGAGATAAGTACCTACGTTCTGCGGGGGCGATAAATCAATTAACTAATAGCTTACGTGAAAAAGAAGCGAGGCTTTTAGGGCTTACTCAGGAATTAGAAGGCTTAACTGATGAGGTGGAAAGACTCCGCAATCGTCAGCCGGTTGGAGAATATTCTCAAGAGGATATCGATTTCCAACGCAATGCCATAGAAGTTAAAGATGCAGCTATTGAGCAGTTGCGAGAACAGCTTGCAAGTTATAGACGCCTGATTGATGAGGCGGTTGCTGTCAATAGTCAGATTGCTAAAAGGACTGAGGAGAGTGAAATACGTGCTCTGCATATTGCAGCTTTAGAGCAAAGAGAGAAAGTCTTAGGGACGAAGATTCATGCGCTACAAGGGGATATTGATAGATACGCAGCAGAGCAACAACGTTTACGTCTGGAAAATGAAGAGTTGCGGGAGCTAGTATTAACCGCAGAGAGCAATCCAGGCTCTAATGCACAAATAGAGGCTCTTCAAAGAGAGATTCAAAGAATAACAGCAGATTTAAACGTTGTGGTTAGAGAACGAATAGATATTTCTGACTCACTTTCTCTTGCACGAACACAATTGACAGAGTCGCAATTGCGCTATGCGAGTCTTAGAGAAGAGGTTTTAGCTAAGGATGAGGAAATTGCTGGTCTTGAAATAGAAATGAGTAGGCTACGCGCTGATATCCGTATTTATGATAGTGATATTGCTCACTTGCAAAACTCTTTACAAGGTGGCTCAGAACTACGTGGCACTATAAATGCCTTAAGAGATGAGATTAAGAGATTAGAGAAAGAGAAACTTGATCTTAATACACGTATGTTGGCGGCGGTTGAGCAAAACCGTGTGAATGTAGACCTACTGCAACAAAGTGAGAAGGAAAAAGAAAGACTTCTTCAAGAGGTTCAAGCTTTACGCATGCGCTATGATCAAGAGAAAGCTGCTTTGCAAGATCAGGTAGCTCAGTTGCAGCAGACAATGCACGACCGTTATCTAGAGCACATAGAAACGACCTCGCGATTAAAATTAGAAAACGAGCAGTTAGAAAAACTTCTCAAAGACGCCAATAGAATGGCAAGGTATAGCGAAGAAGGTGCTATGCAGATGTTGGCGGCACAGCTAATTACTTTATCCTCTAACATAAAGCAAAGGAAAAAAACTGAAGTACAACGCCTAGAATTTTCAGAGATGCTTGCTTTTACTGCTCCGAGATTCTTCGGTAATGTAGGCATGAATATATCTTGTAGATGGTTACGCCCCGGAATATATTTAGAAGCAGAACTCCCTGCAAGTGCTACAGATGCGCAAAAGCGTGGGGTTATTGAACAACGTTGCTTGCGTGAATGGTTCCTTGCATTGCTAGGGTCCTTCACCATACAACAGGTAGAGGCGATAGCGCAAAGAGCGAATGCTTTAGTTGCAGAATCTGGGGAACAACAACCCGCTCTTGATGAGTTGTTTAATGATTTGGCTGAAGAATTCCCTGAAATCCGCGCTTCTTCTGGAACACTTACCGAATGGCTGTCAACTTGCTATAGCTATGTGACAGACCTGCCGATGTTCAATGACTATGCACATTGGACAAGCTTCTTATTCTCGATGTTGAGGAAAATGCATAGAGATGCCGGGGGACTACTAGAGAACCTCTCTGAGGAAGAAAATAAATTCTTAAGCATGGTGTCATGCTTCTATGGGAAGATTCCTTTAGTATTAGGAAGTATTGGTCATGGTCTAGGAACAACACCGGGAGCAGCAAATCCTTTAGGTGATTGCAACTATGAGAATCTAGGAAATGTGTCCTGGAATCGCTTAATAAGAGTTGTCGAACAAGTTTTAGCTGTCAGAAGTGGTCTTAATGGTCCGCAACTCTTAGAGATGCGTGATATTTCTGAGGGCATGCAAAGAAGCGATGCATTAGCTCAAAGGTATTCACGAACCACTTGGACTCCCCCAAGAGATCTTTAAATCTCTATTTTAGGGCTGGGGAATTTTTAGAGTAAAGGTGATGCGAGCGTTAGCATTTTCCACGTGAACATCACCTCCGTGCAAACGCATGATCTTTAAAGCTTCTGCTAGCCCTAAACCATTTCCCTGGGCTTTTGTTGTAAAGAACGGAATAAACAGCTTATCAAAAATCTCTTGAGAGAGCTGTCCAGGATTGGTTACGGAAATATCTCCCGATGCATGCAGAGTTACTGTCATAGGGGATTCCGTCGCTTCTGCAGCATTTTTTACAAGATTCCATACAACACTATTCATTCTATCGGGATCTATAGCACGGACTATGGGGGTTGCGGTTTCACGTTCGAATTTGCAAAAAGGAAACGTAATCGATAGTAGGGGAATGAGCGATGAGAAAAACTCTTGTAGATCTATGGTTTTTAGATCCAATGGTTGGGACTTTGTGTATTCTAACATTGAGGAAACTAGAGAATTTAAAGATCGTGTCCCATCAATGATAGAGGAAAGCATGCGCTGGTGGCGTGGGGAGGAGAGCTCCTCTTTTAACAAAGAGGCAAATCCTGCAATGCCGCTTAGGGGATTGCGAATCTCATGAGCTAGAGTCGCGGTCATTTTCCCCAACTCAGCGATATTTTTATATCTTTCAATAGCATTTTCTAGCTGCTTATACTCTGAGCGATCTCGAATGAGTAAAAAGAGGTAACCATTTACAGAGTTTCTTCTTATGAAGATCTCCGCATCACGATCTTGATCATTTTTCGATAACGTTAGTCGTAACGTTTTTGGGGAGGATAAAGATTGCAAAGCCTCGTTTATAGAAAATCCAAAGAAGGTCTCTGGGAAAAAATCTGTAAATGGTTTTTGCAACATTTCTAATTCTTCAGGAATACCTAAAATTTCACGAGCTTGTGAATTGCAAATGAGAACATTGCCAATTTCTGAAAGTAGAATAATCCCATCAGGAATCGATGTAAGGATAGTATCCGCTTCTTTATAAGATTGGGTGATGCGAGATTTTATCTCTATCAGCTCTTGAGTTGAAGAACATGATTTACAGTTGTTGTTGCTCATAAATCCCTAACTCTTTTTTTCTCTGCAGATAGTTGAGCTTGTCTGTATCAAGAATTTTCGTAATGATTTCTCGGATATCGGAGAGTTCATCTTGGATATCTTGAGGTAGCGCTAAAGTAAAACAATGCCGAAATTCTTTAATTTGGTTATCCACTTTGTCTATACAAGATAGAAGGGTTTTTTTCTGTTGTAATACTTTTTCAAGTTCTATGGAAGTTAACGAAGGCTCTGTTTCCGTGAGATCAAGAATGGCTAGGAAAAAGCCTTTCTTTTTTTTAAGGAGAAGTAGGAGAGCTTGTTCTTTCATAGGAAGCAAAGGGTTCGGCATGTAGCTTTTCTTAAAAAAAACTACTAACGAATTTATTAGCAACCTGAAAAAACTGAGAAAAAAAACTTATGCCGGCGATTGGACTCGAACCAACACCTTATTGCTAAGAGTAGATTTTGAGTCTACCGCGTCTACCATTCCGCCACGCCGGCACAAAGTGTGCTTACAATGTACGTGTTCTTTTCTAATAAGCGCAAGGGAAATCTCTTAAGATAGGGGAGATGGGGGCACCCTCACAGGCTGGGCATTTTCTAGATCGTAAAGCATCTCTATAGCTAAGTAGGTTCCTTTATTTTCTCGTATCAGCGTGATAATAAATTCTTCATTACTTAGAGTGGTTTCTGTGGTTATAAACTCTATAGAACACGGATAGAGACACTTCTTTTTATACAGAGGATGTAAAATAGAGCGCAGAGTCTCTACAGAAAGCTCTTTATCAGAGAATAAAAGAGCGGCATTTCCCTCAAGATGCTTATTAGAGAGATTTTTCCCAGAGGCTTTTAGAAAACGGACATGCTTATGACAACAGAATCCTTCAATTATAGAGAGGGTACTGTGGGCATGGATTAAGCGCGTTATGGCAATAATTCTTGAATGTATCGGGAAGGTTTTATACAGACTATGGTTTAATCCGTCACAGTCATAGATAGTGCCTTTCTCGGTTTCTATAGAGGTTAAGGATCCGTGACAATGAAAAGAATACTTGGTGATTACGGGGCGTTGTGGGGTTGGCCAGGAATATTTCGGTAGGGGATTTTCCTGTCTTTCGGGATAAATAACGACAGAATGTCCTTGCTGAGAAGTGATTCTTCCTGCGTGTATATGCCTACGTGGTGTTTTTGTAGTATCTGCACAACTACAGAGCAACGGAAATACACATAATCCAAAACTTACCTTAATAAGAATCCTATGCACAGGGTAGAATCTCGCCTAGTTGTTTTAGAGAAATAAAGCATAACTTCTAAAGCTTATTTCACTATGTTTTAGATTTACTATATTGAGTTAGTGAAAAAATATAATAGAGCGGGTATTGAGATAGCCATGAATATCAATGATTATCAGGTTTTCTTTTTTGATTTAGATGGTTTGGTTATCGATACTGAACCCTTGTACTACAGAGCCTTTTTAGAGGGATGTAGAGAACGCGGATTAGATGTCTCTATGGATTTCTCTACATATTATTTATTATCGATGTTGGGAAGAGAAGTTTTTAAACAAAAATTCTTGGATATGTACCCTAATACAGAGGCTTTTTTCCCACAATGTTTCCATGATCGAGAGCGTATCTATAGAGAGTTAATACAAACCGAGGTGCCTGCGTTACTTCCTGGTGTTGAAGATTTTCTAGGACTGCTATTATCTGAAAATAAAACTGTAGGCGTAGTGACAAATTCTTCAGAGGTTCTTACGCAACGTTACCGCAAGGTTCTTCCTATTCTTAATCAGTTCCATTTTTGGGTAACGCGTGAAGATTATGAACGCCCTAAACCCTATCCCGATAGTTACCAACATGCCTACCAAGCGTTTGTTCAAGAGGGGGAGAAGGTTGTGGGTTTTGAAGATAGCGTGAAGGGGTTACGCGCCCTTGCAGGGATCTCAGCAACATTAGTTGCTGTAAATGCAATTATACCCATATCTCATGCTAGTCACGAAGACTTCTGTGAGAAGGAATTCCATTACTTCTCTTCTTTCAATGAATTGATTGGGCATTGCGGAATGCAAAACCAATTATAAGGTTCGGGGTAACATACGTGATGCAAAGATAGCGCATAGCTAGGAGCAGTCGGCGGTCCCTGTCTACGATTTTTCTTTTCTAGGATCTCTTGAACATACTCTGGGGGGTATTTCCCCTTGCTAATATCTAAAAGAGATCCAACAATATTCCTTACCATTTTATATAAAAACCCGTTGCCCTTACAGACAATGGTTACCGTATCGTCATTATCTATGATGTCGAGTTTGAATAACGTCCTTACTGTAGAGCTGTAATCTCTCCCATGATTTGCAAAAGAAGCAAAATCATGAGTGCCTAATAGATACGTAGCTCCTTTTTTCATAAGATTTACGTTTAAAAGATGCCGAGGGTAATAGGAAAAATAACGTTCCCAGGGAAGAGGCTTTTGAGATCTTGTGAGGGAATAATGGTATTCTTTAGCGGTAGCTGTAAAGCGAGAATGAAAGTCATCATCGGTAAGGATAACATCACGAATAACAATATCGTTGGGTAAAATCGCATTGAGCATTTTCTTTATGCCCCAAGCTTGTGAAAATAGTGGATGATCGGGTTGTGAAAAATGCGCCACTTGACCAAAGGCATGAACTCCCGAGTCGGTACGTCCTGAAGAGGTTACAACAATACGTTTCCCTACAACTCTCTCAAGGGAGTTTTCTATAACTTCTTGAATAGAGAGATCGTTAGGTTGCCTTTGCCAGCCGGCATAGGCAGTTCCTTGATAGGCTAAGAGTAAAACAACTCGTGTCATAGCAAGGCATGAGCAATGGTTAAATCTTCGGGATAAGTAATTTTTATTTGGGGATGTTTACTGGAGACTAAAGATACAGGAATGTCTAATAGCTCTGCAGCTTGTGTATCATCAACCAGGGTGATTCCCTCCCTACTAGCAAACTCAAGACCTGCAGAGAGTATCTCGGTCTTTACACATTGAGGTGTATGAACAATAGAAAGAGCATCACGATCTAAAGTTTTTACAGGATGACGTTGTTTGATCGTATAGGGAACGTTAGATACTAATGTTGCAGCTCCTGTTTGTTGCGCTACAGCAATAAGCTCAGTAACTTCGTCAGGATAGATAAAAGGACGTACGCCGTCATGAATCAATACCCAGGGGTTGCTCACGTGTTGTAGCCCTGAAAAAACAGAATCTTGACGACGTTTCCCAGACTCTGCAAATTTTACAGGAAAGCCTTCAAAAATATGGCGATAGCTTACATCACAAACAACAATAACTTCAGTGATTTCAGGAATATGGAGAGCGGTTTTTAACGCGTGTAGGATAAGGGGTTCCCCTTGAAAAGGTAGATATTGTTTAGGTTGATTTGCTCCGAAGCGTTCTCCTTTACCTCCACTAAGTAAAATCAAAGAACATTTAGGATCCATATACACACCGTACGCAACAAATTTCTGGAGGGGAACAGAAGCGTAATCTTTTAAATCCTCCAAGACCGCGATTTACATATAATTGCCTTTTCCCTTCTTCAAAGAGGAAATGACCTCGCGCTAAATCTGGATTTTCTAATCCAGAGATTTTGTTCATAATCTTATTGGCAAACTTCGGCCAAGGGATAGAAATTTGAGGTCCATGTGTATGGCCAGAAAATATAATATCTCCAGGATAAGGCTCTAGTTGACGCACAGTATCAGGATTATGAGAAAGGATAATACCAGGCAAAGAAGGATTATAATTAATAAACGCTTTTTCGGGATTAAATTGTTTAGCAAAAAGATCTCCCAAACCAACAATATTGATTACATCGGGAATAAGGTGACTTTCATTATGCAATAGGCGGATAGGGGTATTTTTTAATAATTGTAAAAGTTCTTTATTAGGTTCTTGTTTTTCAAGACCCTCAGCGTATGTATAATCTCGAGAGCCAAATAGTCCTTGGGTTATCGAAACAAAAGCCCGCTTTAATGGCTGGCTGCTTTTCAAGGAAATAATATCAATCTTTCCCTGACTATTGCGGGAAATATAAGATTGGTAATCATGATTCCCAAGAATAGCAAATGTCCCTAAAGGAGCATGCAAAGTATTTAAAAAAGCTTCTAGTCGCGAACGCTCTTCTATTTGTGCTCGGCAAAGGAAATCCCCAGAAAATAGAAGAATATCCGGAGCGAGCTTCGCTATCTTTAAAGAAACTTTTTTAAGGAATTTTTTAGGAACAAATTTATGAAAGTGTAGGTCAGAGATTTGAACAATGCGCAACCCATGCAAGTGGGCGTGTTTTTTAGGCAGCTTCCATGTTAACAAAGATGTTTGTAACCAGTTTGGCTCTATAAAATTTGCCCATGAAAAGGCAACGAGAGGAGCTGCAGCAGCTAAGGATAAAGAGGTTAGGACCACAATAACACTATAAACACATTTTTTCCTCGTCCTATAGGACGAGGATCCTGAAAAAGAGCCAACTCTTAATTTTATTTTACGATATGAGCGGAAAGGGCTTTCGTCATTTGAAACATATCGATTGGATTTTTAGAACCAAAGACTTTAGCTAGGGCGTCATCGGGAAGGATATTTCTTTTATTCTTAGGGTCTTGAAGGTTATTTTTTTTAATGTGCTCCCATACTTTTTTGACAATTTCAGTGCGGGGCATTGGTCCCTCGCCAACGATAGCTGCTAAATCGGGGGTAATATTGACGGGGTTCATAAAAGCAGAGTTTTTGTTTTTTTGACTCATTGGTTACTCCTAGTAAAGGTGGTATGAAGAGACGGAGCTCTTCATCGCAACTTTTTTATCTTTCAAGAAGGTTTCTCGTCAAAACAAAAAAACAGAACTCGCTCCTCAATCACTCTTTATTAGTGTTTTAAGTGGCAATCTGGAGAGGGTTTGGGTGAAGGAAAGAGCTCGTCTCTAGATGGCATTGGAGGAGCAGGACACGTTGACTTTATTGTTTTTGCTTTTCTAGAATCCTAATAGTAAGTCTTTTTAAGAGTCCTATATGCACGAAAGTTTAGATAAACGGTTAGAATGCTTAGTAGCTGGCTTGGCTTTAGCCGGGAGGTCTCTTTGACCTTGAAGGTAAGAGACAAGAGTTGACTGAATTAGAAGATCAGACCTTGAAAGAGGACTTCTGGCAAGACGTTGCTCATGCTGGAAAAGTTTCTGAACGCGTCGCATCATTAAAACGACAAATTTCTGATTATGAAGAATTCAAAAGTAAGGTAGATAACCTGACTTTTTTCTTAAATGATAGTGAAGCTTCTTCAGATCCCGAACTTCGTGAAGATTTAGAAAAAGAATTTTCTGTTTGTGAAACTATCCTTGCCGAATGGGAAACGCAACGCTTACTTTCTGGCGAGGTGGATAAAAATCCCTGCTTTTTAACGATCAATGCTGGTGCGGGGGGGACCGAGTCTTGTGATTGGGTGGAAATGCTTTTCAGGATGTATTCTCGCTGGGCATCCCACCATCAATGGAAAGCCGAGGTTATAGATCGTCAAGAAGGGGATGTCGCAGGGATTAAGCATATTACCGTAAAGTTTTCAGGAGAGTATGCTTATGGTTATGCTAAAGCAGAGCGTGGTGTGCATAGACTTGTGCGCATTTCCCCTTTCGATAGTAATGCGAAACGTCATACAAGCTTTGCTTCCGTGGATGTCTATCCTGAAATTGATGATGAGATAGAAATTGATATCCGCCCAAATGATTTGCGTATTGATACGTACCGATCTTCAGGAGCTGGAGGACAGCACGTCAATGTTACCGATTCTGCTGTGAGAATTACCCATATTCCCACAGGAATTATTGTTTCTTGCCAAAGTGAGCGCAGCCAAATCCAGAATCGTGAAAGCTGCATGAAAATGTTGCGCGCAAGAATGTATCAGCAGGTTCTTCAGGAACGGTTAGAAAAGCAACTTCTTGATAGAAAAAATAAAAAAGAAATTGCTTGGGGTTCACAAATTCGTAATTATGTTTTTCAGCCTTATACTTTGGTCAAAGATATGCGTACGGGGCATGAGACTGGCAATGTGCAGGCTATGATGGACGGAGAATTGCTAGATGATTTCGTCAAAGCGTATTTAGCAGAGTATGGAGAAGCCTCATGACAGAGAATAGAGATACAGGAGTCCCTGGATTAGAAATACGTTACACGCTGCCTAGTGATGCTGTGTATATGCAGCAATGGTTAAATGATCCTAAGATCCTTCGAGGGTTTCCGTTAAAGACTGAAGCAGAAATTCGTGACAGCGTAAATTTTTGGGTAGGATTTTATCGGTACCATAGTAGTTTAACAGCTGTATATGAAGGGGAAGTCGCTGGAGTGGCTACTCTTATTTTAAATCCCTATATTAAGGTGTCCCACCATTCGTTAATTTCGATTATTGTTGGTGAGCCTTACCGAAATAAGGGGATTGGAACAGCATTATTAAATAATTTGTGCCATTTGGCTAAAAGTCGTTTTCATTTAGAGATCCTCTATTTAGAAGTCTATGAGGAAAATCCTGCTATAGAGTTATATAAACGTTTTGGTTTTATTGAAGTGGGAAGACAACGGCGTTTTTATAAAGATGAGATAGGGTATCTTGCCAAAATTACTATGGAAAAAGATCTTTAGATGCTCGTGCTAAAATCTATTTTATAAGTCCTAGTGTTGTATGGCATTTCAGAAAATCCGTAAAATCCTTAAAAAATTTTCTCGAACACTTCTCGTCACTAAGTCTTCTTCTATGAATCTATCAGGGATCTATAGTCCTACGCGCATAAGATCTTCTATTCCTGTCGATTATACTTCTGGAAAAGTGTATGATCTAGAGAAGATATATCAAGATCTCAATTTGAGATTGTTTGATGGTTCTTTGAATTTAAAAATCGGATGGTTTGGTCGGGAACGCTCGGGGAAAGCACGCCGCGTTGTTTTAGGGTCTTACCATGAAGAAGAACAACTCATACGCATACACCGTTCATTAGATCGTGAAGATATTCCGTTATTTTTTATGGAGTATATTATTTATCATGAAATGGTTCATAGCATAGTTCCTCGTGAATATTCTTCATCAGGAAGAACGATTTTTCATGGGAAAAAATTTAAAGAATGCGAGAAACGTTTTCCGCTATATGAAAGTGCTGTAGCTTGGGAAAAGGCAAATATTTACGTATTGTTGCAAGGATATAAAACAAGATTGGGTAGGAAACATGGCAGGACACAGTAAGTGGGCGAATACAAAATACCGCAAAGAACGCGCAGACCATAAAAGGGGAAAGATCTTTTCTCGAACGATTAAAGAATTAATGGCTGCTGTGAAGATGGGAGGTCCTGATCCTAAAACAAATGCACGTTTACGCGTAGTCATACAAAAAGCTAAAGATCAAAATATTCCTAATGAAAATATCGAAAGGAATCTGAAAAAAGCGACCTCAGCAGATCAGAAAAATTTCGAAGATGTTACCTATGAGCTTTATGGTTTTGGGGGAGTCGGGATCATTGTCGAAGCAATGACGGATAATAAAAATCGTACCGCCTCTGATATGCGCATTGCTGTGAATAAACGCGGAGGGTCTCTCGTAGAGCCAGGTAGTGTTCTGTATAACTTCGCTCGTAAGGGAGCTTGCTATATTTCTAAGAGCTCTATAGATGAAGCGACTCTATTATCACATGTCATTGATGTGGGAGCTGAAGATCTTGATAATGATGATGAAGAGAATTTCATCGTACTTTGTGATCCCGTAGAGCTAGCTTCTGTGAAGGAAAAGTTAGTTGCCTTAGGCGTGACGTGTTCTGAAGAAAAGCTTATCTATGTCCCTTTACGTCTCGTAGATTGTGATGAAAAAGACGGAGAGGCAAATCTTGCTTTAATCGAATGGCTAGAGCAAATCGATGATGTCGATGAGGTATATCACAATATGGCTTAAGGCTTTTCTATACTTAGAAAAGCCTTAAGAGTTTTGCTTAGGAGTGTCTTTGAGGTGGAGAAGGAGGAGACCCCGTCACCTTAGATAAGGTTTTTGACAGCATTGTTGTTGTATTTCTTGCAGCTTCAAGTAACTGTTTACCTTGTGTGGATTCTGTATCTGCACTATCCAAGGCTTCTTGCAATCTTGCGCCTTTTTCAAATAGTGCGATTTTATTAGCAACGCTGCTTAATGTTGCTGTTACATTGGCTGCTGCTCCAGGAATTCCTGAAGGAGACCCTCCCGTTGTAGGAGTCGCTGTTCCTCTAGTTCCTGCTACAGATGTAGAGGTTGCTGTCTCTTGCCGAGGAGCTGGCGAGCTTACCGTAGTGCTTGTCGTAGAAGGTGTCGCAGCTTGTAATAAATTCGATAAGCTATCAGCTACACCTTTAGCAGCTCCATGAAGGTCAGGGGAACCTCCAGGAGTCGTTGTTTCTGCCGTCTGTGCTTTAGGAAGATCGGAGACAGTCGCAGATTGTTGAGGTGCAGAACTGCTAGTAACTACTGAAGCAGGTAAAGGTGCAACGATACCGCCTGATCCCGTGCGCTCTTGGAAAGCTTTGATGAGACTTCCTACGTTTGTCCCTGGGGCACCAACAAGGTTCCCTTGTTGATCAAACGCGTCGTCAAGGTGGGAGCGTAACTGTGGTAAAAGATGCTCCAATCCTTCTGCGCCCTCACCACCTGCAGCACTCATTAAATTGCTGGCTCGTGATTCAGAAGAGGTTCTTGCATTTCCTCCGACGATATTGCCGTCCCCATCAAGGTTAACTTTTTTTGCAACGAATACTCCTTCAGGTTGGGTAGGCTTCGGTGTGTTCCCTGATTCAACAGCTTGAATTACATCGCCGAGATTCTGATTTACAGGAATAGGCTCTCCTTCATTGCTTTCAGGATAAACAACATCTAAATGTTCTCGGACACGGTTTAAGATATTTCCTAGTTCACCGCCATCATCGTCATTACTTCTTTGTACTCCACGTCCACCATCACCTTGATCATTCTTTAACAATACTGTAGGCTTATAAGTCCCATTTTCTGATGTTCTGACAACGGTGCCTAAATCTTGGTTTCCTTCATGATGTACGCCATTTTGATCATAGACAGTATCTAAATGCTCGCGGACGTTGTTCAATATTTGTTGTAAATTAGCAGCCGGCATTCCTGTGATATTGACGCCCCCTTTAGCTGGAGGAGGTGGCCCAGGAGGTAGTGGGGCTGGGGCTAAGTTGTCTACTTCTTCCCCACCACTTTCGTAATGTAAAGTATCTTCGTATTGTGTGCTGGTACTTTGTGTTTCTACATCATCAATATCTGTTTCTGTACTTTCATCTTGAGTGGAGAGGCCGTCAATTTCATCAAAGCCTGCGGTACTATCAACTTCGGACATATCGGGTGTAGGGGAGGTAGTGACAGTAGTCGTCGTTGTCCCTCCAGTAACATTGACGTTAGTGCTAATACCACCTAAGTTAACATTGATAACAGGTGGAGTGTAAGGACCGGGTTGTGGTTGAGCAGGAGCCGCTGTTTCTCTTGAGAATGCTGTTGCGTCTGGTTTAGCAACATTATTCCAATTAATTCCTTTCAAACCACCGACATCACCCCAGATAGGTCCTGAATCACATTTGGTTCCGCGACGCCATACCGAAGGGGTATAGCCGCTGCTAGATTCTTTAGAGTTCCATGGACCATAGAGCACAGTAGTTTTAAACTTCATGCTCATAAGTAGGTGATCGTAATGTCCTGTCTCTCCAGTCTGTCCTGCGACGCGTGGTTGAATATTATTGGACCAGTCAGCTTGCATAGATTCATAGCCTACGCAGAATTTCGCAATGCACATTTCTAAATCTTTAACATCAGTGATAGGCTCTTTTGTTTTTCCGTTAGTTACAGCTATGGACTCTGCTGTGCTCCAATCACCATTTCTTACGAAAATAAAGCTTCCCCTAGCCTCATCCATAAAAACAATATGACCGGCCTTAGTCTGTAATTTTGCTTGTACAGAGGGGGTGGATAGGAATTTGATAATCGAAGCTTTATCTGTGGGATCATATTTAGGAAGGGCCATACTGGGTAGGCCACCAGGACCCTCAGCTCTTTCAGCACCATCGGCAGCTTCTGAACCTCGTAGACCTGCAAGATCTCCTAAATCTACATCACCAGAAGCTTCTTGAGTGCCTCCAGCTTCACCTGTAGCCCCAGCATCTTGAGTTTCTCCCGTAGCCCCAGCATCTTGAGTTTCTCCCGTAGCCCCAGTATCTTGAGTTGAAGATGTCGTTGAAGTGTCGGAAATGCTGCTGTCGCTACTCGATGTGCTGTCAGTTCTTGCTCTTCCTGTTCCAAGAATATGAGTTCCTAATAGACTGGCTGCTGTAGCTGTTGATGCGCTGCCGCCTGTAGTCGGCGCTGTTGTAGATACATCTCTTTGCGTTGTAAAAATCACGGCTCCCGAATCAGATTCTGCCTGAGCTACCGCTTGCTCTGCTGTTGTGTTAACAGTTTGCGCGGTTGTTTCTAAAGCTCCAGTCCCTGTAGTAGATACAACGTGACCCCCAAAGGATGTAGATGTCGTTACTACAGGAGTTGATGTCGTCGTAGTCGTAACATTCGTTGTAGATGGATTATTAATAGGACTAGTCATGATTTAACAACTAAATAAAAAACTCTAATTTAATTAGATTGTAAAACAAACTATTTATTAATATCTCGAGTTTTTGTTCAGTTAATAAACTAACCGCTGTTTTAATAGCTTTTAATTATTGTGAATAAAAGACATTTGTTTCTAAAAAAATGAAAAGTTTGCATGGAAAATAACGTTAGGGAAAGTTAACGTTTCTTTAGGATGATTAGAAAAAGGTGACTAGGAGCTAAGAATGGCAGCAGCAGAAGTTTTTGGTGGTTGTGTGTTACAAGGTTCAGTACGTGTATCTGGAGCTAAAAACTCTACAACTAAGTTACTTGTTGCTTCGCTATTGTCTGATCGCAAATGTATTTTGCGTAATGTTCCTGACATTGGTGATGTACGTTTGACAGTTGAGTTATGTGAATCTTTAGGTTCAATCGTTCATTGGGATAAGCAGGCGGAAGTCATAGAAATTCATACACCTGAGATTCGTATGACTGAGGTGTTGGCACAATTTTCTCGGGTAAATCGTATTCCGATTTTATTGTTAGGAGCTTTACTTGCGCGTTGTCCTGAAGGTGTTGTTGTTCCCTGTGTTGGGGGAGATGCTATTGGAGAGAGAACTCTGAATTTTCATTTTGAGGGTTTAGAGCAGCTTGGAGCACAAGTGGCTTGCGATGGGCAAGGATATCAAGCGGCTGCTCCTAAAGGTCTTGTAGGGGCTTATATCACTCTTCCTTATCCTTCTGTAGGAGCTACAGAGAATTTAATCTTAGCGTCTGTACGTGCGCGGGGAAGAACGATCATTAAGAATGCTGCTTTAGAAGTGGAAATCCTTGATCTTATTTTGTTTTTACAAAAAGCCGGCGTAGAGATCACTACAGATAATGATAGAACTATAGAAATTTTCGGATGTGATGATTTCTATGAGGTAGATCATTGGGTAATTCCTGATAAGATAGAAGCGGCTTCATTTGGTATGGCGGCGGTACTTACCGGCGGGCGTGTTTTTGTAGAAAATGCTGAGCAGGATCTGATGATTCCTTTCCTGAAGACTTTACGCTCTATAGGAGGAGGATTTTCAGTTACAGAAACTGGAATCGAGTTTTTCTATAATGAGCCTTTAAAAGGAGGCGTTGTCTTAGAAACAGATGTGCATCCTGGATTCCTTACGGATTGGCAACAACCGTTTTCCGTTCTCCTTTCTCAGGCAGAAGGGTCGTCGGTAATTCATGAAACCGTTCATGAGAATCGCCTAGGGTATTTGCGAGGGTTACAGCAGATGGGAGCCAGTTGCGAGCTGTTTTATCAATGTTTAAGCTCAAAGGCTTGTCGCTATGCTACAGGAAATTTCCCTCATAGCGCGGTGATTCATGGCGTGACACCTTTAAGATCCTCACACCTTGTTATTCCTGATTTACGTGCAGGATTTGCCTATATCATGGCAGCGCTTATCGCTGAGGGGGGACCGTCGCTAATAGAGAATACTCAGCTATTAGATCGGGGGTATTATAATTGGGTGGAAAAACTCAATTCGCTAGGGGCAAAGATCCATTTACTATCTTTAGATCCCGTCGCTCCCTAATGTTATAATTTGTCTAAAGTTTGTAACCCTAATAAATGCATGCCTGCAGCTAGGGTCTTTTCAACAAGAGCGCAAAGATACAAACGTTCTTTTTGATGGGAGGACCCTTCAATATGACAATCTCTAAAGAAGGCATTAAACTTGTTTGTAAGCATATATAAATAGTCGGTTAGGAAATGCGGGCAGAGATCTTTCAGAGTCAGATCAATGGCTTCTGGGAAGCGCAAGAGCGCTAAAGCTAAAGCTTCTTCGGAAGGTTCTTGAATATTTGGCGTCGCTTCTAGGTCTAATGTTTCAATTCCCAAACGCCGCTTTATTCCTTGAATGCGTACATAAGCATAAAGAAGAAACATCGCAGTGTTCCCTTCAAAACGCAACATCTTCTCAAAAGAAAAGATATAATCACTGACGCGATGAGAAGATAGATCCGCATATTTAATAGCATTAATCCCTAAAATAGGAGCTCGTGAGGAAATTTCTTCATCAGAGATTTCCGGACGGTGTTCTTTTAAGGTGGCTTTTGCTTGATCTATAGCAGTATCTAACAGCTCTTTGAGTTTTATATTCTCTCCGGAACGGGTTTTAAATTTTTTTCCTTCAGAATCAAGAACAAGACCGAAACCCACATGAGAGAAGGTTTCTTTATTAGGCAGGTAGCCTGCAGCTAATGCCGTAGCTTCAAGAAGTTGGAAATGTAGAGATTGTCCCATATCGGTGACAATGATAATTTTATCAGCACCATCGTTGTTTACGCGATAGCGCATAGCAGCTAAATCTGTAGTTGCATAGTTATAGCCCCCATCGCTTTTTTGCACCATTAAAGGGATGGAAAAGCCCTCATGAAAAACGCATTTTGCGTTATCAGAAATCGTAATGAGATTCTTGTTTTCTAAATCTTGAATAATTTCAGGAAGGAAAGGATTGTAGAAAGATTCCCCACGCTTTTCGATAGCAATATCTAAAATATTGTAGATTTTTTGAAAAGCACGCTCAGAAATAGCACAAATTTGCTTCCATAACTTTAAAGCAGAAGGATCTCCAGCTTGTAAAGCAACGACGTTCGTTTGTGAACGTTTTTTAAATTCTGCATCCTCAGCAAAGCGTGCATGCGCTTTTTTATATAATACTGTGAGATCTTCAAGGTTCTCGATATCTTCGGAAGGTTCTTCTTGAAGGTAGGTGATTAACATGCCAAAAGCTGTTCCCCAATCACCAATATGATTCAAGCGTGAAACGTCATTGCCTACAAAAGCAAAAACACGTGCTAAACAATCTCCTATAATTGTAGACCGTAGGTGCCCTACATGCATATCTTTAGCAATATTTGGAGAAGAAAAATCAATAACAACTTTTTTAGGATCCTTAACACGAAATCCTGAAGATAACTCCTCAGAAAATGTTTTTAGACTGTTGTTTAGAAATTCTTTTGAAAATGTAAAATTGATAAAACCTGCGCCAGCAATTTCTATAGAAGTAAAAATCTCTTTAGGAATGTGATTGACAATGGCTTCAGCAATCGCTCTAGGCGCCATCTTTAATGTTCGAGCAAGTTTCATCGCATCATTACATTGATAATGACCAAAATGCTCTTTTGTAGATTGGGTAATGTCAGGAGAAAAAGTGTCGATTTGAGGAAACGCTGATAGAGTGGCTTCTCGACATAGAGAAGATAAATAAGAAAGCAGAGTCATCGTCATTAGGGGACCTCTCCTATACAGCCATTTTCATACCAAGTTTTTAGCTCGGCGATTTTGCTCATAATTCTATCAGTAGCTATTTGATAAGTTTCCTTAGCACTTAGAGTGTCATTATCAATCAAATCATCAAAAGTTAGCGGCGTACCAAAAACACAAGTGACTGTTTTCCAAATTTTAGGGAATTTTTGATGGCGATTGAAAATATCATAAGTCCCTCCAATATAGACAGGAACCACAGGAACGCGAGCTTTAATAGCAATTAAACCAACACCAACCTTTCCGGGAAGCAGATCCCCAGTTGGGCTACGCTCTCCTTCGGGATAAATAATCAGCTTTTTTTTCTTTTTAAAGAGTTCAAAAGCAGCCTTAAATGCTGCAGAATTTCCCCCACCTCTTTTAACAGGATAAGATCCCCATTCTTTATGTAGCCATCCTGTAAATCGGTTGCTGAATAATGTAGAACGTGCCAGGTGATGTAGACAACCACGAACAGATAAGTTTAGCGCTATAGGATCTAAATATGAATTATGATTCGAAGCAATAATCGCTGCGCCTTTGACAAGATTCTTTTTCACTCCATAAACTCTATGTCTATAGAGTAGGGTGAAGACGACTTTGGTAAGGAATTTACAAACTGTAAATATCATGGCAAATTCGGGGAAACTAAAGCTAAAATTTTCTCTAGAACCTGGCTTATTGTCAAATCTGAAGAATCTAATATGATGGCACCTTCAGGGATGATCAAAGGATCATGGAGACGTTGGCTATCGGCTTCATCACGCTTCACAAGCTCAGCATGTAAAGCTTCTTTCGAAAGAGAATTCTCTGGGAGATCTTTTAATCTTCGGGAAGCTCTGACCTCGGCACTTGCTGTAAGAAAGATTTTTACATCAGCATCAGGAAAGACCTTGGAACCCATATCCCTTCCTTCAAAAACACAGTTGCCCAATTCTGCATATTTTCTTTGGAGCTTATGCATAAAAGAACGTACTTCGGGAAGCTGAGAAAGTTTTGAAGCTGCATTGGCGACTTCTTGAGTTCCTAGTTCTGCAGATAAGAGCTGCCCCTCTAGAAAAGCTTCCAAAGGCTGCCCCGAAATAAATGAAAAGGAGAAAGGAGGATTGTCAATAAGCTCTTTGATTGGCAGGGCTTGCCAAGGTTCTTGCAGGTGTGTGTAGGCTAAGGTGCGATACATCGCACCTGTATTGCAATAGTTAAAGTTTAACTCCGTGGCAAGGGCTTTTGCTATTGTACTTTTCCCCGTTCCGGAAGGGCCGTCTATTGTAATAATCATCTGAGAAATATAGATTTTTGGGTAATCAAAAGGAGAATATACACAATAGGAGTAGAAAGTAACAGAGAATCTAAGGTATCTAAGGTACCGCCTACAGCCTTGAGTTGGTTACTATTTTTAATTTTTGCATCCCGTTTGAAAATAGATTCGATAATATCTCCAAAAAATCCACTAATTCCCAGAATCACTCCTAAGGCAATTAAAATACTTGGCATAGTGATATAGTTAGCGAATCTTGCGGGAATTTGTAAAAAGAAGGCGACACTGATTAATGTAGCTCCTAAACATCCTGCAACAAAACCAACAATCGTTTTATGTGGACTGATTTCAGGAGTGATTTTCTTTTGTCCCAGTGCTTTCCCAAAGAAATATCCGAAGATATCTGCTCCTTTTGTTGTGGCAATGAGAAAACATGCCCACCACACACCTAAAAAGGGTTCATCCGTGTGGATAAATCCATAAAGAATGTGTAGAAATAACCGCACAGGAATGCCCACATAAAGCATGGAAAATAAGGTAATTCCTGAGCTTTCCAAAGGACCACATTTATTTTTCCTAGATCTAAAAACATTGATCGTTACCCAAATAAATAAGAAGCTCCAGGGGAGGGTAGAAATAAATTCCGGAAGGACATGACGCCATCGAATCGCAATGAAACTGGTTAAAACAAAGATAAAGGATCCCATAGCACTATATAAACGGAAAGCATAGTGCATCTTCACTCTGGCCATCGTTCCATATTCATAGGTTCCTACAGCACTACAAAGCGCTGTGATAAATCCTAAAGCAAAAGATGTGACAGGAAATAAAGAACTGTAAAGAAGAAGTACTAAGAAAGTGAGAACCAACGAATGTACAACAACTCGTTGAAAAAGATCTCCATAGAAAGGAGTTTTGAACTTATTCAGTTTCAACATGGCTATCTGCCTCCTCGTCGTGATCTGTGTTGGTAAGCTTTAATGGCATCTAGAAAATGATTGGGTTTAAAATCTGGCCATAAAATATCAGTTACGTATAGCTCTGTATACGCTATTTGCCATAAGAGGAAATTACTGACACGCATTTCACCGCCAGTGCGGATTAATAAATCAGGATCCGGCATCTCCGAAGTATCTAAATACAAGCGGATTAACTCTTCAGAAATAGAGTCAGAAGATATTTTTTGCTCTACCAAATCTTGATGGAGTTTTTTAAATGCACGTACCAGTTCATCCTTTCCTCCATAATTAATTGCTAACACAAGATCTCTATGCGAGTTTTGGTGGGTTTTTAAGGAGATTTCAGAAATTTTTTGTTGTAACTGTAAAGGGAGAGCCGATAAGTTCCCTATACAACGTAGGCGAATCTTATTTTCAATAAGATAAGGAAACTGTTCGTCCAGTTGCGAGTGGAAAAGAGAAAAAAGTTCCTCGACTTCTTCGGTTGATCTTAGAAAATTCTCTGTAGAGAAGGCAAAGAGTGTAAGAACCTCAATACCTAAAGAAAAAGCAGATTCAATAATACTAGGAAGAGCTTTAGCTCCGTAGTAATGCCCTGAGGTTTGTTTGAGCGTACATTGTGTTTGATGTTGCTGATGCCAACGGCGATTGCCATCCATAATGATGGCAACATGTCTCGGTAGAGACTGTAGGGATACATTAACTTGATCTTCCTGTTTTAAGGTAAGAGGCATATCTAAATCGTGAGTTGTGGCAATGCGTTGTGACTGGATTTCAAAAACAACAGCTGAACCTCTTCTTGAGCCGAAATAATAGACAAAGAGCTTTATAATTTTCTCGGACTGTAAAGCAATCCAGAGTTAAGTGAATTGGAATCTCCGAGGCATAGTAGAAGAAATATCATATCTTGACAAGTTGACATTCTTCAATGAGAGGAGAATATACAGTATAAAAAGACCTTCTCAGGGCAATAGCAATAAGCTTTTCTGTTTAATGTGATGTATTTCGATTAGCTGGTTCAGCAGTTCGCAATGTTAAGAAAAAATTACTATAATATATTTGTTTCACTGCAGCGTTAGCAAACCAACTGTCAAAATGAACTTTTACACGCCTTTATAAATATATCCTGCTACATTTTTTGATTTTTCTCCAAAACAAAGATAGGGCAATTATCCTGAGCTATCTATGTAAAGAGTCTTCTCAATTATCTAGTTGTAAAAACAATAAAAATTTTTCATAAGAAAGATCCTAGAGGTTTTTTATTTCTTCGATTTGTTATACTTAGTTGCGTTTATAAACTAGTTGTTTTTCAGTCATGAGACTAATACTTCCAACTTATAAGGTTTTTTAAATGAAATTGCCTCGAATGTGTTTTGGATATCTGCCGAAACCCACATTTATGTCTACAAAAGCGAGGGGCAGTGTTCATTATATCCCTACTGCTCGGCATGCGGCTAGAAAGATAGGTTCAGGGCTCTTCTCACTGCTAGGTATGGGAGCTCTTTCCTGCAGTATACTTGCCGCCAGTATGTGTCAGACGTTTCTCCCTTGTATTGGATTGTTAATTCTTGGGATCCTTCTATGTGTCGTTGCCTATCGCCAATACACAAGCGCATGGACACGTATAGAAATCCCAAAATTATGTTATCGGCAACATGTAGTCTCTTCGGTAACCGACCAAGAATACCTCTCTTTGTTGCGGACATGGCGTTTGCTCTCCCCAGGGATGTACTGTCATCAAGAAAATAGAAATATTCAAATTTGCGAAGGGACTAGGGAGAATTTAAAGAAAATTTTAGAAAAAAGATCAGTTAAGAAGAATGGAACGATTTTAATTCAAGAATTGGATTTAGAGGCCATTCGAAATGGTCGGTTAGCAACGGAAACATTGTATCAAGAAGTGTTTCAGCTTCCCCCTATTATGCAAGAGTGTGTTGAAAATTCATTAAGAACCAGCCATTCTAAAGACAGAATAGTCGCCATTCCTTGGAGCGATCTCTCTCCAGGACCATCCCCCCAAGAAGTCCTTTATACACATATTCCTGGATTGCGTCAGGAAGGAGCAGAGTCCTCCCCGCTTTCCGTATATACAGTAGCCTATGTTGAGGCTTTTAAAGCAGCTATAGAAAGAGTCTCTGTTTCACGTCTTGTAAATAAGGCAGGGATATGTCTTTTAGTTTCTCCTTTAGGTGTTGTAAAGGGATTGGATCCAGAGGCGCTACATTCTACAAAACTTCTTTCTAAAATGGCTTTTCTTCAAGCTGCGGAGTTTTTGGCAAGAGAAGCAGTACTTCCCGAGAGTAAATCGAAATTGCCAATAACCATAGCTCTTGTTGATCCCGAAAGTGTTGCTCCGTTGAGATCTATAGATACTAACGTGATGTTTCCAAGTAGAGAATGTTTGTCTTTCTCCGATTTCACCCCATCAAGTTTTTCTTGGTGTCATGTAATTTAATCTGCCTTGAGGATAGTCTGTAAGGGGTAGATTGATTTGTTGTACACGGAAGTTTGGAAGAAATAAAAATTAAAATAAATCGTCCTAGATCATAAATACAATCTTAGGATTGTAGTGACGACTTCATAATAAATTACTTGTTTAAATTCCTAAACAGGTCTCCATTTGACGATTTTATTTTCAATTGGTATTTTAGTTCATTAGTATTTCTATTCAAAATATTCGCTAATTTAAAAGAGCCGCGCAATGAAACAGAGATTTGGACGCAATTTAAGTATAATTGTTTTTGTTTTTGGATTAGCTCTCTACTATGTGTTGCCCACATGTCTGTACTACTCGCGACCATTAAGTAAAAAAATCGATGAGAAGGAAGCGCAACAAATTGTTCGCAAGTTAACGAATCAAGTTTCTGAAGTACGCAGTGATATTATCCCTAGAGTTTCTTCGGTGCTTTCAGCGTTGAAATTACGCGGTCATATTGCACAACATCCCAGTATTCCAGGAGTGGTGAATATCCATTTCAAAGATCATGCGGATGCCTACACTTTTCTTGAAAATATGATTTATGGCGAACCCACAGTCCCTATAAAATCTTCACGTCTTTACGTATTAGGCTATGAAAGGAAGGAAGGCAGTGTTGTCCAGGTGACTGGATCTTTGACTACCGCTTTAACAGAAAAAGACTTTTCTTTTGTTTCTTATAATAGAGAGGATGCTGAATCAGGAACAGAAATCTTAAATATTGCCGCATCTTCAATTACTCCAAATCCTTCAGGTGCATGCTCTTGTGGCTATCCCTCGTTTTGGGCTACAGCATCGATAGATAGAGTCGTTCAGTTGGCTAAGAACCTTTCGTTAGGTTTGGACATTCTTCCTAATTTCAGAACAGCATCTCTACTGAATTATTTCTTTTCTTCAGAAAGAGATTATTCCGCATTTTTAGCACGCTTAGAAAGTTTATCGATGGACTCAAATATTTCTGAGCAACATCAATCTATTTTTCGTGACTTATGTCATGATCTGAAGACCAGAGCGCAAAGATGGAAAAAAACAACCACGCGCATTGTAGATAATTCTTTAGAGTGTAGCGCAGTATCTCCCTTCTTCTCTTCAGTAGAATTTCTTTCTAAGGAAAGAAAATTAGTATTTTGTCTCGATCCTCATGTGCTTGCTAAACGTGAAGAGTTGCCCATAGAACAGCGTTTGGATTTTGATGCTTGGTTGGCTAAAGAGAAACACAGACTAGCGCATAAATTTCAACGACCTTTGCAGGAGACCTCTCAGGGATTTTCATTGAATCTAAGTGATAAAGATGCGAGTGGAAAAATCGTTTTGCATGGCCAGCGTATCTATCAGGGAATGGTCGAGCATCTAGCTACATTGGCATTGAATAGACCTCCAGCAGAATCCTGTGATCTTGTACGAGAAAATTTTCCTATACACTGTCGTTTGCCTAGAGAAAGCGATACCTTCGGTTGTTTCATTTTCTCTCCAGAAAAAAGTTGCTCTCATTTCTCTAAAGGATCTGTTTACATAGTTTTGAAAGGGCTCCGCTCTGTAGCCGCGAAATATGAGAAGGGAAACGCAGAAGAGGCTAAGGTCTTCGATAAGGATCTACAAAATTTATATAATTGTTTTGCTTATACGGATGCTGCTCCATGGAGTATCGGAGAAGATGAGGTTTTAGAAGTTAAGGAGCCTCTACAAAGATTTTTC
Organism: Chlamydia caviae GPIC; assembly: GCF_000007605.1. Taxonomy (NCBI): domain Bacteria; kingdom Pseudomonadati; phylum Chlamydiota; class Chlamydiia; order Chlamydiales; family Chlamydiaceae; genus Chlamydia; species Chlamydia caviae. Next base: position 187,946 of record NC_003361.3, read on the forward strand.
GATGTGTGGGGCGAGAACTTTGTTGTTTCTAACGAAGGTGAAATTGCTAGTCTTGAAGTTCGCGATATACGAGATCGTTTAGAAACGTTGAATCGCATTGAAAAGCACCGTCAAGAAGAATGGGTGCGTTGGCATGAACAGTACCAACAGGCCAGCTGTTCTATGGATGATCAGCAGCGTGTACGCGCTGCTGTGCCTCACCGAAGTGCTTTTGTTGAAAATCTCAAACTCAATCTACGAAAATACTCTCGTGGCGATAACGTTTTGCGCTTCGGGATTGATTTTATTGGTGGAAAACAGATCCGCTTAGCTTTTAAAGATCATCAAGGAAAGCAATTAACTGATAAGGAAGGGATCCTTAAAGTTTCTGATGAACTCTACGCTCGTTTAAATAAATTGGGCGTTGCAGAAGTCGAGATACGTAGGGAAGGAGATAACGTACATCTCAGTGTTCCTGGATCTACTAAAATTTCTTCCGAAGAAATTTTAGGTACCTCTCAGATGACGTTCCATGTCGTGAATGAGAAATTTTCTCACTATTCTGCGCTTCGCTATGAAGTGCAAAGATTTTTAGATTACCTGTGGTTCACAGCACGAAGTCAAGAAACGACATCTCCGGAAGCTATTAATAAGTTGGCAAGTCGTATCTTTAATGATCAGAGCTTCCCTTTGCCCACTAGCGTTAAAGAAGCAGTTGCAAAATTACAGCAAGAAGGTCTGGCTTTCCCTGAAGTTGGTGGTGAGGCAGCCTCTTCTCATTTGGATACGACGTATTCAATGATTGCTATAGAAAAGAATATTGAAGGTAGAGCAAATCCTTTGATGATTGTTTTCCGCAACTATGCTTTAGACGGTGCTTCTTTAAAAAACATCCGCCCAGAATTTGCTGTAGGGGAAGGCTATATCTTAAATTTCTCAGTAAAAGATACTGCAATAGCTCAACGAGCTCACAATATTTCTCCAACAGAGAGTTTCCACGCTTGGACCGCTGCTTATTGTCAGGAAGGCGTCAGTGGAACAACCAATAGCCAACACTCTTCTGGAAGAGGCTGGAGAATGGCTGTTGTTCTTGATGGTTATGTGGTCAGCGATCCTGTATTAAATGCTCCTTTAAAAGATCACGCTAGTGTTTCTGGAAAATTTTCACATCGTGAAGTAAACCGCTTAGCTACGGATTTAAAATCAGGATCTATGTCCTTTGTTCCTGAGGTTTTAAGTGAAGAAGTTATCTCTCCTGAATTAGGCAAGCAACAACGTACACAAGGGATTATCTCTATATGTTTAGGTCTTGCTGTTTTGATCATTTTGATGAGCGTTTATTACAAATTCGGAGGAGTTATTGCCTCGGGAGCTGTTATCTTAAATCTTCTATTGATTTGGGCAGCCCTACAGTATCTTGATGCCCCTCTAACTCTCACGGGATTAGCGGGAATTGTATTGGCCATGGGAATGGCTGTAGATGCTAACGTGCTTGTATTCGAAAGAATTCGCGAAGAGTATTTATTATCGCGAAGTCTTACCCAGTCTGTAGAAGCAGGGTATAAAAAAGCTTTCAGCGCTATCTTTGATTCGAATTTGACCACAATATTAGCTTCGCTACTTCTTTTGGTTTTAGATACGGGACCAATTAAGGGATTCGCTCTGACTTTAATCCTAGGGATTTTCTCTTCAATGTTTACTGCATTATTCATGACGAAGTTTTTCTTCATGGTATGGATGAATAAAACGCAAGAAACTCAGCTGCATATGATGAATAAGTTCATCGGCATCAAGCATGATTTCTTAAAAGAGTGCAAAAGACTTTGGATGGTATCCGGGAGCGTTATTGTTTTGGGATGCGTTGCGTTAGGTTTCGGGGCATGGAATTCCGTTTTGGGAATGGATTTTAAAGGTGGTTACGCTTTCACTTTAGACATGTCTGATCAGAAAGCTGTAGATGTTGTACAGTTTCGTAATAAGTTAGGGGATAAATTTAAGCAGGTAGGCTTATCTTCTAGAGACTTCAAAATTAAGACGTTAGACTCTTCTGAGAAGATAAAAATATACTTCAGTCAAAACGCATTAACTCGAGTACAAGCTTCTGAGAAACAGGTATTCGAAACCCCTGATCCTAATTTATCTTTAGTGATGGGCATACTTTCTGATACAGGAATAGACACTTCTTCAGAGAGCTTTAAAGATACCCAGAATTTCTGGCTTAAAGTTAGCGGACAGTTCTCTAATAAGATGCGTCAACAAGCTTGTATAGCGTTGGCGGGAGCCTTAGCGATCATTTTGCTTTATGTGAGCTTGCGTTTTGAATGGCGTTATGCATTTAGTGCTGTTTGCGCATTGATTCATGATCTTGTCGCTACCTGCGCCGTATTAGTAGCCACACATTTCTTTTTGCAAAAGATACAAATTGATTTACAAGCAGTCGGAGCTTTGATGACGGTTTTAGGGTATTCGTTAAATAATACCTTAATCATTTTCGATCGTATTCGAGAAGATCGTCAGGAAAAATTATTTACACCTATGCCGATTTTAATAAACGACGCACTGCAAAAAACCTTAGGAAGAACAGTAATGACCACAGCGACAACACTGTCGGTATTATTAATTTTACTGTTTGTTGGAGGCGGTTCAATCTTTAACTTTGCTTTCATCATGACAATAGGTATTCTTTTGGGCACACTATCATCTCTATACATAGCACCGCCTCTTCTTTTATTCATGGTTCGTAAAGAGGAAAGAAACAGGCAATAATTACAAGTTATTGCCTGCTTTGGTACAGAAGGATGAAAATTCTCTTTAGAAAAATAGATTTTTAAAGAGTTTACGGCGCGAAAATCTATGGCAATAAAAGATAATTCTTCTGTCCCCAGCCCTAACTGGGTATACCCTAAGCAGGATCCTGCTTTGCTTTCTGCTCTTATAAAGGAATTGCATCTTCATCCGATAGCTGCACAGATCTTTATTTCTCGAGGATTTCAAACTGTAAATGAAGTCCGCGACTTCCTTTATGTACACTTAGATAATCTTCACGATCCCGAACTCTTACTGGATATGACCAAGGCCATAGAGCGCTTGCTTCTTGCTAAAGAGCGCAATGAACACGTCATGGTTTATGGCGATAGTGACGTTGACGGCATGACGGGGGTGGCTCTTCTTGTAGAGTTCCTAAGATCTATAGATATGAAAGTTAGCTACTGCTTTTTGGGAGCTTTGCTAAAACATTACGGAGAACCGTCCTCATTAATTGCTAAAATGAAAGAGGAGAAGGTTACTTTACTGATTACAGTAGATTGTGGGATTACCGCAGGAAAAGAAGTCAGCGATATCAATAAGCAGGGAATTGATGTGATTATTACAGATCATCATATGCCTACGGGTAAAATTCCCCATTGTATAGCTACTTTAAATCCTAAATTAAGAGATCGTGCTTATCCGAATAAGGAATTAACCGGCGTAGGTGTGGCGTTTAAGCTCGCGCGTGGTGTTCTCAATGCGCTAAGGAAAGAGAACCCAAAACTAAAAGTAGATACTAAACATTTATTAGATTTAGTGACTTTAGGGACAGTGACTGACGTGGGGACCCTTTTGGGAGAAAACCGCACTATGGTCAGGCATGGTATAAAAGAGATTGCTAAGGGCTCGCGGTTAGGCCTGCATAAACTCTGTATTTTTGCTGGGGTAAAACCTTCCGAAGTGACCTCTACGGATATCGTTTTGAAAATATCTCCTAAGCTGAATAGCTTGGGAAGGCTTGCCGATGCTGCTAAAGGGGTGGAGTTATTACTCACCCAAGATCCAGAAACTGCAGATGAGATAATTCAATATCTCGATAAGATAAACAGAGAACGGCAAAAAATAGAAGCTGATGTTTTTCATGATGTACAAAAAATCCTGAAAAACAAACCCGAAATCGTTAAGCAAGCCGCTATCGTATTATCGTCGAATGATTGGCATGCAAGAGTCATTCCGATTATTTCTGCGCGCCTTGCCAAGGCCTACAATAAGCCCGTAGCTATTATTTCGAATCAAGGAGGCGTAGGGAAGGGGTCATTAAGAACTATAGGCTCTTTCCCACTCCTTGGGATATTACAGAAGTGCTCATCTTTGTTTATATCCTACGGAGGGCATGATTTTGCTGCGGGGATTATCATCAACGAAGACCAAGTAGAAGCATTCAGGAAGAAATTTATCCATCTTGTGAACTCATCATTAAAAAAGGATAAAGCAGTTCTTACCCTGCCCTTAGATGCTCAAGCTGATTTCGACGAGATAGATCACGATTTATTGTCCTCTATAGATCTTTTTGAACCTTTTGGGAAAGGAAACCCTATGCCGGTATTCTACACCATAGTCCATCAGGTGCGTTATCCTAAATTATTACCAGGAAATCATCTCAAGCTTTATCTTAACCACGGGGAAAGGAATCTGGAAGGCATTGCTTTTGGACTGGGAGATAGAATAGAGGCGCTTAAAGCAAACTGGAATAAGCCCTTGGAACTTGCCTATACGCCACGTTTATCCCAATCTTCTAACGGAGGAGTGATTCATTTACTCGTTCGAGATTTCCATATTCTTCCGCTAAATTATAAAGATAGCCAGCCAAAGTTTTAATTCCTTGAATGTGAAAAAAATACCCCCACCATCGCAGTATTTTCTAATACTTTTTTCTTGAGTTTTTCTACAGGCCCGTTTTAAATCATTCACCCAATTTTATTGACGGCTGGGTATCTTCACAAACGCATTTCTTCTAGACATTTTGGCTAAAGAAAATAACCCGATAATTCAGAATACATATTTTCTTTCGTAACATCTTATGAAAGGAAATAACCTAGGAATCTCCATAGTTGTAGCGCAGTTCTTCGGAAGGTTTTTGATGGGTTTTTTACCGCATTGTAAGGGTGATCAAAGATAATTCTTGATAGTTTTTATTTTAAAACATTCTTACTAATAAGAAGCATTTAATTTAAAATAGCGGAATAGGAACATTTTCTTTGTTTTATTCCATATTTTTTTTAAAATGTCCACTTTTAACTCCCATATTTGCAGCAGATATGTTTTCAGTTCCCCAATCATCTGTTATAGGTAATTCCCTGATCACGATGAACCCACAACCTGAAATTTTAATATTTTCCTCAGAAGCGGCTCGTCAGGCGCATAGGAGGCGAACTCTTTACCCCGTAATTTACAAGATACTTGATGTCATTTGTGAAATTATTAAGTGCATTTTCCGCATTATTTTGTTTATTCCGTTCGGATTACTTTGGGTATTGGGGAAGATTTGTCAGAATTGTTTGCTTCCGGCTGCTGGAGGGCTATTCACAGAGCAGCTATGCTTTGCGAAAAAAATATTGCAAGAGAGTTTTCGTTGTTATGTGGACGATTGGCTAGAGAGTGGTTATGCAAGTTCTGTAAAGCGTATTCCTATTCAATGTGATGATTTACTCATTGACGCCATTAGTATTCAATTCCCTGATGCTGAAAAAGATAGATGGATGCTGGTTTCCTTAGGGAATAGCGAATGTTTTGAAACTAGAGCTATGGTTTACTCTCGTAATGATTGGATATTGAATGTGGCGAAACAAGCGCGGGCTAATGTTGTAGTATTTAACTATCCAGGGGTGATGCATAGCAAGGGCCCCATTACACGGGAGTCTTTAGGAAAGGCTTATCAGGCATGTGTTCATTATCTTCGAGATCACCCTGACGGACCGAAGGCAAAACAAATTATAGCTTACGGCTATTCTTTAGGAACCCTAGTACAAGCGTTAGGATTGAGCAAGGAAGTCGTCGATGGAAGTGACGGGGTCGATTGGTTTGTCATTAAAGACCGTGGACCGAGGTCAGTTGCGGCGATAGCATCTCAATGGCTCGGGAAAGTTGCTGGATGGACAGCAACACAGTTAGGTTGGGAAATCAATTCGGCAAAATACAGTGAATCTCTTGTTTGCCCAGAATTATTCATACACGGAGAGGATTACCAAGCTCAACTCATAGGAGATGGTATGTTCAATAGGGATAATTGTTTTGCAGCACCATTTTTAGATCCTAATGCTCCTAAATTCCCTGGAAAGAAAATTCCTGTAGGGGAGTTCCTACTACAGCATAAGGGAGAGCTTGATGAGACGACCATACAGAATGTAGTTAAACACATCATAGATCACTATAGTCCGGAAGACCCCAGTGAAACACCAGATGATGGGGAATAACTTCAATAATACAAAAGCGTGTTTGTGACTGGTTAGAGAATCTTTTACGTAAAAGATTCTCTATGGCACTGTTGTCTCTACCTTAGATTTGTCTTCAAATTTAAGGTGCTAGTATGCGTATAAGCTACTGAGGCATATAAAATGCGCTTCAAAATAACTTACTATAGTTGAACAGTCTAAATGGAGCAATGATGAACGCTATTACGACGAATCTGATTTTTTCTAATCTGTCTATTTGAGTTTCAGAGGTTGGGAGTTTATTTCTAAATAACTAAGTACAGACTGTAAAATTAGGGAGATTGGGATGTTGTCCGAACTCTTCCTAGAGATATTCCATTCAAGTGCTTTAGGATGGGGAGTTTGTGTTTGAGTGGGCTTGTATTTTCAAGATGTCTATGTTTTAACGTTAAGAAATATTAATAAAATGACGGAGTAATTTGGTTTTATTAAGATTTAAACAAAAACATCAACTTTATATTAACAAAAAAGCTTGATTAATAAAGCTTTTCTTAGGAAAATACTTATTTAAAAATTTCTAAAAATTAAGGAAGAACTACTAACTATTAAGGTTGTTTTAATTCTAGAATATGTTGAGGGGGGAGGTTTGCTAACGTATGGAATGCATACAACATGAAAGCTGTTTTGATTTAGATGACAGAGAAAATGCACAGCAACTTGAAGTGCAAGAAGGAACTGAGATGGTTTCTATTACACAGGCGGCAAAGTTGCATAATGTAACACGTCAAGCAATTTATGTAGCAATCAAACAAAAGAAACTAAAGGCTTCTAAAACAACCCGATGGGAAATCGATCTTAAGGATTTGGAAGACTATAAGCGTAACCGTTATTCAAGAAAGAAGTCTCTTTATCAGGGGGAGCTACTCTTTGATAACGACAAGGGGTTTTACTCTGTAAATCAGGTGGCTGATATGCTAGGGATCCCTGTGCAGAAAGTTTACTACGCTACCCGCACGGGAACCATGCGAGGAGAACGCAAAGGCGCAGCTTGGGTTATCTCTCAATCAGAGATCGATAGATATAAGAGCGAGTATTTAAATAAGCAAACAGTGAAGAAAATGAAAGAAGTTGCGGTTGAACACCCTACAGCTACTCCAGCAGATGCTGTTTTTTCGGGAACCGCCTTATTTGAGAACGACTAGTTCATATTTATCTTCTCCTGCTTCTTAAGCTACCGCTTTTATCTCCTTCGCCTTTCTAACTTCTCGTGTTTTTTTTGATATTCTGTTTATATGCAGATAGATTAGATCTGCGTGTAAATTTCCATAGAAGCTCTGTAGCTTTTACTAGGGATACAGAGTTTTTTCTTTGCCCGCCTCTAATTCGGTAATCGAGGTGCCTAGAGAGGATTTCTCTTGAAGAAATAACTAGGTTCGAGGTATCAAGTCTCTTTCGTCTTAGGATTAAAAAAGAATGGCTTGGGAAAACGTACGCGTTAGAGTTGCGCCGTCGCCTACAGGGGATCCCCACGTAGGGACAGCCTACATGGCTTTGTTTAACGAAATCTTTGCAAAACGATTCAATGGGAAGATGATCCTGAGAATCGAAGATACCGATCAAACACGTAGCCGTGATGATTATGAGAAAAATATTTTCTCCGCTCTTCAATGGTGCGGTATTCAATGGGATGAAGGACCAGATATTGGCGGTCCTCACGGCCCCTATAGACAGTCAGAACGTACGGAAATCTATAGAGAGTACGCAGAGCTTCTTTTAAAAACAGATTACGCTTACAAGTGCTTTGCTACGCCTAAAGAGCTTGAGGAAATGCGTGCTGTCGCCACTACTTTAGGGTACCGCGGGGGATACGATCGCCGTTATCGCTACCTCTCTCCTGAGGAGATAGAGGCGCGTACTCAGGAAGGCCAACCCTATACCATTCGGTTAAAAGTTCCTCTTACTGGTGAATGTGTTCTTGAAGACTACTGCAAGGGTAGAGTTGTTTTTCCCTGGGCAGATGTTGACGATCAAGTTCTTATGAAATCCGATGGTTTCCCTACATACCATTTCGCTAATGTTGTAGATGATCATCTTATGGGCATTACTCATGTTCTTCGTGGAGAAGAATGGCTGAGTTCTACTCCTAAACACCTGCTTCTTTACGAAGCTTTTGGTTGGGAACCGCCTATATTCTTGCATATGCCCTTACTCCTTAATCCCGATGGTACAAAACTATCGAAAAGAAAGAATCCTACTTCGATCTTCTATTATCGTGATGCTGGGTACATAAAAGAAGCCTTTATGAATTTCCTGACTCTCATGGGTTATAGCATGGAGGGGGATGAAGAGGTATATTCTTTAGAGAAGCTTATTGCAAACTTTGATCCTAAGCGGATTGGAAAGTCCGGAGCGGTTTTTGATGTTCGTAAGCTAGATTGGATGAATAAACACTATCTAAATCATGAGGGATCACCAGAAAATCTATTAGCTAGACTGAAGGATTGGTTGGTCAATGATGAGTTTTTATTGAAAATTCTTCCCCTCTGCCAATCTCGGATGGCGACACTTGCAGAATTTGTCGGGTTATCAGAATTTTTCTTTTCAGTTCTTCCTGAGTATTCCAAGGAAGAGCTTTTACCAGCCGCAATCTCTCAGGAGAAGGCTGCTATCCTTTTTTACAGCTATGTAAAATACTTAGAAAAAACCGATTTATGGGTTAAAGATCAGTTTTATCTAGGGTCTAAATGGCTTTCGGAAGCTTTCCAAGTCCATCATAAGAAAGTGGTGATTCCTCTTCTTTATGTGGCTATTACTGGAAAGAAACAGGGATTACCCCTGTTTGACTCTATGGAGTTATTAGGGAAACCTCGTACGCGTATGCGTATGGTTCATGCTCAAAATCTACTTGGGGGAGTTCCTAAGAAGATCCAAACGGCTATCGATAAGGTTCTTAAAGAAGAAAATTTCGAGAATAAAATCTTAGAATTTTAGTCTGATTAAGTGGACAGTACCTCTATTGAGAATGCGATCACGCTATATATTTTGTGGGAAGGATGCTTGAAATATCGACTTGGCGATGGAAAACTCTAAAGAGTTTGCTTGCTTAGCTAGGGGGATGCATCCTTGTGCGAGAATATAGCTACGAGGAGGGGGAGCGTAGGAACAGCTGGAGACAAACAGAGATGTAAAGATAGCCATATGTAAAAAAGAAAATCTTTTCATTTCCAACTTCCTATTTATTTAAATGTTAGAACAACATTTGTTTATTATCTATTAATTAAAAGAGTTGTTTTTACAATAAAAGCCCATGCTTATAACAATCAATAGTTTATGAAAGGCGAAAAAAGCTCCTTTCCCTCAAGCATTTCATGCAAGTTATTCATAATAACACTCTTCTAGTTCTATTTATAAATCGTTCCCATTTAACAAAACTGCTTTAATTAATGCTTTAGTTTGGTTTTTAGTATCAGAAAAATAGTTAATTTAAGAAAAATATAAATAGAAAAAAGAATTGATAAAATTTTTATTTTCTATTGTAATATTGTTCATGGGAAAGCGCTTTATTAATTATTAAAAATTGAAAGGGTTTTTAATAAACAATCAAGCGCGTTAAGTTTTCTAATTAGAAAGGAGTTATAAACTTATGAAGAAAGCTATTTTATTAGCTGCAGTATGTTGTGGTGTTGTTGGCTTGAGTAGCTGCTGCCGTATCGTAGATTGCTGTTTCGAGGATCCTTGTGCACCTAAGTCTTGCAATCCTTGCAACGTTTTCAAGAAAGACGGCGAATGCAGTCCTTGTGGTTCTTACACACCTTCTTGCTCTAAGCCTTGTGGCTCTGATTGTAATGCAAAAGTTCAAGGACCTCAAGCTAAAGGTTGTACATCTCCAGACGGTAGATGTAAACAATAAGTAGTGGTTCTTAACTATTTACTTAAATTGGTTAGGTAGTTAGGAGGTAAATTATTTCCCTGTTAACTACCTTTATGAAAATAAACTTAAATGTTGAGGGTAAGAGTCCATCACTTTCTACCCGATGGCAGAAGAAAAAATAACACACGCGATAGGAGATCCCTATGTCCAAACTCTTCAGACGAGTAGTTACGGTCCTCGCGCTAACTAGTATGGCGAGTTCATTTGCCAGCGGGAAGATAGAGGCCGCTGCTGCAGAGTCTCTTGCTACAAGATTTATTGCTAGTGCTGAAAACTCAGATGACAATATTTCGCAGAGAAAAGCCAAGAAAGTTAGATTTGGTCGTAATAAATATCAAAAACAAGAACAAAAAAATAATGGCCCTTACTGTGATAAAGAATTTTATCCGTGTCAAGATGGCTCATGCCAATCATCAGTAGATACTAAGCAAGAACCTTGCTACGGCAAAATGTATTGCGTACGTGTTAGCGATGATAGTAACGTTGAAATTAGCCAAGCTGTACCTGAATATGCAACAGTAGGATCTCCTTATCCTATTGAAATTCTTGCTGTAGGTAAAAGAGATTGCGTTAATGTTGTTATCACTCAACAGCTTCCTTGCGAAGTTGAATTCATAAGCAGCGATCCTGCGACAACACCTACTTCCGATAGTAAATTAATTTGGACAATTGATCGCTTAGGTCAAGGTGAAAGATGCAAAATTACTGTTTGGGTAAAACCTCTTAAAGAAGGTTGCTGCTTCACAGCTGCTACCGTATGTGCTTGCCCAGAACTTCGCTCTTATACCAAATGCGGACAACCTGCTATTTGCATTAAGCAAGAAGGCCCTGAGTGCGCTTGCTTACGTTGCCCAGTTTGTTACAAAATCGAAGTTACCAACACAGGTTCTGCTATAGCCCGTGGTGTTGTGGTTGATAACCCAGTACCCGATGGGTATTCTCACCCTTCAGGACAACGCGTTCTTTCCTTTAACTTAGGAGATATGCGTCCTGGTGATACAAAATGCTTCACTGTAGAGTTTTGCCCTCAAAAAAGAGGAAAAATTACCAACGTTGCTACTGTATCTTACTGCGGTGGACATAAGTGTTCCGCTAACGTAACTACTGTAATCAACGAGCCTTGCGTACAAGTAAATATCTCCGGAAATGACTGGTCTTACGTATGTAAGCCTGTAGAGTACACCATTGTTGTATCTAACCCAGGGGATCTTAAACTTTACGATGTTGTTATAGAAGATTTAATCCCATCAGGAATTACAATTTTAGAAGCTCCTGGTGCTGAGATCTGCTGTAACAAAGCTGTATGGTGCATTAAAGAGATGTGTCCAGGAGAAACTCTTCAATTTAAAGTTGTTGCTAAAGCTCAAACCCCAGGCAAATTTACAAATCAAGTTTCCGTAAAAACAAACTCTGATTGTGGATCTTGCACTTCTTGCGCAGAAGTTACAACTCATTGGAAAGGTCTCGCAGCTACCCATATGTGCGTAATTGATACCAATGATCCTATTTGCGTAGGTGAAAATACTGTATACCGTATTTGCGTAACCAACCGTGGTTCTGCAGAAGATACTAACGTTTCGTTAATCCTTAAGTTTTCTAAGGAATTACAACCCGTTTCTTCTTCGGGTCCAACAAAAGGAACCATTACAGGTAATACAGTAGTATTCGATGCTTTACCTAAACTAGGTTCTAAGGAATCTGTAGAGTTTTCCGTAACATTGAAAGGAGTTGCTCCTGGAGATGCCCGCGGAGAAGCTATTCTTTCTTCAGATACTTTAACAGTACCTGTAGCAGATACGGAAAACACACACGTTTATTAATCTTTTAAAATTCTTTAAAAGATCTTAAACGAAAAAGCCGTCCTAGATTGCATCTAGGGCGGTTTTTTTTGTTTCAGACTTCTTGAAATTCTTTGGAATTTTTTGAAGAGCCCTCTTGATAAAATCTAAAAAAATTAAATTAAAAATTTTAATTAAATAATGGAGTTGGTTAAACTCTTTCGTCTTACGTTTTTAGAGAAGGAGTTTAACATGTTAACAGGTGTAGAAAATAGCGAAAGCGGCGTTATCGATCTAATTAAACCAGGATTGGATGATGTAATGAAAAACGAAACAGTACAAGTGACTTTGGTGAATTCTGTATTAGGATGGTGTAAAGCGCATATCGTTGATCCGATAAAGACATCCAAAATTGTACAATCAAGAGCCTTCCAAATTACCATGGTTGTACTTGGAGTTATCCTACTTATTGCTGGTTTGGCTTTAACTTTTGTATTGCAAGGGCAGCTTGGCAAAAATGCCTTCTTATTCTTAATCCCTGCGGTTATTGGTTTGGTTAAACTTCTAACCACCTCAGTGTTTATGGAAAAACCTTGCACTCCAGAAAAATGGCGTTTATGCAAACGTCTTTTAGCAACAACTGAAGATATTCTAGATGATGGGCAAATTAACCAATCAAATACGATTTTCACTACAGAAAGTTCCGACGTAACGAATACAGCAACGCAATCGTAGTTAAGATGGCATAGCCTTGAACTTTGTAATGTTTTGAGACATTAGGAGGCGTTTAGCCTCCTAAAGAAATAGCCGCCTTGCGCTCTCTTAAAAGAATCATGTCCTTTAAAATATTCACAGATTCTTCCATTTGTAAATCATTGCTTCCAAAAGGTCGTATTGCCTCTGAGGGATCTTTTAACTCATCTAAGAAGATCTTATAGTTCTTATTTTCACTTAGACGTTGTTTACTATTTGCGGTTAGCTGAGGAAGCATCTCTTTCCAAACAGTCTCTTCTTTCTGTAGATTGGGAGTGTAGTATTTTTGAAACCAAGGACGCATTTGGGCATCTAGGTCTTTTAAATTATCATCCATCACATTATCACAACTATCCGCAGGGAGGGGATGTTCTAGATAACGCTCTCCTAAAGGTTCTGCAAAATAACGCGAGGCGATATGGATATCAGAGCGTACACCTTGAAGTTGTGTAGATTTTCCAGAAGGAGAGTAGTATTTCCCTACAGTAACCTTGAAGAAGCCCTCTTTATCAGAATCTGCCGTAATTGTTTGATGTTGGATTGTCCCTTTCCCATAAGTTTGTTCATCACCAACGATTATAGCTACGCCATAATCTTGAAGCGTTTGAGCAACAATTTCCGCCGCAGATGCAGAGCTTTTCGAAACAAGAATAGTTAAAGGACCATCGTAGAACTTTTTAGGAGATACTGTGCGGTAACGCTTGATGCTGCCGTCTGCGTAGCGAGAGACAACAACGACACCGTTAGTCATAAATAATCCCGACACCTTGATAGCTTGTGAGAGAAATCCCCCAGTATTTTCTCGAATATCTAAAACTAGCCCTAGGAGATTCTTATCTTGTAGACTTTGAATCGCACGTTTTAAATCTTGTTCGCTAGAGATTTGATTTTCTCCTTCATAAAAAGAATGCAGCGTGATCTTTCCTATAACCCCATTGCCATAGGACTCATAGGAGACATCCACACGACGATCGTCCAAGCTGATCTTCTCACGTCTTAATTTTACTGTACGGTTTTGATCTTGACTATGGACATCTAAGGTAACTTCAGAACCTTGAGAACCTCTAAGACAGTCTAATACCGCTCTAAAGGGAAGATTCTCTATATTTTTGCCATCAACACGATAAATGATGTCATCAACATGTAAGTCTCCAGTTTTGTGGGCAGGCCCTCCAGGAATGATCTCCTTTACACTAACCCCATCAATATCTTCTTTTAAGATTACACCAATCCCACACATGCCTTTTTCTAATTGAATACGCATAGCAAGGGCTTCATCCTTACTAAAGTAGGTGGTATGCGCATCTAAGCTATGAGCCATAGCCTTAACTACACGAACATGGAAGTGGTGCGACTCCTCTTGAGGAGACATAGGTTTCCCATAGTCATTAATCCCTAAGTAGGGGTTTTCATGCGCTTCGAGTTGTCGTACACAAAGTTGAGTTAAAGAAGCTTCCTTGCCCTGATAGCGGTTTTTAGAACTATCTGATAGGTACACAGAAATATAAGAGAGAAGTAAAGAACGCTGTCTTTCTTTAACCTCTTGGATAGAGCGCGCCCACTGCTTAGGTTTCTTAATCAGTGCATGGGTAGCAGCTTCTTTAACCAAAGCCTCAGGATCAGATAACCATTCAGTTCGCCACTCGCGTGCTCGAATAATGCTATCTTTAATTACACGATTTAAATTCTGATAAATCGCAAAATTATTCGTCTTATAATTTTTCAACAGACGTTTCTTGATATCTGTAGATTGGATAAAATTACCTACCTCTTGTTCTGTAAGATAAGCTTTGTGAGAATCAAAAGATTGCGAATATCCTCTTAATGAACGCATAAGAATATCGGGGGAGATATCTTGAACATCCACATGATATTCAATCAATCGATCCACAGTTTTTCGGATGTCTGCTTCATGAAGTAATTCAGAAGCAAAAGAGAAACTGGGAAGGCAGGTTAGAACAAGAGCGCAAAGACGTAGTATTTTTATCATTACAAATATCTTTGTTGATCACGGATACTCGTAACATCGACACAAAATCCTCAGGCTTGAGCGAAGATTTTTGGTCTCCAAAAAAAAACTATTTAGAATAAACAGGTTGGTAAAAAAAATATTCTTTTTAAGATAGCGGAGCGAAGGGACGTAATACGTCGCACGCATCGCAAAGTGTATTGATCAATAATATTCCGGCTGCAATGAAAACCAAGAAAGAACCTATAATAAAGTAGGCTCCTGAAAAAGGTAGTGTTGCTTGAGGAAGGAAACTTAATCCAGATAAAATCAAAGCAAGAATCAAAAATACAGCCGCCGCCGCAGTCATCACAATATTGCGAGAGGAAGCATATACTCGCTGCTGACAACTTGCGTGTAAAGAATTAGCTGGAATTTCCGTAATCATGCCTACCTTCGACTTATTTAGGAATAAATATTATAAAAAAAATGACATAAGAAAACACTTAAAATAAAAGTTTTTTAACTTAGATCGTTTTCGAGATTCTTTTATGCATTATCTTTGTTTTTTCACATTGATGGCTTCTATTTTAATGAGTGGAGCTGCTTCTCGTGCATATGCTGAAGATTTTCCTTGGGTAGCACCCAAATCTCTTACCATACTCGGTAGCCCCTTTATCGATGTTGTTCTCGATGTTGATGAAGAATTTATCGAAAATTGTAATTTGAAAATCGGAGAGATACAGACTTTAAGTAGCTTCGATATTAAAAAATTTTTTTTTATGTATAAAGAGGCTTTCCCTGAGAATCCTATTCAGGTGACGAGGAAAGAGCCTCTCAGTCTTACTGAAGATCAGCTAGCTAACTTAGGGATTGCAAGTTTACGCAATGGTAATGCCTATTTCAATTCTCCAAAACATGCGGAGCATGGCCCCGCATTTAATGAGTTGGATCAACTGCGACTGATTTTATGCTGCCCAAATCAAGAAGACACTTTATGTTACTTCTCCCAGGAAGCTCCTGAGTCTTCAACGGAATTGTGTCTATCTCCTGATGGGCGATATACTCTGATTGATAGTGAATTATTTCTTTGCGGCTTTTGTATAGAAAGTTTTTTAAAAAGAACAGAGAGCCAGACACAAAAGGTCTTGCTTGATCTGAATAATTCACGTGTTGCTTCTCGATTTAGAGATCGGATTTGGTCGTTATTGCCGTATATAGACGTTCTTTTTTTATCCGAGGGGTCAATAGAAGCGATCACAGGGATTTCCAATCCAACTACGGCAAGACGCCTGCTTTCTCGCATTGTTCCTACGGTATTTGTTCAAAATGCATCTGAAGACAAAGCACATATCTACTTTATGCAACACGGAAAAGAAACAGCTTATAGTTTAAAACAAGACACACAACAAATCGTTCTAGGGTTTCTTTTCGGCTATATTAACGATAATGTAGTCGATAATTATTTCCACTCTAGTGATCTTTTATTTGAAAATGCCTAATTTCTTCTCTTACGAATCATAAGAGTCATTTTTCCAATGCTAAAACTGAAAAATAAGTTTTTCACGTTAGAACGATTTTTTTGAATATCAGATGATTATACTCTAATTCCTATCTGAAAATAAGCCCTTGCAAACAAAGGGATCCTTACTCTATATTTTCCCCCTTATAGTAGTTAGGTTGAATTGAGAAGGATACATGCCAACCATTAATCAATTAATACGTAAAAAGCGTCAATCTAGCGCGTCTAGAAAGAAATCTCCAGCCTTGCAGAAATGTCCACAAAGACGTGGTGTATGTCTACAAGTGAAGACAAAGACTCCTAAAAAGCCGAACTCAGCTTTACGTAAGGTTGCTTGGGTGCGCTTGTCTAATGGCCAAGAAGTTATCGCTTACATTGGTGGTGAAGGTCATAATTTACAAGAGCACAGCATCGTTTTGGTTCAAGGTGGTAGGGTTAAAGATTTGCCTGGTGTCCGTTATCACATCGTTCGCGGAGCTCTAGACTGTGCTGCTGTCAAAAATAGAAAACAAAGCCGCTCTCGATACGGAGCAAAGCGTCCTAAGTAGGACTATTCTTTATTTAGGAATGAGAAGTTAGAGGTTAATTTATATGTCAAGACGACATGCCGCTGAGAAGAAAGTAATTCCAGCAGATCCTATCTACGGAAGTGTAACCTTAGAAAGGTTCATTAATAAAGTTATGATGCACGGAAAAAAAAGCATCGCTAGAAAGATAGTCTATTCTGCTTTAGAGAGATTCTCTAAAAAAATCGGTGCGGAGAATGTTCTAGAAGCTTTTAAAGAAGCCTTGGAAAATGCAAAGCCTTTGCTCGAAGTTCGCTCCCGTCGTGTTGGAGGAGCAACTTATCAGGTTCCTGTAGAAGTTGCTGCAGGAAGAAGAGATTGCTTGGCTATGAAATGGATTATCAATAATGCCAGAAACAAGCCTGGAAAGTGCATGGAAGTAGGACTAGCAACCGAGCTTATTGATTGTTTCAATAAACAGGGAGCTACCATCAAGAAACGTGAAGATACCCACCGTATGGCTGAAGCAAACAAAGCATTTGCTCATTATAAGTGGTAAAATAATATTTAATCTCGGTTTGGAAGGGGCATAACAAGTTCATGAGTGATCAGGAATTCGATTTAAGCAAAATTAGAAACATCGGTATCATGGCGCATATCGATGCAGGAAAAACGACAACTACAGAAAGAATTCTTTATTACGCTGGAAGGACTCATAAAATTGGTGAGGTTCATGAAGGCGGAGCTACCATGGACTGGATGGAGCAGGAGCAAGAAAGAGGAATCACCATTACCTCTGCTGCAACAACTGTTTTCTGGTTGGATTGTAAAATCAACATTATTGACACTCCTGGTCACGTAGACTTCACTATTGAAGTTGAAAGATCTCTCCGTGTTTTAGATGGTGCCGTAGCTGTATTTGACGCGGTATCTGGAGTCGAACCTCAGTCAGAAACTGTATGGAGACAGGCGAATAAGTACGGTGTTCCCCGGATTGCTTTCGTAAACAAAATGGACCGTATGGGTGCGAATTATTTCGCAGCTGTAGAGTCTATGAAAGAAAAGCTTGGTGCTAACGCTATTCCTGTACACTGTCCTATTGGCGCTGAAAGCCAATTTGTTGGGATGGTCGATCTTATTTCTCAGAAAGCTCTATATTTCTTAGATGAAACTCTAGGGGCTAAATGGGAAGAACGTGAAATTCCTGAAGATCTGAAAGAGAAATGTGCAGAACTTCGCTATGCTCTTCTTGAAGAGCTAGCTACAGTAGATGAGGGCAACGAAGCTTTCATGATGAAAGTACTTGAAGATCCCGATTCCATTACTGAAGAAGAAATTCACCAAGTCATGCGCAAAGGTGTTATTGAAAATAAGATTAACCCTGTGTTGTGCGGAACCGCTTTTAAAAACAAAGGTGTGCAGCAACTTCTTAATGTTATCGTAAAATGGTTGCCTTCCCCTAAAGATCGTGGCATCATTCACGGAATTAATTTAAAAAATAACGAAGAAGTTCATTTAGAGCCTAGAAAAGATGGGCCTTTAGCTGCTCTTGCGTTCAAAATTATGACAGACCCTTACGTTGGTCGTATTACCTTTATCCGTATCTATTCCGGAACGCTTAAAAAAGGTTCAGCTATCCTTAACTCTACTAAGGATAAGAAAGAACGTATCTCACGTTTATTAGAAATGCACGCCAATGAGAGAACCGATAGAGATGAGTTTACTGTTGGTGATATTGGTGCTTGCGTTGGTTTGAAATATTCAGTTACAGGGGATACCCTCTGTGATGATAATCAGGAAATTGTTCTTGAGCGTATTGAAATCCCTGAACCTGTGATCGACATGGCTATTGAGCCAAAGTCTAAGGGCGATAGAGAGAAATTAGCTCAAGCGTTGAATGCTCTTTCTGAAGAAGATCCTACGTTCCGCGTGACCTCAAACGAAGAAACCGGACAAACAATTATTTCCGGAATGGGTGAGCTACATTTAGATATTCTTCGCGATCGTATGATCCGCGAATTTAAAGTGGAAGCTAATGTCGGTAAACCTCAAGTTTCTTATAAAGAAACAATTACCAAAAACGGCAGTAGCGAAACTAAATATGTAAAACAGTCTGGTGGTCGTGGACAATATGCTCACGTTTGCCTCGAGATCGAGCCAAATGAACCAGGGAAAGGGAATGAAGTTGTCAGCAAAATTGTTGGAGGTGTCATTCCTAGAGAATATATTCCCGCGGTTATGAAAGGTGTGGAAGAAGGCTTAAATACAGGAGTTCTTGCAGGCTATGGTTTGGTCGATGTTAAAGTAAGCATCGTATTTGGATCATATCACGAAGTGGATTCCAGTGAGATGGCATTTAAAATATGCGGTTCGATGGCTGTGAAAGAAGCTTGTAGAAAAGCTGCTCCAGTAATTTTAGAACCTATTATGAAAGTTGCAGTAACCACTCCTGAGGATCATTTAGGAGATGTTATTGGTGATTTAAATCGTCGTCGTGGCAAGATCTTGGGCCAAGAATCTTCACGAAGTATGGCGCAAGTGAATGCGGAGGTTCCTTTAAGTGAGATGTTTGGATATACAACATCTTTAAGATCTTTGACTTCCGGAAGAGCAACATCAACAATGGAACCCGCCTTCTTTGCTAAGGTTCCTCAAAAAATTCAAGAAGAGATTGTTAAGAAGTAAGGAATATATGAAGCAGCAGAAACAGAAAATTCGTATTCGTCTGAAAGGATTCGATCAAGGGCAGCTAGATCGATCAACTGCAGATATTGTTGAGACTGCTAAAAGAACAGGCGCTCGTGTAGCAGGCCCTATTCCTTTGCCTACAAAGAGGGAAGTGTACACTGTGTTGCGTTCTCCTCACGTAGACAAGAAGTCTAGGGAGCAGTTTGAAATTCGCACCCATAAGCGTTTAATAGATATCCTGGATCCTACAGGAAAAACTATAGATGCCTTAAAAATGTTAGCTCTTCCAGCAGGGGTTGATATTAAGATTAAGGCTGCTTAATTTAGTTCGGCTTGGCCATGCATTTATTAGAGAAATTTAAGGCTCAGAGGGTTTCTCTTCTCTCGCGAGAGCTCGTTTCTTGTTGCGATTCTAGCATTGCTTCTTCCGATGCAGGCCATGTCTATCAGCTGTTTTTCAATACAACAAATTCTAATCTATCTTATAAGGTAGGGGATTCTTTAGGTATATTCCCTAAGAATTCTTTAAGTGTTGTTGGGAAGATTCTCGAGTGTCTAGGTTATTCTCCAAAACAACTAGTGCAAACTCGAGAATCCTCTCACATTACATTCTATGACTTCCTAAGATGTCATGCAAACATAGATAAAATACCTGCAAAACTTAAGTCTTTTTTCCCTGATGTAGAGGATTCCACCTCCCTCTATGATGCTATCCAAAAATATCAACCCACGATCTCTTTAGAGCTATTTACACAAAGTGTATTACCTTTGTTACCCCGATTTTATTCCATAGCTTCTGCTCCACATCCTACTGAGGGCAAGATAGAACTTCTAGTACGGCTTGTGAGCTATTCTGGAGAGTATGAACAACGTCATGGAGTATGTTCCTTCTTTTTATGTAAGGAATTAGAAATAGGCGAGGAATGTTACGCGTTTGTACAGCCTACCAAGCATTTTACTATTGGAGATCATGTTCAGAATAAGCCTATTGTTATGATTGGTTCAGGAACAGGAATTGCTCCATATAAAGGTTTTGTACAACAGCGCATTTATAATAATGATCCTGGAATGAACCTTCTCTTTTTCGGAGAGCGATTCGAAAAGGCCAATTTCTACTATCAAAATTTTTGGAAGAAAGCGATTAAAAACGAGTTGTTGAAGCTTTTCTTGGCATTTTCTCGTGACGGGGATCAAAAGATCTACGTACAAGATCTGCTCAGAAAAGAAAGAGAACTCGTTTTACGAGCATGCGAAGAGGGAGCTCACTTTTTTGTCTGTGGTAGTAAAACATTGGGAAGTGAAGTTAAAAAGACTCTGGAAGATATCCTAGGCAAAGATAAGCTCTCCCAATTAAAGGAAGAGCGTCGTTATGTTATCGATGTTTATTAATTGCAATACTCTGCAACTGTGAGTACGCAAAAGCATTGTACACCGTCGCCACAGCCAAAATCACTCAATCCTTCTCCAGAAGTCGCAGTAATACCTACAGAGCCTAAAGGAATATTTAAAGCTGAGGCAATACTTTGTCTCATGGCAGAGAGTTTTGGCAGAAATTTAGGGCGATTTCCTTCAATAGTAATCGCTACGTGGGAAATCATTTGGTTCGATTTTAAAGATTTTATAGCTTCGGATAAATACACACTACTGTCGGTAATGCCGCGAGTGTGGAAAAGCTCATCGGCGACTTCTCCTAATATGATTCTATGAGTTACAGAAGAAATGGCATTGCAAATAGCATGGAAGACGATATCACCATCAGAATTGGCTTGGAAACCAGGACTGTTTTCAAAGATTACCCCAGCTAAAATGCAGGGCTTTGCAGAACTTTCTGAGAGAAAACGATGGCTATCTTGCCCGATTCCTACACGATAAATCCATTGCGGTTTAGGCAAAGGAGAGTCATTTTCTGCGTCCATATTTTATTGTACCGTTTTAACATTCCTTATTTTGAGATTATTCCATTTTTAATTGGTAGATCACCGTATACCTCAATCTACAGAGGTTATACCGCGACTAAAAGTCTCGTGGAAAAATATACAAAATAATCAGAATTCACGCACCTATACATATGTAAAAATTCTTTCTTTGAAACATTAACTAGCCTATAAAAACATTATTTTAATTTTCTTCTTAACACAATAATTTATTTACAGACGTTAAGAAAACAATTTATTTTTAATCTAAAATAGTTGATAATAATACGATTTTTTACCAATACGGGTCTTATTTACAATTATGCAGATTAGATTTCAGACAACCGAAGAGTTTGATGAGGTAATAGGACGAGTATTTCCTAGCAGCTGCCATATGGTGTTTCCTAGAGATGATGATGGCCTTTGGGATACCTCTTATGATTGGGATCTAACACATCCTTTTGCTTTGAAAAATTCTGTTTTAGCAGCCATTCCATTGATTGGATCAATTATGGGATTGATCAAATTATTCACTGTTTGGTCTGTGAGCCCATATGGTGAAAGTAAAGTAAAGATAGCTACCTACACCATCACAGGACTCATGGAATTGTGTGGTCTAGGGATTGTTCTCCTAGCATTAAAAATTCTCTATTTATTTTTTAAAACTATTTGCGCTCTATTTAAAAACATTTCTTTTAGGAATGGAGGGGAGCAAATTTCTTCTGCAAACTTGC
This sequence comes from Chlamydia caviae GPIC, assembly GCF_000007605.1. NCBI lineage: Bacteria > Pseudomonadati > Chlamydiota > Chlamydiia > Chlamydiales > Chlamydiaceae > Chlamydia > Chlamydia caviae. The sequence goes on from NC_003361.3 coordinate 209,877, forward strand.
AAAATCGAAGTTTTCAATCCGCAGGTCTAATTTTTTCGTAAACTCTTTGATTAGAGCTTATGTTCTTAGAAATATCATTGCTTTAAAGCGAATATTTCCTTATGATAACCTACTGAAATGGCTGGATAGCTCAGTTGGTAGAGCAGAGGATTGAAGATCCTTGTGTCGTCGGTTCGACCCCGGCTCCGGCCATACTCGGTTAACGTTCAACGTGTCTAGTTTTTCTTGAAAAACTAAAATCAAGGACTTTGTATTTTTTATAATTTCAAAGTTTGCTAAAGTATTTAGCAAATCTATTGAGTCCTAAGCACAGAATAAAGAATCATAAGGAAAGAATTAATGAAGTCTTACGCGATAATTCAGACCGGAAGCAAACAATATCAGGTTTCTGAAGGGGATGTAATTGACGTCGAATTATTAGACGGCATTTCCGAAGGGCAAGAAATTGTTTTCGATCAAGTGTTGTTTACTTTTGATGGATCTAAAGTTTCTTTAGGGACTCCCATTGTAAAGGATGCTGTGGTGAAAGGTCAGCTACTCTCTCAAGTTCGTGGAGAAAAAGTAACGGCCTATAAATACAAAAGACGTAAAAATTATCATCGTAAGACTGGTCACCGTCAGAACTATCTTAGAGTGAAAATTAGCAATCTAGTGATTTAATTGGTGGAAAACTAAAGGGATTTTGAAATGGCACATAAGAAAGGTCAGGGAGCAAGCCGTAACGGTCGCGATTCAGAGTCAAAGCGTCTCGGTATGAAAGTGGGCGCAGGGCAAAGAGTTTCCACAGGAAGTATTCTTGTAAGACAAAGAGGTACTAAGTGGCATCCTTCACAAAACGTAGGTAGAGGTCGTGACGACACTTTATTTGCTTTGGTGGACGGTATTGTGGTCACTAAGAAGACAGATCGTACATACATTTCTGTTCTTCCAGAATAAGTCTTAAAGAGACTCTTCAAAAACTCATTTATCTTAGGAAGCTCTATTTTTTGCTCACGCATAAAATGGAGCTTTTCTGTTTTTAACAGGGTTTACGATTTGGGGATAAGTATACAATGTTTTTAGATCAGATTACTATAGAGTTGCGCGCTGGGAAAGGCGGCAATGGTGTTGTAGCATGGAGAAAGGAGAAATACCTACCAAAAGGTGGTCCTTACGGTGGTAATGGCGGCGTCGGTGGATCCATTATTATTGAATCAGCTACACATGTATACTCTTTCGAATCTTATAGAAATATACGCTTTTTAAAAGCCGAAGATGGACAATCTGGAGCTACGAATAATCGTTCCGGAAGAAATGGGAAAGATTTAGTCTTAGTCGTCCCTGAAGGAACATTATTACGGGATGTAGAGACTCGGGAGATTATTTATGATTTTGCTAAAGACGGAGAACGTTTAGTCATTTGCCGCGGAGGCAAAGGTGGTAAGGGAAATACTTTTTTCAAGACATCTACCAACCGTGCTCCTACAAAAGCTACTCCAGGGAAACCTGGGGAAGTGCGCCAAGTCGAGCTAGAGTTAAAACTCATTGCAGACATCGGTCTTGTGGGCTTTCCAAATGCTGGGAAATCTACGTTGTTTAATACTCTTGCTAAAACAGAAGTTAAGGTAGGGGCTTATCCATTTACTACACTGCAACCTGTATTAGGTTTAGTTCCTTGTCGAGAGAAGTTGTATCAAAAACCGTGGATTATTGCAGATATTCCCGGAATCATAGAGGGCGCACATCAAAATCGTGGTCTAGGATTAGACTTTTTAAGACACATTGAACGCACGAGATTGTTATTATTTGTCGTTGATATTTGTGGATGTGAGAGATCATCTCCGGAAGAAGACTTACGTATTCTTATGGATGAGCTTTTGCATTATAAAGAAGATCTTGCTGATAAAGGTAGGATCATTGCTTTAAATAAGATCGATGATCTTCTTCCTGATGAGAGACAGGAACGTCTGGAGAATTTTCAAAGGCTCTTTCCGTCTGAGCAGTTCGTGATGTTATCTGGACTTACTGGAGAAGGAGTAGATTTGCTCAACAGCCTTTTCACAAATAGACTGAGTGTATAAACAATACCCATCAAAATAGCGATTGTTGGTCCTGCAGGGAAATCCAAGGCGTAGGCAAGAACGATTCCGGAAAATGAGCATAAAATGTTTAAGAGAACGGAAATGATCATAATATGAATCATTCTATGGGAAAACCTACAAGCAATCGATATAGGCAAAACAAGCATGCTTAGCATTAAGATAACGCCCATGATGTAAATTAGCATAACGATGGTAATTGCTGTTAAGATTAGCAAAAGAAAGTACCACGTTTGTACAGAGTAGCGACTGAGCATCATGTATTTCTCATCGAAACATAAGGCGAGAAATCGTGTATGGCAGAGCGCTACAGTTGCCAGAACAATAACGTCTAATATCCCCAAACTATAGAGATCTCCGGTGGTTACCCAAAGAATATTCCCAAAAAGGAAATTCACTAACTCTGAATTAAAAGCCGGTAATTGAGAGATAAAGATAATCCCAATCGCCATCCCTACAGACCAAATCATAGCAATGAGGGCATCCTCTCTTTCTTGATACTTGAGATGAATTTTCCCAATGCAGATTGCGAGGATTATTGCTCCGATTACCGCTCCGTACATGGGAGAAAACTCAAGATTTAGCCGGTATTGGATCCATAAGGTGAGACCAATCCCTCCTAAAATAGAGTGGGAGATACTCCCACTAATAGAAACGATGCGTTTGACTACGATATATGTTCCTACAACGCCCCCAGCGATAGAGGCTCCTAAAGCTGCAAGTAACGATGGGAGAAGTAACGCTGGGAGGATATGATCAAAAAAAGAAATCATAGATCAACCTTTTTGTCGAAAGAATCACAGCAAAACTCTTGAGGTATCGTTGGGGTATTTGTGAGTGTTGTTAGAGTTCTACTCATATAAAATACTTTATTGAAGTGACTAGTTGTATGATGTAAATCATGGGTGATCATGAGAATTGTACAGCGATCATTAAGTTCTGAGAGAATCTGTAGAATGCGTTGTTGATTTTCAGGATCGATATTTGCTGTAGGTTCATCAAGAATGAGTAATTTAGGATGAGATGCCAGAGCTCTAGCCAGGAGTACTCTTTGTATCTGTCCTCCAGATAGGTGAGAAAAGCACCTATCCTTATGGTGTAAAAGACCTACTGTTTCTAGGGCTTGCTCAGCAAATTCATGATCGCATTTAGCATATTTCCCATGCCAGCGAAGAAAAGAAAGTCTTCCTGATAGCACAACCTCTTTTACAGAAATGGGGAAGGAAAAGTCGTAGGAGAAGTGCTGGGGGACCCAACCAATGGTTAACTCGGATTCTTTTTTACATGTAGAAAATGTTTTTAGAGTTCCTAGTGTAGGTTTTAATAACTTTAGCATGAGCATAGCTAAGGTTGTTTTCCCTCCACCATTGGGGCCTATAATACCGACAAAGTCTCCTTCATGAATCATGAAGGAGACTTTATTGATGATCCAGGGGCTTTTCGGTCCATAACGGAAAGAAAGATCCTTAACAAGTATTTGTACTGTCATAAATTAGCAAGGGTTGTTGCTATGGTTTTCAGGTTATTTATAACGTGTTCTTCATAGGGATCTAAGTTTACTGTATCCATGTGGAAGCGTTCAGCAAGCATAGCGCTACTACGCTTACCGGCATGACGAAGTAAAATCATAGAAGAAATCCCATGCTCTCGAATACTTTGAGCCGTGCGGATAACATCTTTTGGAGAGGGGTCAGCATGATTGCTCTTTTCAACAACATGTTGGAAAAAATTGTAATCTCTGCAGAAATAACCAAAGGCTCCATGTGCGACTAAAATATGACGCTGCTTAGCAGCAGAGGTGATTTCCTGAATCTCTATATCTAAAGCTTCTAGAGTTTTAAGTAGCTTTTCTCCGTTATTTTGATATAGCGCGGTATGTTCTGGAAAATGCAAACATAGAGCTTCTACAATAGAGGCGACTTGTATTTTTAAATTTTTCGGACTTAGCCAGGTGTGGGTATCAAAGCTGTGAAAGTGCTGTGCGCATCCCGTATACCCAGGAATGACTTGAACATTTTTATTGAGATCTACTTGAGGACAAGAAACATTTTTTTCACAGGCCTTCTCGAAATTCTCTCCCATACGAAACCAAAGTTGCGCACGAAGAAGTTTTTCCATATGACGGGGAGATAATTCATAGGTATGAGGATCATAGTTATTAGTAACTATAGAGCATACCTCACAAGTATCCCCCGCTATCTGTTCAACAAGGAACTTATAAGGAACTATACTAACGAGAACATGTTTGTGTTCTAGTTTAGAGTCTCCAAAAGCGTGTGAACAGCAAAAGAAGAACAAAAGAAAGATATATATTCTACGCATGATCTAAATAGATTGATGAACGCAGCCATTATCCTATTGACCCGCAATTTTAATAAAGAATGAATTCAAAATAGCTTTGTAGATTTTTTAAACATTCTTTGCATTTAGACGAATCTTGATAAAAATGGACACATTGAGATATCTTCAGATCAAGTTTTTCGAAAGAATATCCTTATTTGGCTAGTGGAGAGGTGTCCGAGTGGCTTAAGGAGCACGCTTGGAAAGCGTGTGTGCGTTAACGCGTACCGAGGGTTCGAATCCCTCTCTCTCCGTCAACTTTCTAAAAATCTATTCTTCCCCACAACACCAGTTTGTTAACTAAAAATAAAAGTTGAGAAATATCCTTTTCTATTTTTTATTCTTGTATATCAAGAATATTTGCTTTAATGTGTTCTGATTTTTCAATTCTCTAGAACCTTTAAACGTGTGAATCTTTGCTGTTTAGACGAAAAAAAGTTTTTAGAACCTGCTCGAGTTAATACTTGCGAAGGGAGTTGTGTTCATTTCTGTTCTTAAAGATTTTCTTTAGGAATATGTTAACTTCTTCTCTCTTGCGTAAACGTGTGTATATGTAGGGAGGAAACCTTTGGAAGAAGACTTTTTCAAACTCATTCTAATCACCGATAGACAAAACATCCCTATGGAGGAATACCTGGACTTTGTATCCGCTTGCGTGCAATCGGGAGTGACTGCAGTTCAACTTCGTGAAAAGGGACTTTCGCATAGGGAGCTTCTAAGTTTTGGAGGAGCATTAAAATCCATTTTAGACCCTTTGGATATCCCTTTAATTGTTAGCGATAGCGTATCTGTATGTTTAGATTTGGATGCTTCAGGTGTCCATTTAGGACAAACAGATGGGGATGTTATAGAAGCTAGAGAGCTTCTAGGCCCTGATAAAATTATAGGATGGAATGTCCATACTCTTGATCAGCTGCTCAACGCTAATACTTTACCCATTGATTATTTAGGATTAAGTGCGTTGTTTGCGACTGAGAATAAGCCTGAAGCTACTGATCTTTGGGGTTTTTCTGGTTTAGAGCAAGCCGTTTCTCTATGTGAACACCCTATAGTTGCCGTTGGCGGTATTGATGAAAGTAATGCCGGAAATGTTGTAGAAGCTGGTGCTGCGGGGATTGCCGCTATAGGCGCATTCCATTCTGCGCACAATCCAGGTTTAGCAACAAAAGCACTAAGAGAAATTGTTGATAGGGGACTTAGATGCTAGAGCAGATGTATGAAGCATTGCAACGTTTAAGAAAGGAAAAGCCTGTAATTTTAAATATTACAAACTACGTTTCTATGGATTTCCTCGCCAATTGCTTTCTAGCTATTGGAGCATCACCTATTATGAGTGTCTCTGATTTAGAGTTGGAAGAGTTAATAGGACTGAGTTCTGCGGTTTATCTGAACATTGGGACTTTAGATCATCTATTTATCCAAAGATCTTACAGAGCAGTAGATATTGCTATCAGGCAAAACAAGCCGATAATTTTTGATCCGGTAGGTTCAGGGACGACAAAAATTAGAACAGAGGTTTCCCATCATCTTCTTGCCCACTCTACGATTGTTCGAGGAAATGCTAGTAAGATTCTTTCTTTCGGAGATCTTTCTATAAAAACACGTGGTGTAGATTCTGCTAACACCACGCATGATGCTAAAGAAACAGCAATTGCTTTAGCTAATGAATGTTTATGTGGTTGTGCTATTGCTGTTACCGGCGCTGTAGATTTTATTACTGATGGGAAGCGTAGTGCAACTATAGAGCTGGGAGATCCGTTAATGTCTCATGTTACGGGCATGGGGTGTTCTTTAACAGGAGTCCTTGCTGCGTTTAGATCAGTAATTGACGATTCTTTTGAAGCTGCACGATTAGGTGTAGAATACTTCTCTCTTTGTGGCATGTTGGCTCGTGAGCGTTGTGAAGGTCCTGGGCTATTCAAAGCCTATTTTCTTGATGAACTCTACGCTGCGGACTTTGATAGAATGCGTCGTTATTACGAGCAATAGAAGTTTTAAGCAGTCTACTCTTTAGAACGCATTCTCGTTCTATCTTTAGTTTTGTAATTGAGAACCTATGTAGGTTCTACAATTACAAAACAAGTTATCTAGAACAAATCCTTAGCTTACTAGCCCTAGAAGATCATACGTGCGCCGCAGTTGGCTATTTGTGTTAACGAAGACATTCCAGCATCTACAGTATAGGTACCATAGAGTGTCCAGTATGGTCCTAGATAGATTTGTGAACTACACTCCATTCTTCCTGTGTTTCTTGCAGGAATTACACTAGAAACTTCACCAGTTTGTCCTGTGGAATTAATTCTGTAAGTACATTCAGGATGATTTCTATAAATCACAGGAACATAAGCAACAGAGAGCTTGTTGTACATCAGGATATCGTGATGTAATAAAGCTCCTTCAAAGACGAAACCTAAAGGTGTAGCTAGGTTTCTATAAGCGAAAGAGTTGAATGTTCTAGGATCGTAGTCAACTTCTGTAAATTGCTTTTGACGTACTCCTGTATATTCTGCTTCTGAGTAGAAGGAGAATCTTGTCGTCGAGTTATGAGAAGGCTCTTTTAAATCAAGAACGATACGAATATCAAATAACCAGCCGAGATCTTCCCAATTTCCAAGATTGCGCTCTTGAATGGTTGGGTAGTAGGTGGTTGTATCGTGCTTCATATAGCCATAAGTCACCAACCCTTGGAAAAGTATGGGGCGAGGAGCTTTTGTTTGTCTATGAGGTAAATAGAAGGATCTACCCGCATATAACGTTCCTTGGAAAGAGTGATCGGAACCTTTATGCTTGTATTGCCCAGCAGTCTTTTCAGATTTAGCATGTCCGAAGACTTGGCTAAATGAAGCTCCTAGAATAAACTCAGGGCGTGGTTTAGCATCTATAGCGAGTGAGTAGCCACGGCTATGGTAAGAGAAGGATCTTGCCTCTTCTCCTTCATCTTTTTGTAAGAAGGATCCGATACCGCATAACCAAAGGTTATTGTAAGCAGCGTCGTCAAACCGTGCGTTATTAAGCATGTTGTTGACGATACCCTGTTTTACGGCAATCAGGGAGTTTTGAGAACCGAGAATAGAGTTCACATAGAAGTAATTGTCACGAGGAATATAGACCCAGCGACGGTATTCTTCAAACTTCCAGTTAGCTTGTAGCTTGCCATTTGTATTTGTTGTATCTAGTGTCCAGGTACCAATATAACCTTTTTTAGGTTTGGTATCCCCAGCTAAAGTTAGATCAGAAATCTCTACCTTGCTAGAGTCTGGGAGTTTCAATAACTCAATTTGACGATCTTGACCTAAGTCAGGATTTTGGTAGAAGACTCCCGAAGGATCGATAAGGGTCAGTATTCCTGTTAGATAGATTTTTTCCTGATTTACATCAGGTTGAGCTTTATTCGCTTGTACAAGCGCTTTCTTCTCACCTTTTTGACCTTTAGGTCCTGCTACTCGCGTAGGCTCCACGCCTAATTTCAAAGCAGGAGGGGAAGCAGCGTTGCCGTCTTGGGCAAGAACCTCACTAAAATCAATAGTAAGGTTATTAATTGCTATACCTCCGGTCGTTCCGCCGCTACCACCTGTAGGTTTTCGTGTGGATAATATGGATCCTGGTCCCATAACGAGAGAAGATCCAGCTTTCTGATCAAAGGAAATAACATTCAACTCTGCATTTTTTCCTAATACTAATGTCCCGCTGTGTAAAACAGCCTTTTGAGGAATGAAGGACTTATGCTCATGAAGCTCTCCGGAGAATAGTATGGTTCCCGTGTAGCTTGATGGAGTCCCTGGAGATGAAGAGGGGGCTTTGTTGATGTCTAGAGTATTGTAACCACTAGTTTTAGATGTTGTGATGTTTACAGCATCATAGAAATTGATGGATTGATTTTCAGCAGCATTAAGAGTGAGCTTAACTTTCCCTGCTATACTACAAAAAGACGTGGCGTCTTGCTGTGCTGTAGGTAGGCATTGGTTGTTTTTAAATGTGATGTTACCACTTAAAGCTGTAAGATTAAGCACAGCATCATCACTGCCGCTAGCAGGTTCTCCATAAATTGCAGCGCCTAAGTTTTTAACAGAAGCTGTTTGATTTGATCCTTGAGTGTTTGTTGCTGGAGTTTGTGCTAAGGTGACCTTGTTATTCAGGAACGACACAGACGCAGAAGCTGTAATGTCTGCCTGTTTTGTGAAATAAATCGCACTACCATCGTTTGCAGAACTATTGTTGGAGAAGTTCATGTATCCTTTTGGAATGGATAGGGTAGCTGCGTAGATAGTTCCACGATTTTTAGCTATGTTTTCTTCAAAGTAACAGTAGGAGGAATCGGTAAATTCTACCTTGCCGTCTGAACCGTTTGTGCTATTTTTACAGCCGATTGCCGAGCCATTTTCTGCCGAGTTGCCTTGGAAAAATAGTGCTTGGTTTCCTGTGAATGTAACGCTAGTTGTTCCTGCAATAGCCCCACCAAAGGTTCCCTTTGGAGTGATTTGTAGAGCTGACCCAGAAGACTCTGATGGAGTGCATAAGGCTGAGTTATTAACAAAGTAGATCGATTGAGAACAATTTTCAATCGTCACAGCAGGAGCATAGATAGCCCCACCTGCTACCTGGCCTGTTGTTGCACATCGTTTTGTAGTTGCAGAGTTTTCTGAGAAGGTTAGCTTCCCTTTGCTATTTTGTAGTTTAAAGGAGGTCTTAGCATAGATAGCCCCACCTTGAACATTAGGATCTGTAGGAGAATTATTAGTTGAGAGAGTCGCATTTTTATCAATGGCTTGGTTCCCAGAGAATGTACAATCCCCGACTAATTCTTTTAAGATAAGTTCTTCAGCATAGATAGCACCGCCAATAATGTCTGTAGGAACAGTAGTATTGTTACCAGACTCTGTTTTTACAGCTGAGGTAGTCTCTGCTTTGTTATTGCTTACAGTGAATTCTTCAGGAAGATTTGTGCAGGTAAGTTTTTTCGCATAGATAGCGCCGCCAGCTTCTTTTGCCGTATTTCCTGAGATATTTGAAACTTCAACACCATCAAGAGTCAATTCTTCTGTAAAGTAGAGACCTCCACCAAATTTTCCTGCGGAATTTCCTGAGATATTTAAATGATCAAGACGGGAGATTTTTCCTTTTTTACCGTAAACACCCCCACCATTTTCTGAGGCAGCGTTTTTCGTAACGTTTGTTGTAACGATGAAGTCAACTTTGAAATCCAAATCATCTGGATTAGCTTGTCCAGCAGAACCAACAGCACCATTTGCAGGTATCTCTTGTGTACAAAGACCAGCACCATTTTTAGCTTGGTTTTGATCAATATCAATTAACTCAAGATTGGTGAAGGAGGCTTTCTTAGTGTAAACACCCCCGCCATGTTCCGTAGCTGTATTTCCAGTAATCACAGCACTTCCAAATACAGGACCTGTAGTTGTCGTAGAGGAAGAGTCTGGATTAGGGACGGTAAAAGTAAGCTCTTTGGGAATGTGGGCTCCGCCACCACTTTTGCTGGAGGTGTTGTTTATCAAACAAAAGCTCTCTAAATTTGATAAGTTTAGAGATTTCTCCGCAGCGAGGCAGAGACCCCCACCATTTTCTTCGGCAACGTTACCCTTAAAGAGTGTTTTCCCTGTAAGGTTGGAGAATGTCACATCGCTTTCACAGTAGAGTCCACCACCGGATTTTTTTGAGGTGTTTGTGGTGAATTGTATTCTATGAGAATTTTCACATGTGAGAGTGCCTTTAACATAGGCGCCCCCACCATGATCTGTAGCTTGGTTATTTAGGAATTCTAAAATTGAAGTAATCTTAGATACGCTAAGGTTTTTCTCAACATAGAGACCTCCACCTTTTCCCAAAGGAGGCGTATCAGCAGGTGCAGATTGCTGGGCTGCTGACTGAGAGGAAGCCGCGCCAGTAGCAGCAGAAGCAACAACAGCTTTTTCTTTGGAGGGTATAGTGAGGGTAATGTCGTAGTTGCCAGCTCTGTTAGCTCCAAAATATGCTTGAGATAGGTTTGTGAGCGTTATGTCTCCTAAGCAGTAAATGCCTCCACCACCGGTTTTCCCGTTATTACCGTTAAACTGAGTGAGGGTAGAGGAATCGCTTATTGTAAGATTCTCTTTTGCATAAATGGCACCTCCTTGTGCATCCGCGGAGTTGCTTTGGAATTTTAAATTAGCCACTTTGTCGATGGAGATCGCTTTATTTCCATAAATCGCTCCTCCAGATCCTGTGGCAGTATTTAATATGAACAGGGTATCTTCAGAACCATCATGAATCGTAATGGTATCTAAACCGAAAATGGCGCCCCCACATCCTTTGATAGTAGTGTCTTTTACATCTGGAGCGGCAGCTGGTGCACTGGAAGAAGCAAGAATACTGGAAACTTTAGGAGCCGCTGGCGTTGCAGCAGCTTTTGCTTTTTTCGTTGTTTCGATTTGCTCTTTGATGGTGTCAATAATATGAGGGAATTCTGCAGAGTTTTTCCTGAAAGTCATATCTTTGTAAGTAGAGATGACAATGGCGCCTTGAGCGAAGATGGCACCGCCGTTTCCTGCAGTTTCTGTTGTATATGTAGGGAGCGTAGGAGTTTGAGATCCTGCATCCGCCTTGTTTGTTTGTGCGATATATCCAGGAGAGATGCTTCGTAAACTAGAGGGAGAGGTTCCATCTGGAGTTGCTGGTTGAATAGGGATTAGAGGAACAGGAACGCGCGCAGCGTTATTTGTAAATTCAATAGAATTCAGGATATGTTGAATTGTCAGTGTAGAATCTGTAAATAGAGCGCCCCCAGCTTCTTGAGATAGGTTATCTTTAAAGGTAACATTTTCTAATCCATCAAAAGATATAGGACCTTTGGAGTATACTGCTCCTCCTTTTCCTGTCATTTTGATTAGAGAGCAGGAGATAGATCCTGGATTTCCCGCGTGGGTAATAAATGATAAGGGGCCGCCTTGGTCATTGTAGAAAGCTCCTCCACCTTTAGGGGTAGGAGTGGAAGTCACGCTGTCAGCAGTCGTTGTCGTAGTTGCAATGGGAAAGCTTAGTGCATAAGGTCGTGCAGATGTTAGGTTGCTAAGATCAATATTTCCTTGATGCAATCGCGAAAAATGAGCGCATGATGATGAGCTTAGATTTTGCAGGATAGATAGATACAGCTTTTCACGAGGTTGAAGAAAGCTAATTTGTGCCGTTGCCTGCTGTTGTTTAGTACTGGCTGAACTGTCGGAACCATCTGAGCCGCCGCTTGAAGATTCTGGCTCACTGGGTTGCAGAGGGGGCATGGGCTTAGGGATGGGAATGTTTGTAAATGTTGTAAATGAAACATTCCCCGAGATGATGTACGTCGTTCCAGTGTAATTTTCTGTAGTTTGCGTGAAGTTATTCGACTGAGAATCTGACAAAGAGAACCCAGATCCTCTATAACTGGAGTTTAATTCTTTCGAAACGGGTTCACTAAATACTGTAATCGAGGGGAGCACGGCAGCAAAAACAGCTGTAGCTGATAGCCACTTCATAGAACAAAAACCTACTGCGAACATTCACTGACTAGATATGTGTTAGATAAATCAGAAAGATAAATTAGGCAAGGGATAATAAAAGGGGGGCAAGAAAGATCAAGATATTAAAGATGAGCTTTAGGGAGACAGGAGCGCATCCATAATATCTTGATGAATGTTATCCATAATCGCTAACAAAGTTCCCAGTCAAGGAAAATTTAGAAGCTTAAGGATAAACCACCAAAAGCATCTCCGGAGAGATTGTTGCCTTCGCGTTGTGTTGTTGAAATTCCTAAGTAAGCCGTAGCAAATCTATATTTGAGGGTAGAACGGAATTTTAGATTTACAGCTTCTTGTCCTATAAAGGCTCCTGCAACTTTCCAAGAATGTTGATTTAGGATTAAGGCAGCCGTTGTTGTAGGATTTTCTCTAAGCAAGTCTTTGATATAGGCCATGCTCAATTGTGTGAATAGCGAGTATTTTGCTCCGAAAAGGCGTAATTCTAAAGAAACCCCTGTAGGGAGAGCAAGATTACTCAAATGTGAAGAAGCGAAATACCGAGGATCGTATCCTGTTTCTATGAAAGGATTTTGGTTGATTACGGTATACTCAAGATCAACAAATGGAGTAATTTTCAGACAACGGATTCCCTTAGGATAGGCATAAGATAGGCCTACACTTCCGCGAAATCCCTGGTTTTTCCAAGCTCCTCGGGTGATGTCCTTTTTCGAAAATTGATGTTTTGCAACATGGGATTCTTCAGCATAGCTTATAGAAGATCTGAATGATAAAGCGCGCCAATTTTTAAAAGCGGCTACTGTTCCTAATAGCATATGCGAATTGCTTTTCCCTGGAATATTATCCTGAGAGATAGATCCATGAAGTTGTGTGAATGTCGCACAAACAACAGTATTGGGTGAAAAAGGCAGTTTAATTCCTACATTCTGACCCACTTGTGTCGTAGAGAAGTTATTATAGCTTTTGCCATTTTGTTCCATAACACTGGAGATGGGGCCACCAAAAATACACGCATACTTTATAGGCATGATCGTGTTGTTATTTAAGTAGTTATCAAGAATAGCGTCATTAGAAGAGCGCATCCCTGTAAATGTTGCCCATACAGAAGATGGGATGAGATATCCCTCTTTCTCAGGATTTAAAATGAATGTTCCTGTTGGGATCCATGAGGCTTTTAATGTTTTATGTCGCTTTGAATTTTCCTTGGACCAATTAAATTTCCATACACCTTGATAGCCATAGGCATTTTGCTGCACAGCAATCTCTTCAGGAATAAAGTTGTCAATATTAACACTTTTTTCGGATTTGAAAACGATTTCCATATGATATGGCTGAGATGCCAAATCATGATTATTATAGAAGATATTATCGGGATCATGAATTTGTGGAGATCCCGACAGTTTGATTACTGAATTTCCTGATCGTATTTCAGCGGGAAGATGAGAGTGAGTAGTATCTAAACCAAAGCTAATATTAGAAATAACCAGATCTTTTCCTGAGCTATTGTAGGTTGTTAACATCGACCCGGGGCTAAGATGTAATGTACCGCCTAACTGTTTAAATTCTTGAACAGCAAGAATAGCACCACTTATAATAGAAAGAGTTCCGTTATGTAGATATACAGGTTGGTTGAAGATAGAAGTTTTATTATTGTTATCTTGGCGATCTATAGCAAGTTTCTCTCCAGAAAAGATAACGGAACCGCAATGCAGAGTATGATCAACAGAGTTAATGTGTATAGGATCTGCACCCTGTGATGCTGCAAGAACCGGATCATAAAAAATAATGGATTGATTTTCATTAGCAATGAGGCGGATAGATTCAGGAGCACCGTTAATTATAATGGCATTATTCTTTATGGTGGAAGAATGCTTGGTGGTGATCCTAGCCGTGTTATTGCTAAAGATAATGTCAGCACTTTGTGCGTGCAAATGTAGTTTTGGTTGTCCACTTAAGTAAATTGCACCCCCTTCAAAATCCCTAGAGGAATTGTCAGAGAAGATAATGGGTTGAGAAGCTGTAATATTACAGCTTACCGCGGCTATAGCTCCGCCACCTTTAGCGTGGTTTTCACTAAAGAGAATAGGCGCGTCATTGTTTTTGATAATTACCTGCGAAGAAAAAATAGCACCGCCGAGAATGTCAGCACTATTTTTGCAGAAAACTACAGGAGCAGTTTGCTTATGTATATTGCAGCATTTTGTAAAAATTGCTCCTCCAGAAGATACCGCTCTGTTTTGTGTGAAGGTAATGGTATTTTTGTTTCCATTAAATTCTACAGTTCCTTGTGCATTACAGATGCCTCCACCAAAATTAGCGTAATTTTCTTGGAAGAGAATTTCCTGATTCCCATCAAAGAGGATAGAAGATCCAGCAACTTCGCTATTGATAGCTCCGCCATTACCTGAATTTGTGATGTTTTTTGTAACTTGTGCACGGTTCTTAATAAAAGAAATAGCGCCACGCTGCTCACTAAATCTCATGTGATTTGGTTGCACTCCTGTAAGGAGAATCGCGCCTCCAGCTCCATGACTTATGTTATTTTGGAAAAGCAGACTAGTGTTTCTAGTGAAGAGCATATCCTGTTTAGAGGTAAACACTCCTCCAGAACTCTGGTTATTTTCTACGTTGATCGCTTTTAAATTTTCAAAAGTAAGAAGAGTCTTAGAAAATACACCAGCTCCCTGACCACCTAATTGTAAATTCGTGAAATTTAAGATCGCTAGAGGAGAGCTCCCTGTAAATGTGAGATTGCCCTCTGAGTTGCAAAACGCTCCCCCGGATTTATGGATATTGTTTCCAAGGAAATCCTTAAGGGTGAATTCACCTCTCAACGTGTAATTTGTTCCCTGAGGGGACGTAGTTAACATGGTGAATAATTCAAGATCTTCACCCGCATGGGTTCCCGATAGAGGAAGAGTGACCTCCGCTGATAAATGAGATGTATAGGCTAATTGTGTTAGTGAAGAAAGAAGTGCGAATTTCCAAAAAAACATCTGTTTCATGTTTCAGAATCCTAGTCATTTCACGGTCTAGAGTAAGGGATCTAACTTACATAGAAGGGCAAAATAAATACACGGAAATAAAAAGTTGATCTAAGCGTATGTTAATAAGAATAGAATAGTTAAAGTCCATTTTATTTTTTCTTTAACTATGTTGAGACGTGCCTCTAAAGACGATATGTATCTTTCTCTTTAGAGGCTATAGAGGGAATGGATAAACGAAATTTAATCTTTCGTTTCTTCAATCATTGCTTTTGTGAAATCTTTGATCTCTTTAGATAGGTTTTTCGCTAACGCTTTTGTTTGTTGAGCAAAAGTCTTTGTGTGCTGTTTAGAGTGCTTAAACAGGGTTTTTCCTTTTCTCGTTCCCGAAGTTTTTACCTTTGAGAGTTTTTTTCTCAACTGCACACCACTTTTTGGAGTGAACAAACAAGTCAGCAATGTCGCAATAAAACCTCCAAATAATACACCTCTGAGCCACCGCCACCGCTTACATGTTTTTTTATTAGGTTTATGATTTCTAAACATACTTTCTTTCCCTCTACGGCAAATTTAATCCTTCTTGCGAAATACACACCAAACGAGCAGCGCAGCTGCTGCCCACTTAGCCCCTCGGCAGATCTTCCCCATCCAGCTAGCCTTACTTCCCTCACAGAGGAAATCTTCAATATCCTTAGGGAAGTGTTTATTCCGTTTGCGCAACCAACTGAAAATAAGCTTTTTCCCTAAGAATAAAGGAGCTAGGATCTTGGCTTCAAAATTTAAAATTGTCGTGATCTTACTGATATTTTTAACTATCTTGTTGAGCTTATGTAATAAGCTAATAGCCAAAACGAACATCGTTACCATGCACGTTGATAGCAAGACACAACAGACAATGATCGCTCCCGTGAGGTAAGTATTCATATAAAGTGAATAAACAATTTTTATTTTTATTATTTAATTTCACTTCTTATTTTCGATTTATTTTTAAAAAAGTTAAAGAAAATACTTTTCAATAAATAAGTTAGAACTATAAAAAAGAAAATCCCCAACAGGCGTTGGGGATATGTGCTTGATAATGAATAAGATGAGGAGGCTCTCGAAATATTCCTCTAGGAATTCTTATTTTGCTGAAGATTGCAGCTCTACCACTTTATCAGATACGGGGAAGACGATTTCCTTTCTCATTAAGAAGACCCCAAATAGGTTAAAGCACAGGAGAAGAGCTCCAGATACAGACATGATCAATAGGGCTGTGTTTTGCGATAAGAAGCAAAACATAGGTAATATAGCAGCTCCGTATAGGGTATAGATTTTCGATCCCATATTTCCGTAAAGAAACTTTGCACATTTTTTCCCGACAAGGAAATACGAAATAATCGTTGTATAGCCCGTGGCGAAGAAGAATGTGGGGAGGAGGATCTTCACAAGAGGGAAATAGGTGGCTAAGGCATGTTCAACAGCTTGAGAAGCGTTGTCAAGGCCTAGAGACCAAGATCCGGATGCAAGTACCATCAGTAAGCTTAGTGTACAGATAAGGTTATCGATAAGAAGTCCTATGATACTTAGCTGAGCCTGTGTTTCTGGACGTTTTGCGGAACTCTCACTTTGAATAATGGAATCAAATCCAATACCAATATCTCCGGAATAAGCGGCTCTGGAGATCCCTTGGTGGATTGTCGTTGCTACAGTACAACCAGCAAAGCCTCCAATAGCACCATGCCCTGTAAATGCTGATGAAAATACGGCTGAAAACAGAGCCGGAAGCTGGTGGAACTCTTTTATAAGTATGTATAGAGATAGTACACAGTATAAGGTGAGGAAAAATGGAAGTACGACAGCACAGATTTTCCCAATACGCTGCAATCCCCCTTGAACTGCATAGAGAATTAAAAATAGCAAACCAAAAATAGTGAATAATTTTGGGATGTTCCAGCAGTGGGAAATTGTGTCAGCAATAACAGAAAACTGATAGATTTCTACACCGTAAATACAGAGCAATACGGCTACAATAATAGGGATGAGTTTGGTCCCATAAGCTTTATCTAGGAAGTACATTGGCCCACCTTGATAAACGCCGTCGCTATCTACCTTACGGAATTTAATCCCTAAGTACACCTCGGAGTATTTCACTATGGAACCAAAAATTCCCGCAATCCAAACCCAAAATAGGGCTCCGGGACCACCGATGCACGCAGCAGTAACAATCCCTACAACATTACCAATACCGATATTGCCACTCGCTGAAGCAAAAAATACCTTCAACGGATGAATGCCTCTTTCGTGTTCCTTTCCCTTTTTCTTGGAAGACTCCTGCATATACTGGTAGAAAAGCCTGCAGAATTGAGGAATTTTGGTAAATTGAGAAAAACCAGATTTCCACGAAAAGCTTATCCCCAGGAAAAGAATCATGAGAAAAGCCACATATGACCAGAAGAAGTCATCAAAGGTGGCTAGTAAAGACAAGACCGCGTTCATGGTAAAAACTTTTTTTATAATTAAAATATTTAAACAGTTCTTTGGTAAGAAGATGGGTAAACTATTATCTCTATTTTATCTTTTGTTTAGTAGGAAAATAAAGCTTATATACGAAGATAAAAGTTCCTAAAGAGATAAAAATATCGGCAAAATTAAAAGTTGGGAAATACCACCGTTTAAAACCGATAGAAATAAAATCGACAACATGCCTGTAGAATAGGATGTCTCCAACGTTCCCAATAGCTCCGGAACAGAGGAGAATCAGGGAGAAGCGGATTGAAGGGGAGGTTCTTTTCTTTCTTAGAAAAAGAAAGGCAAGAATACCTAAAATAATTGCTATACGTATGGCAAATAAGAAATATTTATATTTTGAAAATATCCCGAAGGCAGCGCCTTCATTAAAAGTAGGGCAAATACAAAAAATTAGCTTACCCCAACTATACTGGTATAGTATGGGGCGAGCGTCGGGTAAATTCCCCCGGTACAGTAAAACAGCTAGTTTGGAAACCCAATCGATAAGGACGAAAAATGAAATAGCGAGGAAAGTAGATCGGGAGCGACTAGACATGGGGATTAGTTTCCGTAAAGTAGACCTTTTTCGAACTCGGATTGAGCTTTGACGGTCATTGTGGCGTAGGGAATAGCCATTAAACGGGCTAGAGGAATTTCTTCACCACTTACGTCACAAATCCCATAAGAGGACTCTTCGATTTTTTCTAAAGCGCGATTGATCTGTCTTAATAATTCATACTCTTTGGTTGTTACCTCCAAGCTGATTGTTCTATCAAAAGTATCCGTTCCCTGATCAGCTTGATGTTGAGAATATCCAGTAGCTTCGTTAGGCTTTTTGACTTCTTGAGCGTTCCCTTCTAGGGTATGAGATAGCTTATATTTCATCTCTAGAAGTCTTTGTTTAAAATTGGCTATTTCGTCCTCAGACAACGGCATAGTTTCCTCTCTTTAACCTTAAAATAATAACTATTTTTCCATATCCGGAGTTGCAGATAGCAAAACCTCCATTAATTCGCCAACATCTTTAAATCTTCTATAGACGCAGGCAAATCTAATGTAGGCAATCATGTCTGCCTTTTTTAGATATTTCATTACTAGTTCGCCAATTTCTTTGGTAGAGATTTCCCTATTTTGTTTGCCCAAGAGCTCAGACTTCACGTTAGAGGCTATCGCATGCACTTGATCCTGACCTATACGTGTATGACTAGAGGCGGCATTTAATCCGTTAATTAGTTTAGATTCTTGGAAATTCTCGTAACGACCATCGCGTTTTAGTACCTGCAGAGTGAGCTCAACGGTTTCAAAAGTGGTAAACCTTTGTCCACAATTTAAGCACTCTCGTCGGCGTTTAATCGCATTTGCCTCTGGCGCATTTCTCGAATCTATAACCTTTAATTCCCCATGATTGCAAAAAGGACACTGCATGGGAGCTACCTCCTAAAGTTAAGGTAGTCTAAGAAAATAATAATTTTAACGCAGGATAAATCTATGCGACTATAAGTTGCAAATTTTTTTTCCTAATCCATAAAAATAGGGCTTGCGACAGATGCGGATAGCGTGATAAGTTCTCGCCATTTTTGCGAAAGTGCAACATCTTATCGCAAGGGTATTTTATTGTAAATATTAGTTGTTTAGGGATTAAGAATGTTTTCAGGGATAGTTCAGGAGCTTGGTGAAATATTTAGTGTTGAGCCAAGAGAAGAGGGGTTAACTATAGGTGTGCAAGGGTCTCCCACATGCATTTCCGAGTTGGAAATCGGCTGTAGTGTTGCTATTGATGGTGTTTGTCTTACTGTAATTAGACTTGAGGAAGAAGGTAAAATGTTTTTTGATATCATTCCTGAGACTCTTGCCTGCACTACAATAGGAGATAGAAGTGTTGGGGATCGTGTAAATATCGAACGTTCTTTAAAAGTTTCTGATGAAATTGGGGGGCATATGGTTTCCGGTCATGTTTGCGGTATCGGAGAGATTGTGCGTATAGAGAAAAATCGGTATTATTTTCGTGTACCAAGTTCCTTATCTCTATATCTTTTTGAAAAGGGATTTGTTTCAGTAGATGGAATTAGCCTGACTGTTGTCACTGTGAATGAAGATGTGTTTTCAGTAGGATTAATTCCTGAGACGCTATCTCGAACAACATTAGGATATAAGCGAGAAGGGTCAAAAGTAAATATTGAGCCTGATATGGCGACAAAAACACAAGTGGATACCCTAAGACGTTTATATCCTCCACAACAAAACAGATAATATGGATTACAAACTACTGGATAGTGGTGATGGAAAAAAGTTGGAAAGCTTTGGTCCGATAACTCTCATCCGACCTTCTTGCACGGCAATCTGGCCGAAGAGTTCACCATCTCTATGGAAAAAGGCGCAAGCAGAATATCAAAGATCTGGTGAAGAAGGGCAGTGGCATTTTAGGTCTTCTGTCCCTAAAGAATGGCGAATCGCTTTGAATGGCGTTGATTGTACGCTAAAGTTCACTCCTTTTGGTCACGTAGGTATTTTCCCCGAACATAGCGGTTTCTGGCCCGAATTAAAACAGAGCATAGAAAAGCATTCTGAATGTCGGGTTTTAAATTTATTTGCTTATACAGGTTCTACGTCGATTTTTGCTGCAAAATGCGGAGCAAAAGTATGCCACGTCGATGCATCTAAATCTGCAATAAAATGGGCGCAAAAAAATGTTGCGAACAACGCTTTGTCTGAAAAAAGGATCTTTTGGGTTATTGAAGATGTATTTTCTTTTTTACAAAAAGAAATACGGCGAGGGAAGAAATACGAAGTGATTTTATTAGATCCTCCAACCTATGGTCGCGGACCTGATGGCGAGGTTTTTAAAATAGATAGAGATTTCTTCTCTCTGCTGCTTTTATGTTCCAAATTGCTTTCTGATTCTTCTTCCTATATTTTGATCACTTCGCATACGCCAGGGCATACGCCAGCTTTTTTACACAGTTTAGCTACGCGGGCTCTACCTTTGGATAGACAGTATTGGTCTTCTGGAGAAAGTTTTTGTGGTATTGGGGATCAAGCCTTACCTTCTGGAGTGTTCGTTAAATGGAGTTCATAGGAAAAAATAATCCCAAGGTGAAAGAGGTAGTAGCGTTAAAACAAAGCCGTTCACGTAAGGGGCCGCTATTTCTTTTAGAAGGATTTCGAGAAATTCAAAAAGCTCTGAACTCAGGATACGAGTGTGAGCGGATTTTCTGTGGAGAGAATGTTTCGGAAAAAGAACAATCTTTTTTAAATCGTATTCAAAAAACACCTTTGGAAAAGATTTATTGTTCAGAAGAAATCCTTTCAAAACTTTCTTATAAAGAGCATCACGATAATTTTATCGCTGTGATGAAGAAACGTTGGTGGTCCCGAGAGGAATTTCTAGGCCAGAAAAAAAATCCTCTGCCTTTCTATTTAATCATAGAACAGGTTGAAAAACCTGGAAATGTGGGTGCTATACTTAGAATTGCTGATGGGGTAGGTGCTGATGGGGTGATTTTATGCGATCCCATAGTTGACCTCTACAATCCTAATGTGATTCGCTCTTCATTGGGAACAGTATTCACTCTTCCTATCTGGTCAGCTACTTTAGATGAGGTATTGCAAACTATTGCTGAGGAAAAATGGCAAGTTTTTGCAACTTCTCCTAGAGCAAGTACTATGTATTTTTGCGAGAATTACAACCAGCCGCTGGCTCTAGTTTTTGGGTCAGAAAAAGACGGACTAACTTCTCACTGGCTTAAAGGGAATTTTGCAAAAATATCTCTTCCCATGCTTGGTCAAGTAGATTCTTTAAATTTATCTACAGCAGTTTCGGCAGTTGCTTACGAAGTCATTCGCCAACGCTGGCTAGCCTAATTTAGCGAGAATGCAGAAAAATACGTTCTATAAGATCAAAAATAATTTATATTATTTATCTCTAAGAAACGAATTAATTAAAAAAAATAGATTGCATTAGTTGTTGTAAAGTTTTTTTAACTTCCTTGTGTAAACTTGATTTTTAATGTTTTTTATGAGATGCTTGACGTTTCCAGGATGCGGCGAAGATTGTGGTTCTAGACAATCATGATTCTCTAAATGGATAGATCAGTGAGTTATAACGAAGTTCGATGAAAACACGCTTTCCTTCGCCCTTTTTTATTTTGTATCGCCGCTTAACTGTAGCTATTAGCTTTGGGAAAGTCCTGGGGTGGGGGTGTTTGGGGAGAATTCTATCTTGGATGTTCTCCTGCATTGCAAGCTTTCGTCGAAAGCTATTTTGTTCAGCCCCTTACCGAGCGTCTTCTACTGTAATCAGTGTGGGCAACATTGTCCTTGGAGGTTCTGGTAAGACGCCTACAGTATTGTGGTTGGCTGAAAATCTAAGGGCTCGAGGATATTCCTGTGCCGTTCTTTCTCGCGGATATAAAGGAAAATGTAGTCGTCAGAGAAAGCTTATTGTAGTCGATCCTAAGATGCACAGCGCCGCTTATGTAGGAGATGAACCCTTGCTGATGGCAGGGAAACTCCAGGATGGGGCTGTTTTTGTGCATAAGGATCGTAGAGTTTCGGCTAAACACGCTGCTAAAAATTTTGATATTTTGATTTTGGATGATGGCTTCCAAAATACCAAACTACACAAAGACGTGGAAATTGTCGTAGTTAATGGTCAAGATCCCTTAGGGGGAGCAGAGTTTTTCCCCCGAGGCCGCCTTCGCGATTTTCCTAATAGATTGAAGGAGGCTGATTTTATCATAGTTAATGGTTCCTGTTGTTTAGAGAATCAGAAACTTTTAAATACATGGAGCTCGTCGCCAAAAATTTTTGTTGAGCCCTGTATTTCCCAAGTACTTTGGGAGCCGAGTGGGGAGCAACTTCCTTTAGATAGCCTTTCGGGGCTAGCTGCCGGTGTTTTCTGTGGTCTCGGATTTCCACAGGGATTTCTTGATATGTTGAAACGTGCCGGAGTGAAGATATTAGGGACGTATTTATTACCTGACCACGCGGGAATAACGAAAAAAGAATTGCACTACTTTAGCTCGAAGATAGCTCTACGTCAAGGGCGGGGGATATTGTGCACGGAAAAGGACGGTGTAAAGCTCGGGAATTTAGTTCATGAGCAAGGGATTCTCCCGGTTGGCAAGGTGCAGATGCGTTTTGATTTTGCAAACCATGAAGATTCTGGCGTTTCCTTACTAAATAGAATAGATCAAATACATAATGGTAAGAGGTAACTAATGAAACTATGGATGAAAATCTTTATAGGATTATTTGTCGGGGTTACCCTAGGTTTAATTTTAGAAGACAAAGCAATCTTTTTTAAGCCGATAGGAGACATTTTTCTTAACCTGTTAAGCATGGTTGTCTACCCTCTGGTATTTTGCTCCATGGTTTTAGGTATTGCTTCTATCAGCGATATGAAGAAATTAGGCCGAATAGGAATGAAAAGTGTCGGCTTATATTTGGGTACTACATGTATTGCTATTGTTATAGGCTTATGTTTCGCTCAATTTTTTAGCCCTGGAGAGGGGTGTGACTTATCACAGAATGTTATTGAAACAACTATAGTTGCTCCTGAAAAGAATAGTGCCTATTTCTTATCTTTGATTTCTCAAATTTTTCCCTCAAACCCCGTGCGGTCGTTTGTTGAGGGAAATATTTTACAAATCATTGTCTTCGCTATTTTCTTGGGAATCGCTATGCGTCTTTCCGGAGAAAAGGGGCTTCCTGTAGCTAAATTCATCGAAAGTTTTTCTGAAATCATGCTCCGCATGATCAACATGATCATGGCTTTTGCACCCTATGGTGTTGGAGCTAGTATGGCATGGATTTCTGGTAGTCACGGGTTAGTGATTCTCTGGCAATTAGGAAAATTCGTTCTCGCGTACTATCTAGCGTGTGTATTTCACGCTGTGATTGTCTTTGGCGGTATTATCCGCATGGGCTGCAAGATGTCCTTCTCTAAATTCCTTTCTGCTATGATGGATGCAATATCTTGTGCGATATCTACCTCTAGTAGTTCGGCGACACTACCTGTAACGATGCGTTGCGTATCTAAAAATCTTGGGGTTTCTTCGGAAGTTTCTGGTTTTGTTTTGCCTTTAGGTGCTACTGTCAATATGAACGGTACCGCAATATTTCAAGGTATGGCCGCAGTATTTATTGCTCAAGCTTATAACTGCCCTCTATCTTTCAGTAGTTTGCTATTGCTTGTTATTGCAGCTACTTTTTCTGCAGTAGGCAGTGCGGGTGTCCCTGGAGGAGGAATGATCACTTTAGGATCTGTATTAGCCTCCGTAGGCTTGCCTATACAAGGAATCGCTGTTTTAGCAGGAATTGATAGGTTGCGAGACATCATAGGAACCCCGATGAATATCCTCGGAGATGCTGTGGTAGCTGTTTATGTAGCTTCTGGAGAAGGCGAGCTATCAACACCAATAGAGAGCAAAGTAGCTTTAGAAGACGAGAGCAGAGAAACAGTGTAGGAGAATTTACGCATGTTTGAATTTCGATTTCCGAAAATAGGGGAGACGGGTTCCGGAGGGTTTGTAGTCCGTTGGCTCAAGCAAGTAGGTGAGAATGTTGCAAAAGACGAACCTATAATTGAAGTGTCAACAGACAAGATTGCTACTGAATTAGCATCTCCTAAAGCAGGGAAATTGATTCGTTGTCTCGTAAGTGAAGGTGATGAAGTCGCCTCTGGAGAAATTTTAGCCGAAATTGCTATAGAATCGGGTATGCAAGAAGAAGTTTTAGAAGAAGCCTCTTCTAAGACTTCTTGTTCTCATTCTCAAGATTGTGGAAATTCCCCAGGATGGTTTTCACCAGCAGTTCTTAGTTTAGCGCATCGCGAAGGTGTTAGCATCCAACAGCTCCAACAAATTTCTGGAACAGGAAATGAGGGGCGTGTGACGCGTAAAGATTTAGAAAATTATATTTCTGAAATGCGTGCGCCTTCGTCTCCAAAAACAACAAATGCGAATGAAAATCGCATTCCTATGTCTCCACTACGTAGAGCTATAGCTTCTTCATTATCTAAATCTTCAGATGAAGTGCCTCACGCGTCTCTTATTGTAGATATTGATGTCACAGATTTGATGAACTTAATCTCTGAGGAGAAAGACAGATTCTTTGCAACACATGGTGTGAAACTGACGATTACGAGTTTCATTATTCAATGTTTAGCAAAGGCCTTGGAGCAATTCCCGTTATTAAATGGATCTTTAGACGGGGATACAATCGTTGTGAAGAAATCCATAAATGTGGGAGTTGCTGTTAATTTGAATAAAGAGGGTGTTGTTGTCCCTGTTATTCACAATTGTCAAGACCGTGGTTTAGTCAGCATTGCAAAAACTCTCGCGGATGTATCTACAAGAGCTCGATCCAATAAGCTTGACCCTTCAGAAACTCAAGATGGTAGCATCACAGTGACTAATTTCGGTATGACGGGAGCTTTAATTGGTATGCCGATAATTCGTTATCCCGAAGTGGCTATTTTAGGAATAGGAACAATACAAAAACGTGTTGTTGTTCGTGATGATGATTCTCTAGCTATCCGAAAAATGGTCTATGTTACGCTAACATTTGACCATAGAGTGCTTGACGGCATTTACGGTAGTGAATTTTTAACCTCATTGAAAAATCGGTTAGAGTCTGTTACGATGAGCTAACATACGACGATTTTTCCAAGGACTAAAGGGATGGGTTCTCCCGCAACAGCTATCGATTTATGCCAAGATATTATCACTAAGCAAAAAGAATCTTTAGAGCGCTTTTTTGCTACTTTCCAATGTGAGGGGACGTGGTTGTTAGCTGAGAAAATATTGAATCATCAAGGTTCTATATTTTTTTCTGGTGTGGGCAAAAGCGGTTGTATTGCAAGGAAGATAGCTGCAACCTTACAGTCTTTTGGAGAACGTGCTTTTTTTCTTTGTTCTGGAGATCTTCTCCACGGGGATTTTGGTGTTGTCCGTCCAGGAGATATTGTTTGTCTGTTCTCTAAAAGTGGAGAAACCCGCGAACTTTTAGAATGGATCCCTTATTTCAAAGAACGTGGTGTATTTATCGCAGGGATTACTTCCTCTGCATATTCTAGTTTAGCTATTCTTTGCGATCATGTGGTTATTTTACCTATGATAGAAGAATTAGATCCTTTTAATCTTGTTCCTACAACATCAACAACATGCCAGCTGTTATTTGGAGATCTTCTCTCTATTACACTATTGCGTAGTCGAGGAATATCTCTGGCAGACTACGGGAAGAATCATCCGGGTGGGCAAATTGGTTTGAAGGTTGTTGGGAAAATCCGAGATTATATGTTCCCAAAAACAGAAGTGCCTTTTTGCTCTCCTGACAATACAGTTGCAGACTCCTTGGATATTTTTTCTTCCTATGGTTGTGGCTGCGTGTGCGTAGTGAATGAGCTATTCGAAATATTGGGAATATTTACAGACGGGGACTTACGCAGGGCTTTATCTCGTCATGGAGGGGATATTTTATTGCAGAAGCTTAAAGATATCATGACTCCAAGTCCTAGAGTGATCAGCGAAGATGCTGATGTGCTTCTTGGCTTACAAATGATGGAAACAGGAAACCCTGTTAGCATCCTACCTGTTGTCGATGCTAAAGATCAGAAGTATGTTGTGGGATTGCTTCAGATGCATACACTGGCAAAAGCAGGACTCATCTAAAGAGTAAAAAATATCGGAAGAGAGAGTAAGCCGGATTCTGTCTACAAGATGGAAAAGACCATCTTGAGGGCAACCATTCATCTAGGGGGCATATTACTATACCCCTCAAGCGATTATGAAAAAGTTTATGAGGAATACTATCCCTCACTATGCAGAAACAAAAACTTTTTCTCTTGCTTCAGATAGGGTTTGCATGTCTATTAAGTCACCTTAATAGCTCCTACTCTTAAAGTAGGAATTTTCAGCCTGTCTATAAAAAGACCCTTTTATAGCGGAGTGTTTTCTGTTGCACTTTCCGTAGCCTTACGGCCCCTGGAGTTTCTCCAGTATCTCTTCTTATGAAGTCCAGACTTTCCTCTCAGTATACCTAACTAGAGATATAAAAAGCGGTTGCCTTTCTCTTCCGATGAACTGTTATATAGCAGCGCGACGACGACGACGTTTTGCTGCAGAGCTGTCAGCAGTGAGAGCATCTGGTTCTCGCCAATATAAAATTCTAGAACAATGTTCGCAGAAAATTAATCGGTCTTTTTTACGGACTAAATTTTCATGCTGTGGAGTTAAAACGATATGACATCCACTACAGACACGATTCTCTATAGGAACAACAACGCGATCTTTTTTATTATTTAACAAACGTTCGTAAATAAGAAACATTTCAGGATCCGTAGCTTCTTTTAACTCGCTACGCTGTTGTAGTAGGGCTTGGCCCTCTTGATTGATGTTTTTAATGCTTTCGCAGATTTCTTTTTCAATAGCAAAGCTGCTATTTTCTGTAGATGTTAGACTTTCTTTTAAAGAAACAATCAGATCTTCACTTCCTGCTTGCTTGTCCATGAGATCACTAAGTTGATGTTCTAACGCACGACGCTCTTTGTTTGCTGCTGTCATTTCTTGGGTGAGGGCATTAAACTCATCCATCTTTTTCACAGCTGCTTGTTGACTTTCTAATTTATTGATTTGATCAGAAATCTCTTGAATCCGATTCTCACCTTCTTTAATCTGATTCTTTAAGTTTTCCATCTCCAACTCTTTCTCCTGAACTTTACGACGAATGTCAGATTTAAGAGATTGGACTTTAGCGAGCTCTTTCTGATGCTCTTTTTTGACTCGCATTAAGCGAATCATTTTAATATCGAGCTCTTGAATGGCTAAAATGCTCTGGAGGGCTTCATGCATGAAAACTATTCCTTGCTTGGCTTAGTGGTTCCTAAATACGGATGCGAAATCATGGAATTTAGGAATGAATACATCTGAAGAAGAAAGCAAGTTTACTGCTTTTTTAGCAAGAAGTAAAGAACGTTTTTTTCAATAAAAGAAATTCCTAAGGGACAGCAGCTTACGACAAGGCAAAAGTTTAACCATCCTAACCAGTATGAATTAATTTTTACCAGTTTCAACCCGAGAGCGAGTTTAAAAGATGACTTGAATTTGAACTTGTTCCTTTGCATAAGGCAATCCGCTACTTCAAAAAGCCCCCTAGCTTCTCCCTAGTTCTCTTTCCTAAACACGTAATTCACAAGATTATTACTTCTGCGAATCTAAGGAGTAGGGTAATGGCGGGAGGAAAAAAATAAAAGGTTCTTTTCAATTTTTTTATTTGATGTTAGAGGAGAGATTTCTTAATTGATAACTCTCCTCTTTTTCTTAGTCCCAAACTAGGGAAGAGGTGCAAACGGATCTTGTAAAAGAATAAGGAGTTTTAAAGAATTTGGATTGCTTAGGGCTGCGTTATTGACAGCTTCAACCAAAGCCTTCTTGCATAGATTATTGCAGCCTAACATCCACTCATAATTTTTATTTTTTTTGGGAACATCGTTTTTTGCATCCAATTCGTAGACAGAAGAGAATAGTGGGACGGAAATGATAGAACATTCTTTTTCAATAGCTTCTTTTATGCAGCTTTCGTAGGCATAAAGTGCGCGGTTATAATAACCATTGATTACGTCTTGATCGCTTCCTGAGAATTCGTCGAGTTTGGGACCTCGGATATGCCCTATACGTTCCGGATATTTTTCTTTTTCTAAGAGAGGTATGGACTTGCTGTTTTTTATATTTAATGGTGTGGAACGAGCCTCTGTGGGGGCGAACGGTGAGATAATGGAGGTTTGTCCCTGATACTGAGCTGCACCCCAATTTGAATGCTCTCCAAGTTTGGTAAGCTCTTTGACTAAAGCGCGCGCTTGATTTGTAGTTATTGCAATCTGCGTTTGCGGTGCAGGAGGTACTGCATTGAATGTGATTCCGCGTTGGCTTGTTACCGTTCTTGCTGTATTTGACCTGGGAAGAGCGGAGAACTTTATAGAGAAGCCCGAGACCTCTTCTCGCATACCAAGTTTAACACCAGGATTTTTCTTGTTTTGGTAAAACGATAGTTGGGCTCCCGGTTCGATTACAAAATTTGCATCTGCAACTGTAGCTGGGAGAGCTCTAAAATCTTGATCTAGTGCTTGAATCCAGTCCCCATCAGCTTTTTGTGTTAGCTGTTTATAGACAAGTATGGCCACTCCGGCAAATAGCACAGAGGCTATAGCCAATGCTGCGAATACAGGAGACCCTAAAACAATAGCAAGGGTAATACCGGCAGCGGCAGTTCCAATTGCTAAGGCACTGAGAATAGATACGGAGGCAATTTTTAGTATCTTGTTACGTCTTTGAGTAGCAATTTCTCTTGAAGATAGGGCAGGAGCTAGAAGCGGAGTCCTGCTGTTTCTAACTTGATTCTGGGAGTTACCCGGGTTAACACTAGGCATAATAATAATATTTAGTTTTTATTAAATTAATTTTAATAAAATTAAATCTTATTTGAATAGTAATTTATTCTTTACAGCTTCTTGATTTTAGAAGAAGAAATAGCATGGATTTTATCTTTAGAAGGATAAACTTTAAATGAGATGTAGATGTCTCGGAGTTTATTTGTAGTTAAGTGTCTAAGAGATAGATACACGGGGATAACAGCAAGCAGAAATGTAAAGAATACGGGGTGTACGCAGCAGCCTAAAGCAATGATTCCTGCGGTTAGCGTCGTTAAGACTAGTGTTTGAATGACGCAATGTGCAATAAAACGAATGAGTTTAGCTCTGGCTTTACTTCCCTTTGGGAATAGGCTCAAAGGCTCTTTATGTCTTGGATTTTGTGGTGGTGTTGCTGCAACTGACATATAGAATGTAGATGAGTAAAAGCTTAAAAGCAGCACAATTTTACTCCCAAAAATTGTTTTTTGTCATCAGCTTTCCATAGAACTCCTTTCTTAAAGGAGTTCTCCTGGTTGATTATAAATTTTTTGAAACTCCTTTAATGTAATGGGCCCTTGGCATAAATGTTTTTTGTTTGGGAGCTTAGAAAAGAGTTTGGCGTAAGCTCTAACTCCCGAGGGGCTGGTTAAAATTATCCGATGACATCGATCAAATATTTTTGACTTCAATCGTTGTTCTCGAATGCCGTAGTGAGGGTAGGCAAAAAAAGATCTATTTTCTTTCTCTAGAAAATTTTTAATAACAGGGCGAGATAAAGCAGAGTGCGGGTAGAGGATCCGAGCGTCTTTAGGTAGTGAGGAAATCATTGGCAAAACACCTTCTCCTGTTTCAACTGTAGCTAGTGCGTAGTGTGCCTTTGGGAGAAGACATTTAAGCCGATGTGCTGTGATTTTCCCTAAACATAGGTAATGCTTATTTTCCAAAGTTTTTTTCGGCACTTTCCTACGCATTCTTGAGATAAATAGCGATGTTGACGAAGGGCTAGTGAGTAAAATATGCGAAGTTTTCTCAAGGTACCGAAAAGCGCGGCGTTGTTGCGGGGAACTTCTTGCAAATGGAACGATCACAAGAATCGGAGCAAAATAGGCGTGATACCTTTTTGCGGTTTGTTGATTTAATCCTAGATATAGGGTCATGGAGGCGTCTTGTTCTAGAAATGAATCCAAATCCTAGTTTAGGTAGTGGGGGATTGTTTCGCATCTAGAAAACAGTTTTCATCTTTATTTGTAATAGAAACAGTGTAGATACATCATTAAAAACACTTATTTTTAGCAGTGTTTAGGTTATATGATGAGCCGATTGACATTTTTCGATGTGGCAGCTAGGATGTCTTTTTCTGGATCTTAGCTTTTTCTCCAAGGGAAAAATGACAGTAGTTCTTAGGCTTTCTTGGGTTAAGTGCGGAGAGCTTCGCTTTATATTATAATTTTTCGTTTGTAGATAGTTGTTAACAGAGGTTCGGCAATGGCATCGTTGTTGCATAAATTTTTAGAAAATGCTTCGGGGAAGAAAGGTCAGGACCTAGCTTCTACCGCATATTTAGCTGCATTAGACCATCTTTTGCACTCCTTTCCTTCGATTGGGAAGAGCGTTATTGATGAGCTCAAGGGGCAACGCTCTCGTTTAAAGATGATAGCTTCTGAAAATTACGCCTCTATTTCAGTTCAGCTTGCTATGGGAAACTTACTTACAGATAAGTATTGTGAGGGAAGTCCATTTAAGCGATTTTATTCTTGCTGCGAGAATGTTGATGCTATTGAGTGGGAGTGTGCTGAAACAGCTAAAGAACTCTTTGGCGCAGAAAGTGCTTTCGTGCAGCCCCATTCCGGAGCCGATGCGAATTTATTGGCGATGATGGCAATTATTACTCAGAAAATCCAAGGTCCTGCTGTTAAACGTTTGGGATACAAAACGATTAACGATCTTACAGATAAAGAGTATGCTGAATTAAAGGCTGAGATAGGTTCTCACGTCTGTCTAGGTCCTTCATTAAATTCAGGAGGGCATTTGACACATGGAACAGTACGTATGAATGTGATGTCAAAATTGATGCGTTGTTTGCCTTATGAAGTGAATAAGAAGACAGAACGTTTTGATTATGCTGAAATTGCACGTTTAGTGCGTACACATAAGCCTACAGTGTTAGTTGCTGGATATTCTTCTTATTCGCGTAGATTAAATTTTTCCACCCTAAAACAGATTGCTGATGATTGCGGAGCTGTTTTATGGGTAGACATGGCACATTTTGCAGGACTTGTTGCTGGGGGTGTTTTTGTCGAAGAAGAAAATCCTATTCCTTTTGCTGATATTGTCACTACGACAACGCATAAAACTCTACGAGGACCTCGTGGAGGTTTGGTTTTAGCTTCTAAAGAATATGATGGGATAATCAATAGAGCTTGTCCTTTAATGATGGGTGGTCCCTTGCCTCATGTTATTGCTGCGAAAGCCGTAGCATTAAAAGAAGCTCTCACTGTGGATTTTAAAAAGTACGCTCATCAGGTTGTGGATAATGCGAGAACTTTAGCAGAGCATTTCCAAAAGCAAGGATTACGTTTGCTTACAGGCGGTACGGATAATCATATGTTGATTATTGATCTGACTTCTCTAGGTATTTCTGGACGCATAGCCGAAGATATTTTAAGTTCTATCGGTATTGCAGTAAACCGCAATACGATACCATCGGATGCAGTGGGTAAATGGGATACTTCAGGAATACGTTTGGGAACACCTGCTTTAACCACTCTCGGTATGGGCAGTGATGAAATGGAAGAAGTTGCGAATATTATTGTGAAAGTATTGCGAAATATTACTTTGAGACGTAATGCTGATGATAGTTTTAGTAAAAGTGAAGGAGAGCTTCCAGAAAACATTGCTCAAGAAGCTAGAGCACGAGTCGCAGACTTATTATCGCGGTTCCCGCTTTATCCTGAAATCGATCTGGAAACTTTAGTTTAGTTAGGAGATATGTTGTTCTATGCCTGATGGGGAAGTTAATAAGTTACGAGATGTTATAGATAAAAAAATCTTAGATGCCCGTCGGGTATTCTTTTCAGAACCTGTAACAGATAAGAGCGCAGCAGATGCTATTAAGAAGCTATGGTATTTAGAACTTAGCCATCCTGGTCAGCCTATAGTATTCGTAATTAATAGTCCTGGGGGATCTGTAGACGCAGGGTTTGCAGTTTGGGATCAGATAAAAATGATGACTTCACCAGTGACTACTGTGGTTACAGGACTAGCCGCTTCCATGGGATCAGTATTAAGTTTGTGTGCTGCTCCTGGCCGTCGTTTTGCAACTCCTCATTCACGTATTATGATTCACCAGCCATCTATAGGAGGTCCAATTACAGGACAAGCTACAGATTTAGACATTCATGCTCGTGAAATCTTAAAAACAAAAAAACGCATTGTTGATGTGTATCTAGAAGCCACAGGACAACCTCGCGAAGTCATTGAAAAGGCTATTGATCGGGATATGTGGATGACAGCAGATGAAGCCAAGGATTTTGGTTTATTAGATGGCATCCTTTTCTCATTCGACGATTTATAAGCCTTACGTGTACTCTGGGGCGGGAAATTGCTTTATTCTTAGCGAAACTTGTCCTGAGATTACAACAATCTCAGCTCTGTGTAAGGAAGAACAAGTAGATGGATTTTTACTTGTTCTTCCTTCATCTGTTGCCGATGCCAAGCTCATTATTTTTAATGACGACGGTTCTCGCCCTAAGATGTGTGGGAACGGTCTTCGTTGTGTTATAGCACACCTTTCTTCGGTATTGAAAAAAGAAGACATTTCTGTAGAAACCGATTCAGGGATTTATTTTGGAAAGTTTTATTCTTGGAATCGTGTTGTTGTAGATATGACTCTTCCAGATTGGAAATACCGTTGTCATAACCTCACATACACTATTGCGCAGCTGCCTCAAGAAATCTTCAGTATCAATACCGGAGTTCCGCATCTTGTTGTTTTTGTCGATGATGTATCTTGTATTCCTATAGATCTTTGGGGAAGTTTTCTACGTTATCATGCAGATTTTTCCCCTGAAGGAGCTAATGTAAATTTTATTGAAGCAATGAGTTCTAGGGAATTTCGGATACGCACTTATGAACGAGGGTTAGAAAGAGAATCTTTGGCTTGCGGTACTGGAGCTACAGCCGCAGCCCTTGTCGTAGCGAAACGCTACGGCTTATCAAATATTCAAATCCCTATCCGGACGTGGAGTAATATTGTAATCAACATCTCTTTAGATCGTGACCGAGTGTATCTTGAAGGGCCCGTAAATAAAGAAGTACTTCACTAGAATTTTCAAATTTTTATATTGAATCTGAATAGAAATGGGTTCAAAGATAGCTAAAAGAGCGCATATCTATTTGGCATTCTATGTTGTGAATTGATTCCTTAAGGATAGATCTCTTGCCCTCTAACTCCGATTCTTTTATAATCTTAATTTATGACTACGTATCCTGTTCCACAAAATCCTCTTTTACTACGCGCTTTGCGTCTTATGGACGCCTTCTCGAAGTCTGATGACGAGAGAGATTTTTATTTAGACCGTGTTGAAGGGTTTATCCTCTACATTGATTTAGATAAGGATCAAGAAGACTTAGATAAGATATATGAAGAATTAGAGATAAATGCAGAACGCTATTGTCTAATTCCTAAGCTCACGTTCTATGAAGTTAAAAAAATCATGGAAACGTTTATCAATGAAAAAATTTATGACATTGATACCAAAGAAAAATTTCTTGAGATCTTACAGTCTAAAAATGCTCGCGAGCAATTTTTAGAATTTATCTATGATCATGAGTCTGAATTAGAGAAGTGGCAGCAATTTTATGTAGAACGTTCTCGTATACGTATTATTGAGTGGTTACGTAATAATAAGTTTCATTTTGTCTTTGAAGAAGACTTAGATTTTTCAAAACATATTTTAGAGCAATTTAAAATTCATCTTTTCGATACTAAAGTATCGAAAGAGTTATCGCAAGCACGTCAGCTTCTTGTGAATAAGGCTAAAGTTTATTATTCTAATGAGGCTTTAAATCCTCGTCCTAAACGAGGACGCCCTCCGAAGCAAACAGCAAAAGTAGAATCTGAGACTACAATATCTAGTGATATTTATACTAAGGTGCCTGCAGTTGCTCGACGTTTTCTTTTCCTTCCGGAAATTACCTCAGCATCTTCGATTACATTTTCTGAGAAATTTGATACTGAAGAAGAATTTCTTGCGCATCTTCGTGGATCAGGTCGTGTTGAAGATCAATTAAACCTTGCTAATCTTTCTGAAAGATTCGCTTCGTTAAAAGAGCTTTCTGCGAAATTAGGTTATGATTCGCTATCTACCGGAGATTTCTTTGGTGATGATGACGACAAAGACGATGATGAGAAGCCTGCACCTAAGAGCAAGGCTCCTGCTAAGCGTGGTCGTAAGAAATCTTAATAGGTTTAGATCTTTTGCAATATCCAAATAGTTGCAGCTCCAAAGGCAAATTTTCTTTTTTTGCTTATCTGGAATTGTGCGTCTTTGAAGAGTTGTTCTAAGTAGTCATCTTTAGGCAGATTCTTAATGCTTTCAGCTAGATAGTGATAGGCCTGTTTATTTTTAGAGCATAACCTTCCTATCAAAGGCACTAAGAATTTTAGATATAATCTATGTGCTAGATACATAGGGTGGTTATCAGAAGGCGAGGTGAGCTCTAAAATTCCTAAGCATCCATTTGGTTTTAAAATACGATGGATTTCATTAAGGGCGTTTTTACGATCGGGAAGATTTCGTAATCCGTAGCTTATTGCTGCTAATGTATGTGACTCTTGATCGATAGGGAGTTGGGCAATATCTCCTTCTATAAAGGTGAAAGGAGCCTTAGGATAACGTTGTTTTGCTATCGCGAGCATATTTGAGGAGAAATCAACGAGTATGGCTTGCGATTTCGGATAATCGTGAATATATCTATAGGCAACTTTCCCTGTTCCTGAGCAAAGATCTAGGAGACATTCTGACTTCCCTAACATTTTTGAAAACTTACGATTCCATAAATGATGCATCCCTAAAGATAAGATAGAATTGATCCTATCGTATTTAGGGGCTAAGGAGTCGAACATCTCCTGAAGATCAGGCTTGTTGGTGGATAGTTGCATAATATTCTCGGAATCTTTCTAAACCTTCATAATCTTCTTCTCTTAGACGATAACGGCAAAGAGAGTAGTACTCCTTAATAAGAGCTTCTGGCAGCTGAGAGCGCTCGATAGCTTGTGCTATAGCTGCTTCGGGATGAACTTCGAAATGGCTTAATGAACTCTCTAATGCTGCTTGTACAATAGCACTTCCCTGAGGGTTATTAGAAAGAACAACAGCAAAGACAAAAGGTAATTGGGTAAGTTCATACCATCCTTGAGCAAGATCATAAGTTGTAAATCCTGGAACATGAGGATGGCGTAGAGCTTTATCGCCAATTAATAATAAACCGTCATACTCTTCGCTCTTTTCGATAACCTTATCAGAGGTGAGTTGGATAATTTCTGGGATGGGTGTCTTCCATAAATGTTGGCAGAGGATATTTAGTAACATTACCGAAGAGCGGCTTTCTTTTGTTGCTGCAATGCGAAGTTTTTCTGATGTGAAAAACGTCGATGCAGCATAAAGATTCACACTAAGAATTTTTTTATAAGCCGCTATGCCAAATCCTGGAAGTGTTCCTAAAGGATGGGTCAACAGCCCTACTGCAGAGGTAAGAGCGAATTGTAAACTACCATCGAGGAGTTTCCCAAGGAGATCTGCAGGAGGTGCCGTATGAAGAAGAATCTCCTTGTGTTTTGCAAGCTCTAAAGAAAAAGGAAAAGCGTTGATATAGCTTACGCAACCTAAAGTTATACGTCTTTCGAGTTCGTCAGACATGGTATGCGTCCTTGTTCTTTAATGAGGTTTGCCATTCCCTCGATGTCCATTTTTATATTTTGATTTGAAGAGGCCATTTGAAAAACTTTTTCTCCGATATGAGTGGAGGAAAAATCATTGGCTCCACAAGATAATAGATGTAGAGCTTGCTCGATTCCTAAGTAATTCCACAAGGCTTTTATATTTCTAAAATTGTCTAAGAATAACCTTGCAACAGCAATGATAGATGCTGGAGGGATGTTATGGGAACCGCCTAATTTGCGTAGTCTTTTCCCTAGGGGGTTATTTTCTGTTGCGAACTTTAACAATACGAAGTTCTTAAATCCTAAAGTATCGTCTTGCAGACTGCGCAATTTATCCATATGTGTAACAATATCTTCAGGACGTTCCCTATGATAACACAACATCGTGCTATTGCTAGGAATTCCAAGATTATGCGCTGTTTTATGAATTTCTAAGAAATCTTGAGAGGATAAACGTCCGGGAGCGAGTATCTGCCGTATTTCATCAACAAGGATATCAAATCCTCCCCCAGGAATAGAGTCTAATCCCGCATTTTTTAATGTTTTCAAAACCTCGACAACAGGAATATTGTGTAGATTAGCAAGATATGCATACTCGATGCCTGTCAATGCTTTGATATGGATATGAGGGAAGTTTTCCTTAATCTTACTGAATAGCTCGGTATAATAGTCTAAATTACACTCTGGGGAGCATCCGGCAACAATATGTGTCTCTGTAATGGGAACATCTAAAGCGCGGATCTTTTCTATTAACTGATTTGGCGTATAAAACCAGCCTTTAGCATCTCCAGGTTTTGCATAAAAAGCACAGAACGTACAGTTAAACTCACAGAAATTTGTGGGATATAGATAAAACGTAGAGGAGTAGTAGACAATATCACCGACATATTTGTGACGTATCGTATTTGCAAATGCCCATAAAGCACGTTGGTCGTCTTCATCTTCAATGAGAAGCAAGCGTAAGGCATCCTCTTTAGAGAGACGCGCCCCTCCCATATAATTATCAAATAAATGCTTTAACCAAGAATTTTTAGGAAGAATGCGGGGGATGTGTGCTGTCGTCATAGGGTGGTGCCTTGGTTGTAGAATCAGATCGAGTTTGTTTATCGCATGCTTTCTTATGGCAACAGTCCGATTTTCCACACCCTTTAGATAAAGGTCTACCTAAGAGATAAGAGCCTATGAGTAAAATGACTATGCCTACTCCTAGTAGTGCTGAAGCACAGCAAATAAGAAGAAAAAGAGTCATCATAAAGATCAGCCTTCGACAAAGTCGATAATATTAATGAAGATCTACCCAAATAGGGGAACTCCATGCCATAGATTGGTCCGCTTGCGTTACTCTGAGATAGTAGAATGCAAAAGGAATTTTTCCTTTAGGATCCTTAAGAGTTACTTTAGATAGAGGCTCCATATCATCATATTCATAATCTAGATTGTTGCTATCGGGATGGAATGTTTTGATCACTTCCCCGTTGCGGATAATCTCAACGGTTTTTAGTTGATCTGTTCCTGCAACATATCCTGAGATATGACGATTTACAGCAAGGCCAGGTTTTGTGGTTGTTGATAACTCAGAACCCATAGGAGCTGAGGTAATGTTAAAGCTAACAATAATTCTTGGCCCCGTAGTTGCATAACAATGACGCTGATATAAAGCTTCTACCAGGGAATCTCGATTGTATTTGTTACACACAATGGCTGTGAGCCCTGGAGTATATTGCTGTTGGTTGGCATCGAAGAATTTACCATAGATACCACGATCGTCAAGGCCTCCAGCAACAAAGCCAAAACGTAGGTTACGTTTTAACGCTTCTATTAATGTTCCTGAGGCGACTTCGGAGTCTGCTCCCTTGATAGGGAAGATATTTCCTTCTTTTTCTGTTCTTTCTGAACATCCCCAAGAATTATAGATTTCTACAACACGCTCAAATTCTGGATGGAAATTATCGAAGTTAAATCCATATTGTTTTGATGCTGTAAAACAGGGGATCGAAATAATATCGTGACCCGAAGAGCTTTTATACAGCTTGGATAAAGAGGCAATCTTGCAATCTTTATGCTTTGAACAAGATTTATTCTCTTTTATATAGAGAATCTGTCGGAGTCCCTCTTCGCCAGGTTCTCCAAAATACTGCAAACCAGATAGAGAGACAAAACGATCTTCTTCATTAAAATCGCTTATAGTCTGGTTGATCATTTTCCAAAGATCAGGAGTTAAACCTTCCTGGTTATCAAAAGATGATGAAGCATAAAAGTTTAATGCACAATCATCTCTGAAATGTCGTAGGCAGGCTTCTATATTTTCTTCAGAATCTACACGTTCTGATTCTCCGTGTAGTAGACCCCACATAAGATTAGGAGATGACTCTGAGAAACATTTTATAGGTGCAGACACAAAGATTTCATTTGTGAGGAGATTTTTTAATTGGATCCTATAGATACCAGGTTCGTTGAAATAGAGATTGGGGAGAATCACGAATCCTGTTTCAGGAATGAATAATTGCCAATTAAGATTTTCTCTTAGGTGTTCATAGGAGAGCTCAATACGTGTATTCTCTGGTGAGAAGTTTGTCAGGTTATTGAACTCATCTTCAAATCGTACAGTGATATCGAAACGCTTGTTCTTGACAACATAGGAGGGTGTGAAAATTTGGATCTGTTTGAGAACATTTCCACGGATATCCATAGTAAAGATATCCGGTTCATCATAATCTCCCTTGCCTTCGGGGTCCACATAAAGATAGAAAGGTTTTCTACGTTGGGTAAATAGCTGAGCACCGTTTCCTGCTTCATCTGTTTGTGGATGTTCTGGAGAAGGTCCAAGAACAATTGTAAGAGTTTCACCAGCATCTAGTTCATAAGGAAGGGTGAATTCATATTGAGGGACGGGACTATTTGCAATGGGGATCGTTACAGCAGTAAGAATATCCCCTTTAGGCGTTTCTAAATAGATAGTATTACGCGGTTGTTTTAGATCTGTAGAAGGGATCTCCCAATCTATGGGTCTCCCTTGACATCCCAAGTCAAATTTAAGTTTTGTTCCCTCAGGGAGGTAGTCAACTAGGGAATAAAGAAACTTCCATGTAGATATTTGCCCAGCTCTAGCTACGGAAGGATTAACATAACAAACAGATCTGCGCATAGTAACATAGCGGGTTGGAATCAACTAAAGGCATCATCATACACTAGAAAAAGGTTTTTCTCAATCTTCGTCTTTGCTTAATGCTTGTAATGCTTCCTGCACGCTATTGAACATTTTAAAATATGAGAGGAATCCGGTAACGTAAAGAGTTTGTTCTACTGTTTTAGGAACGCAGGTAAGAACGATTTTTCCGGAATGTTTTCCTACTTGGTGGTAGCTTTGTAAGAGGACACGAATGCCCGCACTGGACATATAGTCTAAATTTGTGCAATCAAGAACGATATTTTTGATTCCTGAAGATAGGGATTGTGAGATGTTTTCTTGTACTTCCGGAGAAGAGATCCCGTCAAGTTTCCCTTGGAGATGTAAGACAGCAGTGGTTCCGTGCTCTTCTTTTTGGATGTTATTCATTATCGATGATGCTCCCAAACCTATGGTGATTTCTCAAGACCTAACTCTCGTAAATCTTTAGGTTTTTTGCAAAGAGATTTTTCTATTCTTTTGTTTCTCTGTATATTGTAGGAGGTTACGAAGGAGATATTTTCTTTTTTCGTGGGGTAATTTTGAGTTTGCCTACACTACGTTCTGAGCAAGTGATAATTTCGATATCGAAGTTTTCGTGATGGATTTTCATTCCTTTTTGTGGAACGGCCCCAACTTTATGAAAAACGTGGCCTCCTAAGGTGTCATAGCTATTTTCGTGATGGATTTTTAGATTAAAGTATTCCTCTGCATCAGAGATATTCATACGCCCATCTACGATCCAAGCATTGCCAACTTTTTTATAAGGAATATCTTCTTGAACATCATACTCATCGGCAATCTCTCCGAAGATTTCTTCGATAATGTCCTCCATACTTACGATGCCTTCGGTAACTCCGTACTCATTGACGATAATCGCCAAGTGGCGATGTTTCTGACGAAACTCTTGAAGTAGTGAGGAGACTTTCTTAATTTCTGGAGCGTATAGCGGGGGTTTAGCTACTGAAGAGACAGGTTGGGAGGCATCTACAGATTTTGGGTACATTGCCAACAAGTCTTTTACTAAAAGGACTCCAGTAATGTTATCGATATTTTTCTTATATAGAGGAATTCGGCTATAGCCTTCTTCTACGATAGCTGGAAATGCATTGCAGATAGGCGTGTCTTCTTGAATGGCAAAGATATCTACTTTAGGAATCATAATTTCCCGAACGATCAATTTATCAAAAGACGATACGGCTTCTGACAGTTGATTTTCCATTTCTGAACTATGAATTTTAGGATCGTCTTCATTGTTATTGATGGAACGTTGGAAGGGGAAAAAGAAAGCTTGAAGTAGAGAAGAAATAGAGCATAGTGCGGAAACAATCCCTTTACGGAGTTTTATACAGAAGGGAAGGAATCCATAAGCTAATGGGGCTGCGAGTATATACATTCCCCAAAAAGTGAGGGATGCGCTTTTAGTTTTGAATGTATATTGAGAATAGATCGTGGTTCCTAAAATTCCGTATAAACTTAGTAATACGGAGGCTAAAAGAGCCGGAGTATTTGAACAGCGCTGTTCATCATTCTCATCGTGTGTTTTGATAGATTTTTGTGTCAGTGCTGTGGCAAATAGGAGAAAGAGGATAGAAATTGCTAATAGGAAATCAAGCATTTTAATCTGATAAAAGCGCGTGTTTTTCTCTTAACATACATAGCGCTTGATTTTCTTTAACTCTCATTTTTTTTCTTTCTTCAGGAGTTTGATCATCATATCCAAGCATATGCAGGAGAGAGTGAATAACATAACGAGAGATCTCTTCGTATAGAAGATCAGAATCTTCTGCACGATCTTTCAAAAAACGTATAGCAGCTTTTGGGCTAATGAAAGCTTCACCAAGAATGTGAGGTTGAGAAGACGTTCCTGGAGAATCTATAGGTAAAGTAATGGTATCTGTTAGAGAAGGATCTGAAAATACTTCGTCATGAAGTTGAGCTAAAGATTCATCATCTAAAAAGTAAATATATACTTGATCCGTATGAACTTCCCAATGTTGTAAGCAATAAAGGACTAATTTTTTCGCTGATTGTATCCGAATAGGAACATCGTTTTGCTTGTTAGAGATGCAAACCTGTATAGAAACTTTCTTCAAGATAAATCAGCGTAAATTTTTATTTCATTACAGGAGTTTTAGGAAGGCCTGTAGCTTTTTTTGCTGTAACATCATTCCAACGGCCTAGTTTACGTAAAACGTCTATCCGTTCAAAACGTTTAAGTACGTTTCTCTTAGTTTCCCCTTTAATGGATTTACCGTAACTACGATGTCGTGACATAACTGATACTCTAGTAACTAACTAATTTGCGGAATAAAAACACTTTCATTGCTTACAGCATTTTTATGTGCCTTATAAGCGATTCTTGGAGCGGGTTTTGGATGAGTAATTGCGTAAACTGGCTTACGCTTTTTTGGACTCACTGCTCTTCGACGAGCTTGTTTACTCATGCGTGTCATAAGATAACTCGATATTTAACTTTTTAATTCTCCGAAGTGATCGAGAGGAAGATCGGAGACTTATAATTAAGAGAAAGGATAATCAAAGGAACGTTTTTTTTCAATAGGATGACCCATTTATTACAGAGGATTTTTGCTTAGAGCTTCAGTAATTGGAGAACAGGAGGTATTTGATCCTGAAGTAAGCACTCCACAGGAGATAATATATTTGAATGCATCTTCGATTTTCATATCCAAGAAAGTAATATCAGATTTTTTAAAAAGGGTGAGAAAACCTGAAGTGGGGTTAGGTGTTGTGGGGATAAACACTGTAATCATAGGATCTTCGGGATCATCTGAGCAAATGTGTGGTGCGTCTCCTGCAACGAGGCCGATGCAGCGTGTTTGTGCATTAGGGAAGGGAACCATAACAACTTGTTTGAACGATCCGGATTGTGATCCGAAGATGGTGGTCATGACTTGTTGAGCAGCCTTATAAACAGTTTTTATAATAGGGATTTTATGAAGAATTTTATCATAAATAGAGAGCAGGGATTTAAAAATCATTAAACGAGCAAGGAATCCCAAAAGGACGGTAGCGAAGAATAATCCGAACAAAAGGATGATTTGCAAAACAAATTTTAATAGAGCTTTGTGTTTAGCATAAAAGCTAATGCGTTCGAAAAATCCTGAAACTAGGCCAACAAAAGGTTGCGTAAGGAAATTTATGATCATTCCAACAATAGCAAGGGTGATTGCTAGAGGGAGGAGGATAACCAGACCTGTAATAAAGTGTTTTTTCATAAATCGCTATTGTTGTGTTAGAGATTTTCTAATTTTAATTAAATCTAATATAAGAGCAGAGTTTGTAATATGACTCCATAACATTTTGTTAGATTTTTCTCATAATATCGATAATTAGGATATTTATATTCCTTATGGTTAATTTTTGTTAGCATTTTTCCATGCTTTTTTTTTCTAAAGATTTTTCAATCTTTTATATTTAATAGGAATCTCCATGGAAGATCTTTGCATTCTTCAGCATAGTCAATCCCTATTCGAGGTGTTTGTGTGATTCTCCCCGAGGCTTTCTCTTTGCTTATATGCAGATGGGGAGAGGTAAGCGCATGGGTATTGTGTTCCAGGGTAAGATTGAGAGCTTGGCATACTTTCCCCGGTCCGTTGGTGAGTAGATGTTTGGGTTTATTTTGCCATTGGCGTCTTTGGATCATAATATCTTCTCCTTCATAAGGAAGGATAGCACGAATCAATACTGCGTGGGGGAGATCTTGCTTTGCGGTTACTACGTTGAATAAGGAATGCATACCGTAGCAACGGTAGATATAGGCAATACCCCCACGACTATACATAGGGCTATTTCTTTTTGTTTTCCTATAGTTATAGGCGTGACAGGCTTTATCATCCGGTCCGCGATACGCTTCTGTTTCTACAATAAATCCTGAAGTTATTTTTCCTGAGATTTTCGTTATGAGAATGTGTCCTAGTAACTCTTTTGCTAGATGAAGAACATCATCGTGTAGGAAGAAACTTTCAGGAAGCATTACTCTGTTTTCCTTTTTCTTCTAGTTCTGGGTTTCTTTTCTGGATTGGATGATTTTTTCTCGCTTTTCTTTGGCGTTTTTGTAACCAACGACCAAGTAATTGCCTGATTGAGGAGATTTACTTCCGAGAGTTTGACCTCTATAGTTGCTCCGGGGCGCATTTTACTTGGAAGATCATCGGGAGAGGTTTTCTTTTTTAAGGAGTATTCTTTAGGTAATTGCGCTGCTGGGATGAAACCTTCTTGGCAAAACTCTGGAACTGTGAAGGAAATCCCTTCAGGAGTTGTTGTGATAATGAAGCCTTTATAAATTGTTTCAGGTTGTTCTTTTAAGAACTTATCTAAGAAGCGGGTCTTTTTAAGATTTTCGAAAGCAAATTCAGCTTTTGCGGCTATGCGTTCTTGTGTTGAACAGGCTCGTACGATGTGTTCTAGGCGAGTTTCTTCTATCGACATGGGGTGAAATAGCAGTCTATGCACAACAAGATCGATATAACGACGGA
Source organism: Chlamydia caviae GPIC (assembly GCF_000007605.1). Lineage (NCBI taxonomy): Bacteria > Pseudomonadati > Chlamydiota > Chlamydiia > Chlamydiales > Chlamydiaceae > Chlamydia > Chlamydia caviae. The sequence continues at coordinate 253,286 of NC_003361.3, forward strand.
TTGGGCTTGTAAAGTGTGTATAAAAGTCGAGTTTTAATCCGTAATGGCCTTTATTTTCTGTTGAATATGAGGCAGTTTTCATGCTGCGGACAAACTGTGAATGTAGAATGGCTTCTAGAGGGTGCCCTGCAGAGCTTTCTTGTAGTAGATATTGGTAATCGGGTTCTTGAGCTGGGGTCATAATAATATCAAACCCCATACCTTTTGCCATTTCCTGGAAGGAAAGTAGGCTTTCATCGTTTGGAGATTCGTGAATTCTAAATGGTAGAGTGACTCCCTGGTGGGAAATATGGTAGGCGATGACTTCGTTAGCTTTAAGCATAAACTCTTCAATAAGTTTATGCGATAGCGTTTGTCGTGTTTCTATAAGAGCTACAGGCTCTTGTAGGTTGTCGAGAGCCATAGTAAATGAGGGTAGGACAAGGCGTATGCACCCACGTTTTTCTCTAATATCTGCGAATTTTTCGCTTAACTCTGCCATAGCAAGGAGAGTTTTTGATATAGGATGGGGTTGTTTATTTTCTACAATCTCATCTACTTCATCATAGGTCATCCGGTATTTACTGCGAATTACGCTACGAAATACCTCGTAATCGGATAAATGGCCTTCCTTAGTGAAAGTCATGAATACAGAAACAGCAAGCCTATCTACGTTGGGTTTTAAGCTGCAAAGGTTATCAGAAAGAGCTGAAGGCAACATGGGGATTACTTTCCCAGGAAAGTAGATAGAGTTGCATCTTTTACTTGCTTCTTGATCTAGAGCAGAATGTGGCGTTACGTAGTGAGAGACGTCTGCAATATGGACGCCAAGAATATAGTTGTCATTATTGTCATAAGTTAGCGATACGGCATCATCGAAATCTTTTGCAGTTATCGAATCGATAGTAAAGCAAAGGAGATCGCGAAGGTCTTTTCGTGATCGTAGAGCTTGGTTGATATGTTTTTGTGAGAAATGGCTAGTTTCTTCGATAACAGCTTCCGGAAATTCCTCTTCAATAGCGTATTCAGCTTTTATGCAGGGGAAGTCCGCTTTAGCATTGGAGATATTGCCGATAAATTCGAGCATTTCCAATGGAGGAGGTTCTTTAGATTCGGGTTTTTCCTTCCATGCGGGGGTGCTAAGTAATAAACGATCCCCAAGTTTATAAGAACGTTTAGGGAGAAGTTTTGCTTTTACAGGAATATCTGGGCCTAAGGCATTAACACAAACGAGAGCGGTTGTTCCATCAATTATTGAGGTTATAGTTCCTACAAGAACTGTCTTCCCTCTTGAAACAACTTGGTGGATCATGCCTTTTCTTTTTTCTCCTTCTTTAGAATTTGGGAAAAGAGAGACGATAACATGATCTCCATCTAGAGCACCTTTAAGGTCTCTTGCGGGAATAAAAATATCAAAGGGGTACTCCTCAGGATGGTCAGGTGTGACAAATCCAAAGCCTTTCTTAGCGTGAACAAATAAGACGCCGGAAATTAAGATTTGCTTAGAGCTTCTTCTAAAGCCTTGGGGTTTTCTTTTTCTTATTTTTTTCACCAACTTTGCTCCACGTCTGGAATTATGATTTTCATGGGTTTACCTAGCCTTTGTTGGATGTTTTTAATGCAAAGATATTTTTATGAATAGGGTTAAAAAGAAAATTCCCTATTCTCCGGAGAGAAATAGGGAATAAAAGATAAGTTTTTTAGGATATTAATCGTTAGGTTTATCTACGATTTCAACATCCGCTTCCTCGATGTTCTCATTGTTCGAGTTTGAAGAAGCTGAATTTCCTGCAGGTGGCTTTGTGCTGAAGCTATGTTTTTTCAAATCTTCTGTATTGATATTGGGACCACCCTGAGCGTTAGCAGCTGAAGATGCAGCAGCTGATGCAGATTGCGATTGCATAGCTTCTCCTATCTTTTGCATATGACGGCTAAGCTCTTCGGAAGCATCTTTGATTTTCTCTACAGGAGCCTCTTCTTTAAGAACTGTGCGAACTTTTTCTATACGCTCTTCAATTTCTTTTACTAAAGATTCAGGGATATTGTCTTTATAATCACTGATTGCTTTTTCAGCTCTGAAGATCATACTGTCAGCTTCGTTTCTTGCGTCAGAAGCTTCGCGGCGTTTTTTATCTTCTTCTTTGTGTTTCTCAGCATCGTTGATCATTCTTTGGATTTCATCTTCTTTTAATCCTGAACTTGCTTCGATGCGGATTTTTTGCTCACGACCGCTAGCAGCATCTTTTGCAGATACGTGAAGAATCCCGTTAGCATCGATATCGAAAGTTACTTCGATTTGAGGATGTCCTCGAGGTGCTGGAGGGATATCTGTAAGGTCAAATCTTCCAATTTCCTTATTGTCTTTTGCCATGGGGCGTTCCCCTTGTAAAACAACAATAGTTACTGCGGGTTGGTTATCTGCAGCTGTTGAGAAAATTTGTTTTTTCTGCGTAGGGATCGTAGTGTTTCTCTCTACGAGGGGGGTCATCACTCCTCCGAGAGTTTCGATACCTAAGGAAAGAGGAATCACGTCAAGCAATAGAACATCTTTTACTTCGCCACCAAGAACGCCCCCTTGAATAGCAGCTCCAATAGCAACAACTTCATCAGGGTTTACGCCTTTATTTGGCTCTTTACCGAAGATAGATTTTACTACTTCCTGAACTGCAGGCATTCTTGACATACCTCCAACAAGCAAGACATCATCAATATCGCTTGCAGAGAGTTTTGCATCAGCTAAGGCCTTTTGACATGGGGCTTTTGTACGCTCGAGTAAAGTAGAAGCCAGCTTTTCAAAATGTGCACGTGTTAATGTTAGTGTTAAGTGTTTAGGCCCACTAGCATCCATAGTGATAAATGGCTGATTAATCTCTGTGGAAGATACTCCCGAAAGTTCTATTTTTGCCTTTTCAGCAGCATCTTTTAGTCTTTGAAGAGCCATATTATCTTTGCTGAGATCGATGCCTTCTTGTTTTTTGAATTCTTCGATCATCCATTTAATGATAACTTCATCGAAATCATCGCCTCCTAAATGGGTGTCCCCATTTGTAGAGAGAACTTCAAATACGCCATCACCGATTTCTAAGATGGAGATATCGAAAGTTCCTCCACCAAGGTCAAAAACAGCAATTTTTTTATCACCAGCTTTATCAATTCCATAAGCAAGAGCCGCAGCTGTTGGTTCAGGAATAATACGTTTAACGTCTAAGCCGGCGATGCGTCCAGCGTCTTTTGTAGAAGCTCTTTGAGAATCATTGAAATAAGCAGGAACGGTAATGACAGCTTCTGTAACAGGTTCTCCGAGATATGCTTCTGCAGTTTCTTTCATCTTTATTAGAACTTGAGCACCAATTTCTTCAGGAGTGTATTGTTTCCCATCTACTAGGAAGACAACATCACCGTTAGATCCTGAAGCCACCTTGTAGGGTACAGTTTTAATTTCAGATTCTACTTCGGAATGCTTTCTTCCAATGAAACGTTTTGTAGAAGCTAAGGTTTTTTCAGGATTTGTAACAGCCTGTCTTTTTGCAGGAATCCCTACTAAGGTTTCGTTTCCTTTGAATGCTACGATAGAAGGTGTTGTACGTGTTCCTTCTGAAGAGGTAATGACTTTAGCTTGCCCGCCTTCCATTACAGATACGCAGGAGTTTGTTGTTCCTAAGTCTATCCCTATAATTTTACTAGATTTTTTTTGTTCACTCATGATTCTTACCTAATCTCTAGGGGGTTTATTTTATTTTTCTACTTCTTCTTTTTCTTGAGGCGCTGGAGCTTTTGCTACCTTGACTTTTGCAACGCGTATGGGACGCTCACCGATTTTATAGCCTTTAGAAAATTCTTCCACGATAGTCCCTTCGGGGACTTTTGTTGTTTCTTCTGTTTCCACCGCTTCATGTAAAAATGGATTAAATTTTTGTCCTACTGAGGAGTATTCAACAATGCCTTTCTCTTCAAAAACTTGTTTAAATTGTTGTAGGATCATATTGAATCCTAATGCCCAATTTTTCACTTCGTCTGACATTTGTGATGCAAATCCTAAAGCTTTCTCCATACTTTCGATAGGTACTAAAAAGTCTATAAGGGCATTTTCGACTGCATACTGCATCATTTCTTGACGTTCTTTTTGCATACGCTTGCGGGCATTTTCTGATTCCGCAAGGACCATTAAGTATTTATCATTTTTTTCTTTTAGCTCTGCTTTTAGCGTGGCTATTTCTTGTTGGAGATCCTGAATCTCATTATCTGGGATAGGAAGAGAAGGATTTTCTGTCTCATGTTCATTAGAGGAATCTGTCATGATGTCTCCTTAGGGGGTAACAGTTTTATAGAAGAGTATCTTGCCAGTAATGTAGGTTCTTTAGAGAGTGTAGGATCGGAAGGACAAGGTCTTCTGAAGGATAATTTAAACTTATAAAAACTTTGTGTCAGGCTTGCTTTAATTTTATCTGCAAATATTGTGAGGGTTTTAAAAATCTCCTTATAAGGAAGATTTACAGGGCCTAGCACGCCAAAGGCTCCTAATGGAGTGCGGTTCATGTAATAAGGAATCGTAATCACAGCACATTGTGGATTTGGGGTTCTAAAAATATCAGAAAGCTCATTACCTATAAATGCTGTAGGGCGGTCTCTATGCATCCCAATATCTAAAAGCTTGCACATATGGCGGCGGTTTTCGAAAAATGATAACCCTAAAGCTAGCATGTCGGGATCTTTGAAAGACTCATATCTTAGGAGTTTTGATAATCCTGTTTGATATAGATCTTCCTCACTGAAATTACAGTAGCGGGTAAGATACCGTACCACGACTTCGTTGTATAAGGTCATTCCTATATCTTCTTCTTTTTGTGAAAGAATCTCCATGGGAGATTGCTTACGAACATAACTTTGAAGAAATATTTCAATGCGTTTTAAAGAAGCAGGATTTGACGCTTCGGATAGCCATAGGGTATCTGTAAATATCTGACCAAATTCTGTAGATAAAATCACAACAGCCCGTTGTTCATCTACAAGAGAAAGCTGGATATTGGTTACAGAGTCATTGTCAAATCGCGGTGAAGAGAAACATGTCGGAAGTTGGAGGGCTTCTCCTAAGAGTTCCGATGCCTTTTGTAAATCCTTAACAATATTTTGGCTCTCTTCAGGTAGCTGGTTTAACAGATTGATTGTAGATTCAGGAAGCTCATCCTGAGAACAATCTGCACAATGGTCCACATAATAACGAAAAGCTAAATCCGTAGGGATTCTTCCTCCGGAGATGTGATTTTTCTTTAAAAATCCTTCCGCCTCTAACTCTGAAAAATAATTGCGAATAGTTGCTGTACTCAGATTGGAGCCTTCATATTCCTTCAAAGTTTTTGATCCGACCGGATGACCTGTTTTTAAATACAGCTCTGTCGTCGTTAAGAGTATGTAAAGAATCTTAGACTCTCGTTTCGAGATCCATGATCTGGACATGTCGGTTTTCCAATATAAGTAATCCGTTCGCTGGTGATTATTATAGGAAAACAGTCTCCGAAGGTCAAGGTTGTTTAGCACTCGATTCTAAAGAATGCTAATTTTTCTCTAAGAAATAGGAGAGAAACCGCGAGGTTTTGGGAAATAATTCTTACACCAATTGAAAAAATCTTTTGGTTCTACGAAAAACTTTTCTCTGGACCGAGATTCTATTTCAAGGACTCCGGAGTTTTGGAAAGTCTTGCCGAGAATGAGTTTATACGGAATGCCAATAAGATCGCTATCCTTTAATTTAAATCCAAGTCTTTCATTGCGATCATCTAATAGAGGAGCGTAGCCGTAATTTTGGAGATCTTTATAGATTTTTTCAGCAGCTTCTTGAGATGCGGCATCACCACCGTTATAGAGAATGGCGATATCAAAAGGAGCGATTGCTTTAGGCCAGACGATACCACGATCGTCGGCAAGTTGTTCTATACAGGCAGCTAGGGTTCTGCCGATGCCAATGCCATAGGTCCCCATCCAACAGGTTTGTTGCTCTTCCTGTTCGTTTTGGAAGCCCACTTCAAAACATTCCGTGTAGCGTGTGCCTAGATTGAAAATATGGGCAACTTCTACACCTTCAAAGACTTCATAAGGAGCATTGCCGTTTGCTGGACAAAGGTCTCCGGCTTCAGCAAGGAGAAAATCTCCATATTCAGGTCGTGGAATGTCCCTATCCCAGTTGACGTTTTTATAGTGTTTGTCTTTGGTATTTCCTGCGCAGATGAAGTTGGTCATACAGCGTGTAGTTTCATCAGCATAGAGTTCAATAGGACAGTTTAAAGGACCAATAAAGCCTTTTTCAGTTCCTAGATGTTGTTGTAGTTCTTCATCTGAAGCAAGAATGCACTCATCGGCATTGAGTTTAGAGCGTATTTTAGTCAGATTGATCTGACGATCTCCTCGGATGCTTATAGCTACAAACTTGTCTTTTTCTCCATAGGAGAGCTTTACCACAAGAGTCTTAATGATTTTGTGGGAAGGAAGAGAGAAAAAATCTTGGAGATGTTCCATGGTGCGTACGTCAGGTGTGGCGACTTCTTCTATAGGGAGATGTTCTTTATCGTACGTGTATTGTGGAGGTTGTGAAACTGCAGCTTCAATATTCGCGCCGTAAGCGCCGCTCACACAAATAGTGTCTTCGCCTAGGGAGCAAAGAACATGGAATTCTTCCGATTTTCCCTTGCCGATTTTCCCTCCGTCAGCTTCTACGATAACGTACTTAATTTCTAGTCTATCGAAGATGTTTTGGTAGGCTTGTCTTAGCTTGGCGTATTGTTCATTCATCTGTTCTGGAGAATCTGAGAAGGTATAGCTATCCTCCATGAGGAATTCTCTAGCACGCATCAAGCCGAATCTTGGTCGGATTTCATCTCGGAATTTTGTTGCAATTTGATACAGATGGATGGGGAGTTGTTTCCTGCCTGATAGCCATTGAGAAACAAACATAGAAACGACTTCTTCATGCGTAGGGGCAAGACAGAGTTCCTTATCTTCTCTATCCGTTAAGGTATAGAGTAGGCCTTCGGAACGAAAGGCTTCCCAACGGCCTGTCTTTTGCCAAAGCTCTGCGGGATGAAGAATAGGAAGTACAAGTTCTTGACCTCCAATAGCATTCAGCTCTTCGCGAACGATATCCATCATTTTCAGAGCTACACGCCAGAATAGCGGGGTGTAGGTGTAGATTCCTTTTGCTGTCTTGAAAATGTATCCAGCCTTTTCTAGAAGTTCATAGGATAAAACAGCGGCTTCTTTATTCGCATTTTTAGAAGTTTTGTAAAAAAGCTGAGAAGTTTTCATAAGGAGACAGTTACAGATCTTTGATTTTAACCAGCAGATACCGAAATGGATACCGCTTTCTTCATTGAAATATGTGGGTTGTTACGAAGCGAAGATCTTAACATAGCGGTCTTTCTTGATCAATTGCTAACATTAATCATTAAAATAATTTACTTTTAATTAAGATTATTTGCTCTCTTCTTTTGTTTTTAACAAATAAATGCCCAATTAGATATAAATATAGTTAGTTAAAAAGTGGGTTTTTTAAATTTTTTTATTCGGTAATCCTATGTCATCAGTAAGTGGAAATCTTGGTCAGAATCCTAATCCTATTCCAGAAGATCCAAATAATCGTTTAGATAATGCGGAGGCTTCTTCTAGGGATCAAGGAGAGGGTGCAGCCAGTGGGGTTACTGAGACGGGATTAAGTGTGGATGTTGTGTCTACTGGACAGGTGTCGACCATAAGTCCTGCGATTAGTGGGATACAAAACATTGCCAGTGAGATTATGGCTGTAGGTGTACCTACAGCTTTACCTCCAACATTACCCGAAGCTGCGGGTTTTGTTGAAGAAGTCGCTACTGATTTCTTTGACGACGACGGTCTCAGTAGGGAAGATTCAGAGAATTTAGAGGAAGCAGCTGCAGATTTATTTGCTGGTGTTAGTGAATCTAAAGAGCTAGTTGATGGTTTGAGAGGAAGACTAGCAAACTTCCAGAAGACGCAACCGGGAACCACAAAGCAAACATCTAGAAAATCTCGACTTGAAGAAGGTGAAGATGTCCCAGATCTTGAAGAGCAGTTTCTTGACCTGCGTCGCAATTATGCTGTATTAAATGGTCGTGCGAACCAATTAGAAAGTAATACGTCTAGGTTCATGGCTGATTTAGCCAATATGCACCGTACATTAATGAATGTATCTTTGGAAGAATTTTACGGTATTTTCGGAGGTGAGTCTGATCGCTTCCGCGCAGACTTGCAAAGTCTGGGGATAATTTATGACAACGGTGGTTGGAGAATTTATTCTCAAGGAGTGATTCCTAGATTAACTTTAGAGGCTCAAAATCTGCGTACTGCTTTGGAAAATCTCTATATCCCAACAGAGGAAGAGTTCATAAAAGCAGCGACAGAAGATATCTCTTGTTGTCGAGCTCTTATCAATAGATTAAAGGCACTATGGAATACGTTGGTGCAGATGTTTCACGCTCTGTACGATAAGGCGCTATTTTACCTATTTTGGCTTGCGAAAAAGATTCGTAGGCAGCAGCCTTTGACGAGTCAGGGTGAAAAAAATCCTAAATTTGAAAATCCTTTCGCATCTACTTCGGGGTCTACTGGGGAGAGTGAAAGTACAGCTTCTGTAAGATCTTCAGTTTCTGGAAGAGGCGATATATCCGATGAGGAGATGATACGTCGTCCCGAAGATAACACTGTAGAAACTCAAGATGTTGATAATCAAGATGAGGAAAGCAGAGAAGACACCGAGGGCAATTCTCAAGATTAAATAAAGAAAGAAAGAAAGGTTCTTACAATCTGTTTGAGTATTGTTTTTTTTAAAATGCTCTAGTATGTTCACCCATGTTACTACGGATTGTTTAGGACATCTTTGTTTATGAATATTAAAAGAAAACGCTCACTACTAGTGTGTTTAGGGGCGGTGTTTTTTCTAATTACGGCTTGCTGCCCTTTTGCGGATAAAAACACTACCTGCTCTCCTAAAAAGTATCTTCCTGTTGTAAGTCATCTTTTAGAACTTTGTGATTTGCCAGAGGTAGAAACCCCAGAGGAATTAGTAAAGGTAACTCAGCCTTTATTATTAACTCGAGAGCAGCGTATGGCTGTGAATTTCGATTCTGTACCCTTAAAGGATGATCATGCTTTTTATAATGATCTTTCTTTATTAAGAATGACGCAGGTAGTTCCTGCTTACGCAGCTACCTATGGTAGTGCGGTAATCTTTGGCGGTACACTTATAAGTATTCGTCAGCGTTTAGATTTCCTTGTTCGTGAATGGCATCGCGGTGTACGTTTCAAAAAGATCATTTTCCTCTCTGGAAAACGCGGGCGCTACGCTAAGGTTGAAAACCCTGATCAATTTTATGACAGCCGTCATAATCCCTTTCCTATAGAAGAGAATTGGAATCCTAGGGAACATAAGCTTCCTTCTTCAGAAGATGAAATCGCTAGATTTGTTTGGTCGCAGATGGTCGTTCCTGCTTCTTGGAGAGATCCTTCAGGGAGTGTTGAAGTAGAGTTTCTAGTTGCCGAGCCTGCAGAGGGGCAAGAATACGGAACACGTCATGATACATTAAAAATTTTTCGTGCGTATCATGGAGATTGTTCCGAGCGTATTTTATTCGTCAGTAGCCAGCCTTTCATTCATTTAGACCGTTCCCGTGTTGTCAAGCACTTTGATAAGGAAAAGTATGACATTGCTGGTCCTGGATTTGCGCAGGCGGTTTTAAAACATAACTGGGCTCCTAGAGTATGTCTACATTCTTTAGCTGCGTGGGTAGGTGAAACTAACGGCTATCTTGTACTATCTCAGGAGTAGCCCTTGAACGAGGAGTATTGGATTTTAGAGGTGAAGGTCACCCCAAAATCTAGGGAAAATAAAATCGTTGGATTTGAAGGTGAGGTATTAAAAATACGTGTCACCGAAGCTCCCGAAAAAGGAAAGGCTAACGAAGCAGTGATTGCTTTGTTAGCCAAAACTTTATCTCTTCCTAAACGTGATGTCACTTTGATTTCGGGAGAGACTTCTAGGAAAAAAAGGCTCTTATTACCGAAGTCTACGGAATCGATAATTTCTCATTGGCGAGAACATGGACTTTAAACAGGGCCGCAGTTTTTTTCAGCTTCAGGTTTGTCGCTTTTCACAGCAGCTTTCTTATCTTTATTTTCTTTAAAAATAATAGAGCGGAATTGTTTACGTTCTGTTCTGTTGATTTTCAAGCCTAAACGACGGATAACATCTTCGTTAAATGTTGTTGTTTGTGGTAGGGGCTCAGCAATGATTTTTCGTAATCCCTCGGTATCTTGATGGCGATTGAGTAAATGATAGACCATTTGAGCTGCTTGTTTCCCAGATTTTTTAAAATCTACACCACAGGCAACGCAAGCCCCTTCGGCTACTAAAGAGAAATCATCAGTAATTACAGGAATTTTTTCTTTAAGGATATCTTCGATAAATGTTGTTCTTTGTTTATGAGCCAATGAGGAAAAGGGAATAAAAATTGCTGAGGGACGTTTGTCAATAGCTTGTTGGATACGTGTTTTGAAATTTGTCGCCGTTACAGGAATTTCCGTAACAGTGATTCCTGAAGCATGGAGTTTCTTCTCAATTTCTTTTTGTAGTGCTGAGGGGAAGGGCTCTGAAGGCTTTATATAGATCAAAGATTCTGCATTTGTTCTTACAGCTTGTATAGCAAAACAACATTGGTTGATATCTAGGGTATCGTTAACACCATAGATATTTGTTTGTTTTTTCGAGAAAGCTAATGTTTCTCCTTCAGGAACAGCAGCATAGATAATGGGCTTTTTTGTTTCGATTTGGCTCATAATTTTTGTCGCTATAGAGCCTAAGGTAACAATAGCGACAATATCTTGATTGCTATGCAACGAGCGTGCGATTTTTCTTGCCTTAACAACACTGTCTTCAGCGTTCACAACAAGAACTTCTGGACAGTTGTCTAAGGTTTTTAAAACATCTATACAGCTTTGGCTGCAATCTTCGAGTATCGAATGGGGAAAAGATAAGAATACAGCGACTTTCGGAGATCCTTGTTCTGGATTTGGCGAGGAGATAACTACAGAAATAAAGGAGCAGATAATGGAAAGGAAAAAAGCATATTGAGCAATTTTACGAAGAATCATAGTGACTACACCATTCTATCATATACAGATGTTAGAGTTAACCGTTGGCAAGCTGCCATAATGTCTTCAATTTTCCCTAAAGAAGAAAAACGAACATAGCCTTTTCCACACGCGCCAAATCCTTTACCAGGAGTGATGGCAATATGATACTGAGTTAAGAAAAAGTCAAAAAAATCTTCATCGGGGAGGATTTTAGGGACTTCAACCCAAAGATAGGGAGCGTGTTCACCTCCGTACACAGAAAACTCAGCTTTTTGTAAAGCCTCACGCAATAGTGAACTGTTGTGGCGATAATGGGCAATAGCCTCTAAATTTGGAAATAAAGAAGCCCCAGTAATTGCGGCTTCTTGAACGGGTAAAGAAGCCCCATTAAACGTCGTATGCAGGAAACGTTTCCAATCGTCAATTATAGGAAGACCATTGCTATAGCGCAGGTCTTTGGGAACAACATTCCATCCCAAACGCACTCCTGAAAACCCTAAAGACTTAGAGAAAGAGTTAATTTCTATAGCGCAAGAACGTGCTTCAGGAATCTCAAAGATACTTTTTGGTAAGGAAGGATCAGAGATGAATGCGCTATAGGCAGCATCAAAGAGAATGATACTTCCGTGAGAGTTTGCATAGGTGATAAGTTCTTCGAGCTGCTCTTTAGTCAATACAGTTCCCGTGGGATTGTTAGGAGAGCATAAACAGAAAATATCAATCTCCTCTCCTTGAGGAATCACAGGAAAGAAATCAGTTTCTTTTCTACAGGGAAGTTTAATAACCTTTTTTGCTCCTGCAAGGAGGGCTGTATCGATATACACAGGGTAGGAAGGATCTTGAACCGCTATCGTTTTCCCCGGACCAAATAGAGATAGCAGACGGAAAATATCCATTTTTGCTCCGTCTGAGATGAAAATCTCTTCAGGAGATACTTTCCCCTGATAGAACACCTCAGAGAGTTTTTCTCTTAAAGTTGATAAGCCTAGCTCAGGACCATAGCCGCGGTAGGTTTCAGGATTCCCTAACTTCTGTACAGATTTTGTAAAGGTGTCCATGACCGCTGTGTGCAGCGGTTGGGTCGTATCTCCTATAGACAGGTCTATAATAGAGACGTCAGGGTGTGCTTCACGAAAAGCGCGGATTTTTTGACGAATGCTAGAGAAAAGATAGCTGGTTTCTAATTTTGAAAAATTATTGTTTCTTTGCATTGCGCTTTTTTCGTTGGTCGTGGTTGTTAGACATCTTAAAAAAGGTCCTGCTTTTTGCATATACCTTTCTGTTTTTTTCTAAAGCGAACGCTTTACGTTAGCTAGGATGCCCCGGATCAACCTAACCATCTTCTCTGAAGAAGGGTTAAGAATTCTTAATTTTTAATATAAATACACTATCTTTAGCATTTTAATTAGGGTTTATTTTCAAAATAAGTTTTATAATTTAATTAGTTGAAAACATAAAAGATTATTTTTAGGTTTAATTATGAATCCAATTAACCCTTACCGAAGTTTTTCTACAGGATCATCACATGTTCCTAAAGACAATAAAGAAGATCCTCTTCGCGGCGTAGGGGAAGGCTCAAAGTTTACAAGAAGGGGTGCTGTTCGGAAAAAGGGTGTGCGCGGTGCTTCGGGATATCTTGAGTCTAGGGTAGGCAAAGCAGGAGATAAAAAAGCTCAGGCAGCTGCTGCTAAGATGTCAGGATTTGGGAAGGCGATTAAGGAAACTGGGGAAAAGGCTGCTGCGGCTGTGAGGGGCGCCGTGGGTGGAGTGAAGGAAAAAATTATTAAAACAGCAAAGGATTTGAAGGGGAAATTTCAAGAAAAGGTTGACGGGAAGAAAGAGAAGTCGGCTCCTGAACAAATGAAAGCCCTTGCTAAAGAGGCAAAGGAGAAGGTGGAGAAATTGGTTTCTCTAGGGAAGAGAGGGAGTACAGGGGAGTCCTCAGAGGGCCCTGTTTTCAAAATCCCTAGACCTGAAATTAACCTAGAAGGGGCGTCTACCTTTAGCCCAGATTTAGGTGCTATAGTCGGGCGGAAGCCGGTAAAAATTCCTAGAGCGAAAGTGCCAACGGGCAAAGGGGGTTCTAAAGTAGGGAAGCTTGCGGCAGGTTTGAAACGAAGTGCAAGGTCGGGTGGTATAAGAAGGAAGGGACCTAAGTTTGGTCCGGATTTAACCAAAGTCAGTCCTGAAAAGTTCATATTCCCCAGAGCTAAGGTCGGTGGTGATGGGACCACGAAAACCGAGGCACCAAGAAAATCTGAGCGTTTAGAGGGGAAGAAAAATAAGGGAATTCTTAAACAACCTGGAAAACCTAAAACAGGGGATAAGGGAGTGCGTTGGGCCGATCAGGAGAACAAGCCTCTTGAATAATCAGCTCTGGCGTTTGGTTAGATTTTCATTTTGTAAAACAGCTGCATCTTAAAAGATGCGGCTTTTTTTATATAAAAATCCCACCCAGTTCACTGGAGTAACTGGATGGGAAAGGGAAAGTTTTCTTTTTTTTGCGTGATTAAATTTACATTTAGAATCACAAGCTTAGGAGTGATAGAGGGTTCTCAGGCGGGCTTTTCCTGAGATTTAAGTATTCCAAACTCGTATTTTCCCTTATAAATATTCTTCTATTTTTGTCGTGATATTTTTCTGATTTTAATTAATTTAATTTTTAAACTTTATTTATTCAAATTAACTATTTCTGTGTTTATCTTCTTCATAATAGAAGTTTTAGATCAGAAGATAGGCAAGATGTGCTCTTTTTGTCTTATGTTTCCGAGTCTTTGGTTATGAGTTACCTATTGCTTTTAAGCTATTTTTGAGATGGATTTGATAAGATAGATTTTTTTGAATCCACGTGCGATATGTTGCTAAATAAATCAGCTCTTTCTATAGGTTGTGGATACCATGGGAAGACTGTTACGTTATAGTTGCTGTTTATGCAGCGTATTTATTTGCTATTTTGCATCTTGTTTAACTGCTGGAGCTCAAGAAACCGCGCGTTGTCCTGATTGTGAGAATTTTAGAAAGTCCGTTACGCGCTCGGATCAATTACCAGAAAATATTCAAGAATCTGAAAATGGTTGTTATCTTACGGGATATGTACAAGCTCTCGTGGATATGCATTTTTTAGATAGCTGTACTCAGGTAGTTGTTGAAGATCATGTTGCCTATGTATTTTCCCTTCCTGTAGATACTGTCCTTTCCAGTGCGATTATAGATTTTATTAAAGATCTACCTTGCATTACGGCTGTAGAAATTTGCGATAGCTCATATCAAGAGTGTCGCAATCGCTATAGAGAGGGTTGTCCCTTATTGCCAAAGCAGAGAGCTTTAGGAACGGAGATTGTCTGTGGTAAGGAGGGGGTATGGCTGCCTCAAAATACTATACTTTTTGCTCCGTTAATTGCCGATCCTCGTCAGGTAACAAATAGTGCGGGAATTCGTTTTAATGAGAAGGTTATAGGGAATCGCGTAGGTTCTGCTATTTTTGGTGGAGATTTCATTCTCCTCCGTCTTTTTGATATTTCTCGATTTCATGGAGATTTGGACGTTGGTATTCAAGGTGGAGTCTTTTCTGTTTTTGATTTAGATCACCCTGAATCCTGTATGGTCAACTCGGACTTTTTCGTTGCAGGTTTGTTAGGATTTGCCGTGGATAGATGGAGTTTCCGTTTGCGTCTTTGGCATCTTTCCTCACATTTAGGAGATGAGTTTCTTCTGAGCCATCCGAACTTCCCAAGGTTTAACCTTAGTGATGAGGGAATCGATTTCTTTGCTTCTTTACGCTATAATGCCCAGATCCGTGTTTATGGAGGTTTAGGCTATATCATTAGTCGAGATCTCTCCTTTCCTGAACGTCCGTTATATATAGAGGCGGGAGCAGAATTACGTCCTTTCGGATTGCGAGAGGGAAATTTGCATGCTCAACCTATTTTCGCTATGCATTTTCGCTTCTGGGAAGAGCAACATTTTGGCATAGATCAAACCTATATCTTAGGTATGGAATGGTCAAAATTCCGCGATGTGGGAAGAAAAATCCGTGCGTTCGTTGAATATCACCAAGGCTTCTCTAAAGAAGGTCAGTTTGTGCGAGAGCCGTGTAATTACTACGGCTTTCGCTTAACCTACGGTTTCTAAATTATACCTCTATGAATCCATCAGGATAAGGAGGATGTTCCGGTCCTATGGGTAGTCTATTATTGAGATATCTTCTGAAAATTTCGATTCCTGCTTGGGGAGTGGAAATACAAAATACGCAATTGCTTACCCATTCCGAACCGCGATTGGTTCCTGATTTGCAATTGCTTTGATATACAGGAGTCACTTTTTCTTTCCAATAGGATGCTGGCCCGATTAGGAATATAGGAACTGGGGGTTTCTTCCCTGTTTTTATACTGACAAGCTCAAGAGCAAATTCAAAATCTGTCCCCATTCCTCCGGTAACAAATAAAGCAAGATCAACATGGAAGTGTTCTTGACGTTGAATTAAAGAAGAGAGGCGGTAGGTCATTTTTGCTTGTATATAGGGATTTGCAGCTTGAGGGGCTCCCGGAGATTCCTCAAAATCTATAATGTTGCCGCATGAGAGAAGATTGAGTTCCATGGCAACTTCATTCCCTACAGCCATGGCTCCCGGACCGCCTCCTGTCATAATCGCTAAAGGAGTATTGGGGGGAAATCCAGGAATAGGCATGGATTGGGTAAGATCGTTAATCCCTTTTAAAAATGCTCGGAGGTCTTCTTTATACCCTTCTGAAACAATACACGAGCCGTGAATCCCAATAAAATAGGCAGAGCGAAATTGTTGAACACGTTGGGTGGGGACAAACATCCCTGTATTTTCCCCACGACGTTTTACATATTGTAAAACGCGTTTAGAGACTCTATCCACCCAAAATGTAGGAATGCCTGCAAAGTATAAATCCATAAGCAAGGAGCGGTCATGTTCAGAGAAGTACTCTCCATAGGTGTAAGAGGGTATTTGGAAATAGATTTGCTTGAGATAATAGTTTACATGATAAGAAAGCAACATGCCTTTAAGACAGGCAGAAGGGAAATATCTAGAGAAAAGCACTCCCTGACTTGTGATATGTCCTGTTTCCATAGCTTGCAGGAAGGGGAAGCAGGGTTGTTCCTCTATGTATTCTTGAAGATTCTCAGGCTGGGATTCTTTTTTATCGTATAGAGATTTTGCCGATCCTACTAACCAGGAATCTTGTGATAGTTCGGAGATTTCACTGCCCTTAGAAATAAATGTTGCTGCTTTTTCTTGGTCTCCTGGTGTCGTTTTGAAAATATCAAAAATACATTGTTCAGATTCTAAAGAAGATTTGAGTAAATCACGATAACAGAAGAAAGAATGTTCTTTATATGGCTCTATAGTGAAGAATTCTAGAGGAATGGTTTCTACAGGGACTGAGCTTGTTCCATAAAATTCGTAGATATCCCCAGATTCTTGTGTTGTGGGCTCTAAAATATTTGCCGCAGTATGTCGTACTCCTTCAGGAAGGAGGGAATCTACAACGCGAGCGAATACCGTGCGGATATGTAAGGGCTCGGTTTTTATAAGTAAAATACGATCGCGTAAGGGGAGTTTTTCACGTTCTACTTTATGCTGATATAGAGAAAGGAAATTTCTTACTCTCATGTTGGGTTGGCCTAATGCTTTTCCTATTAGAGGCAATAAACCATAAATTTTATGATCGTAGTGAATCACGCCAGGAAGTGTAGGAAGAGAGACTACGAGACGATCATCAATGACATCTAAAGAAATGAGATGTTCTAATTTTTTCCCAAAACACAACAGAGGCATGCCTGACTTATCCGTATGTTTTAGCATTCTCTCCAGGTATTGTGGAGAGCGTACTAACCTGCGATCATCAGAAGCAAATAACTTGGCAATATAGTCTCCAGGTTCTAACAAGGTAAGCATAACAGAGGCTATAGGGTCATGGCTGCTTATTTGCAGCAGCAAGCGGGCTCGAAACCGCTCTTTACTTAGTTCTGCTTCTTTAATCTTTGCATCCACACCTAATTGTGCAAGCGAACTTTTTAGATTGAGATGTAAGCAGTGCTTAGGTAAATGAAAACCCAAGAAGTACTCGGGGATATTTAGTATTTCTATTTCTCCTTCATAGGTATTAGGCGAAAGCATGCGTAGGGGAGAGGTTAGATACCCATCAGGAGAAGTTGCATCATGGTTCCTGTGGAATAAACTATACATATATATCCTCCAAAAAAAATCGGCTTTTGTAGCTCGAAAGCTTAGTTTTAGATGAAAAAGATTTTTAAGAAAACGGAAAGAAGCGTCTTTGCGATTGAGAATTATTTTTCTCTGGATACAATGGAGGGTTTTTAAAAAGGATGGGAAATATGCGAATTCCAAGAAGCGTTGGTACCCACGACGGTTCTTTTCATGCTGATGAGGTTACAGCGTGTGCCTTGCTTATTTTGTTTGATCTTGTTGATGAAGGGAAGATCATCCGTACACGAAATCCTGAGAAACTCGCAGAATGCGAGTATGTATGCGATGTCGGGGGTATCTATTCTTTAGAGGAGAAAAGATTTGACCATCACCAAGTTTCCTACGAGGGACCTTGGAGTAGTGCAGGCATGATATTAAATTATCTGAAAGAACAAAGACTGATGAGTTTGGAAGAGTATCATTTTCTAAATCAGACGTTAATTCATGGTGTTGATGAACAAGACAATGGAAGGTTTTTTTCAAAAGAAGGCTTCTGTTCTTTTTCCGATATCATTAAAATATACAATCCTGAAGAAGGCAAGAATTCTTCGGATGCAGACTTCTTTTTCGCCCTAAAATTTACTATGGATTTACTGAAGCGTTTGAGAAGTAAGTTCCGCTATGATCGCATGTGTAGAGATGTTGTCAGATCTGCCATGGAAAAAGATGAGTTCTGTTTGTTTTTCGACCGTCCTTTAGCATGGCAAGAGAATTTCTTTTTTTTAGGAGGAGAGCAGCATACCGCAGCGTTTGTCTGTTTCCCAGCCTGTGATCAATGGATTCTTAGAGGCATTCCGCCTACCTTGGATAGACGCATGGAAGTGCGTGTTCCCTTCCCAGAAAGTTGGGCAGGACTTCTTGGTAAAGATCTCGAAGAGGTCAGTGGGATTCCTGGAGCTATTTTTTGCCATAAGGGGCTCTTTCTATCCGTTTGGGATAGCAAAGAACATTGTCGACGTGCCTTGCAATTGGTATTAGAAAATCGAGGATTAGTGTGACCATTTTTGAAAAAATTATTGAAGGCTCCATAGAGTGCGAAAAAGTTTTTGAAAATGAGAATTTTATAGCTATTAAAGATCGCTTTCCCCAGGCTGCTGTTCATTTATTAATTATTCCTAAGAAGCACATCGAAAGAGTGCAAGATATGCAAGAAGAGGATTTACCTTTACTTGCTGAAGCAGGAAAAATTATTCAGCAATTGGCAGAAACTTTTGGTATTGCTGATGGATATCGTGTCGTGATCAATAACGGTATTGAAGGGGGACAGAGCGTATTCCATTTACATATTCATCTTTTAGGCGGAAGTGCCTTAGGGGCTATTGCTTAGTTTTTCTTTGTTTATTTACGCATGTGGCACAAGGATCACAATCTTTGCGTCAGCATTTGCTCATTCATGATTTCCCTGAAGCTATCAAGGAAGCTAAGACGCTATTGTCTTCTTCCGAGTGTTCACTTTCTGAAACGCGTCTTGCCTTGCGGGCATTAGCACAGGGAAAGGATTATACAGCCTGGAATCAGGAATTTAATAAATCTCGGCAACGCTATCCACAACTTGCTAAAGATCGTGATACTTTAGAAGATTTTTCCCAACAAATTCTCCGCGATGGGATCTCGCATCCTTCCATGACAGTCCGTGCTGTGAGTATTCTTGCTGTAGGCCTCGCTAGAGATTTCCGTTTAGTTCCCTTAGTGTTAACGAGTCTTTCTGATGATAGTGTCGTCGTGCGTACATTAGCTTTGCAAGTAGTTTTGCACTATGGAACGCAAAGTTTAAAAGATGCTGTTTGTGCCATTGCTCGTCATGATGAATCTATGCAAGTGCGGATAACGGCATACCAAATTGCTGCGATGTTAGCGATTGAAGAACTCCTTCCTTGTCTTAAAGAACGGGCAAATAACAAGCTTATTGATGGGGAGGAGCGTAGGGAAGCGTGGAAAGCCTCTTTGATGCTTACCCCGCAACTGCTCACAGGATCTAAAGTAAAAGAAGATATGGACCAGGCACTATTTGCCTGCGAGCTTTTAAGCCACGAAGGAGACGGAAAAGATGAAGAGGTCCTCTTAGATTTGCTATCTATTCAGTATCCTGAAGTGCAAGAGACGGCGTTGCGTGCTGCTTTGGCTTGCGGACGCGAGGTGAGCTGTGAATCTAAGAAAGTGGCGGATCAGGTGCGCCACATCGCACAAACATCACCATTTCCTAAAGTGCGTTTGCAAGCAGCAGCCGTACTCTATCTTCAAGGAAACTCTTTAGGAGAGGAGCTTTTGGTTCAAGGTTTACAATCTTCTTTTGCTTCTATTTGTGAAGCGGCTTCTGCTGCGGTGTGTTCTTTAGGGATACGCGGCAAAGATCTTGCCGATAGGTATCTGCATGTTGTGACATCTAGAAAGGCTGCAGCAGATCTTGCAATTTTACTTCTCGTGAGTCGTACAAATGTAGAAAAAGCAGGAGATGTCCTTGCTGAGTTTATCAGCGATCCTGAAATGTGCTGGGCTATAGAACAGTTTCTTTGGGATTCACAATGGAATCCTAAAAGCACAGCTCTTCCTCTCTACTTTGATATGGTGAAAAGGGAAATTGGTAGGAAGCTTATCTGCCTACTTGCCGTAGCAAAATACAGTAAGGTAAAGAAAGTCACGGAAGACTTTCTTGCTAACCGTCAGCAGCAAGGATGGAGTTTTTTTGCAGGTGTGTTTTGGGAAGAAGGAGATGAACAAGCAGCTCAGGAATGGACAACAGATAAGAGCTTTGCCTCTAAATTAGAATCTACATTAGCTACGCTATGTCAGAAAAAAAATAGCGAGTCCTTACATACAGCTATAGATCTCTATCCTAAAAGTCGTTGGCAAGACAAACTCGCTATCTTAGAAGGCATAGCATTTTCCGAGAATACAGAGGCTATAGATTTTCTTCTTGAGTGCTGCTATCACGAAACCCCTTCGCTACGTTGCGCAGCCGCAGGGGTTTTATTCGCTTTATTTAAGTAAATCCGCTTCCGTCAGCTTGACGAGATTATCTAAAGGATTCGAGGGATCATTAGCTACAGTATCGAGATTGTCTTTATACCTCTGTAAATCTTCAATTAATGAAGATAGGGCACGATCACACTCTTCCTTAGAAAAGAAAGATTTACACTGATTTTCTAAAACTTCTAAAAAACTATCAACAAATTGAATGACGTTGTGAATAAATTTTTTTAAATAAATGTTAGAATTCTTTTTTGTATTTTTATTCTTCATAAATTAATTTTAATTTGTTTCTTTTCTCTTTTTTTAAATAATAAAGACTTTTTTTCTATATTTTTTAAATATTCAATGGGTAATAGGGAGTTTTTATAGATTTTTAAGAGTAATTGTTTTACATTTGTATGAAAGTCTAAAGCGCTAGGATTTTTAGATATGCAAACAATGTCTTTTTCTTTGAAAATGCTTCGCGCTTCTCTATTTTCTTTAAGCTTCCATTATTCTGGTCGCTATCTCCATCGAATCTAAACTGTTTTTTTTAAGTGTTTTTTTTGCTGAAGACTTGAGTGGTTTCTGTCTTATTTAGACAGTTGTTCTTCGGCCTGTGTATTTTTTACAGTTGAGAGTTTCGAAATGAATTTTGGGTTATTTTTAGGTTGTTTGCTTGGCGTTCAGGCCTTTTGTTTATTTGTAGGTCGTCAGGGCGGTTCTGCAATTCAAGATCGCGATAAGTACTTTCTTGCGGGAAGAAGTTTAAAAACGTTTTCATTAACGATGACGTTTATTGCTACGCAAATTGGTGGTGGGGTCTTACTTGGTGCTGCTGAGGAAGCAGCACGTTATGGTTATGCGGTAATCTTATATCCTTTAGGTGTGGCTTTAGGGTTGATATTCCTTGGTGTAGGTCCGGGAAAGAAACTAGCCTCTGGATCTATAGTGACTGTGGTGACACTTTTCGAAAGTGTTTACAAGTCGAAAAAGCTACGTAAAATGGCCTTTCTTCTTTCAGCACTATCGTTATTTTTTATTCTGGTAGCCCAGATTATTGCTTTAGATAAATTGTTCAACGTTTTGCCCTATGGTAAGTACCTTACCGCTATTTTTTGGATAACGTTGGTATTTTACACATCTACAGGGGGCTTTCGTGGTGTCGTAAGAACAGATATTATTCAGGCAATTTTTCTTCTTATTGCTGTGATTACTTGTGCAATTTCTGTTTGGTACCGTTCTTCTGAGTTTACCCCTATACTTTCCAATGCGGTATTCGAGCCTTTGCCAACAAGTAAACTCCCGGGGTGGATTTTCATGCCTATGGTGTTTATGATTGTTGAGCAAGACATGGCACAACGTTGCGTAGCGGCATCATCACCGCGACGTTTGCAAATTGCTGCGATACTTGCGGGCAGTGTAATTTTGCTATTTAATTTCATCCCGCTATTTTTAGGCTCTCTAGGAGCAAAACTTGGCATTGCTCAAGGTTGCGTGCTTATTGATACTGTAGCTTATATTAGCGGTCCATCACTAGCAGCTGTTATGGCAGCAGCTATTGGTATCGCGATACTTTCTACTGCAGATTCCTTGATTAGCGCTGTTGCTCAGCTTGTCAGCGAGGAAGTCCCTCAGATATCTTCGATAAACTATCGTTATTTGATTTGTATTATTGCGGTGTTGGCGCCTCTTACTGCTATGGGCTTTAGCAATATCGTAGATTTGCTGATGTTAAGCTATAGCCTGTCCGTATGCTGTCTTTCCGTCCCCATAGGTGCTGCTCTTCTTACGCGTTATCAAGCTAGCACAGCGGCAGCTTGGGCAGCAGTACTTATAGGTGCAGGTGTCTATAGCTGTGGGTATGTTATCACAATTCCTTTCTCCAGGGATTTGATTTCTTGGTTATGTTCATTGCTCGCGTTTGTCTTTGTTGAAATTCTCTACGTATACAGCAGGAAGCCTTCAGAAAGGGAAGCGTAATCTTTTCCTAGAGATCTCTTGAGTTAAGGAATCTTTCCATAGATATTCTCTGAATTCACCTTCTTGTTAGAAAACAAGAAGGTGAGGGTCGTTAATTAAGTTATCTTACGTCAAGGTTCGGAAGTTGTTTTAAGCTAGAAAGAAGATCTATAAGAGAGGATAGGAAGGCTTGGAACAAAGGTTCATCGGAATGATCGGAGATGCCTCTGAGTAATTTTCTACAATAGTAAATTAGCCAATATAAGGCGTAAAATAGACATTGTAGAAGATAGAGCTTGCATGTTTGTGTTACCATATACCTCCATGAAGAAAATACTCTTATTCCTTCATTGTTGTTTGAAGATCAAATAGATAAAACAAACAAAACTTTTCAATACAAATCTTTTTAAAAAGATTTGTATTTTTAATTTAATTAAATTGTTTTCCGCACTTAATTTTGTTTAATTGCGAACGTGGCGAATTAATTATATATTTCCAAAAGCTAGATTTTGGGAAGGCTAGGATGTTTATCCCCCTATTTCTTGATACATAGGGGCCGCGTCTTCTTTTCTGATAGAGGAGAATAAATCTGTAAGTTCTTCGGGAGTGACGTGCTGTTTCCCATCACAAAGAGCTTTTTCTGGACACTCGTGCATTTCTATGATCAATCCATCGGCTCCTGCCGCCATAGCAGCTTTTGCAAGGGGAACGACTAACGAGCGTTTTCCAGCAGCGTGGGAGGGATCCACAATTACAGGAAGAGGGCAGATCTCTTTCAGTAGGGCAACCGTATTGAGATCTAGTGTGTAGCGTGTAGACATTTCAAAAGTGCGTATGCCGCGCTCACAGAGAATGACTCCAGGACATGTCGGAGAATTAAGAATATATTCAGCTGAGGATAGCCATTCTTCTATAGTTGCTGATGGATGACGTTTAAGAATAATGGGACGGTGACTGCGACTAGCTTCCTGAAGCAAAACAAAGTTTTGCATATTTCTTGCCCCTATACGAAGGATATCGACATTTTCTGCTGTGATTTCCACATCCCTGACGTCTAAAACTTCTGTTTCTGTAAGTAATCCGTGAATACGTTGCGCTTCTTTATGCCAGATCACCCGTTCTTTTTCCCATCCCTGAAAAGAGTAGGGGCTGGTTCTAGGCTTTCTTACTGAGCCTCGCAGTACCGTAGCTCCTGCTGCTTTAGCTGCAAGACCTATAGCTACCGTATGCTGGTAGCTTTCTAGAGTGCAAGGACCCGCAATGAGAAGCGGAGAGCCTCCTCCTACGGATATTTCTGAAGATAGGAAAAGGATAGTATTGGGATCTTTAGGAGATCGTTTTAATGTATGCGGTAGGGGGAGGGTAGTCGTAAGAATAAGAAAGCTTCCCTTATTTTATGGTTGATTCGGTGGGGTTCCAGGATGCGTCGTTCTCGTAGTGTCGCTAGCATCTTTTGGTAATAAACAGTTGTAGTGGTTATTAGCATGTAGAACAAAAATTCCTGCTTGTTGTTCTGAGGCATAGTCCGTCTGGAAGAAACCATGGTTATTTGCCAACGGTGTTAATTGGCGTACCGTTTGTGTTAAACTTCCATCTGCTAGGTATTGACAAAGCGCTAAAGAACCTAAAGCAGAAGAAATGGCGCTAATATGCTCGTCTTCCGCTTGCGTATTTACAGAGTTAAACATCCGCATCAGCTCGTGAATGTCCATAGTATTGAGATCATGGATGAAGGATTGCGAGGCTTCTGGATAGGCATTTCCTCTACGCACTAAGGAAAATAGGAAGACTTTTTGTAAATTGTTATAGGTAATGATTTTTTCAAGGTTTGCCCAGAATAATAGATTCCAGCGGTGAAAGTCCTCTACAATGCTCGTTTTAATGCGTGTCGTTTGCTCAGAGATGTAGGTGGTTAACCTGGTCGTGACCTCTGTATTGTCTTCTAATATCTGAGGATAAGTACTTAAGAAACTATAGAGTAAGATGTCCAAAGTGAGCGTTTGGCTAAATGGTCTACTCGCATTTTGAGGCGTAGCTCTGTGACCTACGATATCCAAATGCTGAATAAAATCTGCCCATAGCTCAGGATAGTTTGTCCGTACTTCTTGGACTAACGCAGAAGTTTTTTCCGGATTCCCTGAGTTCATAATTTGGAAGAAGTCGTTTCTCATGGTCGGGCAAAGAGAAAGCGCTGCAGGATCCTTAGCTAAGAAGGCTAGTATAGCTTCAATAGTTTGAGGGGTAACGTCATCTCCAAATGTCGGACCGGACCAACAGAAGGTTCCGAAAATACTGCTTCCTGTAGACAGCACGCGATGCGTATTGATATTCTTTCTCAAGGCTTGTTGCAGATGCGGTTGAAAAAGCAGCATAATCTGTTTTGCATCCTTTGCAGTAACCAAATTTTGAAGTAAAGAGGGGTATTGCAATAGGAAGAAGAACATCTTTATTCCTTCCGCATACACCTTATCTTGAGAATTCGCCGAGGCCTCTAAAGGTAATCCTTTAAATATCTGAGATTCGGTCATTTCAAGATACGACATAGCTAAGTTTGTATTTTGATAGATATGCGCTAAAATAGCATCTAAGGAGGTGCGCAACTGTGCCTCAGAAAGAGTCTGTGGCGTGATTTGCATTAACTTAGCAATAATTCTATAGGTAAGACCTAATTGTGTAATAGTACTTGAAGATTTAAATCCGTCACAAAGACCTAGGGCAACCTCAATCAGGCTGCCAGCCTGTTTTTGCTTCCAGGAGCTTTTTAGCTTCGCATCAAGTGCCGAGGCTTTTTCCCCACGCCATCCTAAAAATCCTACTAGGGATTGTTCATCCCCTAAAGTATTTTTGAGGAGAGCTTGTGCTTGTGTTAAGAAGTCAGAGCACACGGCATTATTCGCTACACATGAGGGATGAGAAAGAAGGAAAGAAAGAAGGATTAATGATGTAGCTAAAGGAGGGTTAGGCCTTTTCTCAGTAATTGCCTGGGAGAATTTTCTGTAGTGGCCTCGAATTTCTCGGGGAAGATTTCGTATAATAGGAGCAACATTTGTTTCAGTTAAATCTCCAGAAACTAAAACCGTTGATGCAACGTCGATAAGCTCATTTAATGATGCTTGAAGCTGCGCAGCTGCTTGCTGTTGTTCCTGGGGTAATTGTTGAACATCTTGATCATTGAGGAGGAGCTGGGATAGGAATTCCAAAGCGAGAGAACACTGATCAGCAGCTCCTGTTATTGGCAATACATTGCCACGGAAGATATGATTTAAAATTGGGCTAGATGGTTGTGTTTGGATGATTTTTTTCAGCGAGTCCGCCAACATCTCCGGAGCTTCCGTCATCTGACCCAAGATTAAAGCCCTGACGTTATCTTCTCCCCCCAGACTAGTTATACGGTTTTCATCCATAGTGAAAAGAGCGAGATTCTTTAAGTAAGAAATCGCTATAGGGGTATGCAGTGGAGAAAGAAGAACGTTATCGTATAGGTCCTTGATATTTTGATAGTGTTGGCAAGAGCGGATAACCGTAGCCATTTGCTGAGACAATAAGCGGTTTCTTGCTGATGATCGTGCAAAAGGGAGTCCTAAAATACGCTGAGCTTCATTTTCGAATGCTTGAGGATCTCTGGAGCGCATCAAAGAAGACATCCAACCTATGTGGAAAGAACGGTAAAAACAGTTCCCATCTCCAGGAACATCAACGAGATAATAATGTTCATTCAAGTGTTTTAACTGACTTAACTGTAGCTTGGCAACTTGGACGTCTTCATTCTGAGGATTTCCTGTTTGGATGCTATGTTCCAGATCCCTCATTATCATTTGGAAATGCGATTGGATACGTTTAGGATAGGTAGCCACGAATAGGGGATTCAGGATTTGTGCCGCAGTGATAGTTAAACGTGCACTATTTGGAGATAGTCCCTGTTCGTTAAAGTTTACCATAGCTTCTAAGGATTTTCTATCCACACCCGCAGGCACAACGCCTAATCCCTGCATGCTGTCTATGATTTCAGTTAGCGAAGGTAATCCCGGCACTGGGCTAGGGGCCGGCGCCGCTGGGGGGAGATCTAATGAGGCCTTGGTAACGGGAGGGTGTTGAGGCTGTGGAGCCGGAGCCGCGGGTTGTTGTGCGGGAGGAGGGGTGGTATCTGCTGGTGGTGGCACCTGTCGTGTATCAGCCCGTTGTTGCGTCGCTGGCTCTTGAGGAGGTTGCTGGGTTGGGCTTCTTGGTAAGAGCGGAGAGGGTGCAGGTGAAGATAGTGGGGAAACTCTTGGAGATGATGTTGGGGATGTCGTCGGTGAAGGTGACTGGGGTTGTACAGGGATAATGGGTCTAGCGGTCTTATCTCTTGCATGATGCGTGCAATAATGGAGAAGCAGAAGGAGACCCAGTGTAATGATATGCAGTAGCACATAAGCAACCAACCTTAAGACTCTAATAGACAAAGGGTCTTGCGGATTGGTTTGTAAATGATAGAGATTATTTCTTCCTGGAGAAGGACAGGAAGGAGGTGGAGAAGAAGGTGAGGTCATAATTGATTTTTTTTGGGTATAACTGCATACTTACTCGCTGTCGACGTCAATTAATATAAAGCATATTCGAGTTTGATGATTTATTGTTGTGTATATAAATTATAACATATTTTTAGTTATTCTAGCATAGTTTTTATGAAACAGTTTACTTTTTACCTCCGAACCTTGTTGTGTTTACTTTGTTTATTCTCAGCGGGCTGTACCTCTTCCTCTAATAATAGGGATAAACTTTGGATAGTGGGAACGAACGCCACTTACCCTCCTTTTGAGTTTATCGATGAGAATGGGAAAGTCGTGGGTTTCGACATAGACCTTGCTGAAGCTATCAGCAAAAAACTAGATAAACAGTTAAAAGTTACAGAGTTCTCTTTTGACGCTTTAATTTTAAATCTAAAAAAACACCGTATAGACGCTATTTTGGCAGGAATGTCGATTACTAGATCGCGTCAAAAAGAAATCGCTATGATTCCTTATCATGGAGAAGGTGTTTGTCAGTTGACTGTCATATCTAAACAACCCTTAAGTAAAGAAGATATTCTTCCTTTATCTAAACACTCCTCAGTTGCTGTGCAAACAGGAACCTTCCATGAAGATTACCTACTATCTTTGTCAGGAGTGAAAGTACGTTCTTTCGATAGCACTTTAGAGGTGTTGATGGAGGTTGGTTCTAAAAAATCTCCTGTGGCAGTTCTTGAGCCTTCCGTTGCTCGTGTAGTATTGAAAGAGTTCCCTGATTTATATACGACAACTATAGACCTTCCTGAAGATTGGTGGGTTTTAGGTTGTGGTTTGGGAATAGCAAAAGATCGCCCCGAACATTTAGAAGAAGTTCAAAAGGCTTTGGATGAGCTGCAAGCAGAGGGAGTAGTCCGAGAATTAGAAAAGAAATGGGGCTTAGATCAAAAGAAGTTTTAACATTTCTTTTATTAAGAAGAATCTTCCTATTAGAAGATACTTCTTGTCTATTTTTGCATTTTTCTTTTTTAAATTGTCTTTAGACTTCTTTTTTAAATTTCTTTTCTTATATAAGAATTAATTTGTTTGAGTTTTTATAAACTCTTACAATTTGATCTTTTCTATTTTTTTTGTTATTTTCTTTCTGATTATTTTAAGGGGCTGTGTATGTTTGGTTCCTTCCCGTGCTATCCTGGTTTTAAGGATAGTGCCCAGTATGCCAACACGCATTTTTATTGTTCTTCTTGCAAGAGTGTTGCCCAACCCACCGAGGTTTCTGTTCTTGTTGTGGGTAGTGATGGGCATCCTAGTGGTGTGGCTCCCGTTTTGCGATGTAAGAATCATCCGATTAAGGGGACATATTCTTCTGGGCCTATGACAACACTGTGGGGGTTACATCCTAAGGATGCCGAGGCTATTGCTATTCGTGAACAAATGCGTAACGTATGTTTTCGAGTACGTAATTTAGATATTTGTACTTTGTTAAGTTGTTTGGCAGGCGGCGTTCTACTTCTTTCAGGAATTATTCTTGGTATGATTGTTGCTGCTCCTGTATTTCCTGGATTACATCACTGGTGTTTCCCTGCGATTTTATTAGGTATTGGTTTAATCTTGTGTTTGATGGGAGCAATTCTTAATTATTTTTCCAGGGCACGTGT
Organism: Chlamydia caviae GPIC; assembly: GCF_000007605.1. Taxonomy (NCBI): domain Bacteria; kingdom Pseudomonadati; phylum Chlamydiota; class Chlamydiia; order Chlamydiales; family Chlamydiaceae; genus Chlamydia; species Chlamydia caviae. Next base: position 281,689 of record NC_003361.3, read on the forward strand.
GTGGGAATGGCTAAGTCTTTCAAAGGATTATACAGAACGTTGTGATCTTGTGCATATTCAAGACGGAACGGAAAAGTATGTCGTGCTTACGGATTTTCCTCCTTCATGCCATTTGTTAGATCCTATATTAGCTAACAATGGTCTTGCCCAACCTACAATCCCTTTATCTTCTGCGGAACTTCCAGTTGCCGAACCCGCTTCCTCTTTCCCTTAATTTTCTGGACAGTTACAATTTGGCTTTTAGGAATGTGCCGGGGATTGTCTGTGAAAAACAAGATTCAGGGAGATTTTTCATCAGGGAAATTAATCTTTTTAGGATCAGGAAATCCCGAGGGGATTCCTGCGGCCTTTTGTTCCTGTGCGATTTGCACAGGAAAACAGATCCGGCGTTTGCGTTCTTCCGTGCTTATTGCATGGGCAGGAAAGAATTTTCTTATTGATGCGGGGCCAGATTTCCGACAGCAGATGTTGGAAAATCATATTCAGCAACTCGACGGAGTATTTCTTACTCATCCCCACTACGATCACATCGGTGGGATCGATGATTTGCGCGCTTGGTATGTGATGCATCAACGTTCTCTTCCCGTTGTTGTTTCCGCATTTACCTATAAATATCTTTCTAAAACTCGTGAGCATATTGTTTTCCCTCAAAGTAGTGCCACAGCACTCCCCGCTTCTTTAAATTTTACTATTTTAAACGAAGCCTATGGAGAGAGTACATTTTTAGATCTTCCTTATACTTACGTCACCTATTATCAAAAATCTTGTGAAGTTATGGGATACCGTTTTGGAAATCTTGCCTATCTTACGGATATGAATAGATATGATCATGAGATTTTTAGTTATCTTTCTGGAGTGGAAACATTGATTTTATCAGCTTCTCCTAATCAGCCCCCTCCGGCTTTTCACGGATACGGACACGCGCATTTTACTTTGAGTCAGGCAGAAGATTTTGCTTCTCATGTAGGAGCAAAGAAATTAATCATCACACATATCAGCCATAACTTACAAAAAGAGCTCGCAGATTATTCTGATAAGGTGTGTGCTTATGATGGTATGGAAGTTTCCTGGTCTTTGTAAGGATAGATAATGAAAAAAAAGCCTAAAGAAGAGAAAAAGAGTCGAGAGAGTGCGCTAGGATGGCGTTTTTCTCTTCCTCGAGAAGAGCAAGATCCTTCTCAAGCTTTAGCCGTTGCCTGTTATACAGGCAAAGCTGATCAAAAGAACATAGAAGAACATAAAGAAGAGCTCGTTTCTCTTGCTGAATCCTGTGATATCACAGTGTTAGAAACACGTTCATGGATTTTACGCATGCCGTCATCTTCAACGTATTTAAATGAGGGGAAACTATTAGAAATCGAGGAGATTTTACAGGCGTTTCCTACTATTGGTACATTGATAGTTGATGAGGAAATTACTGCTTCACAACAGAGAAACCTGGAAAAACGTTTAGGCCTTGTTGTTTTAGATCGTACAGAGTTGATATTAGAGATCTTTGCTAGTCGTGCCTTCACTGCAGAAGCTGGACTTCAGGTAGAATTAGCCCGCGCACGTTATCTTCTTCCTCGGTTAAAGAGAATGTGGGGGCACCTATCACGTCAAAAATCTGGAGGTGGTAGCGGCGGAGGTTTCGTTAAAGGAGAGGGAGAGAAACAAATCGAACTCGATAGAAGGATGATTCGTGAAAGGATTCACAAATTAACTTCTGATCTTAAATCTGTAGAAAAGCAAAGGAAAGAGCGTCGTAAGGCTAAGGAAAGACGGGGCATCCCTTCATTTGCTTTGATTGGATATACTAACTCTGGAAAGAGCACATTATTGAATTTTTTAACCTCTGCAGAAACTTATGCTGAGGATAAGCTGTTTGCTACTTTAGATCCTAAAACGCGCAGGTGCATTCTTCCTTGTGGTCAGCGTGTTCTCGTTACCGATACAGTAGGATTTATCCGCAAATTACCCCACACCCTTGTTGCAGCATTTAAAAGTACTTTAGAAGCCGCTTTACATGAAGACGTTTTACTTCATGTTGTGGATGCTTCGCATCCCTTAGCTTTTGAGCATATAGAGACAACGAAAGCGATATTACAAGAATTGGGAATTGAGCATCCTAAAATCGTTACAGTGTTAAATAAGATCGACGCACTTCCTGATAGTAAAGCCTCTGTGAAACTTCGTTTGTTATCCCCCCGTGCTGTACCCGTCTCTGCAAAAACTGGAGAGGGGATACAAAATCTTCTTGAAGCGATGACAGAGATGGTTACCGAAGGATGTCCCGAGGTAACATTAAAATTTTCTTATAAAGACTATGGGAAATTTACTGAGCTTTATGATGCTGGATTAGTACGTTCACATCGCCGTAAAGATGATATTTTAATCGTAGAGAGCTACTTACCCAAAGAGTTGGAGAAAAAGTACCAACCGTTTATTTCCCGCCCGCGTTCTTCTCAAAAGAAAAAAGAAGATTAGGTTGTATTTCAGGAAGTTTCTTTATAAGCTAATAAGAAAAAAGAGAATCTTTATTAGTGAGGAAAAGTAGGGATACTTTAGAATACTGTCTTCTTATTTTTTTCGTGTCTCACTAAAAACTTATGACAGTTGTAGAAGTAAAGGGAACGTTTAAGCTTGTTTGTTTAGGGTGTCGTGTAAATCAATATGAAATTCAGAGTTACCGAGATCAGCTGAATTTTTTAGGCTATCGCGAAATTACTGATCCCGAGGAGCCTTGTGACCTGTGTATTGTCAATACCTGTGCTGTTACAGGGTCTGCAGAAAGCTCTGGACGTCATGCTGTACGTCAAGTTTGTAGACAGAATCCCGATGCTTTTTTAGTGATTACTGGCTGTTTAGGAGAGGCTGATAAAGAATTTTTTAATTCTTTAGAAAGGCAATGCCTTCTTGTGTCTAACAAGGAAAAGCATCAGTTAATGGAGAAGATTTTTCCTTCCATTCAAGATCTTCCTGAGTTTCGTATCCGTAGTTTTGAGGGGAAGTCTCGAGCTTTTATTAAAGTTCAGGATGGGTGCAATTCCTTTTGTTCGTATTGTATTATTCCTTATTTGCGTGGTCGGTCACGTTCACGTCCTATTCAGGAAATTCTTGATGAGATTTCTGGACTGGTTTCTCAGGGATACCAAGAGGTTGTTATTGCGGGGATTAATGTTGGTGATTATCAAGATGAGGGGAAGTCTCTAGCGCATCTTATCCGTCAGGTGGATGAGATCAAAGGTATAGAAAGAATACGGATTTCTTCGATAGATCCTGAAGATGTTCAGGAAGATCTTAGGGATGTATTGCTTTCAGGAAGACATACCTGCCATTCTTCGCATCTTGTTTTGCAATCGGGGTCAAATGCCATTTTAAAACGGATGAATCGTAAGTATTCAAGAAGTGACTTTTTAGATTGTGTAGATGCTTTGCGTTCTGTGGATCCTCGATATGCTTTTACAACAGATGTGATTGTTGGCTTTCCTGGTGAGACAGATCAGGATTTTGAAGATACCCTACGGATTATTGAAGATGTAGGTTTTATCAAGGTGCATATTTTTCCTTTCAGTCCTAGAGAACGAACAAAAGCCTATACGTTTGCTTCTCAACTTCCCCAGTCTGTGATTAATGAAAGGAAAAAGCACCTGGCCCATGTTGCCAAAGAAATCGCCCGTAGGGAGATGGCACAGCGTATAGGGGAGACGGTTTCCGTCCTTGTTGAAAGAATTGATCAAGGTATAGCTTATGGGCATTCTCCATATTTTGATATGGTAGGCTTTCCAGCAGATTCTACTGTTGCTGTGAATACGTTAGTCAATGTGTATATAGACGCTGTTGAAGAAGATACTCTTAAAGGAAAACGTATATGATTAAAATAACCCAGAGTTTTAAACCTTATACGTTGATTCCTGGAACATTTATGCCTATTCCAGGATCTGAGCTTTATGCTCAGATCTTTCCTACATTATGGCGTATATTTTCTGCTTCTCATGAACTTCTTAATGAGGGTTATGTAGAAGCTCAGGGACCTTTAAAACGCTTTGCTGTTTTCCAAGATTTGCACCGTGGGGGCTTATCTGTTGTTTGTGAGCAGTATAAATACTACATTCTTCCTTCTGGGAAAAAGGTAGATTCTTTGAAAGGGCATTTACCCCACGCAGATTCTGCACAACCCCTGCTTTCTTTAGGTGTGCATAAACACGCAGATTTGCATAAGATTCGCTATCGTAGAGATTTAAAAGAGGTTCTTCCTTTATTGCTACGCTTGGGTTCTCTTACTCCTGAGTCTTCAAGAGATGAGGAGGTTTTAAAGAAGGGAAGTGGGACATTATTCGTTGATGCTTATCAAAAGATTCAAGAAAGAAGGAAGACGGAGATCTACGCAGCCTTATCTTCTTTATATCTTGCGGGCTTTTCTGAGAATCTTTTGCCTAGGATTTACGATACTGAATATCAAGGCATTCTTCATGAGCTTCCTAAAAAGAATCTACGGGAAAATATTCCTTTCCCTCTGCTTTTTTATACCCTGGGCATGCTGCGGGATCTCTTTATTTTACGTGATAAGGAGATTGTGGAAATCCTTCCTTCCCTACCCCCAGAGTTTCCTTGTGGAAGATTTATCGATGTCCATCTGCAAGGAATAGGGAAATTATCTTTAGAATGGAGTAAAAAGACCATCCGTCGTGTTTGTTTGCATGCTGAGGAAACTGGACCCGTATTGTTAGCTTTCTCTTCAGAATTATCTCATTGCCGTTTACGCCAATGGGAGAAGAAACAGTTAGTAAATTCTTCTAAGGTTTCTTTAGGAGAAAGTATGGAGATAAAAGCAGGAACTACGTATTTATGGGATTGTTTCCATAAATAAGATAGTTTTCTGATGGTCGAGAGGATTATAAACTCTGAAGATATTTCCTTGCTGATTTCCGGAAGGCAGAGTAATCCTCATAAGTTTTTAGGGATTATTTCTGAAAGTTCTTCACAAGATAGAATTATTCTTTTTCGGCCCGGGGCTCATTTTGTAGCTATAGAACTTCAGGGAAACATCGCGCAGGCGACACACCATCATTCAGGAATATTTTCTCTAGTCACCCCTAAGGGGACTCTCCCTCATGATTACCGCATTTATCACCAAAACGGCTTATTAGCTCACGATCCCTATGCTTTTTCTCCTTTGTGGGGAGAGATGGACTCTTTTTTATTTCATCAGGGGACACACTATAAAATTTATGAGCGTATGGGAGCCATTCCCTGTGATGTTGGGGGCATTTTAGGAGTCCTTTTTGTTGTTTGGGCTCCCCACGCGCAACGTGTTTCTGTAGTTGGAGATTTTAACTATTGGAATGGTTTAGTTAATCCTTTGCGTAAGGTTTCTGATTCTGGAGTGTGGGAGTTGTTTATTCCTGGTCTTGATGAGGGAACGCTATACAAGTGGGAACTCGTTACGGCTTCAGGAGAGGTCCTTATCAAAACCGACCCTTACGGGAAAGGTTTTGATATTCCTCCTCAAGTGACATCGCGAGTTATAAATAGCGATCGCTATACATGGCATGATCAAAAATGGATGGAAAATCGTAAGAATACAAAAGATCAACCCTTAGCTATTTATGAGGTGCATGTTGGCTCTTGGCAATGGGATAATGGTCGCCCTTTAGGTTATCGAGAACTAGCGAAGAGACTAGCGCAATATTGTAAGGAACTCCACTATACGCATGTAGAACTTTTACCGATCACAGAGCATCCTTTAAATGAATCTTGGGGGTATCAGGTAACAGGATATTACGCACCTACATGGCGGTATGGGTCTTTCCAAGATTTTCAGTTTTTTGTAGATCATCTCCACTGTGAAGGCATTGGAGTGATTTTAGATTGGGTGCCGGGTCATTTCCCTACAGATTCTTTTGCTTTAGCATCTTTTGATGGAGAGGCTCTTTATGAGTCTGTAGACCATAAAGACCCTTTACATCCCCATTGGCATACCTATACTTTTGATTATCGCTGTAGTGAGGTTGTCAATTTTCTTATAGGAAGCGCTCTATTTTGGCTAGATAAAATGCATATTGATGGTTTGCGTGTGGATGCTGTGACCTCAATGCTATATTTAGACTATGGGAGAAAAGCAGGTGAGTGGTCCCCAAATATTTACGGGGGAAATGAAAATCTCGATGCTATTGAATTTATCAAACATTTTAACTCTGTAGTACATAGAGAATTTCCCGCAGTATTGACATTCGCAGAAGAGTCTACAGATTTCCCAAAGGTTACAGAGTCTGTAGATTCTGGAGGGTTGGGGTTTGATTATAAATGGAACTTAGGATGGATGCACGATACCTTTCGTTATATCAAAGTCGATCCTATATTCCGTTCTTATCATCATAATGATCTCACGTTCAGCCTGTGGTACGCTTTCAATGAAAGGTACCTGCTCCCTCTTTCTCATGATGAGGTTGTTCATGGTAAAGGCAGCCTATTACAAAAAATTCCCGGAGATACCTGGACGAAATTTGCCCATATGCGTCTGTTACTGAGCTATCAGATATGTCAGCCTGGGAAAAAACTCGTATTTATGGGAGGGGAATTTGCTCAATGGAAAGAGTGGTCTCCAGACAACTCTTTAGATTGGCATTTACTAGACAATCCTTATCACGCTTCTTTGCACAAATGCGTTGCGAAGATGAACGCTTTATATTGCGAGCTACCCTATTTTTGGAAAGGAGATCATAAACAAGAGTCTTTCCTTTGGGTAGATTTTAAAGATACCAAAAATAATGTCATTTCCTATTACAGATTTTCAGGAGAAGATCGTAGTAGCGCCTTACTCTGTATTCATCATTTTAGTTCGGAATATTTTCCTTCTTATGTTCTACATTGCCAAGGCATTAAAACATGTGAGCTGCTCTTTAACAGCGATGATATCTCCTTTGGCGGCTCAGGAAAAGGGAACCGCTTACCCATACTCTGTGTAGATCATAACATCCCCTGGGGAATCGCTATCGAGCTTCCCCCTCTAGCAACTCTAATTTTTCAAGTTAGCTTCTAAAAATAAGACACTTTTATTTCCTTAATTATATTTAAATAATTTTTATTGATTTTGTTGCGTTTTATTTAATTAATTGATCGATGTTTGATATCCGAATTTATGATTATAATTAATTAACAACGAATTTTATTTTTTGTTTTTTAATTTATGTCAGTTTCTAAAATTCCAGGCGATGGTCATAAGCCTTCGGGGGTTGTAAGAGCGGAAGTTCCCTCTCAAGTCTCTCAGGGCAATACTATAGGGGCGCATGTACAACGTCCTGTGTGTATTGAAGATGCGGCTATGGATAAGAGAAGGTTTTCTCATTCTGTAGGGTTGCTTGCGGGATTGATTGTGTTTGCTTTAGCTATGATTATCGTTGTTGTGGCTTTGACGTGTATAGCTCCTGGAGTGCCTCAAAGTATTGTATTGGCGTTAGCTTTATCTGGGATATCTCTCGGTGGCTTTGCCGTGATGAAAAATCTTGTCAATAAGTGTAGGGATCTTTTTGCTCCTAAGATGTCGGAAAAGCAGAGGTTAAAAAGTGCTGCAGGTATAGGACTGGGATTTACAGGATTAGGATTGGCTATGAAGGTGGGGGCAAGTTTTGTTCCCGGAGGGTATGGAGGTGTTGTTGGGAACTTAGGGGGAGTTACGTATTCTAAGGGTAGCCAATCAGGCTTTGCAAGCCTCACGCACTATATATATGTAAAGTTCGCCCGTTCTGAAAAAGCTGCTTCTGGAGAACCTCTATCGCGTATAGAGATTATGCAAGAGGCTGCAAAGCTAGAGCGTATTAGCTTAAGTCTTTTAGCTGTAGGGGGAGGTTTTGTAATTTTAGGAGTTACCCTTGCGATTGTCGGTACTGTTGTTTTAGGAGGAGCGCCTGCTGCGGTTATGATAGTTCTTGCTCCTCCTTTTGTTTCTATAGGGGTGGGATTAATTCTTCAGACGCTATTGCATAGCAGTATTGGCAAGTGGAAGGGCTTTTTAGAAGCGCAAAAAGGTCAGATGCTTTTTGCTGATCCGGGGTTAAAAAACATTCGTAATGAAGATATTGCAGCAAAAGAGCTTGTTGAAGAGCCGTTAACAGTGATCTCTAAGAAAGAAGAAGAGGGACTCTCTAACTCGGGGAATTCTGAAGAGATTTTCGAATATAAAAGAATCTCTTCTGAGGAAATTGATACACGTTTATCTTTAACCCCTAAGCAGAAGGTGATTTTTGCTTTATCTGTCTTACTTGTACTTGCAGGAGTGGCTGCTGTCGTTGCCGCAGGGTTTGCAGGATTGCCGGCATTGCACGTGCTTCTTATTGCTGCTGTAGGCTCTTCGGTTTCTTCTACAGTTTTGCCTATGGCCTCTTCAGGTTTGGTTTATAATGTATTTCAGTGTAAGTCCCGATTAAGCATTGCCAAAATGCGTTGGAAAGAGGCCAGGGCAAAAGCAGAATTTACAAAACATATTATCAATGCTTCTGATCTTTCTAAGGCAGCTATTGATAAAGCCTGGTTGTGTGTTGGTAAAGATACGATTCTTGAAACCGATCGTGCTATTCGTGAAGAAATCGCAGATTTTGAAAAAGGCCGTGGTGTTAACAGCGTGATCACTGCAGGAATTTTTATCGCTGCAGGCGTCAGTGTGATGCTCCTTACCCTCGTTCCTGTTTTAGCTCCGATCATGGCTGGAGTTTTGGCAATAGGCTCCACGTTGTTCACTATCGGCGCTGCTATGTATTTACAAAAGCTCACCGCTTGGCTCTACAATCAGCTGGTTATGCTAAGGGAGCGTTTGCGTTCACGAAGATCCTATTTAAACGATATCTCTGAAAAATTACAAATCCCCACGGAAGATCTCATTGTGGATGCGAGTTTCGATGTTTGGGATGTTGAAGAAGATGATGGCATCTTCGCTGACGCCTTTGAAGACTAAGTCTCTGGATGTCTGCAGTTTGCAGCAAAGCTCCCCAAAGCCTCTCTTGAATTTCTCATTATCATTATAGATAGATGATCCTTTTGACTTTGTTGCTTTTAAAAAATAAATTCTATCTCTTTGTTTTGTTAATTCTTAAAAAGTTGATAAAATTAAAATTATTAATGATGAAATTTTTATATTTAATATAAAAGAGGCACAGATATGGCTGGGGTAAGCGGAATTGGAGGTGGCGGTGGGCCAGGGAAACTCCCTCCTCATGGAAATGATGATGATAAACAATCTAAATCAGCCAGTTTCGGAGGCCATGATATAGTTTTTGGAGATGGGGAGCGCTCTAGATCCGGTAGTGTGAGTAGTGAACACTCAATAGAGGAGAGAACCCGGACGTTAATGGAGGAGGGTTTTCAAGTACGCACTCCTGAAGAGGTAGAGGAAACTCGAAGAGCGTCTATTTCCCCAGAGGAAGCATCTAACCCAGGATTCTTTTCTCGTATATGGTCATCTGTTAAGGGAATATTCACAGGTGGGAAAAAGAGTGATAGAGCTCAAGGACCAGAAATTTCCTCTCCTATCATTGCGGGATATAAACGTCATGGCGTGCGTCTTCCTGATGCGCGCGCTATGCAGGCACATTTGCAAAGTCAAAGTCTCCAAGAGATTTCTGCATCAGACGTTTCAGAAATAGGAGATTTAGATTCTGGGGATACAGATATCACGGATATTTCTGATGAAAGTTCGCTACAGTCGATAGATTTGGATACAGACGATAGAGCCGAAGCTTCTACATCTTCAGGGAGAGGTGTTGGTGGATTGGCGGCTCGTGTTCGTGGTTTGTGGGATTTTGCTACTAGGCAGCAAGAAACTCCTGTTGATGGATTTACGGGGATGACTTTTTCTGAGTTGGTCGATACGGTCCAATTGTATGATCAGATGATTTTAGATGCGGACAATGAGACTGAGCGGCAGGAACTCTTAAAGTATCGCGATATGTATCAAAGCTATGTTAATACGATGTTAGGTGAGGGCAATACCTCACCTACAGATCAGTTCGATGTGAGTGCTTCTGCTGGTATCCCAGGGGCTTCTTCTAGAAGATATAGCGATGGCGTTGGAGAAGCGAGATTTTTAGACATAGATGACGATTTATCCAGTGTGTCGGAAAGTGAGCTTTTAGATGCTATAGAAAGTGGAGAGTATGCCGATCATGTCTTAGAAGAGATCAGCCCTGAAGTAAGAAGAGTTTTAGATGAAGCTAATAACTTGCGTTTACAGTTTGATATGGAAGTTTCTGCAAGTGTAACACCTTCATTAAGAGAGCGTATTCAATTTGCTCTTGTGAGGTTGGAAAGAGGGATTATCCGTATACTTACTTTGATTAGACGTAACCTAGTCGCTCTAGCACGTTTAGTAAGAAGAGGTCTTCGATCCCTTGGGGAGCTTGTAAGACGTTGTTGCGTGCGTGAGAGAGGTGTTTACAGATTTCTTGGTAGAGATCGGGCTTATGCTAGGGAGGCCGAAAGATTTATTCAAAGGCATACCAACTCAGAGAATTTTTACAGTCCAGGAACTCTTACGGTTCCCTATGAGGTTGTAAACGCTTGGGTAAATGGAAGACCTGATGTTGTCTATGTTTCTGATGTTAGAGGTATGTTTGGTCATGAAGTTGTGAGACTTCACGTTGATGATCGTGAGGGTACATATGAGATAATTGGCTCTAGCTGGATTCCTTATGAAAGTGATGGTGGGGATACACCCCCACCTTTACCGGGAAATCATCCTAGTTTAGATTACGCAGATATTAACGATGACTCTGAAGATCTTCCCACAACAGGGGATAGGGATGCTGAGCCGCTATATGCTCAGATGAGACCCCGCCCTCGTGGAAGAGATGAGGGACCGATTTACGATGTCCCAAGTCCTCAAAGTAGAAGGCCCAGAGCAGGTGATGATAGGGATACACCTCCGCCTTTACCGGGAAATCATCCCGGTTTAGATTCTACAGATCTTCCCACAACAGGGGGTAGAGATCCTGAGCTACTATATGCTCAGATGAGACGTCGCCCTCGTGGAAGAGATGAGGGAACGATTTACGATGTTCCAAGTTCTCAAAATAGAAGGCCCGGAACAGGTGATGCTAGGGATTCTATTTACGACACGCCAAGACCTGTCTCTGATGGTATTTACGACGTCCCCAGATCTCCTTCCGAAGATATTTATAATGTGCCAAGATCTGGCCCTCAACTATTTACTGTGCTTCCTGAGGATGGGTATAGGCTTCCAAATCTATCAGGATCTGCTCTTGGAGTGACTCCAGGATTTGGAAATGGTGTTGGGGCAGCTTCTATGGCAGAAGAAATTGATAGGTTTATTGAAGAAACCCATGAAAGAAGAGAGTCGGCAGCGGCAGCGCGTCGTCCTTTACCCCCTCTTCCTCCGTTGCAAACTCCTCCGGAAAGTCCTTATGGAAGTAATCGGATGATGCGGTTGTTGAGACTCATGAACGATAGGGTACAGGAGTACAAAGAGCGTCGTAAGGATAAGCAATAAGATGTTAATTAAGGCTATAAATCTCTTTATAGCCTTATTTCTTTTAAAAGGTGAGTGTACTTCCTGCTTTTAGGTAATGAGAGAAGAAGGAAGAAGAGCCTTCTCCTTGATAGTTTAAGAAGATATTCACGTAAGATAAGATTTGCGTTTCATTTCCTATTTTAAAGGAAAAAGCATTGCGTGCGATTGGCGTTCCTGATGAGTGCCAAGTTCCACTACTTGCCAGTAGTGTTGTCGCTACCTTAGGGTAGTGTCTATAGATAACGGGGTGGTAGGCAAGTTGTATTTGCCAGGTTGTTGGCAAGTGCCCATCATATGCCCATTGTACGATCATTCCCACGGGTAATGCGAGGTTTTGTAAGTGCTTATGCATTGTGAATTTCCGTGCAAAATCTCCTTGTTCTGTAAAACCGGAGAGCATTGCTCTAAAGGCTACAGCCTCTATAAATGGTGCTATAAACGCATTGTTTATTGGGCTGCGATTTAGCGTGAAATTCAGACAGGCTCCGAATGTATGGCTATGGAAATTCCCTTCAGAATCCTTGTTATCTTCTGTATAGAAATGCTTCGCTGTGTGGTCTCCATAATTATAGGCTAGTGATGCTGTTAACCAAGGCAGGCGTAGTTGTACACTTCCGAAGAAGTTTTTCGAAGAGACTTTGTTCGATGTCGTATGTTCTTTTATGTGAGACATTTGCTGAGAAAATGCAAAGGAGATCTTACGATCTATCTTTGTTGCAGCCGATGAGGTGAGTGCATAACCTGAGGATTCCATGCGAAATCCACGAATTCCAGAGCGATTGTGCTGACGAACACCTAGGAGGACTCCCTGACTGCTGAGTTCGAAATGATCGGGATTAGCTACTGGAGAAGGTAGCGTGCGCATTCCTGATAGTGTAGTGTAGACGGATCCCCATAGAGCATTGGCGATGAGAGGAGTTTTGTACTTGGGATTAGGAATATAACCTGTTGGGGTCCAATCTGCATAGAGCAGGCGATGGGAAGTATTTGCTGTTAGCACTGAAGTTGGGTTGGTTATGGTCGTGTATTCTTCCCAATAGGGAGACCAAACCCCTTGATAGCCATAATGGAGATGATCATTAATGGCTTCAACATTTAGAGCATCGATGTTAATTTTCTTTGTGGCGTTATCACAAAGATATAAGAAAGGCACACGTGTAATCCCATGAGAGAGATTTAAAGAGTCGTAGGGATCGTCATTGTAATTATCAAGTAGTTTTAGGGGTCCGGAAATAGTGATGGTCGGGTTGGGATCTTCAGTGTAGTTATTGTTACTTCCTGCGGGATAGACCCAGATTTTAGGAGCTTCAGCACCTTTAGCTAAAATAGAAGGAAGATTTAAAGCGAGTTTAGAGAGTGCCAGCGTGCAGCCATCTGTTGTCTGTGGGGAAGCATTTTGTATAGTAGTAATGACGGCGCCATTTCCTAGGCGTAGAGTTCCTTCAGTTTGTGTAATTTGATAAGCAGCTAATGCTGCGCGATCCTCAATAGCAAGAACGCCGTTATGGATAGTTAGAGGATTTCTTATATAGCTCATGAAGTTATCGTTTAGTTTGAATGAGGGAGGCACGAACACCGAGGAAAATAAAATTGTTCCTTGGTGATAATCTTCATGATTAAATGCTATTAATGGAGATGAGTAAGTGCATTGGATAGGATCATAGAATTTCACACAGCGATTTTTCTTGGCACCAATTTTTAAAGTTGTTCCTGCTGTGCAATGCATAGCATTTCTATACAATTGGTCACTCTTTATTCCACAATTACTATCAAAAATAATGTCCCCATTATCTGCGGATAGCTCACAGGAGCCATTATTTTTAATGAGGAGGGCGCCTCCCCATTTACTTCGGTTATTGATAAATTGGACGAGCCCATTATTTTTAATAGTTAATGTTGAGAACCATAGGGCGCCGCCATTGCGATCCACAATATTATTATCGAAGCAAATGGGCCCAGAATTGTTCTCTATGTTTATCATTGGTGCGGAGATCGCCCCTCCGGAGCTTGTCGCTCCAACGGGTTGATCGCATACACCGGAGTTATTCGAAAATAAAATCAAATTGGAATTATTTTTAATTGCGACGCTGGAAGTAGCGAGGCAACCCCCTCCAATAGGAGAACAGTTAGAAGTGATGCATATAGGTCCAGAATTGTTTGCAATCTCACAATCTCGACAATAAATAGCCCCACCTTGTTCTTTTAAGGCTAAATTGTTCGTGAACAAAATAGGATGCGTATTCTCTCTGATCTTACAATAGGTCTCTGATGCGATAGCGCCACCGCGCTGTCTTGCCACATTATAAGCAAAACAAATAGTCGCACGATTCTTAGATAATTCAAAATCTCCTCTGCAATAGACAACTCCGCCATAGTATGAGGAGTTTGCCGTAGATGCAGAAGCATTAGACTCGTTGCTAATGTAGTATTGTTTTCCTAGGTTTTGAGTAATGGTACAGTTGCCTGGAGTATGGATGACACCGCCTTTTTGCGTTGTTATGTTTGAGATGAACTTTATGTCATTTTGAATGTTTTGTATTGTTACCGAAGCAGCATCGAAAACCCCACCAGGTGTAATAGAGATTTGCTGAGAGCAGATAATATTCTTATAGTTTTCAACAGTAATCCCCCCTGTTGAACGTGTAAGCCCTTCAAGGGTGTTTTGTTCTTCAAGAATATCAAAGAAGAATTCCGGCTTAAGAAGTTGTTCGTATCCAAAAGTTTTCCATGAGTATGGAGCTTCTTTTTCGGAGGCATGCAGGGAAAGAGGTAAACAAGCAAATAAAGATGTCAGAAGATAAGTGCTGAAGAGAGTAGAGAGCTGTATTTCCATAGAAGGTACTTATTTTCTCAGTCTAAAAATTGATTTCACTCGTGATGTTTAGAAAGTTACACAGTGTAGATTTTGAGAAATCTCCACGGTAGTTAATGCTCAGGCTCATCCTATTTAAAGTTGTGGTATTTTTTGCCGAGATGGAGACGGCATGATGATCCACAGGTGTTCCTGATGTGATCCACCTACCTTTACTTACAAGTCTTGTCGTGATGATCTTAGGTTTTTTTCTGTAGATAGTCGGCGTATAGGCAAGCTGCATTTCCCAGCAGGTCTTTAGATGCATTTCGTGTTCTGTATAGCCATAGACTCCTACAGGTAAAGTGACATTAATGAAGGGATCTTTTGCTTGAAAATAGCGGCTGTTTTTTCCGGTTTCTGTGAAGCTTTCTTGAATCGCATGAATACCCAAAGCTTTAATGAAAGGACGGAATTGTACATTCGAGACAGTACCTTCGGGGAACCTACAGAAAAGCTCACTTCCTAACGTATGGCTGTGGAAGTCTCCTTCGGATAAGGCGTTTGTAGTGTGATGTTTTGTTTTTACATGGTTATGAGAATAGGCATAACCCAAAGATGCTGATGTGAGGAGATTTTCATCAAACCAAGGAATGTGTATTTGTGCGCCTGCAAAGTAAGTATTGGCAGAAACTTTGTCTTGCGACTTCGCCTCTTTGATTTCGCTGTAGAATTGAGAGAAGCTTAATGCAAAATGATGATTTGTCTCTGTGGAACGCGAGGCTTGCGTAGAGTAGCCTCTAGAGAATAGTTCAAACCCTGGTTTGGCATTGCGAGTCTTCTGTAAAACATAGGCTACTGACCCTCTTCCAGCCACTCCTAAAGAAGTTCGGGGGGGGGGGGTGCTATGTAAACCTGTGATTGTGTTATATGCGGCTTGCCAGAGGGCATTAGCGACGAGATCGCCACGATACTCTGGATTAGGAATATAACCTGTTGGGGTCCAATCTGCATAGAGCAGGCGATGGGAAGTATTTGCTGTTAGCACTGAAGTTGGGTTGGTTATGGTCGTGTATTCTTCCCAATAGGGAGACCAAATCCCTTGATAGCCATAATGAGCGTTTTGGTTGATTGCCTCGATATTTAGAGCATCAATGTTAATTTTCTTTGTGGCGTTATCACAAAGATATAGGAAAGGCACACGTGTAATCCCTCTAGAGAGATTTAAAGAGTCGTAGGGATCTTCGTTATCATCGTTTAATAGAGATAAATTTCCAGAAAGAGTGATGGTTGGGTTGGGATCTTCGGTGTAGTTATTGCCACTTTCTGTGGGATAGACCCAGATTTTAGGAGCTTCAGCACCTTTAGCTAAAATAGAAGGAAGATTTAAAGCGAGTTTAGAGAGTGCTAGCGTACAGCCAGCTGTTGTCTGTGGGCTAGAAGCATTTTGTATAGTAGTAATGACGGCGCCATTTCCTAGGCGTAGAGTTCCTTCATCTTGTGTGATTTTATATATAGCTAATACGGCTCTATCTTCAACAGCGAGTACACCATGAGCAATTTTTGATACGTTTCTCATTTTGCTCCGGAGATTATTAATATCAGTATTATTTGTAGATACATCAGCACCAGAAAATAATACAGTTCCTAGATGATAGCTTTCTGGATTAAATGTAAGAACAGAGGATAATGGATGTTCATTTTCAATAGGGTCATAAAATTTAATACTATAGCCTTGCCGTGCTCCTATTTGTAGATTTAAGTTAGGCGTCGAGTGGAGCGCATTTCTAGTATATCCCCAAGATTTAATACAAAAGTTCCTTTTAAATACGATGTCTCCATAGTCAGCGGATAGATAAAATTGTCCCCTATCATGATTTTGAAGAGCTCCTCCCCATGTCGCAGAGTTGTTTATAAATAAAATGGGTCCATTATCTTTGATAGTGAGATTTTGAGCAAAGATTACGCCTGCATCACGTTTTGCCGAATTATTCTGAAAAATCAAGCCTTTAGGATTATTCGTAATCGAGCAAGAAGAGCAGTAAATAACTCCTCCTCCAGCTCTCCAGTTACTTGAAGAGTCATATAATTGATCTAAACTACAGTTATTTAAGAATGTTATAGTTTCGGAATTATAAGAGATCGTGCACGTTCTTGTTGCATAGATAGCACCACCACCACCGGATTGATTACTTATAAAGTTTATGGGAGCGTGATTGGAGGTAATAGAGCAGTTCGTACTATGTAGAGCTCCTCCTAGGCTCCGATCTTTTAAACATTTGTTATTCCTTAAAATTATGTCGCCGTAGTTATGAGTAATATTGATGTCATTGTCAGCTAAAATAGCTCCTCCCGATAGAGAAGCTGTATTGTTTAAAAATTGACAACGTCCGACATTATTAGAAATTACAAGGTTGGCACTTTTAATGGCGCCACCAGAGCGAGATGCGAGCAAATCGATAATGACATTGGCCATGTTGTTAACGAAACAGCAGTCTTGTTTATTGTATGTGATGTTGCAATTTGTTGAGAAAATAGCTCCACCGTTGTCATTAGAGACATTTTCTCTAAACACTATAGGTCCAAGGTTCTTCGTGATGTTCAGAGATCTAACAGTAAAGGCTCCTCCGTTCTCTCTATAATATTGATTGTTAATGCAAAGATACTTTCTTCCGGTAATGTCTACATCGGCATTTTGATTATGAAGCTCTCCAGTATAGAAGTTTGACTCTGTGCAAGCAGAACCACTTTCAGGAATTTTATGGAAAGAATAGGGTTTCTTTTCTTTGGCGAAACAGTCGAGTGGCTGTGCGCAAATACTCAGGCTAATTAAACATACTAATGGATAGGCGTAGGGATGCATACTGGGATAACAAAGATCTGAGATCACACTAGCTGCCCCTATACGTGAAGTACTCTGGGATTGTCTAGATTTTTATAAAACAAAGATAGGCAGAGTTGCTAGGTAATGTGTTTTTTTAATTCTAGGACTTAGAGGAGATAGTCAATAAGTCCTATTGTTTGAAAAACATCACCTTACGTATTTTCTCAGTCTAAAATTTGATTTCACCTGTGATATTTAGAAAGTTACACAGTGTAGATTTTGAAAAGTCTCCGTGGTAGTTGATACTTAGGCTCATCCTATTTAAACTTGTCGTATTTTTTATCGAGATAGAGAAAGCATGACGATTAACAGGAGTCCCTGATGTGATCCACGAGCCGTTGCTTACAATGCGTGTTGTGTTGATCTTAGGTTTTTGTCTGTAGATAGTCGGCGTATAGGCAAGTTGCATTTCCCAACTCGTTTTTAAATATACCTCGTGTTCCGCGTAGCCATAGATTCCCAAGGGCAAAGTCATATTGATGAGAGGATCTTTTGTTTTAAAATTGCGGCTGTTTTTTCCTGTTTCTGTGAAGCTTCCTTGAGTAGACCGTACCCACAAAGTTTTGATGAAAGGACGGAATTGTAAATTCAAAATAGCTCGTTCACGGAACATACAGCGAAGCTCACTTCCTAGAGTATGGCTGTGGAAATCTCCTTCGGATAAGGCGTTTGTTGTTTGATTTTTTGTTTTTACATGGTTTTGAGAATACGCATAACCCAAAGATGCTGACGTAAGGAGATTTTCATAAAACCAAGGGATTTGCAGCTGTGCTCCAGCAAAGTAACAATTTGCAGAGACTTTGTCTTTTGACTCTGACTCTTTGATTTCACTATAGAACTGAGAGAAGCTTAATGCGAAGCTACGGTTTGTTTCTGTAGAACGTGAAGCTTGAGTAGCATAGCCTTTAGAAAATAGCTCAAATCCAGGTTTTGCATTGCGAGTTTTCTGCGAGACATAGGCTCCTGACCCACCACCAGCCACTTCTAGAGAGCTTCTGTTGGGGGGGGGGGTGAAGCCATGTAAACCCGTGATTGTGTTATATGCGGCTTGCCAGAGGGCATTAGCGACGAGATCGCCACGATACTCTGGATTAGGAATATAACCTGTTGGGGTCCAGTCTGCATAGAGTACGCGATGGGAAGTATTTGCTGTGAGTGCTGAAGTCGTATCGGGTGTGGTTGTATATTCTTCCCAATAAGGAGACCAAACCCCTTGATAGCCATAATGGAGATGATCATTGATGGCTTCAATATTTAAAGAAGCAACATCAATGACTTTTGTAGCGTTATCGCAAAGATATAGGAAAGGTACACGTGTAATCCCACGAGAGAGATTTACATCATCATAGGGACTATGGCCTTCTTCGTTTGTGAGTATCAGGTCGCCAGAAACAGTGATGGATGCGAGGGTATTTTCTTGAAAAGTATTTCCTGTTGCGGATGGGTAGATCCACAATTTTGCTGTTTCTGCTTTACTTGTAATTAATTGAGGGAGAATTAATCCAAGATTAGTTAATTGAAGAGTGGAATTTTTATTATTGTCCTTTTCTCTTGTTGTTAGTGTCCCTCCCGATCCTAAACAAACCAGGCCTCCAGTTTGTATAAATTTATAAGTGGCAAGCCCCGCATCATTTTCAATGGCTAATACACCGTTTTTAAGTTCGATGGTGTTTTTGCATTTTGAGAATAGGTTATTCTCTGTCTTTAAGTGGCTATCGACAGTAGCTCCTGAAAAGATCACACAACCGTGATCCTCAACATCGGGATTGATGAGCATAGGATTTGTTGCGTTGTGATCATGTTCAATAGGATCATAAAAAAGGATATGTTGTCCTAATTTAGCTCCGACAACAAAATCAGCGTCGCTTGCTATGCAGACAGCATTCCTGTAGATTTTATTTGGGGATATGGATAGGTTGTTATTGAAAACAATATTTCCCTTATCTGCAGATAGTGTGAGGCTACAACCCCCGCCTGCTATCAGTATAGCGCCTCCCTCCTGAGCAGAGTTATTTGTGAAGAAAATATCGTTATTATTGTAAATCGTGCATACCGCGCCTTTAATAGCTCCTCCTCGATATGAGGAAGAGTTATTGTGGAACGATATGATTCCTTTATTATTTGCTATAGCGGTATTTTTTGCATCGATAGCTCCACCATTACCATCGTGCATAGACATGGTTCTATTATTTTTAAAGATGAGGTTTCCCTGATTCTCTGAGAATAGACATGTAGTATTTACAGAGAGAGCCCCGCCACTTTTGGATTGATTGTTGTTGAATACGATATCTCCTAAGTTGTTGATGCAGTTGAAGTCTTGGGCTCGTAAGGCTCCTCCTTGACTATCAACAGCTAAGGTTGCGTTGTCGCAAAAAATACAAGAGGACTTATTGCCGGATAAATCAAATCTCTCTCCTGACATGATCGCGCCACCTTTTGAATAGGCGGCGTTTCTAAGGAAATATATCGGAGCGTTATTATTTTTGATATCGAGAAATCGGGAGTTTATAGTGCCGCCATCAAGTGAACGATTTTGGTCAAGTGCTGTGCTGCGCGCGAGATTATTTGAGAAAACAATCACTTGATTGCTATTGGAAATCTCTAAATCACGATTAGTGTAGATTCCCGTTCCTGAACGTGGTGATATATTGCCTATCAGGATAATGTGACCTTGCGTATCTTGAATGTATAAGTTACTACATTTTACACTTGCTCCTTCTGAATCAGTAGTCATTTGGGAAATAGCAAATATATCTTCGTAATTCTTTAGTGATAACGATTCTGAAGATTGCGTTTGTCCTGTCAAGTTAGTTTTCTGTAAGAGAAACTCTAGAGATTGAGGGATGTAGAGGGAATTCTCAGAAGGTAGGGGAGCCAGAAGAACTACTTCTCTAGCATCTATATTATAAAAATAGGCTAAGGATATTGAGAAAATAAGATTGTAAATAAACTTATGTTTCATGTGAGTTTTCTCAATTTATAATTTTATTAAAATACCACGCGACTTCCAGCATTTATATAATGAGACGTTGTAGATGAAGAGAGGTCCAGATGGTAGTTCAAGAAAGCAACTATATTATGAAATAGATAAGCAGAGTTTCTTCCTTCAACGTGTAAATTATGTCGTGCTACAGCAGTTCCCGAAGATATCCAAGATCCATTGCTTGCCAGCAGTGTTATTAGGACTTTGGGTTTTTGTTCATACACTAAAGGTTGGTAGGCAAGTTCGAATTCCCAGACACTGGGTACGTAGGAGTCTGCATGCCAAGAAGCCAGAATTCCTACGGGCAAGGTGAGAGAAACCAACGGATGTTGGTTAGAGAATTTTCTAGAAAAATCTCCAGTTTCATTGATTTGCGTT
Source organism: Chlamydia caviae GPIC (assembly GCF_000007605.1). Classification (NCBI taxonomy): domain Bacteria; kingdom Pseudomonadati; phylum Chlamydiota; class Chlamydiia; order Chlamydiales; family Chlamydiaceae; genus Chlamydia; species Chlamydia caviae. Next base: position 302,225 of record NC_003361.3, read on the forward strand.
TGTTTTGCCCGTACCCCAGCCAATTGAATGAAGGGTGTAACGTGGTGATTCAAAAGAGGAAGTTTTGTATAACAGCCTATACGTGCGCTTAGGACATGGTCGCTAAATTGTGTTTCTGATGTTTTATTTTGTGCATAAAAACTTTGCATATGATGGTCCCCATAACCATAGCCTAAGGAGGCTGTAGTTATAAGATAGTCGTTAAACTGGGGTGTTTGCAAAGTTGCACCTAACAGGTAGCTATGTGAGCTAACTTTATTGTTAGATGTATGTTCTTTTATTTTCCCAATGAGTTGTGAGAATGTGAGTAAGAACTTGTGCTGAGTTTTTGAGGAGAAAAGACATTCTCCGCCATAGCCTAAAGATCGTGAAGAAAATCCTAAAATTTCATTTTGATTTCTTTGACGGGTATGTGATGCTAATCCGTTACCCTCTAGGTAAAAAGACGTAGAGTCGTTTATCAATGCTGGGTAAAAAGCCATGGCATTGCGAGCAGTTTGTCTGAGGGTATTGGCAACAAGGTCTCCACGATGTTGAGGGTTGACTACATAGCCTGTAGGCGTCCAGTTAGCATAAAGGTAGCGATGTTTTGAGTTTGTTGTCTCTAACGATGAGGTTATCGAAGGTGAGGAGACCTCTTCCCAATAAGGAGTCCAAATGCCTTGATGGCCATAATGCTTATGCGCATTTATTGCCTGAACATCGAAATCATCAATGGTTACAGAGTTATTTGCTGGTTCAGAGAGGTGTAAGAGGGGAATTCTATCTATGGGTTGGGAAAGGTCTACACTATCATAGGGATCGCTATAATTTTTATTCCATAAAGATAGGGATCCCGATATCGAAATCCTTGCGTCAGTATTTTCAGTATAGTTGCCTCCGGAGCCTCCTGGGTAAATCCAAACAGTAGGTGGGCTACTATCAGGTTTTAAAATGTCTGTAAGGAGAATGGCAACATTTTTTAATTGTAAGTTACTGTCTTTTTGCGAACTGCTGTTTTCTTGGGTTTGCATGATCGCACGACTTCCTAAACAGAGATGCGTATTATCTTCGGGAGTGAATTTATATAGCCATAGTATAGCGCCATCTTCTACAGAGACAATGCCGTGTTTAATTGTGAGTTCACCCTTATAGCTAATTTGAAGATTTTTGATGCTCTGATTAGCTAGCTTTAATTGAGTGCTCGCTGCTGAGAATACTACCGCTCCTGTATGTTTATCTTCAGGATTAATGATAAAAGAGGATAGACCGCCAGTGTTCATTCTATCAAAGAGATAGATATGTTGGTTGCTGGAAGCCCCTAAAGATAGGGAGTGGTTCGAGCTGAAATGCATAGCGGATCTCCAAACCCCCATTCTATCTATCGCAATATTGTTATCAAAAATTACATCGCCATAATCTGCAGATATGGTGGTAGTTCCGTTATTTGTTTGTCCATAACATGCAGCTCCCCAGCAAGAAGTATTATTTAGAAAGTAGACAGGCCCGTTATTTTGGATAGTGAGGTGTTGATAGGAGAGAGCGCCTCCAGCATGAGCCGAGGAGTTTCCAGAAAATAGCACAGGTTGTTTATTGTTTTCGATGACAATAGTTGGGCTATTAATTGCTCCCCCATTTCCTTGGTTACTGGTGTTAGAAGCAACATTATGAGAAAAGGTGATAGGCGCCTGATTATCAACAATTCTTGTCGAGGTTGTAGAACAAATCGCCCCGCCTTTTCCAGATTTATTCTCACTAAATGTAATTTTTCCACGATTGCGGGCAAATTCACAAGAGACTGCAGAAATCGCTCCTCCAAAGCTGTCTGCATTGGTAGTTCTATTATTATCGAAGTGTATGGATGCAGAATTATTAAAGAACCTGCACATTTCCGTAGAGGCAATGGCTCCTCCTTTTACTTTAGTTAAATTGGAGGAAAAAAGTGTCTCTTTGTTAAGGGAAGCTTCAAAATTTTTCGCTTGTATAGCACCGCCAGTACCACTAGAGCTATTTGTTTGATTGAGAGTGGTGTTTTGATAAAAAATGATACGAGAGTTTTTTGATAGGATTACGCTTTCAGCAGAATAGATTGCTCCACCACACAAGGTTGATTTGTTATCTCCAAAGAAAATAGGTTGGGTATTGTTTATAAGACTACAAGAGCGACAATTGATCACACCGCCATCGGTTGTATTCAATTTGCATATAAACATTTTAGGTTGCTTATCGTTGGCGATAACAATATTTTGAGCGGCGTTGTGCAGTAATCCGTAGTTCTTCTCGAAATCATCTTGATTTACGCGTGTTAATGGAAAATCAAGAGCAGAAAGTAGCTTAGAGATCTCTTCAGGGATTTTAATGTCTTCACTATAGATAATGCTTTGAACACAAGCAGATAGGATCAGAGAGCAGAGAAGAGACCTAGGGAACATATTTAAAAAATGTAGTTGTGATATGATTTTTTCCCCTATAAAGGACTTCTTCTATCTTTGTCTAGAAGTTATAGACGCTGATCTTTAAGAGTGCGTGATAAATGAAAAAGGTTTGTTTTGAATAAAACAAACCTTTTAGGGTGATGTATTTTAAAGAGTTAAAAATACACTGCGAGATTGAGAACCTCCTAAAACCTATCTTAGTGATTTTAGAAAGAGAGTTTTCCTCCAGCGAGCAGGTAATGGCTGCGTGTAGATGAGGATAAATCACATTGATAGTCTACATGCATGTTGAGATATTTGAGTACTTGTGTTTCGTTTCTAAGATTTACAGAAACAGCACGGCGGCTCACATTTGTAGGGGTAGAAACCCAAGTTCCATCATCTGCAACTAATTTGGAACTTACTACAGGGAGTTGACGTTGAGTTGAAGGCTTATAGGCAACTTCTAATTCCCAAATTGATGGGAAACGTCCGTGAAAAGCTAACTGACTATGCAATCCGAAAGGCAGGCTAGTATCAAGAAACTCATCGAATTTTGGAGAGCCTGAGAAAGTGCGTACACGAGCGCCTTGTTCTGTGAATGGATCATGTCTTGAAAGAACAGCCTGAAGGCGGAAAAATGGCATGACAGTTAGACGATCATTTTTAATAGCTTTTAAGGGGAAGTAAAAGGAAAGAGCACTTCCTATTGTTTGACTTTCGAATGAAGCACAGCAAGCTCCTAAAAGTTTGCGGTGCGTATGGTTTAAATAATGCAAACCACGAGAATAGAGACCGTTTCCTGCTAGGATAAATTTCCCTTTAAAGAGATGGACTTCCCAGTAACTTCCGAAGGATAGGTAATCTGATGCTACTTCGTCATGACCGATATTGGCCTTAGCATTGGTTTTTTGCGAAGCAAACTTAAAACCAAGTTTATAAAAGGAAGGCGACCCGACAGAGAGCTCTGTGTAGTATCCCGCACCATCCATATGGAAGCCTGCTTTCTCGGCCATATTTTTTTGATAAAGGCAGAGGCCTAAAGCACCACCTTCAATATCAAAATAGAAAGAGTTATTATTTAAAGAGTCCAAACATACTCTAGATATATTCATTCCAGATGTTGTAGCGTAGGCAGATTGCCAAAAGATATTCGCTACAAAATCACCTTTGCGATCTGTCTTAGTTTCAGGTTTTTCTGTCTGAGTTTCGACTTTTATATCGGCTTGAGTATCGATTTTTGTATCGGTTTCTTTAGTTGTTGGATGTGTCGTTATTGGAGTTGCATCATCAGCATATACATTGCCAAATAATGCAAGAGTAAGACTTACAGAGGTTAAGTATTTCGTTAATTTAGATCCCATATCATTCTCTCGGTACTTATGTAGATTATGAACATAACCCCCGTAGTATTTCGAGTTTCGTATAATCAGGATGGGGGATTTATCTAAACAATCTACAGATAATCCAACATTTTGGGAATACATAGATTATATTTTATTCATTATTGAATGCGTTTTTATTTTATGAAATAGATCACTATGTTGTTTTGAAATTTTAGAAGATAATAACTTTTACAATTGTTTGGATCTTTGTTCAGAGGCTGCTGAGGGTGTTTATTTTGCTAGCAATAGGTTGGAGGAAAATAGCCAGTTTTTCTGATATTTTTAGTAGCTTATAAATGAAAAAAGTAGCGAATGGAGAAGAAAAAAAAGAGAGAGAAATTTCCCTAGGGCAAAGAAAATTTCTCTCAACAGGCGTTTAAAATCTCCCTTGCAATCCTGTCGTTATGCGATGGCTTGCGTAGGATCTTTTTGAATCAAATACATAATCAACGAACCCTGTAGCATGTCGTGAGAGTTCTACACTGTCATGCACTTGTAGGTAGAATCCATGACGAGGGATTTGTGCTCCTGTGATAGGAGTTTTTTCTCCGTTTGCTAAGATCGTGACTACGTTATGAGGGTTTACTCTATAAACATCAGGTTTATAGGCAAGTTTCAATGTAAGCATTGAAGGTGCCTTTTTAAATGGTGTGCCCCATTCAGAAGTAAATCCTATAGGTAGAGTAATGTTATGTCCTCGGCCTCTAGAAAAACCACGTGGTAGCGCACCTTGTTCAGAAAAGGCATTTTGCCATCCACCCATAAACTCTGCAGATATAAATCCTGACAGCTCAAGATCATGGGCAATGTTACGTGTAAGCATGCACCATGTTAAGAACGGATGTTCTACAGATACGGAAGCATAGTAGGTATTGTTATGCCAACGTCCTTTCGACTGTCGCGTTTTTTGCGTGATAGCGTTTAGGTAATTTGTTTTCATACGGTTTACTGCATAACCGTAGGAGGCTTCCCAGGAGATGTTCGTTACAGTATTTTCTGTAGCAATAGGGAATTTCCCGAAGAAAGCAACTAAGCTGATTTGCTCTGTGCTTTGTGCATCGTAAGGTTTGCTCTCTACTTGTCCGTATAGCTGACCGAAAGCTAAGCCTACAGAAGCATCATCAGGATAATGGATACCAAGAGAGGCTTGATAACCTCCGAATTGCCCTTTAAATCCTTCATGAGTCTTTTTCATAGGATGACGGACATAACTGCCGAGAGCTTTTGCAGAAATAAGAACTCCTTCTTGTTCAGAAAGGAAAGTTTCTTCTAACGCTTCTGCAAAAGTCTGCGTTGCTAAGAAGGAGGTCCATAGGGTGTTGGATACGAGTTCTCCGCGACGTTCAGGAGCTAAAACATAGGGAGCACGATACGCAGGATCTGGTCTCCATGCAACATAGAGAGTACGGTTATTTGTTCCTGAAGGGATCCCTCCGTTAGGTGTAGGAGCTAATAGGGGTATTGTCCATGTGGAAGACCATACGCCTTGATAGCCGTAATGTTTGGAGACAGCAAGATCACCAGTAGTAAAGCTAGTTGTCGTTGGATTACCATTATTACTGGTGAAAGTCGCTATAGGAATAGATAGTGCATTCACCAATAGGGGATTATCATAGAGCTCTTCATTATCCTCAGAAACAAGATCTAAAGGACCTTCTAATGTAATCGTCTTAGTATTAGTCGTTGTGACAGTAGCTGTAGCGTAATTGGGATTTAGGTAAGACTTAACATCAAAACCTAATTTTTTAATGACGAAGTTTTCTGAAGGAGGCTGATTGTTTGTAGTTGTTAGCATCCCAATAGCGGCTCCGGAACCTAAAGTTAGCCTTCCGGTCTCTGCAGTCAAGCCAAGAACATTGACTTTGGCTTTATTGGTGACAACAAGCTGACCATCTTCAATAACAACTTTTCCAAATAGGGAAGTTGTGGAGTTATCAGGATTTAACTGTTCTGATATGGATAGCGTCTCTGATGTGAATTTTACTGATCCAGAACATCCCGAAGAATTGATCGTGATGGTATCTAAAGTTGTAACAGTTGTAGGACCTGGGTTTGCAATAGGATCATGGAAGATAATGCTCGATAATCCCGTAGCGTTTAGGGAAGTGATTTTACCATCGCCTTCAATTTGGATAGCATTACGTGTTCCTGGGCGGCTATCGAGCATATTGCCGACAAACACCATATCTCCAGAACTTGTGGATAAGCTTAACGTTGAATCTGGGCCTGCTGTAGTATCTCCAACAGTAGAGGCAACGTAAATCGCTCCACCTTTTTCAGCTCTGTTGCTGACGAATATGGTAGGGCCATGAGCATTTATTGTGAGAGCTTTTGCGCAAATTGCTCCGCCATATCTTGTGGCAGCATTTTTATTGAAATATGTAGGAGCATGCGTTGCAAGATCGCATGTTGTTGTATAAATTGCCCCGCCGTCTTGTTCAGCAAGGTTATAACTTATATTGCAAATGCCAGAATTATTAGCGAAGGTTACCGACTTTGTGGGTGCGCAAATTGCGCCTCCACAACCTGCAGCGATAACTACATTAGGATTGGGAGTAGTTGTTAGCAATCCATTTGCTGCGGTGTTTCCTTCTAGGGTAATGCGCCCTGAGTTATTCTTAATGCTGATCGTTCCGTCATAAATAGCGCCTCCACCGCAAGCAGCAAAGTTTTGACAGAAAGAGATCGCTGCAGCGTTGTTTTCAATAGTACATGTAGCATCTGTTTTATTGAGGAGGGCAGCTCCGAAGTTTGCCGAGTTGCTATTGAAGGAGATGTTATCTCGAATTTTCGTAATGTTTAAGTTAGTTTCTGTATGAATAGCAGAACCGCAAAAACAGTTTACTGTAGTTGAGGCAGTAGGTGTAGTCACGCTAGTGACTACAGGAGTATAGGGAGCTCTGTTATTTGTAATTACCAGGGATTTTGAGGAAGTAATTGCGATATTTTTCCCTGAGATAAGACCATTCTTTCCTGTAGAGATGTTTTCATTAAGAACAAGCTTAGAAAGATCTGTTAATTTCAGACTATCTACAGCAGAGATTAACGCTGCCCCTTCTTTTACAGGAGCATGACTTTGCACAAAGATTAACGAGCGATTTCTTCCAAATACCGTGAAGTTTGTGCTCGATCCTAAGAAAGATGTGGGGAACTTTGCTCCGTAGGTATCTTCAAAGAAACAATTCGAAGTCAGGTAGAAAGCTTCTCCTATATCATATAAAGGAGGCTTAAGCTTCGCTTGATTTATGGTTTGGGCAGAAACCCCCGAGCTGCATAAGCAAGCCAAAAAGCAAAAAGAAGAAGATCTTAAAGAAAGAGGCATGCCTCAACCCTATCGTTAGTAGTATTTAGAATCGAATTTTACTTCCTACATTTATATTGTAGTTGCGTGAGGAGCTACGTAATTCGCAACTACCATGGCTAAAGATCTCAATATTACTGAGCACAGCTGTATGTGTGGATCCTTGCATCAATAAACCATGTCTATTTAGATTAGTTGCTGGCGTTTTCCAACGGACTCCATTTGCGAGCAATAAAGTGTTACATCCTGGATTCCTTCGCCATACATCGGGAATGTAGGATATAGCTAGGCTGTAAAAATCCGGATGGGAGTGGGAACGCCTATCAATTTTAAATCCAACAGGAACCGCTAAGTTAATCAAACGAGAAGAACAGAAGGAGCGTGCTTCTGCAAGTTTTTCTTTAAACGATCCATGCTCAGCATAGCCAAGCTGAACATTCATAAAAGGAATGATTTGATTTAGATGTAATTTAGTAATTTGTAAAACAATAGGTAAGCTTCCGCCTATTTCTCCTAACCAGCAGTTATTATCCCAATTGCCATCTTTTTCAGGAATGAAGGTATAGCGTGTTTTCATATCCTCGTTAGTATGGCTGTAGTTAATTCTTGCAGCGAAGGATGAGAATATCGTGTTGCTTAACTGACGTTTTACCGATAGGTAAGCGCTACCTGCTATAGCTTGTGATTTTGCTGAGGAGACAACATAGTCTTTAGACTTAGCAAATATCTGGGAGAAGGCCACTCCAAATACAGAATCCGTTACTGTTTGTGAATTGGCTCCAATAACATAACCACCGCTAATACGACGGAAACCATGGGATACGCTATTGCGATCATGGTGGAAGATATTGGAAATCCCAGCTACCCACAATCCCTTACCATAACCGAAGCCGTCACAGCTTGCTGTCGCTAAGGCATTCATAGAACGTAGGTCGATGAATGCTCCCCATAAGCTATTAGGAACTAAAGATGCTTGACGCTCAGGATTAGGAGTGAATCCTGTTTTTGTCCATGTAGCTTTTAGGATTTTCTGTTTATTGGCATCAGCTCCATTTTCCCAAGCCAGTTGCCATGATCCTTGGTAACCGTATTGAGGTTCTGCGTCTCCTCTAAGAGTGAGGTCCAAACCATTGATCGTCGTTTTACTATCTCCTGCTGTAGAAAGAGAAAGCAGATTTATCGTGACGGTATCTTTATTGAAAAGATCGTGATTCTCGTAAGCAGTTCCTGAAACATCGTCTAAGGATACATGCCCAGTTAAAGTTATCGTCCCATCTGTATTTTTTGTTTCAAGTTTCGCCCCCTCACCTTGTTCCGTAAGCGAGCTGATATTGACATGAAGATTTGTTAAGGAAATAACTCCATCAGTATTGGCTTCCTGAGTGGGGGTTCCTCCGCCTCCGCCACCCCCACCAGCTGCTGGTGTTTGATGGGAATGCTCTGTAATTGCTAGAGTAGTTCCATTATCCATTAAAAGAATAGAATCTGTTTCCTGAGTAAAGGAAGCTACAGATAGGCTGGCTTTATCTGCTAGAACAAGCTTCCCGCCACCTAAGATGACTTTTTGATAGATAGTGGATTCAAAATTCGCTGTAGTGCTAGCGCTTTGGCTATCTACATAAGCTCCTGAAAATAGGAGGGTTCCAATATAGTTAGTAAAAGGGGTGGAGGATGTTTTATCTTGGTTGATCGTTAGAGTCTTGTCATTAGTAGGAGCTGTTTCTGGAAGTGTAGTCACAATAGGATCGTAGAAACAGAGTTTATGATCCCCAGAAGCTGCTAGTAACTTAATCGTTGCTCCTTTTGCTAAGGTAACAGCGTTTCTTGTGACAGTAGCGTCATCTTTTTTTAGATTTTCATAGAAAATCATATCGCCGTAGTCAGCAGATAAGGTGAGCTCTCCATTTTCAGGAATGTAGATAGCTCCGCCATCTTTAGCGATGTTGTTTGTAAACATCGTTTTCCCTGAGGAGGTAATGCTGACCTTTTCTCCATAAATCGCTCCGCCTGCAGTTGCGGCAAAGTTATTTGCAAAGAGGATATCTTTTTGATTGGTTATAGTTAATCCTGAGAAGACAGGATTCGTTGTAGGTGGTGGTGGCGGCGGCGGTTGAGTAGGAGTCTGTTGTACACAGAAAATCGCCCCACCTTGTCCTAATACTTCATTAGTATTAGCGACTTCAGGAGATGCGGAGTTATTCTGTATCAGCAATTGCGCATTATTTGAGAAATCGACGTTCCCTTTCGAATAAATCGCTCCGCCAGATTTCGCATTATTGGCATCAAATTGTACTGAGCCATTTTCGGAGAATCTGACGGCAGTATTTACTTGATTTGTTGTTGCAGGATCAACAGCTTGGATAGCTCCTCCGAGTTTCTCAGCAGAGTTAGATCTGAAGAGAATCGAAGGACATTGCGTAACATCTAGGCTTTTAGACGCGTTGATAGCGCCACCGTTGGCTCCGACGTTGCTAAGGAACTGCATGGATTTTTTGATATTGCTAATCCCAGCTGTTTCTACCCATAGGCCACCGCCGCTATCAGCAGCCCTGTTATTTTTAAATAGCACATTCTGAATATTCTCTAGAAATACAGGAGCTTTGGAGTAGAACGCCCCTCCGTTTGGATTTACAGGAGTTGTCGTATTTGGCGCCGTTGTTGTGCGGGCCATTAGGGCTAGGCAGTTAGAAAAGGAGAGGGTGTTCACTCCTTTAATCGTATAAGGGAACGATTCAGGAGTTGTTGTAGGAATAGAGCTTAGGGCAGCACCGTTTGCCGACGTGCGAAGGTTTGTAAAGGTTAGATTGTGGTTTCTCCCCACAATTGTCATGGATCCTGCAGAGTTGAAAAAGCAACTTGAAGGCGTTGCTACCATGGAGTTATCAAGATTTAAAAGATTTAAATTTCCTGACAGTATTGCCGTTGTTCCTTCAGGATTGGATGTAATCGTATAGGGGAACGTTTCTCTAAGGTTCCCATCATAAGTTCCATTAGGGACTACGACTTCCAAAGAAAAGGCTTGGAATGAGTATGGAAGTGTTAGCGTTGTTGAAATTAGAAACTTACGAAGAGACGCTTTCATTTGCTGAAGAGGATGCAACAAGATGATTTAGCTAATAAATAAAAAGTATTAAAAGAGCAATAGGTTACGAAAGCATTTGCATGAAACGCCTAGCATTAAAAGCTTTATCTTATTTGATAGTTTCCCGTATAAATAAGACTTTTTTCCTCTAAAGATAGGACAATCAAGACTCGAAGAAATTCAGAAATTTTTTTTTAAAAATATTTTCTGAATTTCTTAAGAAAGCCATGTTTTTTAGATCGTATCTCTTAAAATAAGAACTGACTGCCGATATCTCCTGAATAGTACTGTGAGGATTTACGTATCTCTGCGCAGCATTTTGAAAATAGCGTGATGTTCTCTAAAATAGCACAATGCATCGATAGTTGTGCTGCTAGTGCTTGTCTTTCTAGGTTTGTTCCTGAGGTTTCCCATATAGCGAAAGGTTCATAAGTAGCAGTAATTGTAGAACAGGGATTTTGACGGTATAGATCTGCAATGAACGCTACAGAGGTTGCATAGAAAATCGGCCATTGTGAGGTATGTCCTTCCAAACGTATGCCCACAGGGAGGGAGATATTTCCTAATTTACTGCTGGTAATTTCATGTTTTTTCTCTCCTTCTTCTTTAAATTTCCTTTGATAAGCATAGACTCCTTGGAGATTCATAAAGGGGAGGATATGATGAAAGATATTATGTTCTTCATAGAAATCAAAGGATAAAGAAGATCCTAATTCAGCACCTATACAATGGGTATTCCAATATCCATGGGTAATTTCTGAAGATTTTCGTGATATTGTGAGTTTGTTTTTACTATGGCTGTAGGTGGCTTGAATATTTAAAATTAGAGGGATATCTGAGGAAATCTTTGATAAAAATTCAGGACGAACCCATAGGTTCCCTAGAGACCAATTTAAAATGGGTTGAACAGGGATGCTATGTTGGGCATATACGGATCCTGCCAGGATATGTTCATGATTTTTTGCTAGGGAGGCATCTTTAGAAACCCCGAACATTTGGAAAAAGCCTAGGCTAAAAATATCTTTAGAGGGAGTTTGTTGTGAGAGTCCTAAAGCATAGCCGCCACTAGTATGACGGAATCCGCGGTTATCTTTATGGTGGTCTTTATGGAAATAGTTAGAGACTTCTGCAGCCCATAGGCCATTGTGGTATAAGCTGCCGTCAGAGACAGTATCCATAAGGTTGTGGATACCACGAATATCTACAAAAGCATTCCATAAGCTATTGGGAACTAAAGAATTCCCTTGAGTGTCAATAAGACGGGGGCGGTAGTGTTTAGGCGTCCATATCAGCTGGGCCGTTTTCTCAGCATTATTTGCTAAGCGCGTGCTTATCTGTTGCGAGGGGGTGTCTAGCCATTGAAGATCCCAGGATCCTTGATAGCCATAAGGATTCGTGGGAACATGTAGATGATCAATTTTAATACGTATATCTTCTAATTCTCGAGCTTCAATATGAATTAAGGGAACTTTTACAGGATTAGCTAGCTCTAGATTTTCATAAAAATCTTCATCTTCAAAATCGATATTTATAGATCCTGATAGGGAAAATATTTTATCTTGTGAGAGGAGGATAATTTGCCCAGGCTGACGAGAGGACAACGAATTATATTTCCGTTTAGATTCCTTGGGACGCAAAACTAAAGTTTGGAGTTTTACAGGAATGGTCATATTTAATATGTGCGCATTTTCTTGCAATCTCAGCATGGTGCTTTGATCTATAACAAACGTAGTATTAGGATGTTGCGTAATACTGTTTGTTGTGAGAATCACACCTGAATTTAAATTTAGAGAGCCTCCTGCTAATATAATATCTTGAGCAATCCTAGACATATTCGTAGAAATTAAGGACGAGCATGACGCTACACAGTCTTTCGCAGAAAGGACAACGCTGCCTTTATGCGTTGTCCCATCGGTAAGTTGGTTAATAAGTAGGGGAACTGTAGAGGCATTTGTAGAGGTAATCGCATCGTAGAAGGTGACAGACCTCCCTTCTTTTGCTGTTATGTAGCTGATATAAGCATCATTTTCTAAATGGATGGCATTTTTCTCGAAATGTCTCCCTCTAGATGTGAGATTTCCTGAAAAGGTAATATCCCCATCTTCTGCAAATAGAGATAACTCTCCATCTTTAGCGATGGCGATAGCTCCGCCCCCAGGTCGAGAATTTACATCTCCTGAAGACATGTTATTAGTAAAGAGGGTAGGACCCGCGGCTATTATACGCAGGTGTTGTGTATAGATCGCTCCCCCACCATTTACGGATGTATTATTAGAGAATGTTACTTTTCTGTTGCGTGAAAATGTTAGTGAGGAGTTGCGTGCTGATCCAGGAGATGGCATACAGCATATAGCGCCACCTTTATCTGAAGAGTAACATCCATCAAAGAGCAACTCCTTATTTGTTCGAAACATTAAGGTGCCTTTAGAGACTACGATACTTTTCCCTTTTCTTGAGCTTACAGGCTCTAAGAACTGTAGTTTGGAAAAGCAGGACATAGAAAGGAAAGTTTCCGAGGAATTTAAAATGGCTTTTCCTTCAACGGCTGTAGTGATGTTATTGAAGGTCAAGCTACGATTGTTTCCGTTAAATATAAGATTCCCTTTTGTATTTTTAAAACAGCTACTGTTTCTAGGATTTGTAGCCGCGACATTTTGTATTACAATATCGTTGGAGAGAATGTAGTTCGTTCCTTCATCACTATCAGAAGTTTTCGTAGGGAAAGCTGCGTTATTTATGCCGTCAAAATTATCGGTTGCGGTGAGTGTTTTTAACACAGCAGCATATGCTGGTGAAAAACACAAACAAGACAGAGCACAGCAGCAAAAAATCCATGGATTCGGTCTTTGCGTCATAGAGTATTTCAAAAGTATGTTTTCAGAATGTTTTTTTTGCTTGGGGGAGGGGAGGGAGAAAAAGCCTTTCCTTGTATAAGAAAGTTATGGAAATTAATCAAGATCAATAAGGGGCGTTTTCCTGAAGGTGTTTACACCTAAGGATTAGAGAAAAATAGATTTTTCATACAATCGCTCTTGTTGTATTTTGACGATCACTATCATGCATAGGTTGTGGGGAGTTTATGAGGAGGCGTGTTTGGGGGAAGTCCCCCTGCTCTTAAAGAGCAGGGAGTGAGGGAAATCTAGAAATGTATTTTCGCACCAAAATCATAGTTATAGCTATGAGATGAGGAGCGTAGTTCACAGTTACCTTCTGCGAAAACTTCAATATTCGATCTAACGGCAAATCTTCCAGAACCTTGAACAACTATAGCTTTGGTGGCTAGGTTATTGGCGTGTGTAGTCCAAGGGGCTAAGCCTCCAATGAGAAATAGTGTCATAGTTTCAGGATCGATACGAAATACATCATGAACATACATAGCAGATAGATCATAGGCAAATAGTTCTCTAGGACATACACCATGGATTTTAATCCCTAAGGGGAGAGCAAGATTCGCTAGATAGGTACTTGAGAATAAGCAACGACGAAGTCCTTCTTCAGAGAATTTCCTTTGTTCAGAATATACCCCTTGGAGTTTAACAAATGGAGAGACGTTTTTCAGTATGGAGGGGCATTTGCTTAATGTGTAGACAAATGTGGATCCTAATTCTGCAGCTAAGGAGTAGTTAGACCACATTCCTGTTGTTTTCGTTGTATCTTCATGATGTATAGTCAGGTGGTTATTGCTGTGGCTATAGCTTAGCTGAGCATTGACAATAACGGGGATAGATGGCGATGCTTGAAGTTCAGGAGGGCAATTTTTAGATCCCCCACAAAGGAAGCGCAGCATAGGTAATGAGCCTACGTGATGAGCATAAAAAGATCCTGAAAGTGTTTGATGGTCTACATGACCATTAGCATGGTCTCTATCCTTACCAAAGAGTTGGGAAAAAGCCGCAGAAAATACATTTTCTGACAACGTATGTTTATTCATACCAATGGCATAGCCGGCATTATGATGTTGGAAAACATAGTTTTCAGCAGGGCTATTGGAATAGAGGTAATTTTTAATTCCCGCAGCCCAGAAGCCTTCAGAGCATAGAGAATTGACAGCTAGGGATTCTACAGTTCTTTCTAAATTACGGATATCTGAGAAATTTCCCCATAGAGTGTTGACTACTAAAGGCGTGGTAATTTCTTGAGAACCTCCAAAAGGAATGTATCCTGTAGGTCTCCAATGTACAGTTGCTGTTTTCGTTCCGAGAGTTGTCACTCCTGCATTTGTAGATCCTGGAACCGTTTTCCAATCTATGGACCATTTCCCTTGGTACCCACTATGGGAATCAAGATTTTTCCTAACCGCTTGGGGGATATCTACTAAGGAGATTTTTGTGATGTCTTTATCAGCAAGTTGTAGGAATTCTTGATCTATGCTGTAGGCAAGAGCATGATTGTCATAGAAAGTTTCTTGATCTGTAAAAACCCCTAAAGGTCCTTTAATAGTAATGGTATGGGCATTCCCTGATGTAGAGATACAAGTTGCTGTAGGTGTGTTAAAATCATCAAGCCGTAGCCACAGCTCTTTTATATCTATATTTTCTTTTGTTTCTATACTGGATGTTTGATCTAGAATAACTTTAGATCCTGCAGTCTGTGTTAGAGATTTAGCTTTTAAATGTGCCCCTTTCTCTAATACCAAAGATCCTGAGGATAGCGTGAGGGGTTGTGTGAATGTAGAAACGTGTTTCATCCTTTTATGAGGACTTTCTATGTATCTTCCTGAAAAGATTATAGATCCCGTATAGGAGGTTCCACCATCAGCTTTGTTAATTTCTAAATTACTATCCGCTGTACCTTCAGCAACTACGGGATCATAAAATAGGATAGACTGCGATTCTTTAGCTTCTAGCTTTGCAAATTTTCCATTTGTCCCTACATGAATTCCATTGCTTACTTTATTTCCAGCGTCGGTAATAGTATTGCCTTTAAAGATAATACTTCCGTCATCTGCAGATAGACTAATTTCCCCAGATCCTGCAATGGAAATAGCTCCTCCTTTTTGCGTAGCGTGGTTATTTTCAAATAGGGTGGTGCCTCCGGCTTTAAGAATGAATTTCTCTGCATGAATCGCTCCTCCTGTAGTTGCTGAGGAGTTATTTCTAAAGAGCATAGATGCATTTTGTTGCAACGTTAGCACGGCTTCGGTTGCTCCTGTTTTTGCGCAATGGATAGCGCCTCCTGCTGCTGTAGAGTGGTTCTTACCAAAGATTAATTTCTTATTTTCTTTGATTGTTGTTGTCCCTATAGCATAGACAGCAGCATTTCCCGTGGTTGCCTGTGGCGCAGCAACAAAAGCTAGGGTATTGAATCCTGACATTTTCAGGGTTTTAGCATCAGTATTTGCACTGATCGCAGCTCCTTGAGCTGTAGAGATAATATCTTCAAATATTAAGGAGTGGTTCGCTCCTGTAAAGGTGAGATTCCCCCCGCTATTTTTAAAACAGCTTGTATTGGCAGGCGATGTTGTTTTGACATGGGTGATGGTGACATCACCGGTCAGTGTATAGGTAGTGCCTCCTGCGTCAGTAGATTGTTTTGAGGTAAATTGCCCAGCTCCTGTAGAACCATCAAAGCTTTCTGAAGAAGCTAGGTTGTCAGCGTTTACATGACTATGAAACGCTATAGATGCGGTAAAAGATGAAAAGATTAAAAACCCATAAAGAGAGTTTTTCATATAGTACATTCCCTGTTGTGTTATAGGAAAAAATATTTTCTGCTTTTTAGGAGTGGGCATAACCTTAAAGGTTATGCCTACTCGAAAAAGCAGATAGGTTCGGTATCCCAGGGTGCTTATGCGTAAGCTCCCTGCAAGCAGGGAGTTACACTGTTAAAAATGCACCCTACTGCCAGCGTCCATGGCGTAGCTATAGGAGGAACGACGAAATTCTACAGTTCCTTGAGCAAAGATATTGATGTGTGATGTGAGAGAGAGGTTTCCCGAGCCTTGCAACAGAGCTGCTTGCTTACCAAGATTTGCCGCTGTTGTTGTCCAGGGAAGTAGGCCTCCGGAGATTAATGAAGTCACACTCTCAGGATTGCAACGATAGAGATCGGCAATATACATCCCAGTGAGTTCATAAGAAAGATGATGTAGTGATTGACCTTGGATTTTAAGGCCTATGGGCAACGAGAGATTTTTTAAATTGCTATTATTAAAAGAGCGCCGTTTTATTCCTTGTTCTTGAAATTGTACTTGATGAGCATAAATCCAATGCAATTTGACAAATGGAGATACATACTGGAAAAATGTATGGGAAACATCCAAAGCACACGGTAAGGAACTTCCGATCTGTGCGCTATAGCCGTAGGTATTCCATGAGCTAGTTGTTTGTGAGTGATCTGCGTATTTCACCTTCATATGATTTCTCCCATAGCTATAACTGATGAGAGCATCAAAGTTAATAGGGAAGTCTTTAGGGATTCTGGATAAGAACCTAGGTTGGGATCTTGATGTCCCTGCTAGGAAACGCGTAATAGGCAGGAGGTAGCGTGAATGGTGAGCATAGAGAGAGCCCGAGAAGGCTTTATCTTTAGATTTTGCAGATCCAAAATCTTTGGATCTTCCAAATAACTGGCATATGCCTACACTAAAGATATCATCTTGAAGGGTTTGAAATTTCCCTCCAGCGACATATCCTGAACTTTTATGACGGAAGCCGTGGTTATTCTCAGTAGAGCCTTTGCGGAAGGAATTCGTGAGAGATGAAATCCAAATCCCATTCCCTGGTGATTGCGCATTTGTTTCTATAGCTTGTTGAGCAAAGCGTGTGTCTAAAAAGAGATTCCATAGGCTATTAGGAACTAAAGATGTGGTAAACTCTCCGGTGCCTCCTACAAAAGGAATATAGCCAGAGGGATTCCAGACCAAAGACATCTTTTTATTAGGTTGTGTAGAGACATTACCAAAGATCATCTCATGCTCTTCTTCCCAAGAGACTGTCCATTTACCTTGATAACCGCGATGGGTTTCCATCGTGGTTATCGGGATTAGAGGAACATCATCGACAGTGATGTTGTCTAAATGTGGCGCGCGAACATGCAAGCATTCGAAAGATAACGAATCTGCTAATGCTTCCTGATTATAAAATATCTCATCATCAACATGCATAACCATAGGACCGCAAATCTCTATAGCAGCAGCATCGGC
Source organism: Chlamydia caviae GPIC (assembly GCF_000007605.1). Lineage (NCBI taxonomy): Bacteria > Pseudomonadati > Chlamydiota > Chlamydiia > Chlamydiales > Chlamydiaceae > Chlamydia > Chlamydia caviae. The sequence continues at coordinate 319,530 of NC_003361.3, forward strand.
AGTTGCTGCTATCTCTACGGCAGTTGCTGCTATCTTACTCAGGTCTAGATGAAGATTTTTTATAGATAGATTATTGGTTGTTTGTAGCCTTGTTCCCGGATGCATGAATAATAGGGATTTTTGATTTTGCTCGAAAGATTTCGCTTTTATCAATACGTCGTCTTTTAAGATTAAAGATCCCGCGGCTAGTGTGAGATCTTGAGAAAATGAGTAGAGTTTAGAAAGAGGCGAGTTTACATAAGATACTCCGCTGGCAAAGACAATTGTCCCTTCATAGGGAGTCGCTCCGTTAGCAGCATTGAGAGTCAAACGATCGGCGACATTTCCTGTGGTTGTAATCGGATCATGGAAGTAGATAGATCTGTCTTTAGCAGCACGCAACTGTAGAAATTTAGCACCATCTTCTAAATGAATAGCATTGCGGATAGTTTCATTATTTTCGATGATGATATTTCTTTCAAAAGTCAGATCTCCGCCATCTGCAGATAGGCTAATTTCTCCATTAGCAGCAATGGCAATAGCCCCACCTTTTTCTTGAGTGACGTTAGCTTGAAATACTGTATTTCCTCCTGCAGATAAGAGCATTTTTTCAGCATAGATAGCTCCTCCTGAGGATGCTGATAAATTTGCTAATACCTTAAACTCGCCGTTATTTTGTATTGTCAGTGTGGGAGATGTCGCTCCGGCACTTGTACTTTTCTCACAAAGAATAACACTTCCTTTCCCTGCAGATTTATTATAGCCGAAACTAACATCGCTATTTTGCTGAATCAGCATGGAGCTATTTGAATAAATAGCTCCATTTCCTATGTCTTCTTTAGGAGACATATAAAAAATCAGACTCAGACATCCCGATAATGTCAGGGTCTTAGCATCTGCTGTGGTGCTGATAGCCGCGCCTTTTGCTGAGGATGTGATGTTATTAAAATAGAGAAGGCGTCGGCTTCCCGTGAAGGTAAGATCTCCCGCGGAATTGGCAAAACAGCTGGTGTCTGCCTGATCGAACTTGTTTATATTTGCAAAGGAAACAGCACCTGTTAAAGTATAGGTGGTTCCCTCAACATTATTTGTTTGTTTGACATTGAAAGTTTCACTAGAGGAGCCGTTGAATCCAGCTGCAAGATTGACAGTATCGGCATCTGCAAGAAGTTCGGTAGCAATGGACAAGGCAAAAGAGGAAAACAGCAAAACTCCATAAATAGAGTTTTTCATTAGTATTCCCTGCATATTTTGCGGCTCTACATGACATAAGAAAAATCAGAAAATAAAGCAAGAGTTGCTGTATATTGATGTAGAAAATAAGGAGAAGACTCCCTGTGTAAATTCAGCAGGGAGTCTACAAAAATCTTAGAAGAGGATTTTTCCACCAAGATCGAAGTTGTAGCTATATGCAGATCCGCGAAGTTCGAATCCACCGTGTCCAAATAACTCTATGTGTTCTGAATAGGTAAAGTTATTTGCAGCACGAACTACAAATGCATGACGAGCTAGGTTGGTAGCCTTTGTTTCCCAAGCAGCTCCTGTAACAACTAAAGAAGTCGCACAGTGGGGATTACTTCTATAGACATCTGGAGAATAGACAAGTGTAAGATCGAAAGTATCTTTGTTATTTGAGGAGATATTTTCAAACTTCACTCCGATAGGTAAAGCTAAATTCACAAGATGGCTATTTTCAAAAGAACGTCCTTCACTTGTAGGTTCTTGGAAGCTCTCCTGTTCACCGTAGATCATCTGTACCTTCATGAAAGGAACAAATCTCTCAAACATGTAGGAATCAGAAAGTTCTATAGGGAAACTTGTGCTAATCTCCCCACCGAAGCAATTTGTTCCCCAGCTACCTGTGACTTCTGGATAGGTGACCGGTTTAGGAGAATAACGCTTGGTATAGCGTGTTTTCATATCATTTTCAGCATGGCTGTAGCTAAACAGTATGTTGAGAATCATAGGAACATTTTCAGGAAGGTTAGCTAAGAACGCAGGAGGGAATTTCGATCCTACTTTCAAGTAATTTTGAGGATGCAGCATATGGAAATGTTCAAAGAACAAAGAACCTGCATACACATGTGTACGGTTTTTAGAGACTACAAAATCCTTATCATTGTTAAAGAACTGACAAAAGGCTAAAGAAAATAGATCTTCTGTTGGCATGTGTACGCTAGCACCCACAGCATAGCCAACACCGACGTGACGGTATTTCTTGCTTGTTGAAGTCTTTTTTCTCTGTAGGAAGTCTGTAATTGCAGCTCCCCAGAGGCCGCGTTCTTGCTCTAAATCTGTAGCACTTACGCTCATTAACTGATGTAGTGCGCGCATATCCGTGAAAGCTCCCCATAATGTATTAGGAACTAGTTGGGCTTGGCGTTCAGGATTAGGGATGTAGCCTGTTCCTGTCCAGGTTAGGGTCGCTTTTTGTTCATGAGTTCCGGCAGTGCCTTGCGCCCAAGCAATTGTCCAATTACCTTGGTAGCCGTAGTGAGCTGAAGGTGTATCGGGAGTGGTGGGGATCGCTGGTGCAGTGACGGTGGTTCCTGTGGCGGCTTCTAATAGTATAGAATCTGCGAAATCACGAGTTTTAGAAAATACGGGATACTCATAACCGTTGCCATCGTCGTCGATGAAACTTACAGCAGTGACTGTGAGGGCTTGATTGGCTGTTTGAGAGTGGACTTTAGCAGGCGAAGAGGTACCCCCCTCCCCCCCAAACGAGGCGACGTTGATGGTGAGATCTGGTAAGGTGATGGTCTCTCCATCAGTAGAAGGAGTTTGTAATGTCGTGCCTGCGTCCATAACCACAGCAGAGCCAGCTGTTTGCGTGATTTTTTTCGCTTCTACTGTTACGCCATCTTTAAGGATAAGGGAGCCTGCAGACAGAGTAACAGGTTGTTTAAATATGGATTTTAAGTTGTCTGCTTCTGTTTTCTCTGTTGCAGATAGGGTTTCTCCTGAGAAGACAACTCTTCCATTGTAGGTTGTCGCATTTTCTGGCGCGTTAATATTGAGAGCAGCATTGGCATCTCCATTGTCGGCAATGGGATCATAGAAATAAATTCCGAAACCATCTTTAGCTCTTAATTGTGTGAATTTTCCACTAGTGTTTAAGTCTATAGAATTTCTTTTTGTTGTTGTGTTACCGCCACTTGTGATTACTTTATTTCCATCGAAGATGATATTTCCTAAATCTGCTGACAGGCTACACTCACCACTAGTTGTATCTAAACAAATTGCCCCACCCATAGGGTTAGCATTGGTTACAGTGTTGTTAGCAAATACAGTAGTTCCACCTGAGGAAATTGTGAGCTTATTGCTATAAAGAGCTCCACCACTCACTTGAGATGAGTTTTCTAGGAAGAGTAATTGTGCGTTTCCTTCGAATTTTAATTCAGGTGCTGCATTGTCCTTGCAGCAGATAGCTCCTCCTGAAGAATCCGCAGTTCCCGTAGTTGTGTTTTTTGAAAATTCTACCCTGTGGTTATTGGCAATGGTGACCGCTGAATTTGAATGGATTGCTCCGCCATGTTTTGCAGAAGTATTTCCTGAAAAGCTGATAACTCCTGAGTTATTTTCAATAGAACTAGCCCCAGAGGCTTCTATTGCGCCACCATTATCTGTAGATTTATTTTCTATAAAATTAGCAATCCCAGAAGTCCCTTTTAATGTGAGCCCCTTACAATTGATCGCTCCACCAGCTGCTGTAGAGCAATTTTTTTTAAATAGGACGCTAAAATCATTTTCAAAAGTGGCTGTGCCTCCAGACTTAATAGCCCCTTGTCCAGTAGTTCCTGGAGGACAGTCGGAACATGAAAACAAAGAAAATCCAGAGATTGATAATGTCTTATCAGCAGCGCTTACTTCAATAGCAGCTGGTTTAGCTGTTGTATTAATGTTATCGAAGCAAAGAGAATAGCCCCTTCCTAGAAAGGTAAGATTTTCTGTAGTCTCCGTGAAACAACTCTTTGTTAATGCAGTCCCTTTCCCTGCATAAGTAATACAGACGTTCCCTTCGCAAGTATATTCAGCGCCTGCTTGTGTTTCTTTAGTCTGGAATGCACTTGTTGCTGTGTTTCCATTATAACTATCAGAGGAATTTAGAGTCTCTTGAACTGTTGCTGCAAAGCTCAAGGAGGTTGAAGCGAGCAGCCCCGAAGACACTAAGAACCAGTAAACTGGATGTTTCATGTTTTATGCTCTTGGGTGATTTGAGATACTCTTAAACGATCACAAAAATACTTAAAAGTCAAGGGGATTGACAGGGAGCCCCTGCCCCGGATGGGGCAGGGGAGGTGGTTGGAATTAGAACTGGATCTTAGATCCGAGGTCTACGTTATAGGTTCTAGAAGAGCCTCTGAGCTCGAAACCAAACTGGCTAAAGATTTCAAAGTTAGAAGATAAGGAAAGATAATTTCCTGCTTTTACAATGAAAGCATGTCTAGCTAGGTTTGTTGCTTTAGTTAACCAAACAGCTGTGGTTGGGCTAACGAGCAGAGACGTTTTACAATCAGGGTTGCTTCTTACAAGATCCGGAGCATAAGCCAAAGTTACATTGTAGGAAGCTATGTCATTGTCAGAGAATCTCTCAAACTTCACGCCGATAGGCATGGAGAGGTTTGTGAGATCGCTGCTTTCAAAGTATCTTCCTTCAGTGCTGTTATTTTCTTTAAAGTCCTCTTGGTGAGCATAAACCAATTGGAATCTTAAGAAAGGAGAGTACATATCAAATAAGGAAGAATAGGGAGATTCAATAGGCACAGTAGCACCGAGTTCCACTCCGAAGCAGTCGTTACCCCAATCACCCTTGATCTCTGGGTAGACGACGCCTTGTGGAGCGTATTTAGTCGTCATATTTGTCTTCATGTCGTTAGACGTGTGACTATACGTTAACTGTGCATTGAGTACTAACGGAGCTTGCGCGCCGAGAGTAGATTGTAGCAGGTTATCCCAAGCATCCCAGAAGGAGGTATGCTGATAATAAATAGATCCTGCGTAGATATTAGAATTATTCTTAGAGACTAAGTAATCTTTATCCCTTCCAAAGAGTTGGCAGAAAGCGGCGCTGAAGACATCATCGGAAAGTGTTTTGGCATACGCTCCCAATACATATCCAGCACTATGGTGACGAAACTTGCGTTTTGTCTCCGTTCCGCTTTTCTGTAAGAAGTTAGCTAATCCCGATGCCCAGAGGCCTCTTTGATAGTCAGCACCATTGACACTAATATCCATGAGGTTTTGAATGGCGCGTACATCTGAGAACGATCCCCATAAGGTATTAGGGACTAGAGGTCCTTGACGTTCAGGGTTAGGGTTATAGCCAGTTTGTTGCCAAGCTAAAGTAGCTAGTTGTGAGGTTGTGGCTGTGCCTTGTGCCCAGGATGTTGTCCAGAGACCTTGATAGCCATAATGAGCGGCTGGAGCATGGTCAGTTAGATGAGTTGTTGGGATTGTAGGTGTTCCTGTACCATTAGCTTTAGCTTCTATAATAGAAGGAAATTCTCGTGTTGTGGAGAAGACTGGATATTCGTAGCCGTTTCCGTCGGCATCGACTAAATTAAGAGAGGAGATTGTAACACTTTTGTTGGTTCCTTCAGCTGAGATTTGTGCTGCCAGAGGTACCCCCCCCCCCCCCAATGAGGCGGTATTGATAACCAGATTGCTTAGGGAAATATCTTCTGTGGTTGAGGTTAGATTGGTCCCCGCATCCATCTCAATAGCGCCGCCGGATTGGGTGATTTGCTTTGCTGACACTGTTACGCCATTTTTAAGTACAAAAGATCCAGATCCTACTGTGAGGGGTTGTTTGAAAAAGGATTTCAAATTGTCTGTAACTTGTTTTTCATCTTCTGTGAGCTTTTCTCCAGAAAAGACAATACGACCGGAATAGGTTGCAGCTCCGTCAGCTTTATTGATTTCTAATGTATCAGTGTCGCTGCCATTATTGGCGATTGGATCGTAAAAGAAAACGCCAAAACCATCTCTAGCTCTTAACTGAGAGAACTTCCCTCCAGAGCCTAAATCGATAGAGTTTCTTTTCGTTGAAGGAGTGCCCGTGGTTATTATTTTATTTCCATCAAAAATAATATCCCCATTTTCGGCAGTTAAGCTACATTCGCTGTCTGCATCAGCTATGCAAATAGCCCCGCCTTTAGGGTCAGCAGCTTTAGAGGTTGAATTATTAGAGAATAGGGTTGGCCCTCCAGAGATGATGGAGAGTTTTTTCGCATAAATAGCCCCACCTTCTTCTTTGGAAGTGTTTTCAGAGAAAAGCATCTGATCATTATTTTCTAATTGGAGATTCTCGTCACTACAGTAAATAGCTCCACCCTTTTTATCGGATGAATTCTTTATAAAATTTGCGCATACGGAGGAATTTTTAAGTGTTAGACTTTTGCAGTTAATTGCGCCGCCTTCTTCTGATGAGCAATTGCTCTTGAAAAGTAGTTTAGAGTTGTTGTCGAAGGTAGCAGTTCCTCCAGACTTAATAGCCCCTTGTCCGGTAGTTCCTGGAGGACAATAAGAACATGAAAACAAAGAAAATCCAGAGATTGATAATGTCTTATCAGCGGCGCTTACTTCAATAGCTGCTGGCTTAGCTGTAGCAGTAATATTATCAAAGCAAAGAGAATAGCCCTGTCCTATAAAAGTAAGATTTTCTGTAGTCTCTGTGAAACAGCTCTTTGTTAAAGGTGTTGTTTTCCCTGCATAAGTAATGCAGACGTTACCTTCGCAAGTATATTCAGCACCTGTTGTTGTTTCTTTAGTTTGGAACGCATCTGTTGTTGCATTTCCATTATAACTATCAGAGGAATTTAGAGTCTCTTGAACTGCTGCTGCAAAGCTCAAGGAGGTTGAAGCGAGCAGCCCCGAAGACACTAAGAACCAGTAAACTGGATGTTTCATGTTTTATGCTCTTGGGCAATTTGATATTACGTCAACCCGATCACAAAAATAATTAAAAGTCAAGGGGATTAGAGCTTCTGAAAAGAAGAAGCCCTGCTCTGGGATGAGCAGGGGGGTGCTTGTTAGAAAGAGACCTTAGCTCCAAGATCTACGTTGTAATTTCTTGAAGAGCTTCGTAATTCGAAACCAAATTGACTGAACATCTCAAATCCAGATGTTACGGCAATATGGTTGCCAGCACGAATTATGAAAGCTTGTCTAGCAAGATTCGTTGCTGTTGTTAACCAAGTAACATCATTAATAGCGAATCCTGTTATGCAGTTTGGATTATGACGGTACACATCAGGAACATACATCAATGTAAGATCATAAGCAGTTTTTTCTCCGTAGACGAGTTTCTCAAACTTCACGCCTATAGGGACGGAAACATTGAGAAGATCGCTACTTTCAAAGGTACGGCCTTCTCTTGTAGGTTCTTTAAAATCCTCTTGATGAGCATAGACAACTTGCAACTTTGCAAATGGAGCGTAGCTATCAAAGAAAGCATGGGTAAATATAGGAATAGGCACGCTAGTAGATAATGCGACACCCACAGTATCATTACCCCAAGAGCCTTTAACTTCAGGATAATCTGTATAGGTCGTTGTCATGTTGTTGTTGGTATGGCAATAGGTAACTTGCGCATCTAAGAAAATAGGAATCTCTTTGGAGAATCCTGAACAACAGGTGTTTGGTCCGTTAAATAATCGTGTGAGATCATCAAACTTACTTACGTGTTGATAATAGATAGATCCTGCATAGACATTTGCAGCATTTTTCGCTACAAGGTAGTCCTTGTCTTTCCCAAATAGCTGACAGAAAGCTACGCTAAGCGTATCTTCTTGAGAGGTATTTGTTGTTGCTCCTAATACATATCCCGAACTGATATGACGGAATTTGCGATTTTCTGCGCTGGGATCTTTATGCAAGAAATTCCCCACTCCAGAAACCCAAAGGCCACGACGTGTCTCTAATAGTGTATCTACGCTACGTTCCATGACATCCTGAATAGAACGTATATCCATAAAGGATCCCCAAAGACTATTTAATACTAGGGGAGCACGACGTTCAGGATTAGGATTGTATCCCGTTTTATTCCAGTTAAAGACAGCTGTTTGTGTTTTAGGATCTGAGCCGTTATCTGTAATCCAAGAGAGCGACCAGTTTCCTTGATACCCATAATGTTGTGCAGGAGAACGTGTCGTTGTGCTAGGCACATCTGTCGTTGTTATGCTTCCTTTTGCAGAAAATTGAATTCCTCCTAAAGCTAATGTTTCATTTAGCTTATGGTCTTCATAAAATTTTCCTGTAGGGTCGATAATACCAATAGCTCCTGTTACAGTGACATTCTTGGCATTCGCTACGGCGGCAATAACAGCGATTTTTGTTCCATCTAAAGAATTAGGATTGATCGCCAGGTTGGTTAGCGTGACATCTTCTGTTTTCGCAGACAGCTTTGTTCCTGCATCAATCAAAATTAGAGAGCCCGCTGTTTGCGAAACAGCTTTTGCCTCTACTTCCACACCGTTTCTTAAGATAAGCTCTCCAGCTGCTAATGCGATAGGCTGCGTGAATACTGTCTTTAAGTTGTCGGCATCGGCAGTTTGGTCTTCTGTGAGCTTTTCTCCAGAAAAGATAATTCTCCCATTGTAGACTTTAGTCCCTTCAGCTTGGTTTAAAGTGAGAAGATCTGCAGCAGTACCCCCAACAACTATAGGATCGTAAAAGGTAAGAGTGTTTCCAGAAGCCGCGCGTAAATTTACGAATTTCCCATTGCCTTCAATGTTAATCGCATTTCTCTTTACTGTAGCGTTATTTGCTGTAGCTATGAGGTTGTTTTCAAAAGTGATATCCCCGTGTTCCGCTGTTATGCTACATTCTCCATTGGCAGCAATACCGATTGCCCCACCTTTAGGAGCGGCGTTGGTCGCTTTGTTCCCTACGAATACCGTAGGTCCACCAGAAGTTAGATAGAGTTTATCCGCATAAATAGCCCCGCCTTTTGCTGCAGAAGTATTTTCCTTAAAAAGCAAGACTTTGTTATCTCTTATAGTAAGGACCGGTGTCGCACCTGTTTTGCTACAATGGATAGCACCACCGCAACCATCTGTTGTTCCAGTAACAGCATTGTTGTTAAAAACAACAGCGCTGTTTCCTGCAATAGTCGTATTCGCTTCTGCATATACTGCTCCTCCAGAATTCACGGCAGTATTTCCAGAAAATATGACTTTTCCTTGGTTGTCTGAAAGGTTAGCAACTCCTGTAGCAGCAATCGCTCCACCTTTTTTCGTGCTTGTGTTGGTGGTGAAGCTAATTTCCTTGCTCGAGCCGGTTAGAGAAAAAGCTTTGCAAGAAATGGCGCCACCATCTTCAGCGGAATGGTTCTGATTAAAAAGAATGCTAGCATTATTCGCTAAGTTTAATGCTCCTCCAGATTTCACTGCTCCTTTACCCGTATTCACGGTATGCTTAGGACATTTCTTGAAGCTCAATGTAGAAAAGTCTGTCAGAGTAAGAGTCTTATCCGCAGCAGAAACATAAATAGCTCCGGGATTAGCTCCAGAGTTTACGTTTTCTATCGCTAGGCTACGACCATTGCCTTTGAACGTTAGATCGTCTGCAGTTTGAACAAAGGCTGCAGAAACCATCGCCGCTGCTTGCCCTGCATCTACAATAGAAATATCACTCTCAACGTTGTAGGTAGTTCCTCCCGCAGTGCTTGTAGATTGCGGACTGAATGCTCCATTTGCATCGAGAACAGATTCTTGAGTTAAAGCCACTTCCGCATGCACCTGCGAGAAGTGAAAAGATAATGGTATCGTCAAAGTCGACGATATTAAAATCTTATATAAAGAAGGCCTCATTTTATACACTTGTGGTGAAATGAAAAAAACAGTTTCGTTAAATACTCATTAGTACAAAAGAAAGCAAGTCTAATACAGAAAAGACTTGACATGTTTTATTCATTTCTGGTAGGAGGCCCGGTTGTTTCAGAGAGAGCGGGGTTTTAGAATTTGTACTTTCCTCCTAGGTCAAAGTTGTAATTTCTAGAAGATCCGCGTAGCTCGAAGGCTCCATGACTGTAGAGTTCGAAGCTCTTTGTTAGATGGTGATGAGTAGAGCCATCGATGATTACCCCTTGTCTAGCTAAGTTTGTTGCTTCTGTAGCCCATGTAGCATCTACGGAAGGTAGGAACACTTTAGATTTTGGAGCATCACGATAGATGTCAAGCTGATAGATAAGGTTGGCATTGTAAATGCCGTACTTACCTGTTTTCTCCAGCTTCATACCGATAGGGAGGGAAACATTTACAAAGTTTGCACTTTGGAATACCCTATTTGCATCTCCGCCTTTAGTTTCTTTGAAGTTTTGTTGTTGTACGAAGACAATATGAAGTTTCGTGAATGGAGAAAACTCATCAATTATTGGATTCTCGATAATCATAGGAAGGTAGCCACCCAGTTCTCCAGCTACGCAATGGTTATTCCATTTGCCTCTTGACGAAGGATCGGGAGTGTGTTTTGTTGTCATGGAGTTGCGAGTGAAGCTGTAGCTAAGCTGACTATCTAAAATTATCGGCATTTGCTCAGGAAGTTTAGTAAGGATAGCGCCTTTCTTTTTCGAGAGCTCATAGCGGTGGACTAGCTTTTCACGTTTTGTATGGATAGATAACGCATAGATATGCTCTATAGCATCTGCAAAGCGATAATCTTTAGATTTACCAAATAGCTGACAGAAGGCAACATCCACAACCTTATCGGTGATAGGTTGTGCGCTTGCACCTATAACGTAGCCAAAGCTTCTATGACGGAAGCCTTCCTGTGCTTTCGTAGAGCTTCTATGGAAGAAGTTAGAGAGTCCCGAAATCCATATACCTTTAGAGAAGTCTTCACTTCGCGTGCTCGCTTCAACAAGTTGTTGAATAGCTTGAATATCATTAGCAGCGAACCATAAGCTATTAGGAACTAAAGTGGCACGTCGATTAGGAGAGGGAGTGTACCCCAGGGATATCCATTGCAGTTCAAAGGAGACTTTGCCACTAGCATCTTTAACTTCTTTGACCTCCCATTTTCCTTGATAACCAGAATTAGAGCTTGTCGATCCTTGAGGAATCATATTGAAACCAGAAGTATCTACTTTCCCGGTACCAGCTGCAGAAATAGAGAAGAGATTAGCAGAGAAGTTTTTGTTTAACATTGGATTATCGTAGAAATTCTGACTGCTATCTTGGAACTTCAAATCTCCGGTTATGGAGACGTTGCCGTTTCCTGTCGCAGAAAGAGTAATCACTTGTCCTCCACCTAGAGAGTCTAAGTTGACGGCAAGATTGTTAATTACGATGGATCCATCTGGGTTGGTTACTTGTGAGTTAGATACAATAGGAGCTGCTGCGGAAGGTCTTCTTTGTTTAAAGTTCATTAAAGAGCGGGCGACTAACTCAGATATCACCTTAGGGTTCTTAGATTGGGTTAATGCTTTTATAACAGGAAGAGCCACAGCTGGTGCTGCAGGAGCTGGTGCTGCGTTCGGAGCAGAAGTGGAAGTAGTAGGGTCGTGGGTGACTATAGATGTTCCACCATCCATAATAATTAAAGAACCCTCTTGCTGGATAAAGGAATCTACAACTAGACCTGCGCCACTTTTTAAAATAAGAGTTCCTGCTTCAAGAGAGACGCCGGTGTTAAAAACACTTATCGCATTCAATGGATTTGCAGCCTCTTCTGAGGATAACTTCTCTCCCGAAAAGACAATTGTCCCATCATACACAGTAGTTTTGCTTGTGTCGGCAGCATTGATTTTTATTGGAGTTTTAGGAGTTGCTGCGTTCGTAGATGCAGCAACAGCGGCCGCTCTTATTAAAGAAGTTGTGGGAGGAGTAGGAGCAGGAGATGGCGTTACTGCAGTTGCTTGGGCCATGGTAATAGGATCATAGAAAAAGATCGTTTGGCCTGTTCCTGCACGTAAATGGGAAATTTTAGCCCCACTATCTAAATGAATAGCGTTGTGCGTAGGCTTTTGATCAGCGCTCGTTTGTTGAGCACTAGCTGTAGATGCTCTTAAGGAAAGAGCAGCCTGAGGTAGCGCGCTACTTGTGCTTCCATTAGATCCCGGAGTTTTACTAGGAAGGGTAATGGTATCGGCAGCTGTAACAGTATTTCCTTGGAAGGTAATGGATCCTGTTTCAGCTGTGATGCTGATATCTCCACCCTCAGCAATGAAAATCGCTCCACCTTTTCCTGATGAGTTATCAGAGAAGGAGATATCTCCACCAGAAGATAGAACTAATTTTTTAGCATGAATAGCTCCACCACTGACAGTCGAGGAGTTATTCGTAAATGTCACTGAGATGTTGCCAGAGATCGTTAAACACGGATCCTTAGCAGACTCTGGTGCCGATTGTAATGTTTTTTGTACAGGAGCTGTTGGGCTATTTGCTAATAACGCTATATATGCAGAAGGAGCTACATCTGAACTAGCAGGAGAATCTCCAGAGGTTCCAGCACCTGCAGCCCCAGATGGACTACTATCTGAACCGCTAGAGGGACTAGCAGCAGGAGAACCAGAAGGGGAGCCAGTAGAAGGCTGGTTAGTGCTTCCTCCAGATGCAGGAGCAGCTAAACAATGGATAGCTCCACCAGTTCCCGTTGTGACTGTTTGACTCGCTGCGCTTCTAGTGTCTTGCGCTGCAGCGGGAACTACTTGAGCTTTGTTTCCAGAAAAGACAACAGCTGCGTTTCCTGTAATGTCGAAATTCCCAGTAACAGATATCGCCCCGCCTTGCTCTTTAGCGTTGTTGTTAGAGAAGGTACATGTTCCAGTGTTGTTTTCTATTTTTCCTGTGCCGCCATCAATATGAATAGCTCCGCCAGCTTTCTTAGAGGCGTTGTTCTCAAATGTAATATTAACGTTTTCTTTGAAAACAATGCTTGGGGCGCCGGTAGTGTCAGCAGAACTTGCATCTTTTACGTCGGAAACTTGAAGTGTTGAATCGTCAGAGGCTTTGCTCACATCAGCAGTTGCCCTAGAGGGTAGATTCCAGAGGCTCGCTGAAGCTGCAGGGTCTGTAGGGGCTGAAGATCCCCCACCACTAACTGTGGAGTCTGTTCCTGAGTCTCCAGTTTGAGAGCCTCCAGAGCTCCCTGCTTGATTTCCATCGTTAGATCCAGAATTTCCTGAATCTGAAGAATCTCCTGAACCATCAGGATTTTCTGGAGGTGTTGCAGTTTTAGGTCCTACATAGATAGAGCTGTCTGCTTGATCTTGAGTTTGGTTTGTGGCACTGGAGAAGGTTAAATCGCTAAATCCTGAAAATGTTAACTCAGATCCCGCGCTATTGTTAACGGCAGATCCTTTCCCTGTGACACTAACATTTCTAAAGGTTAAGGAATGGTTTTGGCCGGTAAAAGTTAAGGGGCCTACAGTATTTGAAAAACAACTTTTGTCTGTTTCCTGAGCTGTGGAAGAATTTTGATCTCCGCTGGATTGGCTTTGCGAAGCCTGAACTTGCGAATCCTGACCTTGAGGATTAGATGACGTGTCTTGTGATTCGGATATATTTTGAGAAGCTTCTTGGCCAGTAGAGTCGGCTTGGTTTGTAGTGCCGGCTTGGTCAGGAGAAGATGAGGAGGTACCCCCGCAGGTTCTGTATTCGCTCTAATTCTATGTGACGAAACAAGAGGAGTTTCGGCATTAGTATTCTTGTTTGGTTCTTCTGTAGCCTGCGCAGTATCAGTAGCCCCTTGATCAGTAGGTTCTGCAGTCGTTTCTGTCTTTGGGGTATTTTCATCAGAAACTGCATTTGCAGTAGGGGTAGAAGGTTCGGTGGGAGAGGGTTGTGCTGTCTCTGCCGTAGACTCTTGATTAGGACTCTCTGCATTAGGAGTGCTGTGATCAGAAGATGATTTTTCAGAAGTTTGATCCGAACTCGTGCTCTTATTCTCTGATGAAGCATCTGTTGGTTTTACATCTTTCGATTCTTTCTGAGTCTCGGAGGCAGAAGGTAGCTGCGTTTTACTTATGTTTGTAAAAGATACATCACTTTCCAGAGTGTAGGTGGTTCCTCCTTCAGTAGAAGACTCTTTACGTGTAAAGGGCGTATCTGTTTGAGAAGTCCCGTCGTAATTGTCGGTAGAACTTAAGGTTTGGTTTCCGTTTTGTTCTTGAGACTGAGCTTTGGAGAGGCTGGCCATTAGAAGAGGTTCGGCAGCCACTATAGATGATAATGGAAGTGTAATGGCAGAGGAGATTAACAACCAAGGAACAGAAGGCTTCATAATAGAGTGTTTTTGGTGATATGGAAGATTCTTCACGCAATAGAAGATGGAAATTAAAAAATCAAGAGACAACAGGAGAGGAAAATCGAGGAGAATTGCAAGAGTGGGAAACAAAAATACAAAAAGCCACATGAAATCATGTGGCTTTTGATGTTCTCGTCGATATCTATAAAACTAGGAGAATTATTTTATGAGGAAATCTCAGGTTTTGAGAAAAGAGAGTCTAATTTTTAGGATCACAGTGATGAGATGCATGACCTTTTGAACAGCAATCTCCCCCTCGACGCTTTTTGCAGCAACAATTACAAAAGCTTACTAAAGAAATCATTCCAGCGATTCCAATAATAATATAGGTAATTTGTGTTGCTGTTGCGCTTGCGCCCCCGCACAGTCGAGCAATAAGGTTTACTTTATGATGAGTTAATCCTATAATTCCTACGTTCAATGCAGAAAGAACAACAATAAGAGAGGATAATCCCCGAACGAGTTTGCCTAGCATTGCTTTTCTCCTAAGTGATGTATACTTAATTCCATCTTTTAATCTTTTTTATAATTTAATAAAGTTTTTTTTTGTTCTCAGGCGTCGGGGGAGATGTTGACTTTTTGCATACAAGGAGTTAAGTTGTGCAAGAAGTTTTTTCGTGAAAACTCAAAATGGACATTAGCTTCGTCAGAATAAACTATCGGGATTTAGGAAATGACACAACCCTACATAACTAGAGAAGAAATTTTACTTTTAGCGAAGAGCTCAGCTTTGGAATTAAGCGAAGAGCTGATTCAAGAATACGAATCTTCGTTAAACGATGTCATCGGCATCATGAAAGCATCTATTGCCTTGGATGTGGCCGATGTAATTGTTGAGGTTGGTCTATCCCACACTGTTGGACCTGAAGATTTGCGAGAAGATGTCGTCGCCTCAAGTTTCTCTCGTGAGGAGTTTCTTACCAATGTCCCCGAGTCTTTAGGGGGATTAGTGAAAGTACCCACAGTAATTAAGTAGCGATCGTGGTTTTAGGAATATGTATCAAAAGAGTGCCTTAGAGTTAAGAAATGCTGTAGTTAGCGGAGAATCTTCAGCTACAGCGATAGCAGAGTATTTTTATAATAGAATAGCAACAGAAGATAGCCGCATAGGTGCATTTCTTTCTCTTTGCCAGGAAAGAGCTTATGAAAAAGCTGCTAGTATAGATGCAAAACGTGCGAGGGGAGAACTTTTAGGGAAACTCGCAGGTGTCCCCATCGGGATAAAAGATAATATCCATATTATGGGATTGCGTACGACCTGCGCTTCTAAGATGTTAGAAAATTATGTAGCCCCTTTTGATGCTACTGTCGTTGAACGTATAGAAGCTGAAGATGGGATTATTCTAGGCAAACTCAATATGGATGAGTTCGCCATGGGATCTACCACCCATTACTCTGCTTTCCATCCAACAAAAAATCCTTGGGATTTATCCTGTGTCCCTGGGGGATCTTCCGGAGGATCTGCAGCTGCTGTTTCTGCAAGATTTTGCCCTATAGCTTTAGGTTCTGATACTGGAGGCTCTATACGTCAGCCTGCAGCATTTTGTGGTGTTGTTGGATTTAAACCTTCCTATGGTGCTGTCTCTCGTTACGGTTTAGTCGCTTTTGGCTCTTCATTAGATCAGATAGGTCCTTTAGCCACTGTTGTTGAGGATGTTGCTTTAGCTATGGACGTTTTCTCCGGTAAGGATGAAAAAGACGCCACCTCGCAGAAGTTTTTTTCAGGATCTTTCCAAGATGCCTTATCTTTAGAAGTCCCTAGATTGATTGGCGTGCCTATGGGATTTTTAGAAGGTTTGAGAGATGATGTTAAAGAGAACTTCTTCGCATCATTAAATATTTTAGAACGTCAGGGCAGCCGGATCGTTGATATAGATCTCAATATTTTACATCATGCTGTTTCTGTATACTATATAGTAGCTTCTGCTGAGGCTACGACAAATCTCGCGAGATTTGACGGTATCCGCTATGGATACCGCTCTCCAGACGCCCATAGTATGGAAGATGTCTATACTCTTTCTCGCGTTCAAAGGTTTTGGTAAGGAAGTTATGCGTAGGATCCTTTTAGGGAACTACGTGCTATCTGCAGAGCGTCAGAGCGTATACTATAAACAAGGTACAGCAATCCGCGCAAAAATCATTCAAGCTTTCCAAGCAGCGTATGAAAAATGTGATGTCATTGCTATGCCGGTATGTTCTTGCCCAGCATTTGCTGATGGAGATATTCTCGATCCGATCTCTTTATATCTACAAGATATCTACACTGTTGCTGTGAATCTCGCCTACTTACCTGCTATCGCCGTGCCTTCAGGATTTTCTCGAGAAGGCTTGCCTTTAGGATTTCAGGTGATTGGCCAGAAAGGTAAAGACCAGCAGGTCTGTCAGGCAGGCTATAGCTTCCAAGAACACGCAGGAATTAAGAATTTATACCCTAAGGGATGTAAGAAACTTTTTGATGGAGAGGTGAAGTAATGAGCGATGTTTATGCTGATTGGGAATCCGTCATAGGTCTTGAGGTCCACGTAGAATTAAATACCAAATCAAAGTTATTTAGTTGTGCACGAAATCGTTTTGGTGATGAGCCTAATACCAATATCTCTCCTGTATGTACAGGAATGCCAGGATCTTTGCCTGTATTAAATAAAGAAGCTGTAAGAAAAGCGATTTTATTTGGTTGTGCGGTTCAAGGAGAGGTTGCTTTATTAAGCCGTTTCGATAGAAAGTCCTACTTTTATCCCGATAGCCCTAGGAATTTTCAAATTACACAGTTTGAACATCCTATAGTGCGTGGGGGACGTGTAAAAGCTATTGTCCAAGGCGAAGAGCGTTATTTTGAACTTGCCCAAGCGCATATTGAAGATGATGCAGGAATGTTAAAACATTTTGGGGAGTTTGCCGGGGTTGACTACAACCGGGCCGGTGTACCTTTAATAGAGATTGTCTCTAAGCCTTGTATGTTTTGTGCAGATGATGCTGTTGCTTACGCCACAGCTCTTGTCTCCTTATTAGATTACATTGGAATTTCTGATTGTAATATGGAAGAAGGGTCCGTACGTTTCGATGTAAACGTTTCTGTACGTCCTCGCGGTAGTGACGAACTACGCAATAAGGTAGAGATTAAAAACATGAACTCATTTGCTTTTATGGCGCAAGCTTTAGAAGCAGAACGCTGCCGACAGATAGAGGCTTATTTAGAAAATCCTAATAAAGATCCAAAGACTGTCATTCCTGGAGCCACATACCGTTGGGATCCTGAAAAGAAAAAAACGGTATTGATGCGTCTTAAAGAACGAGCTGAAGATTACAAATATTTTATAGAGCCTGATCTTCCTGTATTGCAATTAACGGAAGCGTATATCAATGAAATCCGTGATACGCTTCCTGAGCTTCCTTATGACAAATACCAAAGGTATTTGCATGATTATGCGCTTGCTGAGGATATCGCTGCTATTTTAATCAGCGATAAGCATATTGCGCACTTCTTTGAGCTAGCTGCTGCAGAATGTAAAAACTACAGAGCTCTTTCTAATTGGGTGACTGTAGAGTTTGCAGGACGTTGTAAAACGCAAGGTAAGAACCTTGCCTTTTCAGGGATTCTTCCTAGCAGCGTAGCTCAGCTTGTCAATTTTATTGATAAGGGAGTGATTACTGGAAAGATCGCTAAAGATCTTGCCGATATGATGATGGAATCTCCAGAAAAGAGCCCCGAAGCTATTCTTAATGAACATCCTGAGATGTTGCCAATGACAGACGAAAGTGCTTTAGTGGCGATTATTTCTGAAGTGCTAGCTGCTAACGCACAATCTGTCATCGATTATAAGAATGGCAAGACCAAAGCTTTAGGATTTTTAGTTGGTCAAATTATGAAGCGCACTCAAGGAAAAGCACCTCCAAACAGAGTGAATGAGCTTTTACTTGCTGAATTAGATAAATAGTAGTTGAAAAATCTAAAGATTTTTTGTAAGTTATTGAGAATCTAAGGGAAAAAATGGCTCTTTTGAAGTTGAAAAACATCAAAAGAGCCTTTTTATTTCTATCTAGATTTCTTTTAGAGGAAAAGCCTAGCTTTTCTTTCTTTTCCTTCTTCTGTTTGGCTTACGTTGTAAGTCTGGAGATTCTAAATTTGAAGATTCATCATCAGCTTGATTTCGATCTCTTTCTCGTCTTTCTTCATCCTCCTCTCTATTTTTAGATCGCGAGGATCCTATAGCTCCTACGCGAGATACTCTGCGTGGTGTTGATGTAACAGGACCTGTTCTTATAGTGTCTCCGAGAATAGGTGAACCTAAGGGGATATTTTGCGCAGAAGACGATGATTCTTCTGGAGATTTAGGCGGTAGATAGCCGTGCGTAAAGGGATTATAAGCCTCATGTAAAGAAGAGAAGTCGTATTGTACAAAGGGGTTAGATCCCTCTTGCGAATGATCAAGATCAGCTTGTTCAACGTCTACTTGGTTTTGCGCTCTATGCTGAAGGACTCCCTGAGAGCTTCTAGAAATACGTTGATGACGTGTATGCGTACGTGCTTCTCGATCTTCATGCTCACGTCTCGCCTCCGAAGCAAGATCTCTCTTTCTCTCTTGAGAAACACGCTTTGCGTCTTTTTCATGAAGAGTATCCGGAGGTATTGATTCCTCAGAAGCTTTAATCACTTTTTGCTGAGCTTTTATCAAAGCTTCAGTTTTAAAATGCTGGAACGTGACCTTACTCAAAGAGATTAAAGCCACACCTATGGTCATAAAGCCCATAAGGAATTGCGGATTCGCAAAAATAAGAGTGCTTCCCCCAGCGGTAAAATATGCTGATGCAATTAATGCTGAGGCTATTCCTAAAATAATAAGTGGTAAAAGAACAGCAGTGACGGTGTCGGCGATTTTTTGAGCTTTTGGTGTATCTGCAATATCAGAAATAAGAAGAGTCACTCCCAACGCACCAACAATGAATCCAGGGATTAATCCAAATAGCAGCAATCCAGATCCCTGAGAGGCAACAAGAATACCAACAATAGAAATCACAGCGATGGCAATAATCGCGATATCAAAGATATAGCGCATCTTAGGATTGCGATCGGGAAGGGAGAGAAGTCTCCCGAAAAATCCTGTGGAAGAAGTGCGCATACGATGCCCGATACCCATCTGAGGCGCAGGTAGCTGATTACGAGGAACTGGTCGATGTGATTGATCTAAAGGATCTATAGGATTACTCATTACGTAGCTCCACCTTTCTATATTATTTTAAATATGAAAATAAACCGTTTAAAAACTGTTGTTTCATAACCGCTTGATTATATTATAAAAGTTGTTGTTTAGTTGTGATAGTTTTGTATTTTAATTGTGTTAATTTTTGGTAAAGACGCAGCTATTTACAGACACTCTGGACCCGGATTTCCTAAGAAAAAGTAGAGTTGGAAGGAGTGAAAATTAGGAACTTCCGTTTTCTAGAGTTGTGTCCATGTCGTGGTTCCTAATTTCAGAAGAACCTTTCCGCCTAAGGGAGGCGAGCACTAGGGCTGGGAGAAGGGGAAGATCGAGTTTCGTCAGAAACTTCTTTGATCTCTTGAGTTTGTAAAGATCTTAAAGAAAATAATTCCCTATGGATGTGCAATAGTGTTGCACTAGCTCCCAAGGCTCCGCAGACACCAATCATAAAGAAGACAGCTTCCGGAGCAATCATAACTAAGCCGAAAATCGCAGCAATAATAAGAGCAGAAACTAATAAGCTGATGAACCAAGCGCCTAAATACGCAAGGAAATGGGAGCAGCTTCTTGAAGAAATACCTTTTAATGCGCAGGCAATGGGGAGCAACCCTATAGATGAAAATGTCGCTAAGGGGAAGGTAATAATTTTGAGGGTGCCGAGAATAACAGCAGCAAGTACCTCAATAGCCATCGCTGTTTTGGGATAGAGTTTCGCTTTACCTTGGCAGCGCCGCGCTATAACCCTCTCAGGAAAAGTGCTATCTAAATAAATCTCGGAGCTTTTTCTATAAACTTCACAACAATGCATTTCGTCTTTAAAAAATGAACTTATACACTAGAACGTGAAAAGTTTAAGGAGTTGTAAAATTTAGCGCAATCGAAATTAGAATTAGAGTGAATTGTTTACGCAATAAAGATACAAAACCTTTTTTGATTTAGAAGGAAAGCGCAGCAGATCCACCAAAGAATGTCGAAGATTTGAAAGGATAATTTGTCAGGTTATTGTTATGGCTATCTGCTAGTGAGATATCGCTGCCTATAGACCATCCGTAAAATAGCTTGATAAAACTGCCTGGCCAGGGGATGAGTTTAACACTGCCTTCAATTTCTCGGCCTTGATATTCAAAAATCCCTTTGGAGGAGGAAAGGTTATTGGCGTGGAGTTTCTTTCTGAATCGGGTTAGGCGGTAGGCAGCTCCAAAATCACACACAGAAGTGCAACTATACTCTACAGAGAAGTTTATAGGATAAATACAGTTGATGGTGAGCTTGTCATTAGGCTTATAGGTAGCACCTAATAAAGGCCAGGCTTTTTCTTGATGCAATCCCGTTTCATTAATCATTCCAAAAATTACGGATAACTGCGGGGTCGCTTGGTATTTTCCAGAAAGTATAGCTTGATATAGCCCATAACCTGCTTCTACGTTTTCTGGATCAAGGAGAGCAGAGAACACCACAGACCATTGCCAATTTTTTAACGACAAGGTGTAAAAACCCGTGGATAACAGTACATAGCTATAGTAGGACTTATCATCGAATGTATAGTATCCTAGGGAATTTTGGTCTCCAACAACGGGCTGTGTATTATTCCAAAGGATATTTGCTCCCACATAACCTGTGGAGAAGAGCATTCCTGATTGTGGGGTTATAGGAAGCGTACAAAGGCAAGTCGTATCGAATTGACGGTAACCAATAGATTGGTTCGGTAATTTCTTAAAGTCGGCGTTTTCTACTTGCAAATACTGCGTTTGTAGAGAAAAGGGGAGTTGTTTAGGGCGAGTGTCCAACGTTTCTTTATCGATGTCACAAGCATCATAAACAATATAGATGGGAGTGGAGAGCAGATGACCAGCAAGAGTCATCACGTGAAATAACAACTTCAACATATCTCTATTTACAACTCCAGCAGGATAAGATCCCCTCGGTGATATAGTCTTAAATGGGGAGGGGCATCACCCTGTTTTCTAGGAAAAGAGTTTTAGCGATTTTGACCTATCTTAATAAAAATTAGACTATACTTTCATGGGATAGATTACCACTTATTTTCATGAGAATTAGCAAGAACACCGGTTTTTATTTCAAAAACCCCTGGGAGGTGTTCTTGCTATTTTTAAGCAGAAGCAGAGTCGCAAATTTCATTGAATGTTTTAAAGTGTGTTTTGCAAATAAGAGATAAAACCTCTTTTCCCCGGCTATTTAAAATAGATTTCCCTACAGATTTTACCTGCGCAGAGGCTCCTTTAGGTAGCTTTAAGGAGAAGCGTTGTTCTAATTTTGTCATTGCTGTGATAAAGGCTTCTCTAGCTAATATAGATGCTGCAGCGACAACGATATCTTGTTCTGCACGTACTTTTTGAATGACCGAAATATCGGTATTTTTCTTCCTTAAAGCGTTGAGTAAAACGCTTTCTGAGGAAGCGAATTGATCGGAAATAGCAAAAACCTCTCCAGAAGGACGTGGAGCGAGTTGATCAATGATTGTTGCGTGTGCCCACGCTAGAAGAATATTGAGATTATGAAATTTCCCATAAAGCTCATTATATTTTTCTGGATAAAGAATCATAACATCGCAGCTACAGGAAGCACGGATGGTTTTTGCTAAGGAGAGAATCTGCGCATCATTGAGTAGCTTTGAATCTTGAATTTTTGTTTTGTAGAGATTTTTCAGAGTCTCTTCATCTTTAGCATAGACTCCAGCAATACATAAAGGACCGAAAAAATCTCCCTTTCCAGATTCATCCACACCTAGGCGAGGACGAAGATCTTCTTCTACACGGTTATGGGTAAATGTGAGCAGAATCTCAGGCTCTAAGAAAAATTTGATAAACTCTTTAGATCCCTTCCCTTGAACAACAAGCTTTCCTGAGGAATAGAGAACGCACGTTACCGAGGGAGAGCGCGCTTGGAAAATCGTGTATTGCGGTTGTGTTAAAATAAAGCCTTTTTCCTCAAGGCGGTCTTTAAGCAGCCCATGTAAAGAAGGTGAGAGCGTGGTTACAAACGGTGTAGACATAAAAAAAATAACGAATTATCTTGGCGTACTAAGGATAGAAAATTTCTGTATTTCTATGCACATGTATCGTTATACCCTACATAGTATAAGGATATCTAGTGTATATGTGGATTTCGAAATACAAATTAAACGTGAATTCCGTATATTCCCGTAGTTAGGCAAGACCTGAACATAAGGAGAAATTTTTCTCCCAGGTTGAGGTTGGGAAGTCTTTAGAAAATCCAGAATTTTTTATTTCAGTGACCTTGTAAAAGGGATCTCTATGGCAGAACAAATTCATAAAGAGTTAATCCATTTAGGAGAGGTTTTTCGCACAAAACGCGAAGAACAGCTTCTATCATTAAAAGATGTAGAAGCCGCAACATCGATACGCTATTCCTGCCTAGAAGCTATAGAAAACGGCTGTTTGGGAAAGCTAATTTCTCCAATTTACGCTCAGGGATTTATAAAAAAGTACGCCGCATATTTGGGAATGGACGGTGAGCGTATTCTGCAAGAATATCCTTATGTAATGAGAATCTTTAAAGAGTTTTCAGAACAGAATATGGAAATGCTACTCGATTTAGAGTCAATGGGAGGAAGAAACTCTCCAGAAAAAGCTATCCGTACTTGGTCCAATCTTTGGTGGGTAGCTCTTATCACCATTAGCGGTATGGCGATTTGGTGGCTGGGATCTTTGCTTTCTATTTTTTAATTGTAACCCGAGATGCATGTAGAGAAGGCAAAGCTTGACCTTCTCTACTTCCTAAGTTTCTCGAAAAAATTATCCTAGTATTATAGAGAAAATATTCTCTGTTTTCCCCGATAGGGATAGTAATCTTTCTTGCTGCTCAGGTGAGAACCAGGAGCGAGTATTCACTGGTGGTCTCGAGTCTGAAAGTGGGCAGGCCTCTGGAGCCGGACGTGACCCTGAAGCAGAATCATCTTCTGACTCAAGATCTGAAGAAGGGCCATCTGTTACATGCATGCCGTCTATTTGAATATCAGGGTCTAGAGGGCGAGGACCTCTTTTCTTTGGTCCAAGAGGTTTTAGCCCATCGCGTCTTAAAAATTGCGATAATTCGGCTAACTGTGCCCAGGGTGTTGGAGGGTCAAATTCCTTGTCTGTAGGGACATAACCTGCAGCTAAAAGAGACAGAAGAATCAACTGTAGCAGATTGTCATGATTGAAGGTTAAACCATACGTTTTGTCTGGAGATTCGAAACATGCTGCTCCAGAAGAGAGACAATATAT
This sequence comes from Chlamydia caviae GPIC, assembly GCF_000007605.1. Classification (NCBI taxonomy): domain Bacteria; kingdom Pseudomonadati; phylum Chlamydiota; class Chlamydiia; order Chlamydiales; family Chlamydiaceae; genus Chlamydia; species Chlamydia caviae. The sequence goes on from NC_003361.3 coordinate 343,204, forward strand.
GGCGTTTTTTAGTAGAGAACATACTGTTTCCGCTTCTCTTCCTAGAGGATAGACTCCACCATTTGCAATAGGGATAACCTCTAGATGTGCCAGTTGGGTCATGAGCTTGTCAAAATCTAAGAGCTTAGCTTGATGAATTTTTCCTCCAGCCCCTTTCTGCTTTGTTTCTTCAGTTCTAGCGGAGTGACTAATCCAACATGTAGGGGGATTATGTTTGTGTCCATGTTTAAAGTCCGTAAACCCACGTTGGGCCATTAGGGCATTGAAACTCTCTTTACTGGGAATCTTCTCAGGGTCATCAGCTATGTTAAACAAAGCCGTTTGGATTCCTCCCATGAGCTTCTCTACAAAGAGTTTGCCAAAGCTAGAGCAGAGACTTTCAAAATCTGTTTTCTCATTTTCATTCAAGGTTTTCCCTTCAGCCATGCGCAAGCCGCAATCATGACCTCCTTGCTGTAAAACTAGTCCTAAAACAACAGGGCCGTACTTTGTTCTCATGGATTGTAAAAAAGCTGTAAGATCTCGACTTTCTCTTGAAGGACCTGGTTCATCTATCACGCAAGCACAAAGACATTGGAAACAATGCGAGAGCCAATTAGGACAGTGGGAGTCGCACCATGGACCGCAATGTTCCTGACAATACGTGGCCCCACGTTGTGTTCTTGGGCTGCTTAACATAGTTTCTACAAGATGACCAGCTTTTGCGACGGTATCAAGGAGATCTTCATCCCCTATCTTAAGTTCTAAGGTAGTTTGTCTCCCTGGTTGTGTCATTATGGGTCGCGAGGCCTCATGATTGTCACGACCTTCGTGACCACCTCGACTATTTTCTTCTGTATAGCACTTGCAACTACAAGAGCCTATGGGTCCACACATCTTTTTCTCCGTTATGGCAATCTTTAAACTATTTCCTTTATCCGTTGAGAATAAAAGACTTACAAGACTTGAAGTTCTCGGCTTTTTTTTCTATATATTTTTTTTAAAGCATTGAGAAAGTGCTGGATAGAATGAGAGAGCGAAGGAGAATTTGTCAGGAGGAGTCGAAAATTTTTCCTCCTTTAAAAAAAGATTTTTTTCTCGTGTCAAGATTGTTAGATCAATGTATAAGTTGGAGAGCTTGTGGGAAGAGGTGGAAGAGACCACCTCTAAATCGTGAGTTGATGGTTATCTTAAAAATAGACTCGAAGTCATTGCTGTAATGTTTTTAGCCATTTTGAGAAGGGCTTCTTGAGATTTGGGATTTGTAGGATCCCAAAGGTCAGCATTATTTGTGGTTTCAGGTAGAGTTCCATCAACCCGCGATTCCCCAGCATCACTACGCATAGCCGCTGGTAGGCGTCCGCCAATAAATGATTTCTGTCCATACTTGGGTAGAGGAAGGCCTCCCGAACGTACTTTGACTTCTGTCCCCATTAAGGAACGTGTATCAAGAGCGGGTTTAGGAGCGTTTTTCTCTTCTTTATAGAGTTCTTTGCTTGTGTTTTGTAATTGCTCTAAGCATATGGGGAGTTCTTGATCAGCACCTACTGGGGTAAATCCTAAAGATAGCAAAGAAAGAAGAAGTAAAGTACGGTATTTTGATTCTTCAAGAGTTAATCCAAACCCTGGAGAATCAAAGGTATTTTTCGCTTCATCAACGTATTTGCTTAAAGTGAAAATCAAAACACCCACAGCATCTCGAGATTGAAAGCCTAAGTAACCCATTTCATTAGAGTTCAAATCTAATACTTCCAATTGGCTGAGTTGCTGCTGCAGTCTTTGAAGGTTCAAAGTATACCCTGACCTTTGTTCGTTAGAAGCGCCTTCGGCATTCTCATTGGGGTAAAGAATCAAACATGTGGGAAGAGAGGGAGGTGTTTTAGAGCTAATAAATTCTTCTCGGGACTTCTTCACATTTTCCATCTCTGTAGAACCTTTTGAAGGGAGATGCTGAGCCGCATTGGCAACTTTAAAGAGCTCATGTTGCGATCCTCCTTTTAAGCATCTTCCGAGCTGCTCTTTTGCTTCTATACATTTCTCAGAAAATAGGCTTTTCTGATCTTCGGATAGAGTTTGACCTTCAGCGAGTAACTTAGAGACATCCCAGGGACCATTTTTCATGGCGATACCCACGCAAATAGGCCCAAACAAATCTCTTTGACTTTGGATGAATTCAGACAACTCATCTTGTTTTTCTTGAGAGCCAGCTTCTCCTGGGGTGATCATACATGCACAAAGACAATCAAAGAAACATAGGCAGGGGCTCCAACAAGAGTCTGCACACCAAGGTCTGCAAGAATCTTGGCAAAATTGGCTTGTTCTTTGTACTCTTTCAGAATTCAAGGCATCTGAAACAAGATCTCCAGCAGCTCGAATTGTATCTAGTAATGAAGGATCTCCAATTTTCAGATGAAATTCTGAAGAGGATCCAGGTTGTTTTGAAATTCCGTTTAAAGCAAGGCTTTCTTCTGAGCAGGCATTTTGAGATGAACGCCAGCCCGCGCTAATTCCAGGGCAGCACATAATTTACTCCATAAATAACAATGTTTTTTACTAAGAATCCTCTTACGGTTGACGATTCTTAATCCTTTGCTAAATGGCTTTACGCACTTTTAACGTTACTGGGGAATGAGTTCATAAGAGCTATTGCGCTTATGAAAATAGAAGGTACATTGCTAAGTTTGGAAAATTTTTTAGGAAACCAAAGCGTGGATCATCCTCATTTTGTGCTCAAAAGCATTCAGACGGACAGAGGCTATTCAAAAAATTATTATAAGTCTATAAAATATTTTTTAATTTAAGAGGCTTTCTCTTTACATAGGAAAGTCTCTTAAACGGAAGAAAATTATTCCCCATACTCTTGTCGCATAGCAGCAAATAATTTTTCTAAACGGAGAGAGCTATTGACGAGTTGTCGTTGACGTTCAATGCCTTCATCATCATCATCACTACTCTCGCTGATTCCATCCAGCTGTAATTGCAACCATTCTTGATCAACTTGAGGTTGGTAATCATCCGAAGGCGTGGAGTACGTGCGTACACTATCTTGACGTACAAGAGGTCTTCTTGATAAAGGAGACGAGGGGGTTGAGCTTGATAATGGAGAGGGTATTATGGAAGTAGAAGATTCTATGAGTACCGTTTGGGAAAATCCTACGGTTTTTTTCGTTTTAGGACGTGCTCCAAGGAGTTCATCTCCCAGGCTTTGTCTCCTCCTTTCTAACGGTCGCGATAGTGGGGCGGCTGCATCTTTGGGGTTGTTATAATTTAACATGGCTTGTTTGTATATCTGTGCATGCTCATCGTTCGGATCATCATACTTAATGTCAGTCGTTTTGTTGTCATCCAGGGGAACATAACCGCAGGTAGTTAAAATTAACATAAAGAGTTTGACGAACTTTTCCATCTCGTAACCTAAACATCCGTCAGAGAGTGTTAGGGGGGAATCTTCTCCCGCACTCATGAGGCGTAGAATATCAAATACTGTAGTTACTAAATGTGCTTCTTTAACCCCTAATTTTCCTGTAGTTCCGCTTTCTAGAGAATAAACCTCTAAGTCTGAGAGGAATCTTGTCATTTTCTTTTTGTCGTATTTTATCCCAATTGCCCGCGTAGGATCCGGATACATGTTTTTATCGGTTGCAGGCGATAGAGATGATCTATCTAGACTTAACCGAGATAGAGGCAATTCATCTTCAGTGGTAGGTTCTAAGATCCAACATTTCAGAGGCGTATGCTGGTAGATAGGCTGTGTCCAAGATTTCTCTTTCATAATTTTAAATAAGAGAGGGAGAACAGATTTTGCGAGTGGACTTCCCGGGAGATCTTTAGTAAGGTCATAGAAATATTGTTGGGATAAATGAACGAAAGATCCGGTAAGTTTCTTTTTAGCTTTTTTACATGCTTTCTCAAGATCTTCTTGTTCTTCTTCTGTTATGTGGCGGTTATTAATAGCCATCTTAGTAATCTCCCAGCGCAGTTCTTGCAGCGCTAAAGCTAGACTTAAAGGCCCATACTTCTTATCCATTTGTTGCATAACCTTAGGGATGTTCGTCGTTATTGGGGTTTCTACAATACAACAGGCTTTAAAGCAGGCACAGAGCCAACTTCCAAAGCATCCACAACGATAGGAGCAGCGCGGCGCGCACTGATCGTAACAGACCAAACAGCCTTGTTGTATATGAGGATTCTTAATTATCCGTTGAGAATCCTCTACCAGTTGTTGAACACGTTCAACAGTTTGTAAAAGACCATCCTCGTTGTTTGGGCTTAATAGCAATTTCATTTCTGTTGTTGTTGATGATGGCTGGGGTTGGCTTGTAACTACCGGTGCAGATGCTATGCTACCATCGTCTTGATCGTTTTCTGTCTGATTTGCGGTAGTTTCAGTTGTTCGAGTATAAATACATGAAATATTAGGAATATTGGGACAACCTGGGAAACACATAACGTCACCTTATTTAAGAGATTAACCAGTGAATTCTTGTGCATTTTAGATCCGCGTTTGGATACAGATAATCTCTGTATTCTGAATTCACTCCAGATTTCGATTTTTTAAATTTTGTAGCGTTGCTCTGCGAGAACTAGGAGAATTTCTTGTCTGTGTAAAGCTCTTAATTTCTTGTCTGTCAACGCTTTTGGTAGAGGTATTATTGTAAAAAAATTTTTTAAATCCATTAGTTTTTCAAAAAAATTATTTACAATTGTTGGGGGGGGGGGGGTAAAGTTGCCCTGAGAACTATGTGTAAAGGCGTTTTATTGTAAATATTGGTGGGGAAGTTTTTTGAGATTTTTTATGAATAAAATCTTTTTTATTGATTTTATTTCAAAAAATTATTATTACTTCTTCCTTGTTTTAACCAAGGTATGGTAAACGTGACCCATTGGCTGAAATATTTTCCTAAGATATTGGTACTTGCTTTTGCAATCTTAGGAGTATTATCTCCAGCTGAAGCAGCGAAGAAACACTCTGTGCCCATGACCATGGCCTATTCTTTTGGTGATGTTTTTGCTCATTTAGAAAAAAATGAGGAGGAAACGTTATTTTGCATCAATGTGGATACCGTCATTCAGCATAAGTATATAGGTTCTCCGGGTTGGCATCAAAGTAGGTTATCGAAGCTTTCTACGCGTTTAGGAGATTTTTATAACGCTAAGAGACGTGTGGAAGAAGAACAGGTTATTGTAGATACATTGCTAAGCAAAAGGTGTTTGGAGCCAGACTTTGCCGAGCAGTTTGCTCGCCTACTTTCTGATTATTCGTGTTCCTTGTTGGGGATTTCTTTATCAGGTAGTGAATCTGTTTCTTCAACATTAAAGAGTCTGAAAGAATTGGGGATAGCCTTGCGCTCACAGGCGTTTTCCCAACAAGATTTTTGCCTGGATACTCATGCCAAATGTAGTGCATCCGCATTGGTGCAAGAGGGGATTTTATTTTGTGGGGCTTCAGAAATCTCAGAAGCTATGAAGTTGCTATTTACCTATGAAAATAAAACTCCAAAGAACATCATATTTTTAACTGATAACCCCGAGGAAGCTAAAGCTTTAGGGCGCGAGTGCTTGGGGTGGGGAATCGCATTTTTAGCTTTCATATACTATCCTGCTGCGGAAAGCTTATTTTTTTATGCAGACCCTTTTTCCACAGCAGTAGGGATTCAAGAGGAACAGGCATTGAAGGTTATCTCCGATGCTGCAGCGCAATTATCGCTAGATTCTCTTAATCAAAAGAGTTAATATTATTTATCCGAAACAAGCCTTACAGCATCCTCTCTGTCCCCCTGAGAGGATGCTTAGGGCCCTTTTTTATTTCTTTTCGACATCTTCAAAACATTATCGATACGCGTATATAAAAAATGTTTCTTCCTAAAGGCAGGCTCTGTAAAATAAAACAATTTTTTTTAGAGTGTTGCCATGAAGGTTCTATTTTTTATCCTAGCGATCTTTTCTGTATTTTCCTTAGAAGCGAGTATTATCCAAGTTTCTAATGCGCAGGCTGTCAATAAGTATGCAAAGCAAGAAACGCTAGTTTTACTAGCCTTAGAGGAAACAATGATTTTCCCTAAGCAGATGGTAGGAAACTCTTCCTGGTTTCACCAGCGTTTAGAAAGTGTGAAAAACGAAGAGTCTATTGCAGATCCCTTTGAAAAGGCCTTTGCTGAAAAAATCGCCGTATCTTTTGCTGTAGACTATGAGCTGATCCATTCAGATATCCCTAAAGTTATAAAAGCTTTATCTTTATCGCAAGCCTGGGTCTTGGGGGTTTCTCAACTTCCCATTCCTATGGCAAAACATTTTCTGCAAACTGCTCAAGATCTGGGAGTCGGATTTTCTTCATGTCTACCTATACGTGAGGATGGATGGATGCAACATCCCAAAACGCTTGCTAAACCGCAACACGCGATTTTTATAGAAGATCAAGTGCTCTTTACTGGAAGACTCGTTAATGAAATTCCCCTGGAAGAAGTGCTGGCTGTCTTATTTGCAACGATAGAAACACTTCCGAAACAAGTAGTTTACTTAGACGCAAATAAAGATAACCTCATTGCTGCAGAAGCTGCCTGCAAACGAGCGAATATCTTCTTTATCGGTATGCACTACAGTCCTGCAGAGCAACGCCTACAAGGATACAAATCTGACATTGCTGAGATGCAGTGGTTACAATTGTGTACACATCTTTCTGATGAGTACTTTCAGTCTCTGCTTACCTATGTCATTGGACCGGAAGGTTAAGAATCCTACCTTAAGAAAATTAGGGAATCCCCTCACTGCAAAGTGGGGCATGTTCTCTAATTTTTAATCATTTAGGAAATAGAAAACGGAAGAGAAGGGATTCGAACCCCCGGTTCCTGTAAGAGAACTTCTGATTTCGAATCAGATGCATTCGACCACTCTGCCACTCTTCCGCGAATACATTAGTTTAGGCTTTCCTTACTAGGAAATCAAGCGCAACCATAATTTTCTCACGCCTCCTAAAGCACTAACAACAAGATCAAAAACTCTTCCTCACACGAATACAGTTGCTCTTTCTACATTGGCCTATTCAATAACAGAACGTTGAAAATAAAAGAGATGGGAGTTTCTTTTCTTGGAATCGAGAATCAAAACAAAATTAATTAGAATTATGAAATTCTATATAAGCAGTTTAATAAAAACGCTTGGATAAAAACATGTTAAAAGTGTGTTTTTTGATTTAAAATGGAGTATAGATTTTTGATTTTTTGATTTTTTTATTTTATCATGTCGCAGCCGTTATATACGAATAGACTTATTAGTGAGAAATCTCCGTATTTGCTTCTTTATGCCCATACTCCGGTAAATTGGTATCCTTGGTGTAGTGAGGCTTTTGATCTTGCTGTGGAAAAAGATAAGCCAATTTTCCTTTCTATAGGGTGTGCACATTCTCGATGGTGCCAGGTGATGCTTCGCGAAAGCTTTGAAAATCCTGAGGTTGCTGCGATACTCAATGAGAATTTTATTAACATCAAAGTAGATAAAGAAGAGTTGCCTCATGTGGCGAATCTCTATTTTGATCTTGTGCAAATGCTTTCGATCTCGGGGGAACATGAAAGTTCTCCCTCATGGCCACTAAATGTATTTTTAACTCCGGATCTTCTTCCTTTTTTCTCCGCAAATTATTTAGGAGCAGAGGGGAAATTAGGGATCCCTTCATTCTCACAGACAATAGAAAGACTCCACATGATGTGGGAAGATCCTGAAGAAAGAGAGACGCTTGTTCATCAGGGGCATAAAGTTCTTGAAATAGCTTCATTTATAGAAAAATGCGCAAGGAAAGAGATGCTCGAAGAGGGCTCTCTTCGAAAAACAGTGGAAGCCCTATACCTTGGTGTAGATCCGCATTATGGAGGGGTGAAAGCTTTTCCTAAAACCCCACCAGCCTTGCTTAGTCAATTTCTCCTGCGCTATGGAGTGGAGTATCAAGATAACAGGAGTTTGTTCTTTGTAGATCGTTCTTTGCAAATGATGGCTCACGGGGGAATTTTCGATCATTTGGCAGGAGGGTTTTACTGTTATGCCATAGATGATAGATGGTTAATTCCCTGTTTTGAGAAGCGTCTCGTGGATAATGCTTTCTTGGTATTAGACTATCTCGACGCTTGGGTTTGTATGAAAAGACCCGAGTATGGCTCTGTAGCTAAGCAAACTCTCCATTATATCCTTTCTGAGCTCTACAATCCTGAAGTGGGAGCTTTCTATACCTCAGAACATGGAGAACATTGGGGAGATTTTGATGGGGGGTATGCAACATGGTCAGGAGAAGAAATCCGCGAAGTTCTGGGAGAGAATGCCGCGATTTTTTGCGAGTATTATGGGATTTCTCGAGAAGGATTTTGTAACGGAAGGAATATCCTACATATTCCTTCAAATATTGATGTCGAAGAGATCGCAGATAAGCATGGCTGTAGCGTTGAAGAATTTTATGAGATTATCGACAGGCTTAAGGAAAAGTTACGTATGTACAGGGCGACTAAGGTGCGCCCATTTAAAGATGACCAGTCTCTGACATTCCAAAATGGCTGGATGGTCTACACACTAGCATATGCAGGAAGAGTCCTTGGTAATTCCTACTACATTGATGTAGCAAAGAAATGTGGGGAGTTTATCTGCGAAAATTTATGCAGACACTCTAAGGTGCTACGTAGATGGCGTGATGGAGAAGCAAAATATTCCGGAGGTCTTGAAGATTATGCAGGAGTTATTTTAGGAGCCCTAGCTCTTTATGAAACAGGGTGTGGAGCTAAATGGTTGCTTTTGGCAGAAGATCTCATGAAAGAGGTGATCTTATCCTTTCGTTCCGAAAGTGGGGGATTTTACACTACAGACGGTAAAGATGCCGCATTGCTTTTAAAACAGGAGAATCTTTCTGATGGGGAGACAATATCTGGAAATGCTCTTGTCTGTCAGGCTTTGATAAAATTACATATGCTTACCGAAAAAAAACACTACCTGACTTATGCGGAAGATATTTTGCAGATAGCCCAAGCTCGATGGCATACCCATAAGTTTTCTTCTTTAGGGAGTCTCATAGCCGCGCAATCTTATTTTTCACGTAAACATCAAAAAATTCTTATTTCTTTAGCTAACGATCAAGATCGCGAAGCGATCCTATCCTGCTTCGCGGGATTATTTCTTCCTCAAGTTTCCCTTGTTTGGATGAGCGCGAAAGATAGTGAATTGTTAGAAGCTATTCTTCCTGAATACGAACATAGCTTAATCCCTAAGGAAGGCCAAAAGTCTTCGGTGATTTGTCTTTTAGAATCGGGAGTGGGAAGGAAATTTTCTAATATTGAAGCATTTCGCGCCTACCTACATTCAAATTAACCCTTTGTTTTTCATGCTTTTCTCATGAAGATTTTTCTCGAAGTGGTCAAAATTAGGTTAATTTCCTATAGTTAATCCCTAGACATGTCAACCATTATGGAGTAGCAAATCATGAAGAACAAAACACTAAGCGTTTTCTCTTTGGTGGGGTTGGTTTGTTCGGTAGGAGTTTTACCAGGCAATGAAAGTTCTCTCCCTGTACAACGGGAGTATCCAAGTCGTACAGAAAGAATCCCTGAAGATCCTGCCGGAATTGCTATTCATGATCGTGTGTTATTTAAAATCGATGAAGATAACGTTGTTACGACTTTAGATGTTATACAGAAGCTTAACCTTCTTTTTGCTTCTTCATACCCTCAGCTTATGGATTCTTATCCTGCGCGTTCGCAATACTATACAGCCATGTGGCCAGTAGTTTTAGAATCTGTAATAGACGAGTTTCTTATGGTTGCCGATGCTAAGACTAAAAAAATCCAGGTGGACTCTACTACAGTGAATGAAGAAATTGAAGCAATGTTTGGTAGAGATCTATCTCCTTTGTATGTACATTTTGACATGACCCCCGAAGATGTTTTCAACGTGGTAAATCGTACCCTAATTGCTCAGAGAGTCATGGGTATGATGGTGCGCTCTAAGGTAATGTTGAAAGTTACCCCAGGGAAAATTCGCGAACATTATAATCAGCTGGCTGAAGATGCAGCAAACACTACTGTATGGAAATACAGAGTTGTTACGATTAAAGCAGCTACAGAGTCATTATCGAGCCAAATTGCCGATAAAGTCTGCGCTAGGTTAAATGAAACGCAAAGCTGGAATAAAGAGCGTTTATCTGCTCTTACTCTTTCTCAAGGAGGGCAGTTTGTCTGTTCTGAAGAGTTTACACGCAATGATAAAGAATTATCAGAAGCTCATAAAATGGAATTGTCCTCGGTAAACTACCCACAAACTATTTGCAGCCTACCTAAAGCCCATAAGTCAGGACATAAGCTTTATGTGCTTCTTGATAAATCTGCAATGGCAATGCAGCCCCTAGAAGAAATGGAAACGCAGATAAAGCAGACGCTATTTATGAATTATGCTGGGACTATAGAAAGTCAGTATAAAATGAAATTGCGTACACGCTATGGATTTGACTCTTCAACGATTGCTAAATTGCTTTCTGAAGAAGCTCCGCCTCTATTTTCATTGCTTTAGGAGATCTCTTGTCACGCAGCTCCCCAGATCAACTTACCCGTTTCTTAGCTCAAGTCCAAGGTCGTCCTAAAAAAGGTCTATCACAGAACTTTTTGATAGATGGGAATATTCTAAGAAAAATTCTTGCTGTCTCTTGCGTAGAAGCTGGGGATTGGGTTTTGGAAATCGGTCCTGGATTTGGCGCTCTTACCGAAGTCCTCGTGAATCAAGGGGCGCATGTCGTTGCTTTAGAAAAAGATCCCATGTTTGAGGAAACACTAAAGCAACTTCCTATAGATCTAGAAATCACAGATGCATGTAAGTATCCGTTATCCCAGTTGGAAGAGAAAGGCTGGCAAGGGAAGGGAAGGGTCGTTGCGAACCTGCCTTATCATATTACCACACCCTTATTAACGAAATTATTTTTAGAAGTGCCTAACCAATGGAAAACGGTTACGGTAATGATGCAAGATGAGGTTGCACGACGTATTACCGCACAACCTGGAGGGAAGGAATACGGATCTCTAACTATATTTTTACAATTTTTTGCCGACGTACGCTACGCCTTTAAAGTGAGTCCTGGATGCTTTTTCCCCAAACCTCAAGTGTCCTCAGCTGTCGTACATATGACAGTGAAAGAGACCTTTCCGCTTGAAACCTCCCTCCATCAGAAATTCTTTTCTTTAACTCGAGCTGCTTTTGGACAAAGACGCAAATTATTAGCTAATGCTCTTAAAGATCTTTATCCTAAAGAATTAGTTTTCTCCGCTCTAAACCAATTAAACTTTTCTGAAAAAACCCGTCCAGAGACCCTCTCTCTCAACGAATATCTTCAACTTTTCCATCTCCTTTCCTCGAACGCCTAAGAAGACCTTAGGATCTGCTGACAAGTATTTTTTTATCTTAAAACTTAATAGATAGATTACATCTGCAGGAGTTGAATTTGTTTTTTTATAAAAGCGTTTTTTGAACAAAAAAGAAAGAAATAGAAAGCATAATATGGTATTATTCTTCGTTGAGATTAACAGAAGAATAGGGGATTCATCCTGTAAAATTCTGTTTGTTTATAAATATCAATAAAGACTAGGAAGTTCTTATGGAGACTTGGTTATACTATTCTAAATTGCCTACCCGTAATTATTATATTCCCTGCCTTCCCATGCTATCGCCAATTATGCTGCAAGCAGATCAGTGTCTTCCTACATTATACCTGTCCCCCTTTAGCCGCTGTTGTGGAAAAACTACTTTTGTAGCGTCTGTAATGGGATAACGATGCTGCTTCTTAAAGAAGACATCCTAATCTAGGCGTGTTAAACAATACTCAACTTATTAGAGGGAGAGGTTTTTGTCCGAAAGTTAAAGTGTGTGAGAATCCGCTTAACCATGCTTTCAGTATCCAAGCCTACTCTTTTTAATAAGCTTTCCTTATCTCCATGAGCAAAGAACGCATCAGGAATACCAAAGTGCAAGACATCGACTTTAAAGCTGTAGGTAGCTAGAAAATCATTGAATTCTGAAGCTAACCCACCCCGAATCGAATGCTCTTCTATAATAATGACCTTAGAATGATGCATTAATAGAATGCTAAATAGGTTATTATCAAAAGGTTTGACAAATACAGGATCTACTACAGTTGCAGAAATCCCATGGGTGAGCAACTGTAGTTTTATAGACAGCGCCGTATTGCACATATGACCTAAACCTAGGATCAAAACATCCTCTCCTTGACTGAGGATTTCTCCTACTCCCGGATCGCGGTGCATATGCACATCCGTAGCAATGGGATCTCTTTGAGTCGCCGCAATATTAGGATAACGAATCGCTACAGGCATGTTCCATTGTAGAGACGATTGCAGTAACTGCTGGAAAACAACCGCACTTCTTGGCTGACAAATAACCATATTTGGCATGGCACGAAGAAAACTTAAATCATAAATGCCATGATGGCTGCAGCCGTCCCCATAGGCTAAACCTGCACGATCTATCGCTAAGATTACAGGGAGACCTTGTAAACATACATCATGGAAAACATTGTCTAAAGCACGATGTAAGAATGTCGAATAGATAGAACAAATAACAGGAGATTTAGCTTTGGCAATGCCTGCTGAAAAAGTCACCGCATGTCCTTCTGCAATCCCCACATCTATAAAACGGTTGGGAAATTTTTCTTTAAATGCTTCCAAGCGGGAGCCTAACGACATCGCAGGAGTCACAATATGTAAATTCGGAAATGCTTCTCCGAGTGTGCACACTGTTTGTCCAAAAATATCCGGATAAGTGAGCTGAGGCTTAATAGTTGGCAGGAATTTATTTTCCTTAGAAGAGTTAAAATTCGCTGTCACACCATGATACTTCTCTGGGTTTTCTTGAGCGATTTCTAAACCCTTACCCTTGGTTGTGTACACATGAATAAGAACAGGAAAGGGTAAATCCCGCGCAGTTTGGAATACAGAGATCAGCCTTTTTATGTCGTGACCATCTACAGGACCCATATAGGCCAAATTAAACTGCTCAAAAATAGGAATCGGACAAAATAAAGATTTTAAACAGATGGATAGTTTGTGAGAACGCCTGGATATGCTGTTGCCATAACGAGGGATCTTTGTTAGCCATTTTTCTATCTTTCTAGAAAATAAATTGAATTTGGGATGGTGAATCCATCGCGACAAATTCTTAGACATAACACCCACGTTTTGCGAAATCGACATGTTATTATCGTTTAAAACGACAATAAACTTAGATAGGTTTGAGCTAATATTATTCAAAGCTTCTAAAGTTAACCCACAAGAAAAAGCCGCATCACCAAGGATGGGAAGAATGTGCGTTCTAGAGTCCTCAGTAGCTTTAGCCATCCCCAAAGCTAAAGATAAGGCATTCCCCGCATGACCAGAAAAGAAGAGATCGTGAATGCTTTCCGAAGGGGAGGTGAATCCACTCAAACCCCCATCATGGCGAATCCGATCAAATTCCTCAGTATTGCGTCCTGTGAGTAATTTGTGCGGATAGGCTTGATGACCGACATCAAAAATAAACTTATCCTCAGTAGAGGAAAAAACATAATGCAAAGCTATAGTTAATTCAATGATCCCTAAATTAGAAGCTAAATGCCCTCCCGTGTTGGTAAGAACAGAAATAATTTTATGACGCATCTGCTCAGCAAGAAGAGAAAGCTCCGCAAGAGAAAACTTTTTTAGATCTGTAGGGGAAGAAATTTGACTTAAAATAGAGGAAACTTGGGAAGTCATGGTCTTGTCATGGCAAACGTTTGTAAAATAGGCGGATCTAACGCATCCTTTACAACGGTTCCATTAGATTGCACAGAAAGAATATAACATTGTTGATCTTTGACTAAGATCTCATCTAAACCCTGATGTATCAAGGAAAACATTTTTTCATAGGCGACTAAAATATCGTCCAAAGAGTCCAGGATGTCTAATTGATTTTGTAAAAAACTCAGCTTTTGAGCTAGGGAATCCAAATCATTATGAGACATGGCTTACTCTACAGTTAATGCGTACAAGATTCTTCTTCAGAAAGAAGAGTTTCATTTCGCTTTTCGGACAATTCGCGTACACGGTCTTCTGCTTTGCGAATGCGTGATTCACAAATACGCATTAAAGCATCAGCTTCTTCATAAAGTTTTAAAGAAGAATCTAAGGACGTTGAGGGTTGATTCATAAGATCTACGATCTCTTCCAACCTTGCCATAGCATTTTCAAAGGGAATTTCTTCCATAAATTAGGACTCTTGAGTTTCAAAATTCTGAATATCCGTTACAGTAAGAGTGGCTTCCCCGTCCTGCAGTCGTACCCTTACACAACTGTGTTTATGTAAGCTTTTTGCAGAAATAATAGCGAAATTTTCATTAAAGTCAAAGAGCATAGCGTACCCACGTTTGAAAACATTTTTAGGGTTTAATAGGGTAAGTTGCTTAGAAACCTGAGAATATTTTTCGCGGTTTCTTTTTACAAGGTGGTGTAAGGAAAATATTAAGTTTTCCCTAGAACGCATATAGCTCTCTCGATGCTCGTCTACTCTATTGGCAAAAGTTCTCGTCAGCCGTTTCTGTAAAAGACTCAAGGCATGGTTTTCCTTGGTAAACTGCTGATTTAATTTAGTTATAAAATGTTTTAGTGATGTTTGTTGGTGCGTTAGAGATTGGCTGCAGTATCCTAAGCGTTGTCTCAGAGCTCTACGGGTTTGTTGCTTCCAAAGATCCAATTTCTGGATAAACTGCTGTGTATTAAGAAATGTTAGATTTTTTTTCTGATGTATACAGAGATGTTTTGCAGCAATCAAACGATTGTGAAAGGCCTGCACGATCATTTTCCAAAGATCATAAAGGCGGTAGGTCATTCTCTGTAAAACATCACTTTGTAACCAGCGTGCATATTGCATATAACGCTGTTTGTATTGTGAAAGTTTTATTTTAATTGACCGTTCTATAGATAAGCAAAGGTAATCTAGGGACTGATGTGCTGGACGGAAAAAATCTACGTGATCTAAATAACGCTTCCATTGTTGAATTTGTTTTGTTTTCCCTGAAAGCAGCTGCTGCGCATGCGCATTCAGGTAGCGTAAATAACTCTTCAATACTTGAATTTGCTGTTCGCTACTTTGGCAGACAATTTCTGCAGCAGCAGAAGGTGTGGGAGCACGTACGTCAGCAGCAAAATCACATAACGTATAGTCCGTTTCATGACCAACAGCAGAAATAATGGGGATGGAGCTGGCAGCTATGGCTTTGACAATGATCTCTTCATTGAAAGCCCAAAGATCTTCGATGCTTCCACCACCACGAGCTAGAATAAGAACATCTGCAAGATTCTCTTTATTCATTTCTTCAATAGCTCGGGAGATTTCTTTTGCAGCTGTAGCTCCCTGAACCGTTACAGGATAAATGAGGAGTTTGTATTGATAACACCGACGGGAAAGAACGCGCAGAATATCTTGAATTACTGCCCCTGTAGGGCTGGTAATCACCCCAATGCTTTTAGGAATCGTGGGCAGCGCTTGCTTCTTCTCTATAGCAAAATACCCCTCAGCAGCGAGGCGTTTTTTCGTCTCTTCAAATTTTTGTAGTAGGTCTCCCTCTCCAGCATAGACTAAAGCATGGGCGATAATTTGATATTGACCCCGTGGAGCATAAACCGTCAGCTTTCCATGAATGACTACAGAATCGCCATCTTTGGGACGACGATCGAAATACTTACTTTTAAAATGGAAAAACGCCCCATTTAAGAAAGATCGGTTATCTTTAATTCCAAAATATAAATGTCCGCTAGGTTGTAGTGAGACATTGCTTAACTCTCCTTTGACCACAATATGACAAAAGTTTGACTCTAAAAGATTTTTTATAGATTCTGTGAGCGTCGTGACTGCTTGGGGAGGAGATGAAGTTGTCATATCCTTAGATCCAGGAGGTTTCAATTTTTATTTATTTGAAGAATAAAGTACCTTACTTAGCAGAAAACTAGCAAGAATCGTGAATCAATGTCTATAGTAAGACATAAGAGTTAAAACAATTTGAGGGCATAGATGGAACGCAAGAGTTATGTTTTTGGTAATTGGAAAATGCATAAGACAGCTAAGGAAGCTAAAGACTTTTTATCGATTTTTTGCCCTTTCGTTAAAGAAATTTCTCCTGCATCCCTAGTGGGTATAGCTCCAGCATTTACAACATTAAGTGCTTGCTGCGAATCCATAAAAGAGATGGACTCTTCTATTTGGTTAGGAGCGCAAAATGTCCATCAGGACTCTTCTGGAGCCTTCACAGGGGAAGTGTCCTTGCCCATGCTTCAAGAATTTCATGTAAATTTTGTTCTTCTAGGGCATTCAGAATGTCGGCATATCTTTCATGAAGAAGACGCTACCATAGCTCTTAAAGTGGGGGCTGCAGCTCGTTCGGGAGTGGTTCCAGTTTTATGTATTGGCGAGACTTTAGAAGCCAGAGAAAATGGTACGACTAAGGAGGTTTTGTCTAACCAATTGATGTTGGGACTGGCTCAGCTTCCCGAAACAGCCCCCGTGATTATTGCCTACGAGCCTGTATGGGCAATCGGTACGGGAAAAGTTGCTTCAACCGCAGATGTGCAAGAAGTTCACGCTTTTTGTCGCGAGGTTCTCTCTCGTATATTCTCTAAAGAAAAATCTGAGATAATTTCTATTCTCTACGGCGGATCTGTAAAAGCTGACAACGCAGAAGGATTTGCTCGCTGCCCCGATGTGGATGGTTTATTGGTAGGAGGAGCCTCTTTAGATCCTCAAGGTTTTGCCAATGTTTTAAGAAATTTTAATCTTTAAATATTGCCGGAGTAAAAAGTTCTTCATAAAACTTCCCAAGGTTGTGTCTAGGAATGGCGTTTTAAAGGAATAAAATGTTTTTCAATATGGTGATTAATTTAGTTTTATAAGAGAATATTGCCTGAGCCCTTTTAGAGATTTTTTATTCTGTTGAGCATGCTGTGTAAGGGAGATTTTTTAAAATCTCAAGTGTTGCTTCGTTTTTTCTATAAGAGTGTAGGGAAGAGGGTGATAGATTCAAGGGTTTGGAATTCACCTCGAATAGGTTTATTGATTTAGGAGAAGCATTGTGACAGCTTTGTTTTATTCGTTTTTATTTATTTTTCTTCTTTTGTGCGTAATTTTGTGCGGGCTGATTTTGATTCAAGAAAGCAAGAGCATGGGACTAGGTTCTTCCTTTGGTGTGGATTCAGGAGATTCTGTTTTCGGTGTATCGACACCAGATATTTTAAAGAGAGTCACAGCTTGGCTTGCTGTCGCTTTTTGTTGTAGTTGTCTGCTTCTTTCCTTTGCAACAACACATTTAGGGAAAAAAGCTCAAGAGCTGCCTACGAAAGCTCTAGAACAAGTTGCTCCGGATGGAGAAGAAATTCTCGTGGAATAGGATGCTGGAGTAAAAGCTAGTATTTTTTATAAATAAATTTTAACCGGTTACCGTCTTGTGAAAAAGATCCTTTGTATACTTTGTTTTTGTAGTTTACTACCTGTCTCTACAGTGTTTTCTGTAGAAGAAGTTCAAGAAGAGGAAACAGAGCAACCAGCTCCGTCACCTGCGGTTTGCCCTTTCAAAGTAGAGGAAGCTAGTTAACGGCTTTATCTTCGAGAGTAAATCATGATTAGAGAATTAGAATATTATGGCAGCCATATTTTACGTAGAAAGGCTGATATAATTCCTGAAATTACTGACGCGACTCGTCAGTTAGTTCAAGATATGTATGAAACTATGGTAGCGCATAAAGGCGTTGGTTTAGCAGCTCCCCAAGTAGGAGAAAGCCTGAGTCTTTTTGTTATGTGTGTTGAAGGAGAAACCGAAGAAGGGGATTTGATCTTTTGTGATTTCCCAAAGGTCTATATCAATCCTGTTCTTTCTAATCCTTCTGAGGATCTCGTTATCGGTCGGGAAGGATGTTTATCTATTCCTGGGCTTCGTGCTGACGTCTACCGTCCACAAAGTATTACCGTAACGGCGGTGAATCTTGATGGTCAGGAATTCACAGAACATTTGGAAGGGTTTCCTGCACGAATCATTATGCATGAAAATGACCATCTTCATGGAGTGTTGTATATCGATAAGATGGAAGAGCCTAAAGACATTAAGAAGTTTAAGGCTTCTTTAGAAAAGATACGCCGTCGTTATCATGCTCATGTAAAGCCAGAAGATAGAGCTTCCTAACCATTTTTTATAGGATTCCTCTACTCTTGAGGATCCTTTAATGCATTCTAGAGAAAATACATTATTTATTTTTCAGGCGTTTAGGTTTGTCGAGCTTGAGATAGAAGAAAAAGCGGTTGTCTGCTTCTCTTTTCTCATACACAGAATATAACTGCCAATGCTCAAAGATTTTTGTTCCTAAAATCATCTGATATTCGAGATAGCTAGGCGTATCCAATCTATGCCAGCCATATCTCAATGTTAAATGGTAATTCCAGCAAGGATGAGGACGAACAAACACCTTTCCTAAAATAAGGTTGCGACGATCCGATAGGGGAGAATTGAAAAGCTCGTCAGGAGAGCGACTTACATCTAAAACGTAATTTTCTTTATCGCATTTAAGAAGACTGTATTTACTTCGATGTAAGAACTCTAAAGTTAAGCCCACATTTTCACTTCCTACCCATTGCCAAAGGAGATTCATATGATCCCAGCAATGTTTCTTCCATATCCATTCAGCATCTAAAGATAGGGTGTTCTTACGGTCTAAAGGTAGGGAAATCGTACATGCCGTTTTGGGAAAGGTCGAGTTGGCAAAGGTATTTTTAAAAATTTGCGTTGTCCAAAGTTTTGCCGAAATCGGAGGCGTGCTCGGAGACACTCTATTGTATATGAAAGATTCTATACCAACTTTGCCTAAATGTAGGGAAGCAAAGGCATCGTTTATAGAAAAGATAAAGTGCTCATGATTCTTTGTTAAAGGATGTGTTGTCGAAGTAAAAGACACAAACGGTTCTACAATATGTCTCGTCTGTAGGTAATTCTTATATAAAGAGAAACGATAATCTAAATTGATTTTCGCAGAAGCTTGGCAATGACGTGAGAATGTTTTCGGAACATTACTATAGTAAATTGCCGATGCCAATGCCGATGGAGTCAGAGTTCCTATAAATAAGGGAATCGGACGGTATACCTTAGGAGAGACAGATGCGCGTAATGATGAGAAGTTAGAATCAGCAATGTTATTGCTAAAGGCAAAGTTCAAGTACCCGCACTCAAGCAGGTTCTCAATAAAAATCCCCGTATTTTTAATATTCAGAGGACGTTGTTTCAAAGATAGATAGGGAAGCTCCTGATTTACATTCTGGAAAGGATTTACTCTCACAGAAGAGGATAGACTGCCATCAAATAACGCATCTGTCCAAGTCAGGCGAACTTGCGTAGGACCGGTATTTTTTAAAGAGAAATTGTTGGGGAAAATATCCGCAACGGTTTCCCAGCTATCACTAACATGATATTCCCCAAATAACTTTGCCTGTTTATGCGAAAGAGAAAAATCCCCATGGAAACGATAGCGGTCTCGAGGTTCTGCCATGTCAATCGCTAAGCGATGGGCATAGTAGCTTTTCATGTTGAAGACATTTTTAGGATTATCTTTTAGGGAGAAGTGCATATTATAGCCCACCCCAATGCCATGTTTGAAAAAGCTATCTAGGAAAAATGTAGATTGGAAGTGCTTTTTGGAAATTGGCGAGTAGCTAATTCCTAAATAAGACCCTAAAAATCCTCCCGTACCTCCACGGAAATTAATAGGAGGTTTGGGAATTTCCATAGGCATAATGGAAAATTGCGGAAAGAATAACACTGGAATATTGCAAATGCTAAATGTTGTCTTTCCTATAGAAAGCACACTATCGGAAGAGTATTCTAAGTAATCTCCGGAGAGGCAAATATGTTTTTTAGGCCCTTCAGATGTGGATATGTATCCCTTATGGATAATTAAGGTTTCTGGAGTCAATGTCATCATTGATCCTCCTAAAAACCACGGATACATGGCAAATCTACCATTAGTCAAAAGACAAGAATCAGTGTCTTCGTAGTACTCTAGGTAATCACAAACTAAAGTCTTTCCTCGGTAATTGACCATGACATTTCCATGGGCAATTAACTTCATACCACGATCAGGAACGTTATCTACATACGCGCGGTTTGCCTGTATGCGCAGATTGTTATGAATATTTAATACACCATCTTCAATGTCTAACGATCCCGATACCCCTTTAAAATGGCTTAGGTAGGAGACTTTTTTCTTAGCGGCTTCCTTATGAGTTAATGCTTGTGCAGAAGACGAGAATGCAAGTAGGGCGGATAGAATAAGGAAGGGGAAATAACGATTCATATGTCTCCCATTATTCTACAATTTTCATCAATAACCCAGCTAAAATATGACAGTTTTTTGCCTTTGCTTGTGTCATTAGCTGAATAAGAAAGCGAATGTCTTCATGTGTCTTCGATACCACGAGAGTTTCTAGGATATCTAACATGAGCTTTGCTCGTGTTGCTGGAGTCACCTGATAACGAAGATAGGGAGAATCTGGATGTGGCTGTTTGTCTTCGGTATCAATGAACAATAGTGTTTCTTGAATGAGATTTTGAGCGTAACGGTGTAGGGATAATTTTTTTTCAGGATCTTTGGTAAGATTATATAAAGCTAAATCAGCATAAGCTCGGATTATAGGCTCTCCAGGAAGCTGTGAGGCTCGTGAAAGGATTTCTAAAGCTTGTTGATGTGAAGAATGCGCCAAAAAGGTAATCGCTTTAGAAGCTAGAGCTGTTTTCTGACTTAATAAGATCTTCTCGATATAGGGAAGATAGGCTTCTTTAGGTAACCGCAATAGAGAAACAAGAATCTGCTCTTCAGCATTTTGAATGATCGATAACGCCTTAATACGTTCTGTAGGATTTTGGGGAAGGATAATCCCCCTGCATTTCCATGCTTGTGTGGCTCGCCCTTTGGAAAATGTAGGAACTAAGGCTTGGCTATAATGTTGTTGAACCAACCACTCTGTAATGTATTCAAGAAGAAGGGGATGGTCACACCCTAAATGTATCAAAGCTAGCGCAGCATTTAATTTTGCTTCGCTGTTTTTCGTATTTAAAAATACAGGAAGTAGTAGGGGAATCCCTGTCTCTTTAGATAGTAATCGTGCTGTATATAGAGCTGTTGAGCGTTCTTCCACAATCTGCTTTTCAAAAACCGGAAGAGCATCTTCTTCCTTCCCAATCGCAATTAATGCTTGAGCAGAAGCTAACGATAGATCAGGATCATTTCTCTTTGAGAGATTTTTTATCGTGGTATAGCTCTGACCGTCTTTTAACATCCCTAAGGCATAAACTGCTGCTTCACGATCTAAAGGGGAGGCGCTTGTTAATAAACTCCTTAGTGTAGGCAAGAACCGTTTTTGTTGGTATTCACCAATGAGCAAAGCTGTATAATTTCTTGTCGTGTTACTTGTTGATGAAAGCATCTGGCGGATATACGTATCCGACTCTTCAGTCTCTAATCTTAAAAAAATTGCTGTAGCAAGACATTGTATTTCTTCAGGAAGCTTATGAATAAAAGAGTGAAGATGATCGATAACTTTAATGTTTTTTAGTCCTGCTAGACGGTAGGCGGCTTCTAAACGGATCACAGGATAGGCAGAAGCTAATGCTTTAAATAAAAGCTCGTCCGACGTTTTTCCTAGGTTGGAAGATAAAGCAGACAATACTAACAGTTGCTGAAAAGGATCTTCCGTTTCCATAGCTTGAGAAAGAATCTCCAAAGCTTCCGAAGAACCTACAATCCCTGCTCCGATAATAGTACTTTTCCGAATATAGGGGTCGTTAGAATGTAACCCCTGCCTTAAACAATTCTCAGAGATTTTTCTTAATAAAGCAAAGTCATGATCCCCATGAGTGTTTAAAGCTTCTAGGTAGGCCGTGAGAGCCTTGTCTACAGATTTTTGGCTAGTATAAAGAATCTTATGGCTTACTGGATCGGGGAAGTTGCCAAATACTACACTGGGAAAACTTAAAAGTATTCCTAGGGATACAGTTAAACGAGATAATCCCATAAGTTAATGTCGAACTCCAGCAAGAGATGATACAATGTTCTAATCGGAAGACCCTGGACGTTGTATGCACAGCCCTGGATATTATGAATAATCAATCCTCCGCCTTCTTGAGTGCTATAGCCTCCACACTTATCTAACGTGGAAAATGCCTCGACATACCTTCCTAAATACTTTTCAGGAAGCTGATTAAAGGTCACTTGCGTTGTTTCTTGGCCAACCATCAATTTCTTTTGTTGAAGAAGAGCAACACTTGTAATTATAGAATGCGTTTGACCACTTAACGTTTTTAGCATTTCAATAGCCTCATCACGCGAACTCGGCTTATTGAAAACTTTTCCCTTATAGATAACAACCGTATCTGCTGTGAGGATTACTCCTTCAGGATTGTGGTCTTGTACTATAGATTCTGCTTTTCCTACAGCTAATTCTTGAGAATACGCAGCAGGATCACCTTGATAAGGAACAGAACGTTCTTCGAAACTTGGTGAGATACAGGTAAAAGGAATACGGAAGTACTGCAAGATTGATTTTCTTCGCGGAGAAGAAGAGCCCAAGATTAATTGTGGTTCCATATGACCTCAGTAAAACATCTCCCAAACTGCCACGCAGCTTGGGTCTATAACTTGCTGCTGCTTGTATAGTCAGCCATAGTCCCATCAAAGAAAGTAATTTTGCCTTTATCAAAGATAAGCAATTTCGTGGCACACTCTTCAATTAACGTTCTGTCGTGAGAAACAAAGATAGAGGTGCCTTTATAATCATTAATCGCCCAAGCTAATGCAGAAACAGACTCTAGATCCAAGTGGTTATTTGCTTCGTCAAGAATCAATACGTTGTGATTTTCCAACATCATTCCTGCCATAAGCAATCGTGCTGTTTCTCCCCCGGATAATGCTTTAATTTGTTTGAAAGCATCATCGCCTCCAAACAACATCTTTCCTAAAACACTGCGTATTTCCTGATCATTGATCCCTGTTTTACGATTGCGTAACCATTCAAACAGTGTCTCGTCTCCACAATCCTTTAAAACATCAGAGTGATTTTGAGGAAAATAGGAATAAGCAACCTGATGACCGGTTTTTATAGTCCCTTGAGTAGGAGTCTCTACGCCGGCTAAAAGCTTCATTAAGGTTGTTTTCCCAAGACCGTTATTTCCGATAACTCCTAATTTGTCTCCTTGATATATCTCCAAAGAGAAAGGCTGGAATATAGGCTCTTCGTTATTGTAACCTTTCGTAATGCTTTCTATAGAAAAGACGACCTTCCCAGAAGCTTTTTCTGACAAAGGAAAGCGTATGTAAGGGCGCTGAATATTCGACTTCTTTAATTCCTGAGGTTGGAGCTTTTTAATTTCTCTTAAACGAGATTGTACCTGACTAGCTCGAGAACCTGCCCCAAATTTAGCTACGAACTCTTTAAGTTGGGCAATTTTCTTTTCTTTAGATTTGATATCGGCCTTTTCTTGATCTCTAGAAGCTGTTTTCATTTCTACCATGGCATCGTAATTTCCAGGATAGATAATGACTGTGTCATAATCGATATCAGCAATATGGGTAGTGATGGTATTTAAAAAGTGCCTATCGTGGCTAACAACAATCACGGTACCATCGTAATCTTTTAAAAAGCTTCCTAACCAGTTAATAGAATGAATATCTAAGTGGTTTGTAGGCTCATCAAGAAGAAGAGCTTCTGGATGACCAAATAAGGACTGGCATAGAAGAACACGAAACTGCAAATCTATGGGAATCGTGGACATTTTATTGTTAAATAATTCTTCAGGAATGCCAATGCCTGTGAGAAGCTCTTCAGCTTCAGATTCTGCTCGGTAACCATTTTCCTCGCCGACGATTTCTTCCATCTCGCCGAGCTTGATACCTATAGCATCGGTGAATTCTTCTAAGTATAAAGCATCTCTTTTTTGGAGAGCATCCCATAGGCGGGCATTGCCCATAATCACGCAGTCTATAACGGAAACATCACCAAAGCTATCAATATTTTGGCGTAAGATTCCAACTTTTTTAGGTAAAGAAATTGACCCACGAGTAGGCTCTACAAAACCTGTGATAATTTTTAATAATGTAGATTTTCCTGCGCCGTTAGGCCCCGTTAATCCGTAGCGATTTCCTGGATTGAAGACGACGGAAACGTCGTCGAACAGTACGCGTGTGCCTAGAGTTTTGCCGATTTTATCAAGTACGATGCTCATAGCATCTAGCATAACAAAGAAAGTCTTAGAGCACAAGAGGTTTGCCTAAGGTTTAGCTATGAGGATGCGACTCCTCATGCGTTTGCTTTTTAAGCTTCATAGATACATGAGTATAGATGGTTGTAGTTTCTAAAGAACTATGTCCAAGAAGTGCTTGAATCGTTTTTAAGTCCATACCGTTCTCTAACCAGTGTGTGGCAATTGTATGACGAATCGTATGAGGAGTAATACTTCCTGACAGGCCCGATTGACGAAGATATTTTTGAAATTTCCTATCAATAGAGCGTGTAGTCAATCTTTTCCCAAAACGATTTAAAAAAAATGCTTGAGGATCTTGTTCGACATGGGCTCTTTCTGGATGATGTAGATATTGTTGCAGCCACTGAGCAGCATGAGGAGTCATAGGAACAAGACGTTCTTTTTTCCCTTTTCCTCGGATGCGGATAAGGTTAGAATTGAAATCGATATCCCAATGATTGATAGCGACAATTTCACTAATACGCAATCCTGAGCTATAGAATAATTCTAATAAGCACCGATCACGAAATCCTGTATATTTTGATAGATCAGGAGTGGCCATGAGGATTTCTACTTGCTCATAGGTAATGGGTGAAGGCAGTTCCTTAGGTAATCTAGGTCCATGAATTGTTTCTGTAGGATCTTCAAAAATGATGCGGTTTTTTATGCAATATTGTGAGAAGCTTTTAATTGCTGAAAGACGGCGTTTTATCGTGCGTTTCGCTTTATTTTCCTGCATGAGTTCTAGAACATAGAGGCGTACGCTATCTTTCGTAAATAAAGAGAAAGGAAGCTCTGTTTCTTTTCTCTCTTTTGTAAGTAAGCAGATAGGGGAAGATGGAGAGAGCTCTCCCTGTTTTTCTAAGAAGCTTTTAAAGCTATTAAGGTCTATGCAATAGTTCCTTAGGGTATGAGGTGAGGCTGTTTTTATGTTTTTTAGGTAATCAAGAAAAGCATAAAAAGCTGAGATCATAGTTTCCCTAAGTACTTTTCTAAAGTATCTCCTTATAGAGATTTATTTAGAAGAAGGGTTTTTAGGAAAGGGATAACTACGGAATTCTTCAGCAGCAGCAACATTGGGGAAAATTTTCCCAGCTTCTAATTCAAACTCTTTAGAATTTAAATAACGTGCAGAAAAGTGTGTGAGCACGAGCTGCTGGGCTCCAGCAGCCAATGCTTGAGTGGCTGCTTGTTTCGCTGTCATGTGGTAATGACTTTTTGCTAAATGAAGATGCTCTTCAAGATATGTGCTTTCACATAACATGATTCTTGCATCTTTGGCTAAGTCTACAACAGATTGACAGGGAAGAGTATCAGCAATAACGGCAATGCTATCGCCTTTTCGTACATAGCTGACATCTTTAAGGTATATAGTATTTCCGTTTACCGTTACGTGATCATCACGGAGAAGATCTTGCATGATAGGTCCACGCAACCCTGCAGCTTTGATTTTTTCGGGAATGAATTTTATCGTATCAGGCTCGGTGATTCTCCATCCTAAAGTATCTACAAGATGATCGAGTTTACGTGCTTCAATACGAAAATTTCCAAAATCTTCAACAATCCCCTCCTTATCTACAGGATGCTCTACAACATGGATAGTCTCGTGATAGATAGTACCGTAGCGTAACCGATCAAAGTACTTTTTCCCCGAGGCTGGGTAGTAACAGTGTATAGGGTGGGTAACTTTGTCTAAGTTTAGTCTCATAAGCATGGAACCTAAACCTAAACAGTGATCCCCATGGAAATGGCTGATAAAGATTCTGGAGACTACAGTAGGAGCAATGTTAGCAAAAATGAATTGTCTTTGTGTTCCCTCGCCGGGATCAAAAAGCAAGCCCTCATTATTCCAACGGAATAGATAGGCTCCTTGATTACGCATTCGCGTAGGTTGTTGACTAGAGCAACCTAAAATAATTAATTCTCTACAGCTCATAAATTTAGGAGAAAGTTTCTAGGGAAAAAGATAGAATAAACCAATCCAGTAAAAATACTCTACTAGAACTTACCTCTAGATATTGTTAAGTTTTGTTTTTAATTTAATCTTTAGGGTTGAGGTGCTTATAAAGCTGGTAGAGCGGAGGGGTGGTTACGGCTTTTGCTATCATCTTGGTTGTAGAAAGTAACCTTGGGCCTACTTTTGCATCTGCATCCGTATCTGAATCAGAAGAGGAAGGACTAGAAGATGTATTAGATGAGGGGCTTTTAGGCCGAATTAAGTCTAGTATCGGTGAAGTTCTTCTTCGTGGTTTTGGTGATTCATCCGAAGATGTTTCTTGAGCTTGTTTTTGTTGAGGACGAGTTCTTAAAGGCCTTCGTTGTTTTTTTTGGATTTTTTCTTCCTGTTCTTGGGCATATTTTTTCTCATCTTTTTTGATGATTTCATGAAGTAGGCGGTTGTGCCGTGTATCTAGTTTGGACAGATCTAAATCTTTAGGGCGTACAGGAATGTTAGCGGGAGATTTTGATAAACAGCTCATGATGATGGGGAACAAGACCATACCTACGAGAAGTGAGCTTAAAGCAGCAATACCGATATAGACCCCTCCAGGGAAAAATGGTGTAACAAGAAATCCTCCTAACATAACCACTGCTAATAAGGCTAAGACGAGCAGGCAAATCAAAGCGATAAGGCTATTTCTTTTCTTGCTTTCTACTTCTTTCGATGGTTCTGCGGTTATAGTATGCGTGGTGTGATTCTTTTTGACAGCAACGCTGGGAGCTGATTCAGAGATAATCATGAAGATCTACTGCGAAGTTTTTTTTAAAACGTGCAGTTTAGAAATTTTACGAGCGTTTGTAAATATACAGTTTTTTTTCTAAGAAGAATTTAGAGCCGTTAATTTATAAAGAAAACGGCTCTAAACTATATTATAAGAGTTAATTAATGTTCGGAAAAGCAACTTTGAAAACATCATCATAATGTGCAACAAAATGAATCTTCAGTCCCTTTTTTAGGTAGGCAGGAAGTTCTTCATAATCACGACGGTTATCTTCAGGGAAGATTAGGATGTTTAATCGTGATCGACGTGCAGCGATGAGTTTTTCGCGAATGCCTCCCACTCCTAGTACACGACCTGTTAGCGTGATCTCTCCCGTCATACCTAAATTTTCTAAAATAGGTGTGTCCAAAAGCAAGGATAATAAGGAGGTGACCATCGTTACACCCGCTGAAGGACCATCTTTAGGTGTTGCCCCTTCAGGAATATGAATATGTACCTGAGATTTGGAGAAAAAGCTATGGCCAGGAGCATAACGTTCTAATGCGCTATGCAAATATGTCCAAGCAATTTGAGAGGACTCCTTCATAACATCTCCAGCCTGTCCTGTAAGATGCATATCTGTTTTCATTGAAGGGACCTGAACGCTTTCAATGTACAACGTAGCACCCCCTAGAGATGTCCAAGCTAAACCAGTAGCAACACCTATAGGCGTATGATCGTAGAAACGATCGCTAGAAAATATAGGCTTGCCCAAATAGTCCTGAAGATTGCCTACATTAATCTTGTATTGTGTATGTTTTGGATGCGCCTTTTCCTGATTTTTAACTATTTTAAGCGCGACTTTTCTCAGAACCTTTTTAATATTCCCGTTTAATGTACGCACACCGGCTTCTCGGGCATAGTTATTAATCATATGCTTTAAAGCTTCGGGTTGGAATACGATTTCACGAGCTGTTAACCCCATTTCTTTACGTGCTCGAGGAACAAGATATTTTGTTGCTATCTGAAGCTTCTCCTCAAGAATATAACCCGAAAGGCGTAGGATTTCCATACGATCTAATAGGGGATCAGGAATAGTGTCCAACACGTTTGCTGTTAGAATGAATAGAACATTAGATAGATCCACACGCACATCTAGGTAATGATCTAAAAAGTCTTTGTTTTGTTCTGGGTCTAAAACTTCTAATAAAGCAGATGCGGGATCGCCGTGATAGCTCGCGCCAATTTTATCAACCTCGTCAATCATAATGACAGGGTTCATAGCTTGACTTTGTTTTAATGCTTGGACCATTTTTCCAGGCATCGCACCAATATAGGTGCGTCGGTGTCCTTTGATTTCAGCTTCATCACGCATTCCTCCTACTGAAAAACGGAAGAATTTACGATGTAAAACTTTTGCTATGCTACGGCCAATGCTTGTCTTACCTACTCCTGGAGGGCCCACTAGGCAAATAATACTTCCTTTAAGACCTTTAGATAACTTTCCAACGCTAATAAGTTCCAGAATGCGTTGTTTAATATCTTCTAAACCATAGTGATCTTTATTGAGAATCACTTCAGCTTTCTTGAGATCGTGGTATTCTTTACTCTGAATGCCCCAAGGAATAATCGTTAACCAATCTAGATAGTTACGGCATACAGTGTATTCTGCAGACGATGTTTCTAGAGTTTGAAGTTTTTCCATTTCATCTTGGATCACTTCCATAGCGTAATCAGGGACCTGACGTTTTTTTAACCGGTCCATGAATTTTTCTAAGTCAATAGCTCGATCTTCTTTTTCTAATCCCAGCTCTTTTTTGATCGTTTTTAGCTGTTCTTTTAAAAAGAATTCTTTTTGGCTTTTGGTAATTGTTGCTTCGATTTTTTGATTGATACTACTTTGTAGGCGGCTAAGATCCAGCTCTTTTTTAAGTAGGATCAAAGCTTTATCAATACGATCGTGCATGTTTGTTGTTTCAAGAACTTCTTGAAGTTCTTCCCTGGTAGCTGTTGTTAGTGCTACAGAGAAATCAGCAAGCTTCCCAGGTTCAGTAAAGTCTGAGTGGCCGAGAAAGATTTGCAGTTCTTCTTTAAACAGGGGATTAAGTTTTAAGAGGTCCTTAATTACAGAAACAATGCTAATAGAATACGCTTTTAGCTCTTCTGTTAGCTCTTTATTGTCTCTATGGTAGGAGACGCGAGCTTTGAGATATTTATCTTTGAGAGGCTCTACAATGCGGATACGTTCTTCTATACTAAGGAGTATTTGCGCACTGCCTCCTTCTATAGGCATAATACGTAAGATACGTGCTACTACACCTACGCGATAGAGTTGGTTAAAACCAACTTTTAAAATGTCAGCATCTTCCTTTTTGGTAAGAACTAAACCTATGTATTTTTGTGAGGATTTTGCTAGGAGCTTTAACACTTCATAATAAGGTCCTGATTCTATAAGGATTGGCGCTGCCATTCCTGGGAAAAAGGGGCGCTTATTAAGAGGAAGAATAAATAAATCGGAAGGTAGGGAGCGATCGTCTGATTTTTCTTCGACTTCCTCAGATTCATCCAAGAGTTTTTCTACTTCTTCGGGATTCGGATCCAAGATCTGAGAGTCGTTATTTATTGTAGAGTCCACAATTGTCCTTATACTAAAATCATCGGATACATTTATCTAAGTTGCTCTGATAACTTATTGATGACAGCACTTTCAACAATAAAGATCCTCTTTTCGGTATATTACAAAATAATCGAAATAAGTGCACCTATACAACTACTAGAGAAATAGCAGAGCCTGAAATAAGAATGAAAAAAGATGAGGGTTTAACGCAAATCGTTTTTCCTGATTTTCCAAAAAAGCAATCCCTGAAAATTTCTACGTATATGTTTTATATTAAACAATTTCTCATGTTTTTTTTATCGGATCTTGATTTAGAATGACTCTCAGATCGTGGGGATCACTCTCGTTATTAGTTATTTAAATTGTTTGAAATCTATCAAAAATTTTTGATAATTATGACAATTTTGATCAATTTTCTAGTTGGGGAGACATGGCTCAAGCTCCCTTTGCGATAAGAGAGTTAACGGTCATTCAATCAAAGTAATAATATTTTTAGATTAAAGAAATTTTTTCCTCAGAAAGGGCAAGTCTGTCTGAGATTTGTCTTGTTTGCGTTCTGAAATTAAATTCTAAATCTTTAATCTGACTAATTATTATTTAGTTTTGTTATTTTTTTTGATTAAAAGTTTTTTAGTTGTTATAGTTTATCTATTCGATTCTAATTTGAATTATGCATTTTCATAGATACGTTATTATTGATACTTCTGGGTATCAACCGTTTTTAGCTTATGTAGACCATCAGAGGGTACTGAAACGTTGGAGCCTTCCCGTGGGTCCAGATCAAGGATTGGTTTTAGAATTTATTTTTAAAAACAGTGGGCTATGCTTTCAAGGAATCGGAGTTGCCGCGGGACCTGGGAATTTTTCTGCAACTCGTGTGGGGTTGTCCTTTGCTCAAGGGTTGGCTTTATCCCGGAAAGTCCCCATGATAGGTTATAGTTCCTTAGAGGGGTATTTGACTCCTAAGGATAAGGGCAAGGCTCTTATGCTTCCCCTAGGGAAAAAGGGCGGGGTAGTCACTCTTAGCTCAGATCTCACGGAAGAAGGGTTTATCTATGAAAAAAACGGGGTTGGTCCTGGAATTTTATTACCCTATGAAGAAGCTTCCGAATATTGTTTGGCAAATCATTGCTATCACGTCGTCTCTCCCAATCCGCAACTTTTCACTGATAGATTTTCAAATAAAATTTATATAGAAGAGACGGCGCCTTCAATTGACCATATTAGGAGAAATGTAGTTTCTCAACTTATGCTTTTAGAGTGTAGTCAGCAGCTCACTCCAGACTACCGTAGTTGTTCCTGTTTTTTTTAAATTAGAAATATTTCAGCCGGCAAGCACGATAGATTGACTCAATCTTGCTGCTTTTTCAGTGTGCCTCACGTCAACTAACTCTTGAAGGGTAATAGATCTGATGTTACAATCGAGGCGCCTCTAACATACCAGAGTGAGATGTATAGCTGTGTTGTTTTAGGCTTAACAGTGATTATTATGCGAAATAAGGTAATGCATGCCCAGTGTTAAAGTTAGAGTTGGTGAGCCTGTAGATCGAGCTCTGAGAATTTTGAAAAAGAAAGTTGACAAAGAAGGGATCTTAAAGGCTGCTAAGGCACACAGGTTTTATGATAAACCTTCAGTAAAGAAGCGCGCTAAATCTAAAGCCGCAGCTAAATACCGCAGTCGTTAGAAAAATATCCATCTAGTGGTGTTTGATTTATGGATTACTATGATGTTTTAGGTGTTTCTAAAACTGCCTCTCCTGAGGAGATTAAAAAATCTTATCGCAAGTTGGCTGTTAAGTATCACCCTGACAAGAATCCAGGGGATGCTGAGGCAGAGAAACGTTTTAAAGAAGTTTCAGAAGCTTACGAGGTTTTGAGCGATCCTCAAAAGCGCGAATCTTATGACCGCTATGGTAAGAATGGACCTTTCGCCGGAGCCGGTGGTTTCGGTGGTATGGGCGGCATGGGCAACATGGAAGACGCTCTGCGTACTTTTATGGGAGCTTTTGGCGGAGAATTTGGCGGTGGCGGAAGCTTTTTCGAAGGCCTGTTTGGTGGTCTTGGAGAAGCTTTTGGAATGCGTGGAGACCCTGCGGGAGCCCGTCAGGGAGCGAGTAAGAAAGTTCATATCACCTTAACATTCGAAGAAGCTGCTCGTGGTGTAGAAAAGGAACTCCTTGTTTCTGGATATAAAACTTGTGAAACTTGTTTAGGCAGCGGTGCTGCTAGTGAGCAAGGAATCAAGTGTTGTGATCGGTGCAAAGGTTCTGGACAAATCGTTCAGAGTCGTGGATTCTTTTCTATGGCGTCAACTTGTCCTGAGTGTGGCGGAGAGGGGCGTGTCATTACTGACCCTTGTTCTAATTGCCGGGGACAGGGAAGAATTAAAGATAAACGAAACGTCCATGTACAAATTCCTGCCGGAGTCGATTCAGGAATGCGTCTAAAGATGGAAGGTTATGGAGATGCCGGACAAAACGGTGCTCCTTCCGGAGACCTTTATGTATTTATTGATGTAGAAGCGCATCCTGTTTTTGAGCGCCGCGGGGACGACTTGATTTTAGAGTTGCCTATTGGTTTTGTGGATGCAGCTTTAGGAATGAAGAAAGAAATTCCTACACTCTTAAAGGAAGGTATGTGCCGTCTTACTGTTCCTGAAGGAATCCAAAGTGGCACGATTCTTAAGGTTAAGAATCAAGGGTTTCCCAATGTTCATGGTAGAGGGCGCGGAGATTTGCTAGTTCGAGTTTCTGTAGAGACTCCACAAAATCTATCAGAAGAACAGAAGGAATTACTTCGTAAGTTCGCAACTACGGAAAAAGCAGAAAATTTCCCCAAGAAACGTGGTTTTTTGGATAAAATAAAGGGTTTTTTTTCCGACTTCGCCGTATAGGTAAGGGATAGCATAGTCTATCCGAGGAGCAGACATGGTAGCAATACAGCATGAATTAAGATCTTCTATTAAGGAAGTTCTGAAATTAGTCTGGACTTTAAGATTTGCTGAAAACAAGATGCTCCTTCTTTCCCGACAGAGTGATTCTGGAGGAACCTTCCAGTTGTCTTGTGCTGGTCACGAGCTTGCAGGAGTTATCGCAGGAAAGAGTCTCATCCCAGGTAAAGACTGGTCTTTCCCTTATTATAGAGATCAAGGATTCCCTATAGGATTGGGATGTGATCTTTCGGAGATCTTAGCCTCTTTCCTTGCTAGGTTAACTCCTAACCACTCTTCCGGTAGGATGATGCCCTACCACTATTCCCACAAAAAGTTACGTATTTGCTGCCAATCTAGTGTTGTGGGTACGCAATTTCTTCAAGCTGCAGGACGCGCTTGGGCTACCAAACATGCAAAGTCTAACGAAGTAGTTTATGTTTCTGGAGGAGATGGATCCACGTCTCAAGGAGAATTCCATGAGATGTTAAACTATGTTGCTCTACACAAGCTGCCATTAGTTACCGTGGTCCAGAATAACTCCTGGGCAATCTCTGTTCCTTTTAAGGATCAATGTTCTGCAGATCTAGCTCGTTTAGGGGAAAGTTATCGCGGTCTTTCAGTATATGAAGTGGATGGTGGTGATTATTTTGGTCTTGTAGATGTATTTTCTAAAGCTGTGGATCAGGCTAGACATGCTTCTGTTCCTGCTTTAATTCTTATCAATGTTATGCGTTTAGAGCCGCATAGTAACTCTGATAATCATGAGAAATATCGTAGTCGTGATGACTTAGATTATTGCATGAATAATGATCCTCTAATTCGTTTAGAGCGCCAGATGGTCGAAGAGTGCGGTATTTCCCCTGCTGAAATTTTAGAAATAAAAGCTGAGGCTGAGGCCGAGGTGGCTCGTGCTTGTGAGCTAGCTGAGGGAGTGCCTTTCCCTAGTAAAGGTTCTACAAGCCATGATGTATTTTCTCCACATACGATTTCTCTGATTGATTACGAAGGTTCTTTGGAAGCTCAGCGTTTACGTGATACACAGCCAAAAGTCATGCGTGATGCTATTACGGAAGCTTTAGTTGAAGAAATGAATAGAGATTCTGGAGTGGTTGTTTTTGGTGAGGATGTTGCCGGAGATAAGGGTGGGGTTTTTGGTGTTACAAGAAATCTTACTGATAAATTCGGTGTGGAACGTTGTTTTAATACACCTTTAGCAGAAGCTACAATTATTGGAACAGCTATCGGTATGGCTATGGATGGTATCCATAAGCCTGTTGCAGAAATCCAGTTTGCCGACTATATCTGGCCAGGAATTAACCAGTTATTTTCTGAAGCTTCGAGTATTTATTATCGTTCTGCAGGAGAGTGGGAAGTCCCCTTAGTTATTCGTGCTCCTTGTGGGGGATATATACAAGGTGGCCCCTACCACTCTCAAAGTATAGAAGCTTTCCTAGCCCATTGTCCGGGAATTAAAGTTGCGTATCCCTCTAACGCTGCAGATGCGAAAGCTTTATTAAAAGCTGCTATTCGCGATCCTAATCCTGTGGTCTTTTTAGAGCATAAGGCTTTGTATCAACGGCGTATTTTTAGTGCCTGTCCCGTATTTTCTTCTGATTATGTTTTGCCTTTTGGTAAAGCAGCGATTACCCATCCAGGTTCCGATCTCACGATTGTTTCTTGGGGAATGTCCTTAGTTATGAGTATGGATGTAGCTAAGGAGTTAGCAGCTTTAGATATTTCTGTAGAGGTTATAGATTTAAGGACAATAGTTCCTTGTGATTTTTCTACAGTTTTAGAATCTGTGAAGAAAACTGGGAAGCTTCTTATTGCTCATGAGGCTTCGGAGTTTTGTGGATTCGGTAGTGAGCTCGCTGCGACTGTAGCCGAGCAGGCATATTCGTATCTTGACGCTCCTATTCGCCGTGTTGCGGGATTGCACGCTCCTGTCCCCTATTCAAAAATCCTAGAAAATGAAGTTCTTCCTCAAAAAGAGAAAATTCTTCAAGCAGCAAAAAGCTTGGCAGAATTTTAATTGTTGTAAGCTTTTTGTAATATAGACAGCAGGGGAAGTTCTTTTTGATGATTTACGGTAATTTGTTTTACTGTTCTTCCGTTGCGTTGTTCTTCTATACGTATAGCTTCTAGCAAGGCTAAGGCACATAGAGAGCACCACATCTCGTATTCTTCTTGATGCGAATGCATATCGTTTACACCTAAAAGTTCCAGTTGCAATGAAGTAATTTTATGTTCCCTGCAGATGTTAAAACATTTTAGATAAGCGTCTACAAGGTTTTTAAAGGCTTTCTCATGATTAAAATCTTGGAAGGTAACAGCTCTTTGTAATTGCTTAGTATGGAGAAGAACTTCGATAGTCGGTGGGTTGATAAAGATCAAATGAGAAGCAGGGGCTATTTCTTGAGACTTATTTATCCAAGGTCCGTAAGCTATAGCACCTGGAGGGAATTTTGAGGCATTAGGTTGTGTAATAGCATTCCAACACTCTTTTTCTATGCGTCCAATTAATGCTAATGTTCGATGAATTACGTAACTGGAATCTCTATCAGAGTTCGTGCAGAGCATAACCGCAGAATCTTTATTTTTTAATACAGGATCATTGATAGGATGTCCTTTATAAAAGGCGAGTTGTAAACCGGTCTTCGGATTGCTTACAAAAATATATTCCGTATTCTTACTTATTCTATTTGAATGGGGAAGTATCAGGTTTAAGGAGTAGGTGTTTTTTAACCGTTTTGCAACACCTGATAGCGTAAGCTCTAAGAAAGAAGGCGTGGAAATAGGCGTAAGAGGTTTTCTTAGCTTTATCAAAATCAGAGAGCTAAGGATAAGGAAAACCGCTCCTAAAGCAAGTAGGGGGGAGGCAAGGGCAAAAGATTGCCCTGAAGATAATGCGAGTATCCCTCCTAGTAAAAATGCTAATCCTAAAGTAGCTATCGCCTGTATGACGTGCAAGGTTTTTATCTTTAAATTGTATGGGCTTCTATAGGCTTCTAACAATTTTAAAGATGTGTTTGAGATCTGATTGTTTACACGATGAATTAAAGGCATGCAGGAGTCCTAAGATAGACACAATCAATGCTATAGCCATAAAATTGTAAGATAAGCGCAGGAGCTTAACAATAACATTTTTGATAATGACAAGAATTTTTTTATAAATTCTTCTTCCAAAGGTCTAGCGTATAGCTAGACCACATTCTGAATCTCATTCTTTTTGATCTGATCCAAGCGTATATAGAAGTTCAAGTCGTATCGAGGTGCGTTCACAGAGACTAAATAGCATGAGTTAAGGAGGGATTTTCTGTTGTTTTTTCTCGGCGTTCGCCTAGAAAAAACAGAAAGATGAAAATCAGGGTAAGTTTTTCTGGAGATAGAGGCGTTAGCTCTAGGGAAGTTAACACATTAGGACTATGCAGAAGAGGGTGTGAGATTATCCATGAAATACAAAATTTTGTCATGGGAGCGGCAAATGGAAGAATCAAAGAAAGGAGAATTAGGGAAAACAACGGAAGGATGATTAGAGGGAAAAAGAGGTTATAGATTAGTCCTTCTAACGGGAAAGACTGAAAGAAGTTCACAGCAGGGAAAAAGAGAAAGATCTGTGAGGCGAATGCTATAGATAGGGCTGAGAAGAAATAGCGAATAAGGGGAAGTAAATACCCAGGGGCTATTTCCTTCCAAGGGATGAAGAAAAAGCGAAATAGATGGGGGAAGAATAGTAAAATACCCAAAGTAGCTAAAAAACTTAGAGAAAAGGCGGGAGATAGCGGAGAGAATACTAAAGAACATAGAATACACCCAATCCCTAAACGATTCAAACTAGAGCAGTATCCTGAAGAAAAAGGAGAAAGGCAGATAAGAGCCAAGGAAATCCATGCTCTCCATACCGAAGGAGACCAGGGAAATAAGAGCGTGAGTCCCGAAAGGATACTAAGAGCAAGGAAATATTTTATTTTGGTGGGGAGGCTACCAAAAAGGAAAAATAGAGCTGAGGCAAATAGGGAAAAGTGCCATCCAGAAATAGCAAATAGGTGGGCAAGTCCTTTATTTTGAAAAATTTTTTAGATGTTTTGGTAAGGGAGTGCCGAGAAGGAGGCTGGAGGCGAATCTTCCTGACTCTTCGGAAGAAAATAGATTTAGAATACGTTTATGAGATGATTCTCGTAATTTATCTTGGATACGTGCTATTTTTGTAGGCTCTATTTTTTCATAGCAACCATTAGACTTAAAAATAATTTGGGATGTATGATCTAGCGTCGTTCCTTGGATATAGTATTGTTTATTTAGTTCTAAATGTGCGTCTATAAGAATAGTACAGGGAACATGACGGTATTTTTGTCCACAGGGATAGTATAGGTGAATGGCTTCTCCAAAATATCTATTCTCTCTTCCAGATTTAATGATAAAGCTTCCCGATGATTGCCCTTTATGAATAGAAGAAGCTCCTGAAAAAGTTATCAAGGGAATAAGCCAGCACATTCCTATGAAGAGCTGTTGTTTATGTTGTTGTTTGGGAATAAAGAGGGAAAGGGCTAGAAGTAAGAGTATCCCACATAGAGGATAAGAACGTGCTAGTGTCCCTGTTAGCCAATAGAGAGCGCAGATCAATAAAGGATGTTGTTGTTGAAAGTATCGACAAGAATGCGTTAGCTGTATCCATAGGGAAGATAAAGTGTGAATAAGGACTGAGAATGAAAAAGTTTCAAAACGTTTTAGCATCGGTTCATTCTTTCCCCAATCTTGAAGTGTATTCTATAGAGCAGTTACGTGAAGAGATGTCTTGGGAAGAGATTTCCAAGAAAGCTCCGCGCTTGCCCCGAGGCTGGTACGAGCTAATGGGATTATCAAAAAAGGACAGATTAGATTTTTGCCAAGAGTATTGGCTTACTGTTTTGGGAATTGATGGTAATCAATTTCCGGGTATTTGTCGTTTTTTCTCGTTATTAGATAGTCTAGATGTTTATATTTATCGTTCTGCTAATGAACCCTATGAGGCGAAAATGCTCTATACCTTCGGTGATGGGCGTTGTGGATTTCAAGGAGGACCTCCTTTATTGGAAACAGAGGGGCATTGTTTTCCTGCTCTAGGGGATAATGATTACCAGAAATTTTTCACGATTCATAATGGATTTGGGAAATGGGAAGATGAGGGAATTTTCCCTTACCGTTCTTTAGCTAAAGTTCAACATAAGCTGCGGGAGCTGCTGCTGCGTTTAAAAAAGATTTCTCCTGAAGACAATTGTACCTTTTTAGGAATTTATCCTTTCTATGGTTATGAAGAGCCTTTGACTTACCAGTGTTTTCTTTTTGATCCGGAAGTGCGTAGGGATTTTCCCTCACCAAACATAGTATTGAGTGAGGAAAGCCTAGAGCATAGAACTTTAGAAAGTATTGAGCGTTTACATTTAACTACAAGTCATTATCCTTCTTTCCTTTCTTGGTTGGAAAACTACTTGCATAGTGAAGAGGTGTATGGTGAATGAGTGTAGAGAATGTGTTTTAGATAGCGAAGATGTGGAAACTTCTGTGAATTCTCAAGATGATGAACTGACATGCCTATGCATTGTAAAAAATACTTCTGGGATACATGTCCGCCCTGCAGGTGCTATTGTGAAGTTGTTTGATGGTGAAGATTGCGAAGTCAGCTTTACCTACGCGGGGAAGACGGTAAATGCTAAAAGTATAATGAGCATACTCATATTAGGAGCACCACAAAACGGTGAGATTTTTGTGCGTATTAAGGGAAAAGATGCGAGTCGAGTCATGCAGAAAGTGCAAGATGCTTTTGATTCAGGTTTTGGAGAGTTGTAGATGAATACGCCTGCGCCTTCTGTAGAGCAAAATGAAGAATGGAAAGTTCCTGGAATGACCTTGGTTTCTGGAGTGGCCATAGGGAAAGCTTTTTTCCTAGGGACTTCTCCTTTGCAGGTTCATGAACTTACTTTGCCTCAAGAGGAAGTAGAGCACGAGATCCATCGTTACTATAAAGCATTGAATCGTTCTAAATCTGATATTGTTGCCTTAGAGCAAGAAGTTCAAGGGAAACAGGGACAACAAGAGATCTCTTCGATACTACAAGCACATTTAGAGATAATTAAAGACCCTATTTTGACTGAAGAGGTGGTGAATACCATCAGAAAAGATCGTAAGAATGCTGAATATGTCTTTTCTTCAGTCATGGGGAAAATAGAAGAATCTTTAACAGCAGTTCAGGAGGGTTCTTTAGCTGTAGATCGTGTTCAAGATATTCATGATATTTCCAATCGTGTGATTGGTCATTTATGCTGTCAGCATAAGAGTTCTTTAGGAGATGCTGATCAAAATCTCATTGTCTTTTCTAAAGAGCTTACTCCTTCAGAAGTTGCTAGCGCGAATCCCTCCTATATTCGAGGATTTGTTTCTTTAGTTGGCGCTCCGACATCGCACACAGCAATTGTTTCTAGAGCAAAAAATATTCCCTATTTAGCGAATTTTTCTCAGGAAAATTGGGAACGTATTCAAGAGTATTCTGGGAAGCTCGTCCTTGTTGACGGTATTCGTGGTGAGATTATCTTTAATCCTAAATCAAAGACTCTTGAAAACTGTTATAAGCAAAAAAACATAACTTACAGTGTGAAATCTTATCCTCAGGCATCGCCACATGCTCTAGTGTCTTCTCATGCTACAAGTCTTGAAGAAGTGCGTATGCTTTCAGAATTCTTCCCACAAACGTCTATCGGGCTATTTCGTTCAGAATTCCTTGCGATTGCTGAGGATAGGCTACCTACGGAAGAAGAACAAGCTGCGGTATATAAGTCCTTAGCTTTATTTCCAGAGCGTGTCTCTGTATTGCGTTTATTTGATTTTGGTGAGGATAAGCTTTGCCCAGGTCGAGATCCTATTCAAGAACGTTCTGTACGCTATTTATTAAAAAATCCTCAAATACTCGATGATCAGCTTCGCGCTATTTTAACAGCTTCGGCATCAGGTCCTTTAAAAGTATTAATTCCAGGAACCGCGGATGTTATAGAAATTATAGAAGTGAAACGTCGATTAGAAAATATACGACGTGCGTTTAATAAAGATCATTACATAGAAAACATCGCCTGGGGAAGTATGATAGAAATTCCTTCAGCTGTATTGATGATTGATGAGATTCTTCAAGAGTGTGATTTCATTTCCATAGGGACTAATGATCTTATGCAATATGCCCTAGGAAACAATCGAGAAACGGTTCTTCCTGATTATCTTGATAATCCGCTTCATCCTTCAGTAATGCGTATGATTCGTCATGTAGTATCTAATGCTAAGCAGCGTGATGTCTATACATCTATTTGTGGGGAGGCAGCAGCAAATCTATCTTTAACTCCCTTTTTCTTAGGATTGGGAGTGCAGGAATTATCGGTTGCTATGCCAGCTATTGTAGAATTAAGAGAGAGAATAGCCTCTTTGAATTTAAGTAGTTGCGTAGAGCATACGGAGAAATTGTTAAGAGCAAGGACCTGTGAAGAAGTTCAGGCCCTATTAGCTTAGAAAGGCATTCCAGCTCGCATAACAGACATCTCTTTGTCCATAGCTTCTTTGGCTTCTTTGAATGCTGAACGAAAGAGATCCTCAACAACTTCAGGTTCTTCGGGATCAAGACATGTGGGCTGTACTTTTATGGAAACAATATCACATTTGCCATTGATCACTACAGAAACAAGTCCATTACCTGCTTGTCCTTCGTAGCGTTTTTGCTCTAGAGAAGCTTCCATTTCTAGGAATTGCTGCTCCATGATTTTTGCTTCTTTTTTCTTTTTGGCATATCCACTGCCCATGGTTACTCCTTAGTTAAAATTCCTGAAAACTCAACAACAGCAAATTGTAAAAGCGTATCTATAGTAGCTGATCCCACTAAAGAAGGGGAAGTCTCTTTTTGGTGGAGAGCTTCTTTAACGGTGGGAGATTTTGCAGATAACGATAGGAAACTTTGTTCTTCGTAGTGCTTTTCGGGCTGTATAATAGGCTTAGGAGGTTCTTGCTGTTGGGGGATACTTCTTGGGGTATCAAAAGTTGATGTTTTAAGTTGAGAAAATAGAGTTTCTAAAGAAGGACGTTGGCAGATCCGAATCAGATGAATAATTACTGTTTCTAAAAATGTTTTTTCAAAGATAGTTTGCTGTAGATGTTTCGCAGCCTCACCGAGAAAATCAATGATTTCTAATAAACACTCACTAGAGTAGTGCACGGCTGTTGCGGATAAAGGGGAATGTCCCTGATCTTTATTGAGAAGTAAATCGCGATAGAAAACAGTGAGATCATGAAGGAAAGTTATAGGGGCGACTCCAGAATTGATTGCCGTGGTTACGGGGAGTAAAGCCTCAGCATATTTTTGTGTGCGGATACACTCGGCTAACGTATAAAGGGTATCTTGAGAGAGTAAACCTAAGGCATCTGCTACAGATTCTGGAGATAAAGATTTAGGGAATAACCCCGTGACATAATCATAAAGGGATTCTGCATCGCGTAGACTTCCCTGTGCTGCCCTCGCAATAGGGAGAAGAGCTTCAGAAGAAGTCTCTATAGAGTTTTCTTTAGATATGGAAGCTAACTTCTCCACAATCATTGTTTCGGGGATTCTTTTTAAGTACATTTTTTGACAACGACTCAAAATAGTGCCCGGAATTTTATAATTTTCTGTAGTGGCTAGGAAAAATTTCACATGGCTAGGAGGCTCTTCCAAAGTCTTTAACAAAGAATTGAAAGCCTCTTTTGTTAGCATGTGCACTTCATCGATAATGTAGATCTTATATTGCGATTTTGCTGGAGTGAACAAAACCGTTTCATTGATCTGACGGATATCTTCAATACCCCTGTGAGAAGCTCCATCAATTTCTATAACATCTAGGGAAGTTCCTGAAGAAATTTCTTTGCAAATGCAACAGTGATTGCAAGGCTCGTGATCAGAGGTGCGTTCTGGACAATTCAAGGCTTTAGCAAAAATTCTTGCCAGGGTTGTTTTCCCAGTTCCACGAATTCCTGAAAATAAATACGCATGCGCTACACGTTGAAATTGAAGGGCATTTTTTAAAACAGTAACTACAGCATCTTGTCCGAGAATTTCGGAAAATGTTTGGGGGCGATACTTTCTAGAAGAAACTTGGTATGTTGTAGATGTCATGTATTTTGCCTCTAAAAATTCTTATGAGGAGTTTTTTTATTTAATTCAGGTGACTATTTTTATTAGGGTTTCTAGACTAAGTATCCCAAAAATGCACACATGAACACATTTGCAATTGGGCCGATTTTTCTATGTTTACTATAGTATAAAGGGTTGGAAATTGTCCCTCTTTAATGAATATATTCCTGCATCAGATAGAATATAATGTTTTCTAGGTAAAGGGGAGATTCCCATAAGAAATCATTATTTTTCTTTGTCATATATCAAGCTATAGTCAATAGTATGAAATTCTTAATTAAAATAGAGTAAAGTTCGTGAATTATGCTAATGTGCTTTAAGTGATGTCATTTGCTGTGAAATTTTTAGAGTTTTCTTGTTTGCAAGTGAC
Source organism: Chlamydia caviae GPIC (assembly GCF_000007605.1). Lineage (NCBI taxonomy): Bacteria > Pseudomonadati > Chlamydiota > Chlamydiia > Chlamydiales > Chlamydiaceae > Chlamydia > Chlamydia caviae. The sequence goes on from NC_003361.3 coordinate 385,286, forward strand.
AGAGTTTATTTGTGAAAAGAATAAAGAGCTAGTTTTGAATAAAAAATGGCCTTTTGTTCTTGGGTGTGATAGCTAAAAAACAATAGAGATATCCTGTATTTGGCATATGATCAAGCAAATGGAAGACCGTAGGCAAACTTACCGTAGCTGCACTACTGCTGAGATAGATCGGTCGTGGTCAAGGTATTTTTTGTATTTTGCTATTACGGGAGTTTTTGGGTTAACGTTATTCTCTTTTGTCTATCTTAGAGTGCTTCATATTCCCATATATAAGGAGGGGGATATTGCTCAAGTATCTCTAAGTTCTCCTATTGATTTTTCTATAAGTTGGAATGTACATGCATTTTACAGTAAGACTGCTGAAGTTCCTGAAGTTTTTGGAAAAGTTTATCGGATTTCTGAAAGTCCTTGTTTTGACGAGCCTGAAGAGGAAGAAACACGACGCTGGTTGAAAAAAACTCAAGATTTTCTTGGGGCTGTAGGGTTTATAGATAACTCTACAGAAGCCTGCCTTCAAGATCTTCATCTACGTCCCTCTGCTTTGAAAGAAAGAGACCGTTTGTTAGGAATTCATGTAAGTTCTGATTCAAGAGCGGTTATACATCAGTGCGTTGCTCATGTGGATAACTTTCTAAAATCTGAAAATTGTCCACCATCTTGCAGATTACATATTATAGATAATTTAAAAGAGAAGCCTTTAGACATTGCCGTAGATAAGGAAAAATCAGGCTATGTTAAAGGAGATTTGCTCGGAACGCGACGTATAGAACATTTCCCAAAGGGAAGAGCTATTATAAGGCAGTATCAAAGAATTAGCGGTAGAGATGCTAAAATTCTTCGTTGCTTACGCCACCAACTCGTTTCTTCAACAACGTTATTTTCTTGTCGTGGAGCTTTCGGAGTTCTTTTTTTAGTCGCCGTTATTTTAATTTGGGGTTACCGCTCTTTAGTAACGTTTTGCCCTGAGTTATTAATGTCTCCAAAACGTTTCATGCTCTACATTGCTATCTTTTCCCTATCCTTGATTGGTGTGAAGATTACGGAGACTCTATGTGTGTTAGGTCCACAAAGTTGGGAGGTTTATCTCTCTTGCCCATTGATTCTTCCTTTTACAGCAATTCTCCTTGGTCACCTTGTGGGAATTCCTCTTGCAGGTGCTTCCTGCACATTTTTAGGAGTCCTCTATACTTTTGAGTCAGATATCTGGAATAACAGTTGGTTCCTTGCTATGAACTTATTGAGTTCCTGGAGGATTTTATTCACGGTAAGTCGAGTTACCCGCTTAACTTCTCTATTTTGGTGTTGTATGCGGTTGTGGTGGGTATCCACGGCTATTTTAACAGGATTCCGTTTGTTCTTTGGCGAAGCATCTATAACAGCTTTCCGTGCCGATTGTTTAGGAAGCTTTGTTTATAGTTTAATTACTGCTTTAGGAGTCGGCGCTTTAATTCCGGTATTGGAGTCTTCTTTTGGTGCGTGTACGCATAACCATTTATTAGCGTATTTAGATTCCGACTATCCTCTACTAAAACGGCTCTTTGAACAGGCTCCGGGAACTTACCAGCATTCAGTTTTAGTGGGTATTCTTGCAGAAGCTGCAGCGAATGCTATTCATGCTGACGGTCTTTTTTGTCGTGTTGTGGCGCAATATCATGATATTGGTAAGTTAATTAATCCAGGGTTTTTCATGGAGAATCATCAGATGCTTGGCACATCAAAAAATAACCTCTCTCCAATAGAAAGTGCAAAAATGATTATGCGGCATATTCCTGAGGGGGTAGAGTTAGCAAGAAAAGCAGGCCTCCCGGATTCTTTTATTCGTATTATAGAAGAGCATCATGGTACATCTGTTATTCTTTCCCCATACCATCGTCATTTGCAAAATAATCCTGATACAGGCGCTTTAGATGAAGAACTGTTCCGTTATCCAGGAAGAAAACCCTCCTCTAAAGAATCTACAATTATTATGATTGCAGATTCATTTGAGGCGGCGGCACGTTCCTTAGAAGGAACGAGCATGGTAGCTTTACGGGAGCTTGTAGACAAGATTGTATCAGGGAAAATGCATGATGGGCAATTTGCAGATTCCCCAATAACTTTGGACGAGCTTACTACTATCTGTGAGACTATGGTCAAAACACTCTATAGTGCTCTACATTCTCGCGCAAAGTATCCTGAAATGGTTTTAAAGCCTTGTGTATAGAAGAAACTCCAGAGAGAGTTAAATATCTACGGACCTTGGCTTGTTTCCGCAACATTTTACGCCTGCTGCTACGCACCTACCAATACCCAAGATAGCCTTCACCAATCCTGTAATTAAAAGGATCGGGAGAAGAAGAATAAGTAGAGGCAGCATAAATCCTAAACCACCCAAGACGCTAACGACTATGGGTAGAACCATGATCATTGAGGTTTCTCGACATTGAGGGCACTTTGTATTTGGAGTAAAGCCATTTATCGCTTGGAAAGAGGTGCAAGCACGCGTGTATCTGCGATAGAATATTCCAGCATAAACCAAACCTACAATAGGAATTAAGAGCAAGGGAAGATGCTGAAGCTTGGTTATCATAGCCTCTGGGGCCATTGGACAGCCGTGAATGACCTCTGGCAATATGACATGAGGTGCGAGACAGACGCTATTGTTTTCATTTACGTGTGTGTGTTGAGGAATTTGAACGACTCCCATAAACTCCTACCAATTTAAAAATACTGTAATGAACTCTATTTCAACTAGAAACGAATAGTAAGTATTTTATTATCATTTATAAATTAGTTCTATAGATTTTCTTTAGGAAAGAAATCTTAACCCGGTCAGCGCGATCATTTTCAGAGAGAATATAACAAAGAGTTAAGATGTCTTAACAGCTTGTATCTAAGTTTGATACATTAGGAGTATTTTGTTGAAAAATACTCCTAATGTATATGTCAGGTGTCACTGGAGTGTTTTGGAAGTGGGGCAGCAGCAGGAGCGGATTTTTGAAACAAGAGCAAAGATCAATAGGACAGATACTAGAAGTATTATGACTGGGAGTAAAAGACCTAGTCCACCGAGAACAGCAGTGGTTAGGGCAAAACTTAGGTGCCCTGCATCTACCAACGAACAGGTTCTATTTGAGCATTCTTCATTAGGGGCATACTCTAGTTTTAAATATTCTTTATCCAAGGCTCTTTTCTGATGAAAAAGATGGGCTGCGACAAATAAACCTACAACAGGAATGCAGGAAGCAATCTTTTGACACCAGCTGGATCCTGAATTTGGATAAACTAGGTGTTTGGGAACATGTATCGTGGTGGAGGCTTCTACATCTAGGGTAGAACCGTTTTCGCGCTTATGTGTATGCGCGGGAATGATTGTGGAGACAAGAGGCATAAGGGAATTACCTTCTTTTAAAAATTGATTTAAGGTGACCTAAGCTGGTGCTTAGGACGATTTTTTCTCTTTTATTTAAGATGGGAATTCCATTTTCAAAAATTTTATTTCCATAATTTACTTAAGAAAAAAATAAGCGAGGAGATTCTCACATATACTCACATAAAATCATAGACTTTTCTTAAAATACTTGGGTCTAGATGCATAATAATTACTATAATAAGAAAGGGAGTTAAAACTCCCATCCCTCCTAAAACCCTGATAAGCTATTCAGAAGATTAAGAAGCTCGTAAGAGTCTTAATATTTTCATTCAGGTTTGATAGATTGGGGGGCATTTTTATTGAAAAATGTCCCCCAATGTAGATGTTGCTGAGGTTTTTGGAAGTGGATCTTATGCTCTTTGGTTGGGAGAAGTGCAGCAGAAGAGAGATTGGATGCTTGTAACAAGAGCAATGAGTGCTGCGGCAACGATTACAAGCAACATGAATGGGAATAAAAGACCCAATCCGCCTTGGACAGCAATGCTTAGAGGAGCATTTAAGTGCTTAGGATCTAGTGACGCACAGGTTTTATTAGTGCATTCTTCATTAGGGGAATACTCTAGTTTTGAATACTCTTGACTCAAGGCTCTTTTCTGATGAAAAAGATGGGCCGCGACTAATAAACCTATACCGGGAATGCAAGAAACAACCTTTTGAAACTTGCTTAATCTTGAGTTGGGATTAACGAGGTGTTTAGGAACATATAACGTAGGGGATGCTTCTACATCTTTCCCGGGGGGGGGGGGGGGAAGGTGTGTGTGTGCAGGAATGATTATTGAGGCAAGAAACATAAGAGAATTACCTTCTTTTAAAATTAATGATAAAGTGGGCTACGCTTGTGCCTAGGGCGATTTTTTCTCTTTATTTAAGATGGAGTTTGTTTCCATAATTTTCTGGAGAAAAAATAAACAAGTACGTTTTCGCACATACTCATATAAAAACACAAAGTTTTCTTAAAGTTTTTAGAATCAGATGTGTAGCGATCCTGGTATAAGGAAAGGAGTTAAATCTCCTATACCTCTTAAAATCCCGATATTAAGAAAACTAGGAACACAGAAGAGTCTTGCTGTTTTGCATTCAGGCGCAATAAATTAGGAGTATTTTCTTAAAAATACTCCTCTAATTTAGATGTTGAGTGTGTGGGTTATTTTTGAAGAGGATTTTGTAATAATTGTTGGGGAGGGCGTTGGCAGCAAGAACGGATTTTCTCAACAAGAGCAATAATCGCTACCATAGCTAATAGAAGTATTATGAATGGGAATAAAAGACCTAATCCACCCAGTAAAGACGCACTTAGAACAATATTTAAGTTAGATGGATCTAATAATGAACAGCGTGTATGGGGGCATTTGTTACAGGGAATATACTCTAGTTCTTTATATTTCTTCGCCACTGCTCTTTTCTGATAAAGAACAAGGGGCACAACCAATAAACCTATAATAGGAGTGCAAGAAGCGATCTTTTGAAGAATGCTTGCTTTTGAGTTTGGAGTAGCTAGGACTTTAGGAGCCTGAATAATAGAGGATTTTACATCCTGGGTAGCATTATTTTTGTTCGTATGTGTATGTGGGGGAATGATTGTTAAGCCAAACAACATAAGAAAATTACCTGATTTTAAAAATTGATTATCAAATGGCCTAGGCTTGTGCCTAAGGCGGTTTTTTCTCTTTATTTAAGATAGATTTTGTTTCCGTAATTTGCTGGGAAAAAGTGAGTAAGCGCATTTTTGCGTATACTCACATAAAAACGCAAATTTTTCTTAAAATTTTTAGAATTAGGTACATAACGATTCCTAGCATAAGGAAGAGAGTTAAATCTCCTATACTTCTTAAAATCCCGACATTAAGAAAGCTAGGAATGCAGAAGGTTCTTGCGTTTTGCATTCAGGCTCAATAGATTAGGAGTATTTTCTTAAAAAATACTCCTAATCTAGATGTTGAGTGTATATGGGTTGTTTTTGAAGGGGATTTTGTCATCATTAGTCGGAAGAAGAGCAGCAGCAGGAGAAATCTAAGAGTTTGTCAACAAGAAAGATGATCGCTAAGGCAGAGTATAGCAGTATCATGAATGGGAGTAAAAGACCTAATCCACCTAGTAAAGACGCGCGTATAGTAGCATTTAAGTGCTTAGGATCTAGTGACGCACAGATTGGATGGTGGCATAGGCTACTAGGAGTATAGCCTAGTTTACTCATTGCTCTTCTCTGATAACAAGCAAGGGACAGAACAAACAAACCTATAATGGGAGTGTAGACAGCGATCCGTCGAAGGATGCTTGCTTTTGAGTTTGGATTAAGGAGTTTAGAAACCTGTGTAGTAGCGGTTTCGACATTCTGGCTAGAACAGTTTGCATTTGTATGTTCATGCGCGTGAATAGTTAGTGAGGCAAACAACATAAGAAAATTACTTGGTTTTAAAAATTGATTTCAAATGGCCTAGGCTTGTGCCTAAGGCGATTTTTTCTCTTTATTTAAGATAGATTTTGTTTCCGTAATTTGCTGGGAAAAAGTGAGTAGGTGCATTTTTGCGTATGCTCACATAAAAACGCAAATTTTTTTAAAATTTTTAGAATCAGGTGCATAACGATTCCTAGAATAAGGAGGGGAGTTAAAGCTCCTATGCCTCCTAAAATCCCGAAGGCAATTAAAGGGAAATGGTATTTAGGGTGTAGCCGAGAGCACAGTTTATCCATGCAATTTTTGTTGGGCGTATACTCTAATTTTGAATAAGCATCGCGCATTACTGTACATCTACGATAGATTAAGAAAATTGTAAAAATGAGCCCTAAAACGGGGAAAACTAGGAAACGTCTACTAATTTCAGGAAAATACGCTGTTTTGCAGACTAGGATTTGTATTTCAGAAACAGGTATTGAGCTATTCTTACTTATCGTGTGTGTATGAGCTGGTAGGGTAACGTATGAAGTAAACGTCATCTTGCCTCATGAATTTTATGATTGCAATTTTGATTGCTATCAGCAGCATAATGCTGATGACGAGCGTCACACAGTTGTTAATGATTGTGATTAAATTTGCTTTGGACGTGATTGTCAGCTATATTGTTTCAAACAAGGCCGTGCTTGTCTTGAGTGAGGTCAGAGGCGTTTAACGGAAGTAAAAGCTTTTTCCATGCTTCGATATTTTTTGCTGCTGTAATGCTTAAACGTCCCTGAAGAGGGTGGTAAGGAGGAGGAAGAGTTTTGGTGTACGGCAGGCGTAGGTGGAGTCTAATGACAGCAGCTTTTGCAACAACAATAGCGTCGTATTTTCCGCTTTCTAGTTGTTTCAGCCTTTCCTCTATTGTACCTCGAATATCGAGAATCTGTCCTTTAGGAAATAGGTTTTTTAACATTTCTCCTCGACGTAAAGAAGAACTTCCTAGTCTAGGGTTTTTAGGAAACCGTTTCCAAAGGTAGCGTTCGCCATAAACTAAAAGATCTGAAGGGTCTAACCCGTTAGTTATTGCTACGATGGAGGTTTTTGATGGATTGGGGAGATCTTTAGCAGAATGCACAGCAAGATGGCAGTTGCCGCGAAGAACAAGTTTATCCACAGCATCTGTGAAAAATTGTGAATTTTCTACAAGATGCAAGGGAGTCTTTTTATCTTTATCCCCAAGGGTATGCACTGTGTGTATTTGAACCCAAAGTTTAGGGAACCAGGAACGAAGAAGACAAACGCACTCATGTGCCTGAGCTTGTGCTAAGGTAGAGCGGCGAGAAGCTATGCGTAAGGGACGCCTTCCTGAACAAAAATCAGAAAGAAAAGGATCAGTGTAGCAATCGGATAGCATCTTTTATAGTTTTCACCCCTCGAATATCTAATTGGTTTTTAATTTCAGAAGATAGCCCTGAAATCTGTCCTTCGGGAATCACTGCACCCTCGAAACCCATAAGTTTACTTTCTTTAAGACGCCTTTCTAAATGGGTCACATGACGAATTTCGCCTCCCAAGCCTATTTCTCCAGTAAACGTATAGTTTTGAGGAGAAAGGCGATTGTACAATGAGGATACTACCGAAAGACCTGCTCCTAAATCTGCAGCAGGCTCTGTAACTTTTAATCCTCCAGCTATGGAAAGAAAAACATCCGCAGTATGGAATTTTATTTGAGCACGCTTTTCTAGAACAGCTAAGAGTAATAAAAAGCGATTCTGGTCAAATCCTGACGTTTTTCTAATAGGATTGGCAAATGGAGAAGATGAAGCTAAAGCCTGCATCTCAATAAGTAGAGTTTCAGATCCTTCAATAATAGGAATAATTACAGAACCTGTGGTTTCTGTAATTTTTTCTTGTAGGAAGAGGCCAGAAGGATTGGTAACTTCTTTTAATCCATCCGCGTGCATGGATAAAATAAGCAATTCATTCGTAGGACCGAAACGGTTTTTTACGGAACGTATCATGCGATAATTAGCATGGGAATTTCCCTCAAAATACAAGACAGTATCTACGAGGTGTTCTAAGACTCTAGGACCAGCAATTTCTCCAGATTTTGTTACGTGCCCGATAACAAAAGTTGTGATTTGTGATTGTTTAGCAATATGCATCAGTTCGGAGGTCACTTCCCGTACTTGAGCCACAGATCCTGGAGAGGAATGTAGGGCAGGATTGAATACAATTTGGATAGAATCAATAATTAAAATGTCAGGATGTAACGTTGCTATCTGCTGCTTGATATCATCGAGATTCGTCTCGGGGAATAGGTAAATATTTGCATTGGAAATATGTAAACGCCGTGCTCTTAGAGAGGTCTGCGTTACAGATTCTTCCCCGCAGACATAAAGGACTTTAAGGCCCCGATGGGCAAATTTCGCAGCTGTTTGTAAAAGCAACGTAGACTTGCCAATCCCTGGATCGCCTCCTAATAGAGTAAGGCTGCCACGAACAGCACCTCCACCTAAAATGCGGTCCCATCCCGGCTCTCCTATACACAGACGTTCTTCTTCGCAAAGTTCTACAGTATTCAAAGATACTGCAGTCGCTTGCGTTCGAGAACGTCTTCCACTTTGAGAGGGGGAAATATGTTCTTCAATGAACGTGTTCCATTGTAAACATCCGGGACATTGACCTAACCATTTTGGTGTGTTGGTTCCGCATTCATTACAAGTCCATTGTGTTTTTATTTTCGTAGTCATGGGCATCTAAAGCTTTTTGAGCTGCAAGTTTTTCGGCTTCTTTTTTTGATAAGGCACATCCCTCTCCCCAAACTTCATCGTTCACTATTACACGAATATGGTAGCCCGGAACACCTTGTTGTGATGTCCATGGCGTACATTGGTATACAGGTAATGTCCTCAGTTGTTTTTGTGTGAGCTGCTGAAGGCGGTTTTTGGGATTTCCAAGCATAAGAGGAAGGATATCTTTTTTTGAAGGTAATAACGGCACGGTGATTTGTCGTGCTGGGGCTAAACCTCCATCTAGATAAACAGCTCCTAAAACAGCTTCGAATAAATTAGCATAGGCTGAAGTTCTGCCACGCTCATTTTGAATTCTTTCTCCCTTTCCTATAAGTAGATGTTCTCCTAATCCTAATGCGTCGGTATATTGGCAGCAAGAAACTGCATTAATTAAAGCTGCGCGTGCTGTGGACAGTGTCCCTTCATCCATGGAAGGAAATAACAGGAATAAGTGTTCAGTTACGATTAAACATAACACGGCGTCTCCCAAGAATTCTAAACGCTCGCTATCTTCGGTAATAGTCACAGTCTCATTCCTATAAGAAGGGTGTGTGAGAGCAGTCACTAAGAGTTTCGGTTGAGTAAATGTAAAATTTAATTTAGCTTCAACTTCTTTAATGTTGATCAGATTATTCATAAAATTATGAAATGTTGCCCTATTAAAATATAACGCATTAGTTATCGGAGTTTTTTTATAGGCGGAAAAGGGCTTAAAGTCTATAGTACTTTTGGTTACGTTCTCTTAAATGGATAAGTATGAGGATCGTTCTACATTTAGAACACCTGCGCCATTTTCAAAATCAAGGTAGTATATTATTCGAAGATTTGGTCTCTGCAGACGATTGTTTTGCTTTAGAAACAAAACTCAGACACTTCGTAGAATCCCTATCCAAAAATACACTAGATGCGCGCTGGAGAGACAATATCTTTCGTTCCCTTCCTGAAGTGGCAGCTTTAGTTAAAAAGCGGCGTTTGGATACTTTTGCCGCGAATCTCGTGCATCGACCTCGATTATCGTTAGTTGGTGATTTTTGGGTTTTGCCCGGCGATAAGCTTATCGAAAGAGAAGAAGATTGTCAGCTACTCTTATCTTTATCGGGAGATAGGGTAGGGCAGGGAGTATTTTTCGTTGGACCTTATCCTACGGATCTTTATTTCCCAGAATCAGGGGAAACAGCTCTTCTGCTTGTCTTCTCTTCTGCGGGGATCCCTATTTCTTAAAGACATTTCCCTCTTTTAGATAAATATACGAAATTGTTTGCCTAGAGCTATTTTTATGTTATGACGGCATAAGAGCGATTTGTTTGTAGGAACTTTTATGAAGCATCTTCAACAGAAAATAGAAACTCTTTGTAACCCTATAACAGCGAAGAATATCTTAACCTGGTTGTCTAGTGATTTTGGTCAGAATGATCGGGAAACGATAGCCGAGCTTCTAGAAAACAATCCGCAGCATCTCGAAGAGCTATTTGGAAAAACTCTTGCATTTGGTACCGGAGGATTGCGTAGTCCTATGGGATTAGGTACCAATAGAATCAATGTTTTCACAGTGCGACGTGCTACGCAGGGCTTGGCTCAAGTATTAAAAAAACACAATCCGCATCCCGGAGATCCTATTCGGGTGGTCATTGGTTATGATACTCGACACTGTTCTTTTGATTTTGCTCAGGAAACTGCCAAAGTTTTCGCGGGGAATAAAATCCATGCACTTATATTTAAGGATCCCGAACCTTTAGCCCTCGTTTCTTTTACTTTACGATCTCAAGAGGCTTTAGCCGGGGTGATGATTACGGCTTCCCATAATCCTCCAGAGTATAATGGATATAAAGTCTATATGGCCTCAGGAGGGCAAGTGCTACCTCCTTTAGATCAGGAAATTATTCAAGCCTCAGCAAATGTCGAAGAAATTTTAGTCGTTGATTCTTTAAAAGATCCCTATATCCATCTCATAGGGGAGGAATACGAGGCTTTATACACAGAAACCGTGCGGCAACTACAGCTCTATCCTGAAGATAATCGTATTTCCGGACAGGCAATTCACGTAAGCTATTCTCCACTCCATGGAACTGGGGTCACCATGATCCCTCGAGTTTTAAGAGATTGGAATTTCCCCATGGTGAAGCTTGTTGAAAAACAAGCACTTCCCGATGGGAATTTCCCCACAGTGCATTTGCCTAATCCTGAAGATCCGGAAGCCCTGACTTTGGGAATTGAGCAAATGATAAAGAATCAAGACGATATTTTTATAGCTACAGACCCTGATGCTGATCGTTTGGGTGTGGTTTGTTTGGATGAGAATCAACCTTATATATTTAACGGAAATCAAATCGCTTGTTTGCTTGCAGATCATATTTTACGTGCATGGTCGGCTCAAGCCCCTTTAGGGAAGGAAGACAAGGTGGTTAAAAGTTTGGTAACTACAGAAATGCTCTCGGCAATCACAGAGTCTTATGGTGGTGATATCATAAATGTAGGGACGGGATTTAAGTACATTGGCGAGAAAATAGAAGCTTGGAGAGGCCAATTAGAAAGGTATGTATTTGGTGCAGAAGAGTCCTACGGTTATCTCTACGGTACACATGTAGAAGATAAAGATGCGATTAGCACATCAGCATTAATTACAGAGGCTGCTTTAAAGCAAAAACTCCAAGGGAAAACTCTTCGAGAGGCTATTTTAGATTTATATGAGACTCATGGATATTTCATGAATAAAACGCTTTCCCTATCCTTTGAGCCTGGTCAGGAAAGTTTCATGAAATCACAAATAGAGAAGTTGGCAGTTCTTGATCCCTCGACCATGTCCTTAACAGGGTATCCTGTGGCAGCATTTGAAAATTATCGCCAGGGGATAGGCATCAATATTGCTTCGGGAACTACATATAAACTGCATCTTCCGAAGATGTTCATGTTGTGCTACTACTATCAAAATGGAGGAAAGATCATCGTGCGTCCTTCAGGAACAGAACCTAAAATAAAATTGTATTTTGAGCTTGTGAATCATTACGATGTGGTAGCAAAAAAGAAAGAAGAGCGTATCCAAAGAGAACAAGAAAGTCAGAAAAAATTAGAGGATTTTATTTCTGAATTTAAAGAGAAGTTCTCTTCTTTAAAGCCTGAATAATAAAATTAAAATCCGCTTGTAGTAATATCCATAGCGCATCTACACTGACGTTGCAGAATGCTGGCTAGATTTTGTTCTCCTCTTGTCTCTGTTTTTATAAGAGGCAAGAGCCGTAATACGCCCGTATAAGATAGAATATCTCAAACCAATGCTCTTGATGAACTCAAGACAGATATGAAGGACTGCTTTATGACCTTTGTTCCCTATACTTTGCCCGAATTGCCCTACGATTACGATGCTTTAGAACCAGTGATTAGCGCAGAAATTATGCTTTTACATCATCAAAAGCACCACCAAAGTTATATAAATAATTTGAATGAAGCCTTGAAGAAATTAGACGTTGCTGGTGTTCAGCAAGATCTTACACGCCTGATTGCCTTAGAGCCTGCCTTACGTTTTAATGGCGGGGGACATATTAACCACTCTCTATTTTGGGAAATGCTCGCTCCAGTAGATCGTGGCGGCGGCGTACCCCCAAAACATGGGTTGCTCAAGCTGATTGAGAAATTCTGGGGAACTTTCGATAATTTTTTAAAAGAATTTATTGAATTTGCAGCTCCTATTCAAGGATCGGGATGGGCGTGGCTAGCTTTTTGTCCAAAAAAACAGGAGCTTATGCTATGTGCAACAGCAAATCAGGATCCTCTAGAGGCGACCACTGGTAAGGTGCCCCTTCTCGGAGTGGATGTCTGGGAACATGCTTACTATCTCCAGTATAAAAATGTTAGATTAGATTATTTAAAAGCTATTCCTCGAGTAATTAATTGGGGATATATTGAAAAAAGATTCTCTGAGACAACTAATTAAAACAGTATTTTTAATTGAAGAGTTAATAACTTTAATTTAAAATTGCTCCTACTGAAAAGTTTGGATTGGGTAGCTTGTGCGTTTATTTTCTTACGACAAACCTAAGATTAAAGTGCAAAAGATAAAAGCTGATGGTTTTAGCGGTTGGTTAAAGTGCACGCATTGTCACGAGATGATTCATGCGAATGAATTGGGGCAGAATTTTAATTGTTGTCCCAAGTGCTCTTACCACTACCGTATTACCGCTGCAGAGAGGATAAAGCTTCTGGCGGATAAAGATTCCTGGCGTCCTCTCTATACAAATCTTAAATCGCAAGATCCGTTAAAATTTGTTGATACAGATACCTATCCAAATCGTTTAGCTAAAGCTAGAAAAGACAACACAAAAAGTGAGGGTGTTCTTGTTGGTGTTTGCACCATAGGTGAGCATCCTGTGGCTTTAGCTGTTATGGATTTCAATTTCATGGCGGGATCTATGGGGTCTGTGGTCGGTGAAAAACTTACCCTCCTTATAGAGAAAGCTATAGAATCAAAACTTCCTGTAATTATTGTCTGTGCTTCGGGAGGAGCAAGGATGCAAGAGTCTGTACTCTCTTTGATGCAGATGGCGAAAACATCCGCTGCTTTAGCCAAATTACACGAAGCAGGTCTACCATACATTTCTGTATTGACCAACCCTACATCCGGAGGGGTTACCGCTTCTTTCGCTTCTTTAGGTGATGTGATTATTGCGGAACCTAAAGCCCTTATTTGTTTTGCGGGTCCTCGAGTCGTTGCCCAAGTTATAGGTGAAGATCTTCCCGAGGGGGCGCAAAAATCTGAATTTCTTCTCGAACATGGAATGATTGATAAAGTGGTTGAGAGGAAACAATTAAAGACTACTTTGCAGAGTTTACTTGATTACTTTTGTGCTCAAGAATACACTGGCGGCCAGGATAAAGCACCTAGGGATCTGTCTAAGACTCTTAAAGAGATTTTTTTATTGACAGATGACGGTGAATAAAACATTATTCCCGACACTCATAGCAACCATGGCGCTGTTCTTATGACTATAGTTTGTGAATTAGAATCTGGAGCAGATCTTCCAGAATATGCCACAGAAGGCGCTTCAGGCGCAGATCTTCGAGCCCATATTGAAGAACCTATTGCCGTATTGCCAGGGCAACGCGTGTTAATTCCTACGGGAATAAAAATGCAGATTCCCCAAGGCTATGAAGTTCAAGTGCGTCCACGTAGTGGGCTAGCTTTGAAACATGGGATTATGGTTGTTAATTCTCCAGGAACAATAGATGCCGATTATCGCGGAGAAGTTTGTATCATACTTGCAAATTTTGGAGAGAGTACTTTTATTATCGAACCTAAGATGCGCATTGCTCAAGCTGTAGTTGCTCCTGTAGTTCAAGCAAAGTTTATAGTCGTGGATCAAGAAGAAGGATTAACGGCAACATCTCGGGGAAGTAGAGGTTTTGGGCATACCGGAGAGAAGTGACATGCCTTTCTATTGTGAGAGTCAACCTGATTTTTCCTTGTTTTCTCTTTTATCTCCCAATCTTATTATGTTTTTGAATAAAAACTCTCGGGAGGAGATTCTCCAAGATCTTACAGATCTTGCGAGTGCCGCCGGCCTACTTGAGAATAAAGAAGAGTTTTTTCAAGCTTTAGTGACTCGTGAAAACATTATGTCCACGGGTATTGGCATGGGGGTAGCCATCCCCCATGGTAAATTACGTAGTTGTTCTGACTTTTTTATCGCCATAGGTATTCATTCTCAGGGGATTCTCTGGGATGCGATAGACGGAGCTTTAGTCCGTCTAGTATTTTTGATAGGAGGTCCTGATAACGCTCAAGCTGAGTATCTCAAGCTGTTATCTACATTAACTCTTTCACTTAGAGATGAATCTCGACGACAGAAGTTGCTACAAGTAACAACGATTGAAGAAGTTATGAATGTGTTTTTAGGAATGTAGTGGTTATGGATTTAAAATTAGACGAGTTAGCTTCTCTATTGGATGTTTCTGAAAATACTGTCCGTCGTTGGCTGGATGAGGGAGCTATTCCTAGTTATAGCATGAATAATGAACACAGATTCAATCGAGAAGAAATAGAAGATTGGATTTTACATAATCAAGCGCTAATCGGATTGGAACAAGACGAGAAGCAGGATTCAGAGTTTCGCGACCTTTCCTTAAAATATAGCTTGTATAAGGCGATTTATCGTGGAGGGATTATCCGCGATGTTACTGTAAACAATAAAGCAGAAGCTTTGCAATATGCCTCTTCTTATATAGCAGAAAAGTTTAATCTCGACGCCAGCGTTCTTTTTGAAATGCTTTCACATCGAGAAAGTCTCATGTCTACAGGTATAGGAGAGGGCATTGCTCTTCCCCATGCCAAAGATTTTCTAATCAACGCCTATTACGACGTTGTCGTTCCTATGTTTTTATCAACAAGTATTGACTTCGGTGCTCTTGATGGAAAACCTGTGAGCGTATTGTTCTTCCTTTTTGCATCCCAAGATAAAAGTCATTTAAATTTAATAAATAAAATCGTCCATCTTGGAATGTCTTTAGAAGCTCGAAGTTTTCTGACAAGCTATCCAGAAAAAGAGCAGCTTCTTGCCTACATTAAGAATTGGGAATCACAAATCCATTAACTATCAATCTCTATAAAAGATTTGCAACTCCGAGTTGTGAAAAAAGTCCTATTGTTGTTATGGTGGTCTTATAGGCTGATCTAGGAGATTATAGCGGCATGATGAGTTCTAAGCGTACTTCGCAACTTGCAATGCTTTCCATTTTGTTAACTTTTACTCACTCTGTCGGTTACGCAAGTGCTGCAGTTCCTCCTTTTGAAGTTAGCTCTGTATATTCCGAGGATTCTTTAATTGCTTTGGAAAGCGAACAAAGCAATCAAAGCAGCCTCAGCCGTAAAGAGAAAAAACTCAATAGGATTCAAGAAGGCAGAGCTGCAAGAAAAGAAGCAAGAAAAGCTGCCGAAGCTAAAAAAAATGCTAGAGATGCAGCAAGAAAAGCTAAACAGAGTAAAAAACTGTCCTTTTCATTCAATAAGTTGAATCGAAAGCCCAATGTTCAAGCTCAAGCTAAAGAGCAGAAGGAACAACAAAAAGTCTTTGCCCAACAAGTTAAAGACGGCGTGAATTATTGCCGAGAAAAGCTTGTTGAATATGGAACCGAAAATCTTTTAACTCGCGGTGGAAGATTTTTTAAAAGACAACACAAAGTTAATAACCCTGATCAAAATACAGTAGCAGCTCCCGAGGCTGCAACTCCAGGGACTTTATTAAAAGCTAAAGTTGATAGCGAAACAAAAGCTTCTTCAGAAAATAAAGAAGCCATTCAAGTTGTTCATGATATCAAAGACGGTCCAGTACTCCCTATTTTTGTTCGTCCTGATGTAAAAGTAGTTCATGAAGAGAGAAGTAAACTTATTCAGGATTTAGCTAGAGAACAGAGAATCACTAAGAGGAAATCTTCTAGAGAAGCTCTCCAGGCTCGTGCAAAGGAAAATAAAATTCTTAGAGATGGGAAGATTACTTCAACACTACGTTATGATGTTGAAAAAGCTGCAGCTGTTAAAGTTAAACGCAATGGTTCTGTAAATCCTCAGGTTCGCGCTCAGAAAGCATCCAATACTCGAAGAAGCGCACGTAGTGAACAAAATCAGCAAGAATCAGCACAAAATTCTGCAGATCAAAAAGAGCAAACTGCTAGCAACACATCTAAGGATGATTTCTACAGAACATCTTCTGCTGCAGGAAATACCAACATAGATAGCTACCTTAATGCTAAGCAGTACCGTTGTGATTCTTCTGAGTCAGACTGGCCTTGTTCTTCATGCGTTGCTAAACGTCGTACACATACAAGCATTTCTGTATGTACCATGGTCGTTACAGTTATAGCTATGATCGTTGGAGCTATTATTATTGCCAATGCATCTGATTCTACCCCAGCTAATGGTGGAACAAATCCTACCCCACCGACTCCTTAGAATCTCTACTTAGAGTCCTTGCTCTAGTATGAAAGAGACAGAACCTTAAGGGGTTCTGTCTTTTTTTTTATGTCGATAAGCCCTACTTCAAACAAGATTTGTTGGTTTTTGCGTTAATTTATATTAATTAATTAGAGTCAAACAATTATCATATAATTAAATCGTTTTATTTATTTTACTTATTATTATGTCTGAGCCTAAGCCAATATATCAAAGCCCTGCTTTACATCAGGTAGAGATCGGAAAATCATTCTTAGATAGGAATCCGAAAATTGCTAGAACTATGCAAGTTACCGGAATAGTGCTAGCTGTCTTAGCTATAGTCGCTTCTGTATTTTTGATTACCGTCATGCCTTTAGGTTTACCGATTTCTGTGGCACTGGGTGGAGTCTTGCTTGGAATTGGTGGAAGTGTATTGTTTACCTCTGTGAGCCATTTAGCTCAAAATATAAAGAGGGCAGTTGTAGAGAATAAACGTCGGAAGCTTTTACTTCAGGAAAAACGCGAAGGGATAAAGCCAAGAGATGACAACTTAGAAATATTGTGGTCTAAATACCATCATATGGTGGATAAGTTTGCTCATTTAAACATGAGCATAGGCAAACATGAAAGAAGTATTCTAAGTCATATGGGTAGGGGAGAGGGAGCCTGGTTTGTAGAGAACCTCAATCAAATTACTAGCGATTACTTAACTTGTATGAGTTTACTTGAGGGTCGTCGGGCTGTTTATGATCAGGAAGATTATGCGCAGCGCGATGAGAGTTATCCCAGTGTTGCTAGGAAAAATGAACTACTTATTAGATTAGGAAATAACATCGTTTCTAAATTGTCTAAGGGTGGTGGGGCCTTTTCTTTAAAGATGCAGAGATTAAGCAGCACCATGTCAAAAGTTCATACGGGAATAACTTTAGGTTTGGTCGTTGGAGGCATTGCTGCTGTAGGGGTTATTGCTGCAGTTATCCCCGGAGGGATCTTCGCTCTACCTATGATTATAGCAGCGGCTATAGGAATCGGTCTTGCTGTTTTAGGTTTGTCCTATGCAATCGAAGCCATATTAGAGCGATCTAAGACAAATAAAAAACAATTACTTAAAGATCTAAAGTCCACGATTGATATTCAAGATTTGAAAGATATGACACTAGATCAAACTGTTCTTATGAATATGTTGAAAGTCTCTTTACAAGCCGATCAACAAATGACTTTGGATCACAAAGACTTTTACGAGGAGTATAATAGGATACGCGATAATTTGCAGTCCTTAAACGAACACCTCGAAGAACTAGAGTTTAAATACAAGCATATAAATAATGAGCACAAGCGACGTGCTAAAAGATTAGAAAAAAGGCTTGTGACTCTTTCCGATAAGCAGAATGCCCAAGAGGGTAGCAGTGCCCCTCAGGGACCTGCTGCTGGTCAATCAGATCTATGGGGTGATACTGCAGGATTTGATGAATTAGTCACTAAAGGTGCAAATGCTGCGCAACGCAGACGAGAAAATGATCGCCAAGGCAGATCATTTTTAGGCGATTATGGACAGCATTTAGATGCAGATCAGCTAGAATTTGCCTCTGGATGGAGCCCATCAGGAAAACGTGCTCTTGAAAAAATGTGGTCTGCAAAGCCTGGAATGACTGAAGAAGATTACTTCATTTTATATGAGGATGTAAATAAAGAGCTGACTGCATGTCGCAACGATATACAAACTCTGAAAGCATATATTATTTATATGCAGGCGCTCTTTGCTGAAATAAATGCAGGAAGAAGCAGGCTTGAAGTTTACTCAGAAGAGATTATAGGGATTTGGACGGATGCAAGTAACTATTGCCACAGGATTCTTAATCATCTAGTGGGAATGCAAATGCGGCTGATAGATTGTATAGAATCTAGAGAGATTCGCCCTGATGTCGGGAATATCTCTCCAGGGCAATTCCCTTACTAACGCATAGAGAGCTCTTCTACTATTTCTTGGGAGAGCTTTTTTGTTCAATTTTATCCCAATGATTTAACTGCTCTTTTAGTGTAAGAGCTTGAGAAGAGAGGGGACTATTTTCTTGCCATAGGGCGTATTCCTGACGCTTATCATTCACCATAGAATCTAAATTTTTGGACAGATTATGAATCTGCGTTTCTTTTGTAGATATTGCCGTATCATAGTCATTTTGTAGTTTATTGTTTAAGTCCCGCATATGCGGAATAAACGTATTCCGTATATTTCCAAATGCTACGCGGAACTTCTCGATAGATTCTACACCTAAATTCGAGATGTCTTGAGAAATTTCTTGGGTCAATGAAGTGCCAAAAAAATTATTTTTGATAGGCAAGTCTAGAATAAGTGCCACGGAAATTAGTAAAAGGATCATCCCTAAGCTAATACCAAAAATTAGCCAATTACCATAGAGTATAGCATAGCTCATTAAAGCGATCATTCCTAAACACGTAAGTACTGAGATAGCAAAACAAACCGTAGTACGTAGTATTAAATTAGCACGATAACTATCCCAGGGAAGGAGGAAAACTACTTTTTGATCTGGGGGAATAGGCGTTAATGTCATAGTCTCGTGACTTAGTTTGTTAAATTAGGAGTGGTTGCATCTGGCACATACATTTCCTGAGACGCATTTGATATTTCCTGCCAGGCACGTAGTTTGACCAGTAGATGATGTTCCTCTTGTTTTAATTGTTCTAGCCGCTGTTCTTTCCCGATGATCGAGTAAATCAATTTTGAATAGGCATTTTGAAGTAGTTGGAAAGAAGATAATGATGAGGTTTTATTTTTTACGAGGGTTATCGTTTGTTGGATCTTAGATGGTAGGCACTTAACTAGATAAATCATGCTAATAAGTAGGAGAATACAAACTAATGAAGCGACCATCAAAGTCACCCCACCAATAATTTCTGGAAGACTAGAAGAAATACAGCCAAAAGCTACCACTACAGCACCCCCAGTCATTGTTCCCATCAAAAGTATAATAGCTAAAATATAAGAGAAAGAGCTTTGCTTAATAAAAATAGCAACTTTTTTTTGTAATACCGTAGCGTCCTTTTCTACGTTGAAAAGCAAGGAGCATTGGCTAGGCAAGGATAGAAGATCTGGTGAAATAGAATTAGAAAGACTTAATACCACAGAATTCCTTAAAATATAGTGGTAAAATTTAAAGAATGTATTCATTTTATTCAAGGCGTAACATAAAGTAATTCTTTTTAAATTCTTTTCTGTTTTAGTTTTTTATGAATAAAACTGTTGTTGTTGCTATGTCTGGAGGCGTAGATTCCTCCGTAGTTGCCTATTTATTAAAAACGACCACTCCTTACAAAGTTATCGGTCTCTTTATGAAGAATTGGGAAGAGGAGGATAGCGATGGTCTTTGCTCTACAGCTAAAGATTACGAAGACGTGGAAAGAGTCGCGGGTCAGTTAGACATTCCCTACTACACAGTATCTTTTGCTAAGGAATACCGTGAGAGGGTTTTCTCTCGTTTCCTTAGAGAATATTCTAAAGGTTATACGCCTAATCCTGATGTTCTTTGTAATCGTGAAATAAAGTTTGATCTACTTCAAAGAAAAGTCCGTGAATTAGGGGGAGATTTCCTAGCGACAGGTCATTACTGTCGCTTATCTTCAGCTGCCGAGGGGAGGCATTTACTTCGGGGGCTAGATCCCCAAAAAGATCAAAGCTATTTCCTATGTGGCACACGAAGGGAATCTCTCGATAATGTACTTTTCCCTTTAGGGGGTATGACAAAAACAAAAGTACGTGCCATTGCTGAACAAGCTAGATTGGCTACAGCGCAAAAAAGAGATAGTACGGGGATCTGTTTTATTGGGAAACGTCCATTTAAAAGTTTTCTTGAAAAGTTCGTGCCTAATGTAGAAGGGGATATCGTAGATTACGATTCTCAGAAAGTTGTAGGCCGACATGAAGGCGCACACTATTACACGATAGGACAACGCCGTGGGTTAGATCTTGGGGGTTCAGAAAAACCTTGTTATGTTGTTGGCAAAGATATGGAAAAGAACATCGTATATATCGTGCGTGGGGAAGATCATCCTTTGCTATACCAGACCGAACTTACAGCTAAAGAATTGAACTGGTTTGTATCTCCAGAATCTATAACAAGATGTAGTGCAAAAGTACGCTATCGCTCTGAAGATGAAGAATGTGAAATTCTTCATTCAGATGAGGATAGTGAAGTGCGTGTACGATTTTCTTCCCCCGTTAAGGCAATTACCCCAGGGCAAACAATTGCCTTTTATGATGGGGAGAAGTGCCTAGGGGGAGGGGTCATAGAAGTTTCTATGACTCCCCATTAGGTATAGCCGCTGCGACGCTTTCAGTTTCTTGCGCTTCATCGCGTTCAAAAGTAACGCGATCTTCAGAAAGACGAGCACGAAGTTTTCGTGCTTCTTGACGACAAGACTCCTTAAGCAAAAGTTCTGCAAGAGGATCTTCAAGATACTGCTCAATAACACGACGTAGAGGTCGTGCCCCCATTTCTGGAGAATGTCCTTTTGTAACCAAGAAAGAAATCACTGAGTCGGGAATACTTAACGCCATTTGGTAATTTTTCAAACGGGAATCCAGTTTGTTAATTTCTAAATGGATAATTTCAGATAGAGCATCTTTCTCTAAAGGACGGAAGATAACACTTTCATCTAAACGGTTGATAAACTCCGGTTTTAAATGCTTCTTAACAGCATTCTCGATTTTTTCTTGAATCACTTTATAGTCAAAATTCGATCGAGACCCAAAACCGATTTCTCCGCTTTTCTTAATTAAGTCTGCACCTAAGTTAGACGTCATGATAATAATTGCATGACGGAAATCAATCTTACGACCGAAGGAATCTGTGAGACGTCCTTGTTCAAGAATCTGCAACATCAAGTCCATAATATCGGGGTGCGCTTTCTCAATCTCATCGAATAGAACAACGCAATAAGGCCGACGACGCACTTGCTCAGTAAGATGACCACCTTCCTCATGTCCAACATATCCTGGAGGTGACCCCATCATTTTCGTAGCTGCAAATTTTTCCATGTATTCAGACATGTCTACTTGAATTAAGGCATCCTCACCGCCAAACATCTCGATAGCAATTTGTTGAGCGAGTAATGTTTTCCCGACCCCTGTAGGACCTAAGAATAAGAAGGAACCTGTAGGACGATTAGGATCTTTAATGCCTGTTCTTGAACGACGGATAGCACGGCAAATACTTTTTACAGCTTGATCCTGGCCAATGACTTTTTTACGTAGGGTATCTTCTAATTTAAGTAGTTTCTCACTTTCTGCTTCAGTAAGTCTTGCTGAAGGAATTCCTGTTTGTAAGGAGACCACTTGAGCAACAGCTTCTTCATCTACAGGAATCTGATGCTCTTCTTTATGATTTTCCCATTCTTGCTTCATATTGGAAAGACGTTCACGAAGCTTTTTCTCCTCATCACGCAATCCTGCAGCTTTCTCGTATTCTTGAGTGCCGATAGCTTGCTCTTTAGCTAGTTTCGTAGTTTCGATCTCAGCTTCGAGTTTCATTAACTCTGTAGGCTGATCCATGGTATTCACTCGTACGCGTGCTCCAGCTTCATCAAGTAGGTCAATAGCCTTATCTGGAAGGAAACGCCCATGAACATATTGATCGGATAACGTTGCTGCTGCTTTCAAAGCTTCTTCAGTAATCGCCACGTTGTGATGTTCTTCGTATTTCTTCTTCAATCCACGTAGGATTTCTATAGTTTCATCTACACTAGGTGGCTGGACGATAATTTTTTGGAATCTACGTTCTAAAGCAGCATCTTTTTCAATGTGCTTGCGATATTCATCAATCGTTGTTGCTCCGATACACTGGATTTCTCCACGCGCTAATGCAGGTTTTAAAATATTTGAAGCATCAATAGCGCCTTCAGCAGCTCCAGCACCTACAATAGTATGCAGCTCATCGATAAATAAAAGGATGTTTCCATGTTTGCGGACTTCGTCCATAACAGCTTTGATACGTTCTTCAAATTGCCCACGGTATTTCGTTCCGGCAATCATTAAAGCAAGATCTAAAGTAATCAAACGCTTCTTACGTAAAGTATCGGGCACTTCATTAGAAATAATTTTCTGTGCTAATCCTTCAACAATAGCCGTTTTCCCTACACCGGCTTCACCGATAAGCACGGGATTGTTTTTTCTTCTACGGCAAAGGATTAAAATTAAACGTTCAACTTCTGCAGATCGACCAATAACAGGATCAAGCTTAGACTCGCGAAACATCTCTGTTAAGTCATAGCCATAGGCTTTTAATGCCGATAACTTATCACTTTTTTCTCCACCTAAGGCATGACCTAAAGAGGAAGATTTAGAAGAAGAAGAGGAACTTCCTCGAGGATTAGAAGAAGATGAAGGAGGAAGTTGAAGATTGAATGTTTCGAGCTCTTTAAGAATTTCTTTGCGAACTTCTCTAGGATCAATATGTAAATTTTCTAGAACTTGTAAAGCAACACCGTCAGCCTGATTTAAAATCCCTAAAAGAAGATGCTCGGTACCTACATAATTGTGTTCTAAAACCCCGGCTTCTTCATTTGCAGATTCAAAAGATTTTTTCACCCTCCCAGTAAGGGCAGGGTCGCCATAGACTTGAATTTCTGGGCCGTAGCCAATTAGTCTCTCGACTTCTTGCTTTGCCGTATCGAAGTCTACCCCTAAATTACGCAATACATTTACAGCTACTCCTTGGCCTAATTTGAGTAGGCCTAAGAGTATATGCTCTGTGCCTAGATAGTTATGATTTAACCTCTGAGCTTCTTTTTTAGCCAATTTAATGACCTGTTTGGCTCTGTTAGTAAACTTCTCAAACATAAAAACCTGAAAGACCGGGTAGAACTTTCCTTAAGCATATACGAAATTTAAAATAATGATGCAACTCTTCGATAAATAGATAAAGTATTACCGAGAAGAAAGAATTTTTTTCACAAAAATAGTAAAGAATCCTCCTCCTATGCTATACTGTTTCTACATTTTTTAACGAATGCTTCACCCCCGAAATATCCCCCCATTTCATTATGGCTATGCGCATAGTAGATTCCGGAAAAGGAAGTTCTGAGGCCCATATGGCCCGAGACAAGTATTTGCTAGAACACCTCAAAAAAGGGGAGGTAATCCTTCATCTCTATGAGTGGGATAGTCAATACCCGCTCACTTACGGCTATTTTATGCGCCCAGAAAAATTTTTAGTTGACAATAGGGCTGCGCTAGGCATGGACGCTGCTGCCCGACCTACGGGAGGGGGGTTTGTTTTTCATCACGGGGATTATGCATTTTCGTTATTAATGTCATCGGAACATCCTAGGTATGCGCCAACTGTTTTGGAGAATTACTATACTGTGAATCAGATGGTGTTACAGGTTTTGAATAAGGTTTTCCGTATTAAGGGCTCGCTTTCTTTTGACGAGGATGTGCACCACCCCCAGACGTCTAATTTTTGTATGGCTAAAGCGTCAAAATACGATGTTTTAATGGGAGATAAGAAAATCGGTGGTGCTGCTCAGCGTACTGTAAAACAAGGATTCTTACACCAAGGGTCGGTATTCTTGTCGGGAAGTTCCTTAGAGTTTTATCAAAAGTTTCTTTTGCCTGAGGTTATGGATGTTATCGCCTCTGCGATTGAGAAACGAGCATTTTTCCCTCTGGGTCTGTCAGCACCTTCTTCAGATCTTTCAGAGGCAAGAAAGGAAATAAAAGAGGGGTTAATTCAAATGTTTTCAAGTGGCCATCTATGAATACAATGCGATGGGGTTTGGTTATTGCGCTCTTTTGTTCATTTATAACAAAAGATGCTTTTGCCTTTACAGTGCATTTCCCTACTTCTAAAGAACACGCGAGTGTTATTGTTCATGATAATAGTGTTGAGGTTTACGAAAAGCTTCTATCAGCTATAGACGTTGCTGAGCATTATGTCGAATTATGTCCTTGCATGACGGGCGGGAATTTATTAAAAGAGATCGTTGAGCATTTACATGTACGCATGTCTCAGGCCCCGCAACTGTGTGCTTATATCCTTATTCAACCTACATTTATTGATAGTAAGGACAAGCAGGTCCTTGAAGATGCAAAAGCCAATTGGCCTGATAGATTTTTTTATCTATTTACCGGATGCCCCCCGGGATCAAGTATTCTAGCCCCTAATGTTATAGAGAGTCATATCAAGATCTCCATGGTAGATGGAAAGTACATTTTTATGGGAGGGACCAATTTTGAAGATTTTATGTGTACTAAAGGGGACACCATTCCTGAACCTGTAGAATCTCCGCGTTTAATTATCGCCGGCACCCGAAGACCTCGAGCTTTTCGTGATCAAGATGTCACTATCAGTTCTGCGCAACTTGGCACAGAGTTAAGAAAGGAATTTCATGCGCACTACGCTCTTTGGCATGCTTATGCTCAAAAACCTTGGTTTAATAAAAATCTCAATGATTTTCGTGCGCTCCCTTATCCAAAATTAACTGTTGAAGAAGCTGCAGCTACATATTGTAGCGCTATTGAAGAAAGTCCTGATCTTGTAACAACAGATCTTAAAAATATTCGTGTGATTTTTTCTGGGCCTGATGAAAGTAAAAATGCAATTACTCAAGAATATGTAGATTTAATCAATAGAGCAGAGAAATCTATCAAAATTGCGAATATGTATTTCATCCCTAAAGATGAGATTATTGAGAGTTTAAAATCTGCATGTTTCTCTCGTGGTGTGCTCTCAGAAATTATTACTAATGGATGTACGGAAAATAGTCCTGATCTTACCGCAGTGTATGCTTGGGGAAATCGCATGAACTATTTCTTTTTATCTTATGGAGAGCGTCCTTCTCTATGGAAGAAGTTCATATTTTCTAACAAAACACCTTGCAATTCTCTGTTTATCAATGAATATTTTGTTCCGGATACGCAACTACATAAAAAATGTATGATCGTAGACGGACGTTACTTTGTTATAGGGAGCTATAACTTCGGGAAGAAAAGCGATCTTTTTGATTACGAAAGTATTGTGGTCATTGACTCTCCAGAAGTTGCTGAAAAAGCTAATACCGTCTTTATAAAAGATTTGAGCTTATCCAAACCCGTCGATGATTCTGAGATTTTTGATTGGTACTTCAATCCTGTGTATAATCTCATAGGTCACTTACAAATTAATTTTATGCCTGCTTAAGTAGGGGAATAAAATTTTGCACAGAAAAGAGAGAACGCCTCTCTTTTCTGTTTCTCAGGGATCCTTCTTGGTTTTTTCCGATCAATAGTTTACACTAAGTTTTTTATTGTTTATTCCAAGAGGGTGGCTTTGCTAGCATTCTTTTATAAGCATCAGAAAAAATTCATTGGTTTAGTTATTGTCGGTGTATGTGTATCTGGAATAGGCATAGGCTGGGGACGCTATCCAGGGGAATCTGCAAGTAATGGATCTAGGAAGGTTGTTTTCTCTGTACCGGGGAAAAAATATTCTGAGAGAGAATTCCTAGCGATTAAGAGATTCTTTATGAATGAGGCGTATCCCTTTACAGGAAATCCTCAGGAATGGAATTTTTTAAATGAAGGGTTACTTACTGAGCGCTTTTTAACAAATAAAATTGGGGAAAAGCTCTTTTTAAAAATCTATTCTCAAGACTATCCAGCTTTTAATAAAGAGAAACGTTATCAAGCTTATCGAAGATTTGATACTCCATTTATTTCTTCTGAGGAAGTTTGGAAGTCTTCTGCTCCCCGTTTATATCAAGCTTTGACTACTTTGCAGGAAATAGATAATCCCGTGTCTCCTGAAGGATTTGTTGCTAGGGTTCAGCTCTTTTTAGAAGAGAAAAAATTCCCACATTATATTCTCAAACAGATGCTTGAATATCGTAGACAAATGTTCAATCTTCCCCAAGATGCTGCTTTGGCTCAGGGAAAAGATCTACGTTTATTCGGTTATAAGAATATTTCTGATTGGTTTGGAGATGCGTATGTTTCTGCTGCTGTTGAAGCCTTGTTACGCTTTGTCAATGAGCAGAAAAAGAATATCGCTATGCCTTCTTTAAAAGAAGCGCGGCAAGATTTCGAAGATAAAGCTCAACAAGCGTTTACTAAATTGACTAAACACGCGGGACTTACCTTGAGTTTTGATCAATTTGTGGCTTCTTATTTCGATTTTCTTGGAGTAAGCAAGTCAGAATTTTTCAATATGTATCGTGAGATACTTCTATGCAAAAGAGCCTTTTTACAATTAGAAGGTAGCGTGACCTTTGATTACCGTCCTTTGCAAGAGTTTTTCTCTATGGGGAAAGATTCTACATCTGTAGAAATGGTTAAGCTCCCTCGTGAATATCAATTTAAGAATAGAGAAGATCTAGAAGCTTTCGAGACTTATATCAGCCTTGTAGGCGTTCCAGTTAAGGATTGTCTCGATGTTCCACGGTTTACCTTGCCTATTAAAACTATTAAGGCGAAAGAGCCAAGATTGGTAGGGCGAAGATTTTTAGTTTCCTATAAAAGTATCCATCTTCAGGATCTCGAGACTAAAGTTCCCATGGTTGAGGTGCACCAGTGGCAACAAAATCCTGAAAATTTCCAAATTCTGCTTCAGCAGTTTCCTAAGATTGAAACATGCAACTCAAGCAAGGATTTCCAAGCTCTTAAACCCTCTCTTTTAGAAAAAATCTATTCTTTCACAAGAAAGGAGATTTTAAGAGCACATCCAAAAAGAATTCTCGAGAGCTTAGCTCAATGTAAACATGAGAGCCACGAAATTTTCCTTTCTTCAGGAAAAGATAGTATCTTAGAAGGCATTTTAGATGGTGATAAGCTAGCTGCATTATTATTGGATAATGAGCTCTTAGAGGCCTACAGTCAGGATGGAGAACACTATTACACATTTGTCGTAAATACGTGTTTTGAGGGAGAGGAGGTCATTCCTTATCGTGAAGTATTACGTAAGGATCTAGCGAAAGCCTTAGTTTCCTCACATAAAAATTCCTCACATATTGATAAGGTGATTTCTGCTTTAAAATCTCATTATCAAGAAGAGGAGAACGAGCATCTCTGGCAAAAACGCCTATGGTCTTTGGTCAAAGAACATAAAGAGGGAACATATCAAGCAGGGACTCTGTCCTGGAATCTTGAAAAATCTATAAAAATATTTACTCGTGGGGATCAAAGTATTCCTCGGCCTTATTCCGAACTAGCTTCTATGGAAGAGGGAGCGTTGTCAAATATTGAATTTAATCCTGAAGAAGGCCCATTTTTCTATAAATGTTTATCACATCAAACATGTGTTGATCCCGCTAGTGTGGAGAAGTTATTCCTCGCTAAGGGGCATTTAAATGAAGAAATCCTAGGGAGCTATATAGAACGTTTTATTGATGAAAGAGTCAGATAATGTGGGATTCTGATTATCATGTGTGGATTTTACCGATTCATAGTGACGTTGTCCGTTTAGGATTGACAGCTAGAATGGGGGAGAACTTAGGTCAAATGCTTCATATTGATTTGCCCACAGTAGGTAGTTTCTGTAAGGAAGGTGAGGTTCTAGTCATCTTAGAGTCTTCGAAATCGGCTATCGAGGTTTTAAGTCCCGTTTCTGGAGAGATTATAGAGGTTAATGAGGCTCTTAAAGAGGACATTCAGCTTCTTAATAATTCTCCTGAAGAATCTGGTTGGTTCATGGTTGTTAAACTCGATGAAAAATTAAATACAGAAAATCTTTCTCCTAGAAAATAGTCAGGTTAGTATTTCAAAAAAATTCTTACATTGATTATATTTTTTGAACTTGGATAAGAGTTTTTTTTTATTTTCTGAAGGAGTAAAATTTTTCCCTAAAGAGTTTAAAATGCACATTTTATTATGTCCTCGTTAATAGTTGGCAATGTCTCTACTCCTGTAAAGATGAAGAGCGCCCAGTTGGAGCTTTCAACGCAGCTTAAGGTAATAACAGCTATTACGGTATTATTAGCTTTAGCGGTGATAGGTCTTGCCTGCTATGGACTGTTTGGAACTCCACTGATAGCCACGCAATTAATGATATGGATTATGAGTGCTTCTATGACCTTAGAGGCGTTGATATGTTCTTGTGCGAAATATCATCTTCTTCGTCGTTATGAGAAAAACCTACTTAGCGGTGGAGAACCGATACAGTAATAGATAAAGGAACTATGATTTATGATGATTCACGTGCAAAGATTTCAACGACCTTCTCCTGAAGCTCCGAATACAGCAACTCTATTGTATCAACTACATAAAGGCCCTTTAAAGGAGCCTGAGGGATTGCGCACTTTCCGTAGAGTACTATCAACTCTTATGACTTCTTTAGCGATACTCGTCATGATAGTATTCACTATTCAATCTTCAACGATTACTCCAGCAGCGTTGTACACAGCAATTTTCTTTGCCTGCTGTACTCTTGTATGCATAGCAATGTTTATGGTAAAACACGTATTGTGTCACTTTCCAGAACTCGCTAGAGGGACTATCGAAATTACCTCGAATAGTTAACTTACTGAGTTTTTCCTCTTTTTATATTTATTGCTTTTTCCTTAGCAGCACGTTGTTGTGCTATTCGTACTTTTTTCACAGGTTTTAGATTTGTTGTTGTTATCGAAGAAGCATTTGGTGTTTCTAGAATATCCGATGTTGGTGCTGCTGCTGATGGCTTAGAGATATCAATACCTGTAAGACTCATAAAGGCCATAGCTATAAGTCCTGTGGTAATGAAGGAGATCCCCATGCCTTGAAGGTTTTTAGGAATATCAGAATAGGCAAGTTTTTCTTTAATAGTTGCAAATAAGACAATAGCTAACCACCAACCGCATCCTGCTCCTAAAGAGAATATCATCATAGGGATAAATGGATAATTCCGTGTAATCCCAAAGAGCACGCCTCCTAAAATTGCACAATTTACAGCAATTAACGGTAGGAAGATCCCTAAGGAAAGATAGAGATTTCTGGATACCTTTTCTAAAAGTAGTTCCAAGATCTGTGTGAAGGCAGCAATAACTACAATGAAGATAATCAGCTCAAGGAAATTTAGATTTACATTGGCTAATGAGGGGGATATCCAAGTTAAAGCTTTAGGCCCGGTAATAAATGTATGCACGACCCAGTTAATGCTTCCAGTAACTGTCAGTACTAAGGCTACAGACATTCCTAAGCCATTAGCAGTAGAAACTCGCGCGGAACAGGCAAGATAGCTACACATCCCAAGGAAATTCGATAGAAGGATGTTTTGGATGAAGGTTGCTTGTAAAAAGATACCAAAGACATTTAGCCATGTATATTCGCCTAACCACATAAAGTTACCTTTTTGCTTTCTTAGATCTAAGAATATTCACTCCCCAAATCATAATGCCTAAAAGGAAAAATGCTGAGGGCGCTAAAACCATCAAACCAAAGTTTTCATATCCATCAGGATGGGTTTCGGACGCGTAGAAACATTTTGGGATAAGTTGTAATCCAAGAATAGTACCAAAGCCGAAGAACTCTCTGACTATACTCACAGTAACTAATACCCAACCGTAACCTAATCCCGATGCAAGACCATCTAAAAATGCTGGAATAGGGGGAACATTTCTTGCTAGGCTTTCAGCTCTTCCCATAACGATACAGTTGGTGATAATCAATCCAACAAAAACGGAAAGCGTTTTTGAGATAGTAAAGAAAAAGGCTTTTAAAAACTGATCAATAACAATCACAAATAAGCTAATAATAATGAGCTGTGTGATCATACGGACGCTATCAGGAGTCGCTTTGCGTAATAAAGATACAAAGAATGAGGAGCATCCTGTAACAAAGCTTACAGCAAGACCCATAGTAATCGCCGTGTTTACTGTTGTTGTTACAGCAAGTGCAGAACAAATCCCTAAAATAGCAATAAGCGGTTGGTTGTTACCCCAAAGAGGATCAAGGAAATAACTCTTATATGATTTATTTGCTGCCATTGTGATCTCTCTGGTTAAGCTTTGCAAAAGATATCAACAAATTCCGATAGGGAGCTAAAGATTGTGCGTAAGCTTCAGTAACACCGTTACATGTTAATGTGGCTCCAGAAATACCATCGATTGATGATAATGCTTTCGGAGTTGTCCCAAATGCTGATTGTACCGATCCTTTAATTACTTCAAGACCTAAAGGTGTTGTAGCAAAATCCGTATTTCCTGCCGCAGCCTGTAAGAAGATTTTCTTTCCATAGAATTGCTTTTGCCATTGAGGATTGGCAATATTTGCTCCTAATCCTGGAGTCTCCGCTTGTTGATACCACGCTGTTCCCAAAACAGTATCACCGTTATTTTCTACAGCGAGATAACCGTAAATAGGTCCCCACAAACCAAATCCAGAAATGGGAATAATAATAGCACGAACTACTGAAGGATTTTTAATAACATCGGCAGCGCTCATGGCCCTAGCTTGTTCGGTATTTGCTAAGATTACATAAAACAATAACAAGGGCTGTTGGTAGAAATGGCCATTTTGATGTTTTTCTATAAACTCTGTCACGTTAATGTTTTTTTCTTCGAAAGAAAACATCTGTCCAAGTTTATCAGCGAGTAAAGGACGAACAAATCCTTGTGTATAGGCGTCCAAAACCGAGCTTGTAACAACAGGGGCATGTTGATCTGCAACTTTGAGTAGGTGGGATTTCTTATCATATACAGCAGGCTGCCAAGATCCTTCCTCATAGATTTGAAATTTTCCTGAGAAGTCTAAAACATGTGCTGCGGTTAGCATTTGCTGATCGCGATCAAAAATAGCTGCTCTTTCTTCGAAAGGAGCTAAGATATAATACACGGTAGAGAGAAAAACGCTGGAGAATAAACTTAACGCAAAAATGAAAAGGATAACATACCATGTTTTATTCAGATGCGGTTTTGGTTTCTCTGAAGACATAGTTTTATATTCTCCTTCGTCTGTACTTTCTTACAGCAAAGTAATCAAGAAGAGGAGCAAACACATTTCCAAGAAGAATGGCGAGCATAACTCCTTCGGGATATGCTGGATTAATTAAGCGGATAACAATGGTCATAAAACCAATAAATAATCCGTAAATCCATTTTGCTAATTTCATGGTTGGCGACGATACTGGGTCTGTAGCCATGAATACAAGACCGAAGCCTAAACCTCCAAGGAATAACTGTCGGTAGGCAGGAATAAAAAATCTTGCAGGAGCCCAAGCTCCATGTTTTCCAACGATAAGAATACTGAAAATTTTAAATAGCCAGGCAGTGATGAAAGCACCTATACCGAAGGATACCATCGTTCTCCACGACGCAATGCCTGTCACAACAAGAAATATAGCACCGAGTAAGCAAGCAAATGTCGATGTTTCTCCTAAGGAACCGATAATATTTCCCCAGAATAAATTTCCTGAAGAAAATTTCCCAATACCATAGATCACATCAGTAATTGAGTAGGCTGAATCAAACTGGGTTGGTAATAAGCCAAGGCCTCCTTCACTAAGAGGAGAGGTTACAAAGTTTTGCAATTGTTCTAAAGTGAGCTTATCTAACATTAATCCTGGATGAGACTCCGCCCAGATAGAAAATTGGGAGTGGATAACACTTTCTGTAGGAACATGCGGCATCTGCAATATGTTAGAAGCTATAGCATCTACGTGAACTCTTTTTACAGCAGGTGCTGTAGAGTTTAATGTTTGTAGGCAGGTAGATTGTGAGAAGCCATCGATAATCGATTTTCCTGCTGTAGAATTCATAGCAAGAAGACTTTCTTTAATTTTTGTTGGATTACTGCCTACCCAAACATCACCACTCATCTTTGCTGGAAATGTGAAAAATAGGAAAGCTCTTCCGGATAGTGCAGGATTGAGAATATTCATCCCTGTGCCACCAAACAATTCCTTACTAACGACAACACCAAAAGCAATTCCTAAGGCAGCCATCCAATAGGGAATTGTTGGCGGTAATGTTAGAGGATAGAGAATCCCTGTAACGAGTAATCCTTCGGCAATTTTATGCTTTCTAACGATAGCGAAGAGCACTTCACAAACACCGCCTACCGAATAACTAATTATTAGTAGGGGAAGAAAAATTTTACATCCTGTCCAAAGAATGGAAAATACGCCGATGTCGTTGAAGATAAATGAGAGATAACTACGAAATCCTGAGATATGTAAAAATGACTCCATGAGTTGGGCATTACCCGAACCATAGACTAAAGCTTGAACTCCTGAATTCCATATGGCTAAAAACGTTGCCGGAAATAGGGCAATAACAACAAGCATCATCCAACGTTTAACATCTACAGCATCGCGAATGAATGGAGGAGATGAAGGTTGATGGATAGGCTCGTAGCAAAACGTATCAATAGCGTCTGCAACTGGAGTAAAGCGTTGAAACTTGTCCTTTTGACAAATTTCCCAGATGGAATTAACAAATCGTTTAAGCATTGCTACTGAGAGGGAAGTTGAAGCTTCTACACGTTTAAGAACGTAACAAATTGATTGGAATTTTAGGAATAAAAATTTTCCATGATTCAGAGATTCTTTAGTTTTTTTCTTCGTTTGATTTTCCCTAGGCTGTGTTATGGTTGCCGAGCACCTGGAAAATTTTTGTGCCGCAGGTGTTTGGAATCTTTAAAAATAGAAAAGATATCAGGGCGTTGCCCACATTGTTTTCATGTTTTAAGAATAGATGAAACAGCCTCTTGCAGAAATTGCCTTCCATCATTTTCTAGGAAATCTTTTTGTTTGTACGTTCCTTCCGCGCAATCGCTTTCGCTATATTCTCAGGCTTGTCTTGGGAAGATTCCTGCTATCAAATTTTTTACGAGGGCTATAAGACGACAGTGGGAATTTCAGGAAATTTTTCCTAAAAAGATTTTTTATCTAATATCAAAAATTCCTAGAGATTTTGGCAAACAGCTGTCTAAAGAAACAGGAATCCCTTGTAAGGGGATTGTGCTTTCAGAGAGGCAACTGCGTAATTTAAAGAAAACTATAGGCTCTGGGCCTATAGGTATTCTATCTACTTATCCTTTATCTCGTGAATGGCAAAATAGTATCGAAAGGTATGCTCCGCAACCTGCAGTGCTTATCAGTCTTTTTCTTTCTGAGACTCTTCGTTGATTCCAACAATAGCTACGTAGCCTAAAAGCCGCACACCTTCATCAACGCAGAGAGTGCCTGCTTGGATATCGCCTTTCACTATCGCTTCACCACGGAGTTCTAATTTCCCACTGACTGTGATGTTGCCTTCAACAGCACCTTCAATAATTGCTTCTTGAAGTTGTATATCAGCTTTCACACTACCTTTAGGGCCTATGATGATTTTCCCATTAGAAACTAAGATCCCTTCAAAAGTACCGTCAATACGTAATAAACGATCAAAAGCTAACTCGCCTTTAAATGTTACACCTTCTCCAAGTGTAGTTTCTGGTTCTTCGGAAAATGAAGGTAAAGAGTCAATTTCAGAAGATGCAGAGGCCCATTTTTGTGATTCTTCACTTATAGGGTAAGAAAGAGGTAACGGCCGCGTTTCTGGAGATTTTGGAGAATCAAAAAGATTTGGAGGAGAATCTAAACGCTCAGATCTAGGATAAGAGGCATAGTTAGCATGCGAGGGAGTTTCTTCTTCGTATAATGTCTGAACATCTTCAAAGGGACTTTTTCCAGTTCTCCGAAACATTAGGAATTCTCCTAGATTACCCAACAATGTGGTTTTTACATAAACTAATTTGACGTGTTAGAGTCTCATCTTTTTCTATTTTTTGTTCTATAGTTTTACAAGCATAAAGCACTGTCGAATGGGTTTTCCCAAAAGCAGAACCTATAGCAACTAAAGAATCTGTAATTAGAGTTTTTGCAAGATACATAGCCACTTGACGTGCTAAAACAAGTTCTTTAGACCGTGAAGTTCCTTTAAGATCCTGTAGTTTTACTTGAAAGACCGTAGCAACACTTTTCAATATACTTTCTACAGAGACTTTTTGTTTGGAAGGAGAACGGAACAGTTCTCTTAAGGTATCTCGAACAATACTTTCTGTAAGTGTTTTTCCAAATAAACGACAATAAGCAGTGAGTTTATTAATAGCTCCTTCAAGTTGTCTGACATTTCCGTAAATATGATCTGCAATATAAAATGCGATTTCATTAGGAATATGTAAGCCTTTCTGCTCTGCTTTATGTTGTAAAATGGCTACGCGAGTCTCTAGATCAGGAATTCCTACATGAGCAACTAATCCCCATTCCATTCTAGCAATAATGCGCTCTGATAATTTTAGTTGTCCTGGGGGTTTGTCACTCGTAATGACAATTTGTTTATTTAAATTAATCAACGTCTCAAAAGTATTACAAAATTCCTCTTCGAAATTTTGTCTGTTTTGCAGAAATTGGATATCGTCGACGAGAAGTAGATCTAAAGAACGATAAAAATTCTTCATTTTATCGATAGATTTTAATCTAAGATGTTGGACTAAATCATTGATAAAAGCTTCTGTAGTTATGCAGTGAACGCGAAGATTTTTATGATGTTCTCTGACGTAGTGACCTACAGCATGGAGTAAATGTGTTTTCCCTAGTCCCACACCCCCGTGGATAAATAGAGGATTGTAAGAACGTCCGGGACGACCTGCTATACCTACAGCTGCAGATTTGACGAATTGGTTTGAAGGGCCTTCTATGAAATTATCAAAACGGTACGCTGCGTTTAATTTCAGTTCAAAGTCTTTAGATTCTTCAAAAGTTTCAGCAGGGCTCTCTTGGGGCTCTCTAGGCGCAATGGGTTGCGCAGGAGCTTTTTTGATTTCTGCAACAACAAATTCTAAAGCGGGCTCTCCTTGGGCATCAAGGGGAACAAAAGAACACAGATCTTGTTTATAATTATCAAGAAGGTAATTTTGAACAAAGATATTCGGAACTTCTAAACGGATCTTTTCTTGTGTTTCTTCTATAATTTGAATAGGAGAAATCCAATTCTCAAAAGCCGTTTTTGAGCAACGTGTCTTAACATAATTCACAAACTGTTCCCAAGTACTACAATCGCTACAGGTTAACATGCTGCTCTCTTTAATGTGTCGAGGATTTCCTTAATGGACGAGCAAACTTATGCTCGTTTAGGAAGAAATTGCCAATGTAGCATTGCTATTGATAAGCAATCAACAGTTTTTCTGCAAAAAACAGCAGGGGATTTCAAACGTATAAAGAATTATTATAAATTAGGGACAAAACGATCCTGAATAAGTGCACGCAAGATTAATGAGAAACAGCAGCAGGTTTTTTAATCGTTTTTTTAGCGTAGCTCATAAGCAAAGCTTCGGCATCATTAGCAATCATAGAATCCTCGCAAGACGTAAGGTAGGTTGCTATAGCGGAGGCTTCATCAATACGATTCAAACAAAAGAGAGCTTTGGTTTTATTTAGTAATGTAGGGAGGTGATCTCCTTGCATACGCAAAGCTTGATCTAAGACTCCTAAAGCTTTGGCGTTTTCTCCAATTTGCAAATATAATCCTCCAAGAGTTTGGAAATCATAAATGCTTAATGGATCTAAAATCACTAGGGCCTCGAAAAAGAGGATAGCTTTTTGATAATGTCCTTGACGAAGAAATGTGTACCCAGAAATGCGGAGTTCTTCGAGTTCTTCATCCCCCCATCCTAAGATGGCTTTCCATTCATTATCCAACATATCTTAGCCTTGAACAAATTGAAAAATACGAGAAATAACGTAATCAATCATAATGTTAGAAGATTTCAACCCTATATCAATAGCTTTGAGTAGGATTTTTCCTTCTTGAACGATGACGTCTTCTTCAGAGTCAGAAGCTTCTTCTTCCTCTTCACTTTCTTCTTGATCTTGGTGAGATAGAAAAGGTGTTACACGACTTTGATAAGAGAATTTTCCTCGAGTCAGTACTTTTAAATAGGAAGAAATTTTCTCTAAATCATCATCTTGCTGATCAGGAGATCCTAGTGAAGGAGCTAAATAGGGAGTAGAGAATCGTTGTTTATGGAAATTATTAGGAGGTGAAAAGAAAGCCCAATGGGTTTTCTTATTCGTCTGCATTAGGGAAGATAAAGCCGAGGGTTTTGGGGTCATGTCCATAATTTGGGCATGCTTGGCCACATCACGGATCGTCAAACTTTCCATGTGCACTTCCTTGCGGAAGTCATTCACTACTTTACTGTTAGACGCGTGTTTTTCGTAAACAGAGGTACTGTAATTAAAAATTTCTACCATAATACAGCCTTTTAAACCCTACTTTTTAAATCATAATAGGGTAAAGGAAAAAGTCAATAGTCTTAATTATTCTTAAAATCGAGGATGGCAAATGATAGAAATCTTTCCCCATTCTCTCCAATGGTGTATGTTTTTCTTTCGTTATTGTTTATAGAATGATTTAGGCGTTTTTGTGGCTGAGACTCCTTTCCATATTCCGGTATTAGTAAATGAGTGTTTGTCTTGGTTTTCTGATCGAAATCCAAGATCTTTCTGTGATGTTACTGTGGGAGCTGGAGGTCATGCCGAGGCTTTCCTCTCTACCTATCCTTCTATAATTTCTTATGATGGCTCCGACCGAGATGCTACAGCTTTATCTTTGGCAAGGGAACGTTTAGAAAAATTTGGAGATCGTGTGCATCTTCATCATGCTTCATTCGAGGATCTTGCTCAAGATCCTAAAGAAAATGTGTATGATGGGATACTTGCAGATCTTGGGGTTTCTTCTATGCAATTAGATACGTTATCTCGAGGTTTTAGTTTTCAGGGGGAAGATCACGATTTAGATATGCGTATGGATACCTCTCAAGGAATCACAGCAAGTGAAGTATTGAACACACTTCGAGAAGAGGAGTTAGGAAAGATTTTTCGTGAGTATGGAGAGGAACCCCATTGGAAAAACGTAGCTAATGCTATAGTGCATTTTAGAAGACGTAAGAAAATCATTACTGTCAAAGATTTAAAAGAAGCGACTGCAAGGGTTTTCCCTTCCTATCGTTTACGTAAAAAAATTCATCCACTAACTTTAATTTTCCAAGCTTTACGCGTGTATGTAAATCAAGAGGACGTGCAATTGAAAGTATTGCTAGAGTCTGCTATGCGTTGGCTTGCTCCTAAGGGAC
The DNA here is from genome assembly GCF_000007605.1 of Chlamydia caviae GPIC. NCBI lineage: Bacteria > Pseudomonadati > Chlamydiota > Chlamydiia > Chlamydiales > Chlamydiaceae > Chlamydia > Chlamydia caviae. The sequence continues at coordinate 422,864 of NC_003361.3, forward strand.
GTTTAGTAATTATTTCATTTTGTAGTTCTGAAGATCGTCCTGTAAAATGGTTTTTTAGGGAGGCAGAGAAGTCTGGTTTAGGGAAAATTCTTACTAAGAAGGTTGTTATGCCTACCTATGAAGAAATTAGGAGAAATCCTCGTTGTAGATCGGCAAAACTCCGTTGTTTTGAAAAGACATCCTGATGAATAAGTATCGTTTTTTACGCCTATCCTTTTGTTGTTGTTTTTTAGGAGGGTTACTTTATTCCTATATTAACAAACAAAATGATTTGACTAAATTACGGTTAGAAATTCCTTCTTTATGGTCAAAGTTGCGCCAAAGAGAACAAGACAACATTGCTTTGAGCTTTCTTATTGATAAAATAGAAAGTCCTGAACATCTCATGCATATAGCAACCCTTCCCGAATATCAATATCTCCAATATCCTACAGAAGATAGTGTTTGTGTTGTAACTGATGAATCATCGTAAATACTTAACAATAATCACTTGTGGGATGCTGCTTGCTTACTCTTTCTTGATTATGCGTTATTACAAAATTCAGATTTGTGAAGGCAAACGTTGGGCTGCGGAAGCATTAGGGCAACATGAATTTCGGGTCAAAGATCCTTTCCGTAGGGGAACATTCTTTTCTTTGATGAATGTACGTAAGGGAGATCCTGAACAACGACAACCTCTCGCCGTTGATATTACAAAGTTCCATCTTTGTTTAGACGCAGTAGCGATTCCAGAAGAACATCGCGATACGATTGCTGAGAAAATATATCATCTTATTGGTGATGGGGATTATGAGAAGTTGCGTGCAGAATTTGATAAGAAATCCCGACATAGGAAGTTATGTCTTTGGTTAGATCGTGCTGAGCATGACCGAATTCTTTCTTGGTGGCGAGGGTATGCATCTAAATCTAAAATACCTTCTAATGCTTTATTTTTCATGACGGACTATCAAAGATCCTACCCTTTTGGAAAGCTTCTAGGTCAAGTGCTTCATACTCTTAGAGAGGTGAAGGATGAAAAAACGGGGAAGGCTTTTCCTACTGGAGGATTAGAAGCATATTTTAACCATATCCTTGAAGGGGAACCTGGGGAAAGAAAATTTCTTCGTTCTCCTTTAAATCGTTTAGATCTTGATAAAGTTACAAAAATTCCTAGGGATGGATCGGATATCTATCTTACTATTAATCCATGCATACAGACGATTGCGGAAGAGGAATTAGAAAAAGGTGTGAAAGAGGCTCGCGCTAAGGGCGGGCGTTTGATTTTAATGAACGCCTATACCGGAGATATTTTAGCTTTAGCGCAATATCCTTTTTTTAATCCCGCAGAGTATAAGGACTTTTTCAATGATAAAGAAAAGATAGAACATACAAAAGTGACGTCAATAAGTGACGTTTTTGAACCAGGTTCTATTATGAAACCTCTTACTATTGCTATAGCATTGCTCGCGAATGAAGAGATGATAAAAAGATCTGGGAAACCTCTATTTGAGCCTTCGGAGCCTATCGATGTTACTCGCACTATTTTTCCTGGAAGAAAGCAATTTCCTCTTAAGGACATTTCATTAAATCGTCGTTTAAATATGTATATGGCGATTCAAAAATCTTCCAATGTGTATGTCGCACAGCTTGCCGATCGTATAGTCCAGAATTTAGGAAGCCATTGGTATGAAGAGAAGCTTTTGCTATTTGGCTTTGGAAAGAAAACGGGAATAGAATTACCCGGAGAAGCTGCGGGATTGGTCCCTTCTCCAAAGCGTTTTCATATTAATGGTGTTCCCGAGTGGTCTCTGTCTACACCGTATTCTCTTGCTATGGGCTATAATATTCTTGCTACAGGAATACAGATGGTGCGAGCTTATGCGATTCTTGCCAATGGTGGGTATAATGTGCGTCCTACTTTGATAAAGAAGGTTGTGGCTACTTCTGGACAAGAGTATGTATTACGTTCTCAAGTTCGGGGAGAAAGGATTCTATCTCAGAATATTGTTGATGAAGTGTTAAAAGCTACCCGGTTTACTACATATCCTGGGGGTACAGGGTTTCGAGGTTCTCCTAAAAACCATTCTAGTGCTGGGAAAACAGGAACAACAGAAAAACTTGTTAATGGGAAGTATGATAAACATCGCCATATTTCTTCATTTATCGGAATTACTCCTATATATCCTGCTGAAGAAACTTGCGTTCCTCTTGTTATGCTTGTTTCTATAGATGATCCTGAGCACTGTGTTCGAGAAGATGGTTCTAAAAATTATATGGGAGGGAGATGCGCTGCTCCTGTATTTGCTCGTGTGGCAGATCGTGCGCTCTCTTATCTGGGTGTTCCTGAAGATAAACAGAAATACAATTATAATCAGGAAGTTGCTTCTATGAAATCTTTGTATGAGGAATGGAATCGTTCGGGAAAATAAACTTACACTACCAAGTTGTGGTAGATGCGTGCTTGAACAAATTCGGGTTGTTTCCTGGAGAGACGCGTTAATAAGGATATAACTGTAAACATAATTTTCAGCGCCAATACGACTAAACCGAGACCAAGTGTTTCTAAGATTCCTGCAAAAGTGTGAAAGGCAATGTCTACTTTGCTATCTGCTTTAGTAGGCGCTGCAAAAATGCTAAATAGCTTAGCGGCTCCTAAGATATTTCCTAATATAGGAAGTGCGCGAACAACAGATTCTGAAATAGATTTTCTATTATTCAAAAGCCAATCGTTGTGCACAATGCCCTGACGGTTGCGTATGCATCCCCGTTGAATGATTTGTGGAAAATGTTTTGCATGCGCAACGAACTGCTCGTTGTCTTTATAACAACAGCGATGTTCTATTACATTAATTTGGCGTTCGAGGCACTGATACATCTTCCCTCATGGATTTTGTTGTCCCAATCGTAGAGAGAAGGATTCTATCAGGGAGTAATTTCTTTTCGCTATAAAAATAGGATATTTTTTAAGTAGAAGAAAAAATTAGATGGACTATTTTAATTGTTGCAAGTAAACTAGTTCGGCGGCAAATTTTTTGAGCTATCGTTGAAATTCGAAAGTTTATTTATGACGCATGAGCGTGAGCCAGGCTTTTTTTCTGTATGCAAGAGAAAAAGAGTATCTACAGACATATTAGGAACAATTTTGTATATAGAGGGGTCATTCCTTAAAAAGGAACTCCGGGCTAAAAAATGAATTTAAAAGAACTCCTCAACAACATAGAAGCAAAGATTTATGGGAAAGTTTCTCCCATAGAGGTGAGAAATCTTACCAAAGATTCCCGTAATGTTGGATTTGGAGATATTTTTATAGCTAACAAGGGGAAACAGTTTGATGGAAACGATTTCTCGCCCCTTGCTATTGAAAACGGCGCTATTGCTATAGCGTCTTCTATTTACAATCCTTTCCTATCTGTTGTTCAAATCGTTTCGTCGAATCTTCCTCAGCTTGAAGCAGAGCTTTCTGCGAAATATTATAACTACCCTTCTAAAAAACTTTGCATTGTTGGTGTTACCGGCACCAATGGCAAGACTACAGTTTCTCATTTAATAAAAACCCTGTTTGATGGTTGCAATAAGCCTTCGGGCTTGATAGGAACTATCGAGCATGTTTTAGGGAACAACCGCATTCAAGATGGTTATACCACTCCCGAATCTTGTCTATTGCAAAAGTATTTAGCTGAGATGGTAAAGAACCGTTTAACATCTGCGGTTATGGAAGTTTCTTCCGTAGGTCTTGTTTTAGAGCGGTTGGCAGAGGTCGATTTTGATGTTGGAGTTTTAACAAACATTACTCTCGATCATTTAGATTTCCATGGTTCATTTGAAGAGTATATAAACGCTAAGCTAAAATTATTCTCGAAGCTTCCTGCTACGGGTCTTGCTGTCGTGAATGGTGATTTATCCTATGCTTCGCGATTTTTGGAAATGACTCAAGCGCAACCCATTACTTATGGTATAGAGTGTCCAGCAGATTATCGAGCCATGCATCTGCGCTCTTCTCCTTTTGGAACTGATTTTGATTTAGTCTATAGGGGAGAGTCTTTGCCGTGCCGCCTACCTTTAATAGGGAAACATAACGTTTACAATATTCTTGCTGCTATCGCTGTTGCGCATCAACACTGCAATGGCGATTTGCAACAGCTAATTTCCTTAGCGGCAAATGTAGAATCGCCTAGAGGGCGATTAGAACCTGTTTTTTCAGGGCCTTGTCCTATTTATATTGATTATGCACATACCCCAGATGCCTTAGAAAATGTATGCAAAACACTACATGCTTTACTTCCTGAACAAGGAAAACTCATTGTTGTTTTCGGATGTGGAGGAGATAGAGATCAAAGCAAGCGACAAATCATGGCTGAAGTAGTCGAAAGATACGGATTTGCTGTTGTGACTTCAGATAATCCCCGAGGGGAAGATCCAGAAGAGATCATCAAGGCTATCTGTTCAGGGTTTGTAAAAAGAAATTTTTCTATCGAAATCGACAGAAAACAAGCAATTACATATGCTTTGTCCATTGCCTCAGATAGGGATATAGTGCTAGTGGCAGGGAAAGGGCATGAGACATACCAGATCTTTAAACATCAAACCATCGCTTTTGATGATAAGGAAATTGTGCGCGAGGTATTGTCATCTCATGTCTAATCGTTATATCTTGCTTACTCTTTGTATCTTTGGAATGGCTTTAGGAGGGGTTGCTGCTGAAAGTGCGCCTCCACAACGCGTGCGTCGCAATGAAGTGATCTTTATTGATCCCGGACACGGGGGTAAGGATCAGGGAACAGCGAGTAAAGAATTTCATTATGAGGAAAAGTCTTTAACCTTATCTCTTGCGTTTTCAGTGCAGAGTTATCTCAAGAGAATGGGGTATAAGCCAGTTCTTACCCGAACGTCAGATGTTTATGTAGACTTAGGGAAAAGAGCCGCTTTAGCAAATCAAAACAAAGCTGATATTTTTGTCAGCATCCACTGTAATTATTCTTCTAACGCGTCAGCCTTTGGTACTGAAGTATATTTTTATAATGGTAAAAATAATGTTGCTTCGAGAAGTCGTGCTTCAGAAGCTCTAGCTAAGGAAGTCCTAAACACAATGCAAAAAAACGGAGCGTTGAAAAATCGAGGAGTGAAGAACGGGAACTTCGCTGTTATTCGAGAAACAACAATGCCCGCAATTTTAATTGAAACGGGATTCCTCTCCAATCCTAGAGAACGAGCCGCACTTTTAGATGCGCGTTACCGAATGCATATAGCCAAAGGCATAGCTGAAGGCATCCATACGTTTCTTACTGGCCCTAATTTCCAAAAAACGAATTTAGTGAATGTTAAGGCCAGAAAACTTTCTGCAAAAGCGAGTTAGATTTCTATTGAGAAAACACTGAAGAAAAGAAAAGGTCGTCCTCGATGCGATTCGAACGCATGGCCTGCTGCTTAGGAGGCAACCGCTCTATCCTACTGAGCTACGAGGACACCAGGTGCAGTACTTTATCAAGTTAGATTAAAGAAGTCACGCGTTTGCCGTTATTAAATTAGAATATGAAAGCTTAGAAATTTTTTGTCAGACCATAAGATGCAGTAAGCATAGGTTTTGGCAAATACGAATCTTCGTTACTTATAACGATATAGAACGACTACGTATTTTTAAAAAATGTCTTGAATCCAAAGGATGAATAGATATGATACGCATATACTTCAAAAGTTTATTATTTAGGGCTACTCAACAAGTTACTTTAGGGCACTTTAATTAGGAGGCAACGGCTAATATGGCTACCATGACCAAGAAAAAACTGATCAGCACAATATCACAGGATCACAAGATTCATCCGAATCATGTGCGTACTGTAATCCAAAATTTTTTGGATAAAATGACAGATGCTCTAGTCAAAGGTGATAGGTTAGAGTTTAGAGATTTCGGCGTTTTACAGGTTGTAGAAAGAAAACCTAAAGTAGGGCGCAACCCTAAAAACGCAACTGTTCCCATTCACATTCCTGCAAGACGTGCCGTGAAATTTACTCCAGGAAAAAGAATGAAACGCTTGATCGAAACTCCTTCGAAGCATTCCTAATTTCGTGCCTTTCTCTTTTATCTAATTTATCAGAGTCAAGTTTTTAGGATGCTTAGAGACTTGACTCTAAAGTTTTTTGTTATTATTGTCTGGACGCAATCCGTTTCTGAGTAAAAAATTGTGAATATTGATGGGATCACAGCTAAGATTGCAAGAATGTGTCGAAGTGTTTCCCCATTCGAATTTTGATTCGCAGGTAAAGCAATTAATTTATGCCTGTCAGGATAAGAAACTTCGCGATTTCGTCTTTAAAGTTTTCCGACATCATCCTCTCTTAAAAGTTCATGACATCGCAAGGGCAATTTATTTGCTTATGGCTTTGGAAGAAGGACATGACTTGGGATTGGATTTCTTGAAATTAGAACAAGAAAGTTCTGGAGCAGCACGTCTATTTTGTCGAGGGGGATTTCCTTGGAAAGGTCTTCCTTATCCCGCGGAACATGCGGAACTCGGACTTTTACTTTTACAAATCTCTAGATTCTACGATGAAAGCGTGAAGCATGCTGAAATGATGAACTCCTTCCAGCAGGCATTATTTACGCATGAAGCGACTATATTTCCAGCTTTATGGAGCCAGGAATATACCCGATCTATAAAGGAAAAGACCTCGGTGAGTAAGTCTTTTCTATACCAGTTAGATCAGCAGGTAACCAGCGAGTATAGCTTTACAGATCCTAATCTAGGTTTCTGGATGCAACGAACACGTTCGGCATCCACTTTTATTGCTGGATCAGGGTGTAAAAGTGGTGTGGGAGCTTATTACTCCGGAGATGTTGGTATAGTAAACTACGGTCCGTGTTGTGGAGACATTAGCGATTGTCAGGGATTTGGTCTTTGTGGAATGGTTAAAGATTTCTCTATTATAGAAAATCAGGGTATTACGGAAATCTCTTTCCTTTCCGCTACCGCGGTGCCTTGTCCAAGAATTACAGGCTTTTCTTATTTACAAGATGCTTATTTAGGATCAAAAATTCGCCATTATATCACTATCTCAGAAAGGCAATGTCAGGTACGCTCTTCGTTAGAAGAAGATCCTTGCCAATCCTCATTCTCGATTTTCTGTAAGGGGAAAAGCTGCCAAGTGGTTGAAGGTCCTAGATTGCGGTCAAGCTCACTAGATTCTTATAAAGGACCGGCGAATGATGTAATAATTCATGGAGAACGGGATTCCTTGCGAATCCTATGCTCTAACCCTCATATGAAAATTTTTTCTTTACAGGGAAAAGAAAGGTTTTGGGGAAGTAATTTTTTGATTAATATTCCCTACCAAGACGCTAACGTCTCTGTTATTTTTGAAAAATGCAATTAATAGTTTATTATTTTTTGAAAAATTCTCAATAAAGTAATCTTATAATTGTTTTTTAAGAATTATTTGTATTAAAATTATCCTTTCTGTAAGAGGAGAAACGTTATTATGGAGCTTCTTCCCCACGAAAAACAAGTGGTAGAGTACGAGAAAACGATAGCCGAGTTCAAAGAAAAAAATAAAAAAAATTCTTTACTCTCATCCTCAGAGATACAGAAATTGGAAAGGCGTTTAGATAAGTTAAAAGAGAAGATTTACTCCGATTTGACACCATGGGAACGTGTGCAGATTTGTCGGCATCCCTCGCGTCCTCGATCTGTGAACTACATTGAGGGGATGTGTGAGGAATTTGTCGAGCTTTGTGGAGATCGTACGTTCCGTGATGATCCTGCCGTTGTTGGGGGATTGGCTAAGATCCAAGGCCAACGTTTCATGCTTATTGGTCAGGAAAAGGGATGTGATACTGCTTCTCGTGTGCATAGAAACTTTGGGATGCTTTGTCCCGAGGGTTTCCGCAAGGCATTACGTCTAGCAAAAATGGCTGAGAAGTTTGGTCTGCCGATTGTTTTCTTAGTAGACACCCCAGGAGCTTTTCCTGGACTTACGGCTGAGGAACGTGGCCAGGGATGGGCCATTGCTAATAATCTTTTCCAATTAGCTAGATTAAAAACCCCGATCATTGTTCTTGTTATTGGTGAGGGGTGTTCTGGAGGTGCTTTAGGCATGGCAATCGGAGATGTGATTGCGATGTTAGAGCACTCTTACTATTCTGTAATTTCTCCTGAAGGTTGTGCTTCTATTCTTTGGAAAGACCCAAAAAAGAATAGTGAAGCGGCTGCTATGTTAAAAATGCATGGTGAGGATCTCAAGCAATTTGCTATTGTGGATGTTGTAATTAAGGAGCCGGTAGGTGGTGCACACCACGATCCAGCTGCTGTATATCGCAATGTTCAAAATTTCATACTTCAGGAGTGGTTACGATTAAAAGACCTATCGATAGAAGATTTATTAGAAAAGCGGTATCAGAAATTTCGAACTATAGGTCTCTATGAAACTTCTTCTGAAAGCGGTCCTGAGGCATAAAAAGCATCTTACGTTATTAGGTTTTTCCCTACTTGCTATTTTAGGACTCACGGTATCTTCTCAAGCAGAGATTTTTTCTTTAAGTATTATAGCAAAAACAGGACCTGACGCTTTTGTTCTTTTCGCCCGCAAGGAAAAAAATCGCCTTGTAAAGGCTTCCCAGTTAAGCCAAGAGCAGATTTTAGAGAGATGGTCAGATATCTCTCCAGATTCTGATACGATAACTTCCGCGCAGGCAAATGCCTATATTTCTCGTTATGGTAGGGGAACCACATCCATAACCAGTAAGTTATCACGTCTTATTTCTCAGTACATAGATCTCTCGCGTTTCGGCTCTTTAGCTTTATTTTTAGTAATTGTAGCCATTTTCAAAGCTGTGACTTTGTTCTTTCAGAGATTCCTTTCTCAAGTGGTTTCTATTCGTGTAAGCTGTGATCTTCGTAGAGACTATTTCAAAGCTCTACAAAAGCTTCCCATGACATTTTTCCATGCTCACGATATGGGAAATCTTAGTAGCCGTGTGGTTACCGATTCCACATGTATTGCTCAAGCAGTAAATTCGTTAATGGTGAACTATGTTCAAGCTCCGATAACCCTCACACTAGCTTTAGCAGTATGTTTATCGATATCCTGGAAGTTTTCTCTTTTAGTATGCATTGCTTTTCCTATATTGATTCTTCCTATTGTGATCATTGCTAGAAAAATCAAAGCTTTAGCAAAGAGAATACAGAAAAATCAGGATAAGTTTTCTTCGGTACTTTTAGATTTCCTCGCAGGAATTGTCACTGTAAAGGTCTTTCGTACGGAGTCTTTTGCTTTTAAGAAGTATTGTGATCAAAATAGTCAAATTGCCGCTTTGGAAGAAAAAAGTGCAGCCTACGGTTTACTTCCTCGGCCACTATTGCATACGATAGCCTCGCTATTTTTCGCTTTCGTGGTGATTATTGGTCTTTATAAGTTCAATATTCCTCCTGAAGAGCTTATTGTATTCTGTGGATTGTTATACCTTATCTACGATCCTGTGAAGAAATTTGGAGATGAAAACACAACTATTATGAAAGGTTGTGCTGCTGCAGAAAGATTTTATGAGGTGCTTTCTCATCCCGATCTTCATAATGAATCTGAAGATAGTAAGGAATTCTTGGGTTTAGTAAAAAATATAGAATTTCGTGATGTTTCGTTTTCTTATACTAATCAGAAAACGGTGCTTAAAGAGCTGAACTTTACTATTAATAAAGGTGAGGCCATCGGTATTGTTGGTCCTACAGGAAGTGGGAAAACAACGATTAGTAAACTGCTTCCAAGGCTATATGAAGTAACACAGGGAGAGATTCTTTTAGATGGAGTTTCTATTAAAGACTATAGCAAATCTTCTCTTAGGAATCATATCGGCTGTGTTTTACAAAATCCGTTTCTCTTTTACGATACTATTTGGAATAACCTTACCTGCGGTAAGGATATTCCTGAAGACGATGTCATCCATGCGTTAAAGCAAGCGTACGCTTACGAATTCGTTCAAAAAATGCCTCAAGGGGTGCATAGCCTTCTTGAAGAATCTGGAAAAAATCTTTCCGGAGGACAACAGCAAAGGTTAACTATAGCGCGCGCCTTGTTGAAAAATGCTTCCATCTTGATTTTAGATGAAGCTACATCTTCTCTAGATGCTATTAGCGAAAACTATATCAAAGAGATCATCGGCCAGCTAAAAGGTCAGTGTACGCAGATAATCATTGCTCATAAGCTCTCCACTCTTGAATACGTAGATAGGGTAATTTATCTAGAACATGGTGAGAAAGTAGCAGAGGGAGTGAAAGATGAGCTTTTGTCCTCATGTCCCGCCTTTTTGAAAATGTGGGAATTATCGGGAACTAAAGACTGGGAATCCTCTGCAAGTGCTGAGTTGATAACACCGCTATCTCTTAGCTAAAGTAAGCATTAGATTTGGCTTGGGGTAGAAGTTGCTACGATGTCATAAATAGATGAGGAGAAAGCGTAGGAAAGCTTTTCAGCTAATACGTTTTTGTGTTTTTTAAGGTACACCCCACCTTCTTGCGTAGCATAATCTGAAGTTATTTTTATCATCATACAGTGTAGGTGATGATTTTTGCATAACCTAGCGATAGTATATCCCTCCATATCCACAAGTTGGAATGTCTCATGAAATCCATATCTATAAGGAGCATGAGCAGAAACCAAAGAGGCTTTGGGAAGATTAGGAAGCGTTGTGATTTCTAGCGCGATTGCCGAATCCAGTTGTTTGGGATGTGTTTTGCTAAGCTGCGCTACCTTATCAACGGTATAGAAGCTTTGTAAAGGAAGGTCGGGGGAGCAGCTTCCAGCAAAGCCAAGATTCACACAGGAATCATAATCTTCTAGTTTGGTATTGCTTAAAGCTTTTATCACGCCAGCTTCTCCCCATTGCTCTAAGAGGATCATGTCTATAGCTAGCGACATATGTGCATCGCGACATTGATAGAAATTTTTGTCATATCGAGTGAAGGAAAAATCTTGAATGAGAGATTTTGCTTCATTCATGTCTGCGAGAATAAGAAGAACTCTACATAGGTAATTAGATAAAGCAGCTGACATAATTTGATAATGTGTAGAGAGATTGTTCCCCTGAATTCGATAAGACAAGAGTATCATCGTTTACATAGGTGGCGATGAACTTGTTAATAACTGAGGTATCTTTATTTCTAGAGTATTCCAAAGCTTTATTTTCAGAACCTTTAGGATCTTTTAATGCTAGAAATAGAGATTTTCTTAACGCTAGGGTTAAAATATCAACAACAGTTTGTGGAAGTGTTTTTGATACAACAAGACACCCTAAAGGGAGAGGAAGTTGTGTTTTCTTTTCCCATAACGCACCAAGATCGGCTTTTAAAAATAGTTGCGCGCCATAGCTAAATCTTTCTTCATGAATGACTGCTCCTGCATTTACGTCACCACGTAAAATGGCAGCGATAATCTCACTGTATTTCATAGGAACAAGCTTTGCTTCAGGGTAGAATATCCTACAGAGAAGGTGAGCTGTTGTTGTTTCCCCAGGCGTGGCTATGGATCGTAAAGGTGACTTAGGATCCGAAGCTAGCACTAAAGGACCTACACCATGACCAATAATTGTCCCTACTTTCATAAGGGTGTAGTGATCAGCGACTTTTGGCAATAACGCTGCGGATATTTTTATTAGGGAATAGCGATGTTGCAAAGCTAATTCGTTTAATGTTGCAATATCTGCTATGGTAATTTGATCTAATAAGGAAAAACCTTCATGACGTTCTAAAAAAGAACGAAATAAGTAAATATCATTAGGGCAGGGTGAAAAAGCAGCTGAGAGGATCATGTCATTTGTTTCATTAAATCGATAGCAGCTTTCATATCTTTATCTAGGTTGCCTTGGTTTTCCAACCATTGGATATAAGATGCGGGAACCTCAGTGAGAGGTTTCCCTCTGTATTTGCCAAAAGGCATTTTAAAAGCTTTAGGATGCTGGCTCTCTTCCATTAGAGCCAGCACCTGCTCTGCAGAGAGATCGCCAATAAGCGCAGAAAATACATTGTATAGGGTAATGACATCGTCTAAAGCACGGTGGGCTTGATTTTCTGCAAAACCATATACTTGACGTAGGTATTGTAAATTATGTTTTGGTAAGTCGGGGCGATATTTTTGTGCCCATTTTAATGAGTCTATTGTCCGTAGGGATAAAGGTTCCAAGGAATGCCTACGGCATTCCTTTTCAAGTAGTGGGAAGTCAAAACTATCGTTGTTATGTGCAACAAGAATGGCTTCATTACCACAAAAATCACAGAATTGCTTGTAGGCTTCTGGAAATTTTGGAGCGGAACTTACTGTTGATGTCGTAATCCCATGAATTTTTGATGCTTCCTCAGGAATAGGAATTTCAGGATTTACATAGGTTACAAAGGATTGTTTAGTGACATTGTTATAGGCAGCAATTTCTATGATACGATCTTTATCTATCTGAGTTCCTGTAGTCTCCGTATCGTAAAAAATTAGTGCTGTCATCAGATCTTCCTAAATTATTCCTTTCTGTCTTTAGCTGCTTGTTTTTTCAATTCATCAAGATTCATGTTCCCTGAAGAGATCAAACCTATAGCATGAGAAAAACTATCACAAACCAGCCTAATAGTGTCGATATATACACGCAATAGGGTTTCATTAATTTCCCCATTGAGACAAGGAATTACCAAACGGTAAAAAATTAATCCTTGTTCTTCATCCATTCCAAATCCAGGAATATCCACATCTCTATTGAGCAAGTGTAGAAGACGTGCTGTAGCTTCTTTTTGGTTGTCGTAGAGTTGGTAGGGGAAATAGCAGATCATCTGAAGGATTTCTCCTTCACTACGAATCACAAAAAACAAAGGTAGCTCATGATCTCCAGCTTGGATATTGATATAAGTTAACCCGCTTTCTCTTTCTAAAAGAGGCTCTAATCCTGCATGTGTGAGATATTTTGATAGATTATTTTGATTTAAAGACCATGTTGTCATTTAAGACACTCCGTATTGTTCATAAATATGCTTAAAATTCTTTGTCAGTAGGATTAGAGATCTGAGGACTATCTACTTTTTTATTCTTATGAAATTTCCGTATGCTTTTGCTAAGAAAATCAGAAGTAGATGCGTGTTCTTTTTTCTCATTTTTTTGTAGGAGTTCATTGATATCTGTGTCGGGAGGAAATTCTGACAGTAGTGTAATTTTTTCTCCTGATTCTGCAATGACGAGAATTTTATTTACAACGCGAATGATGTAGATACAAGTTTTTGGATTTAAGGAGCGTCTATCAAGAATTTTAATTGTTGAAGAGTTTCCAAAGCCGGGACCTTTCGATTTTAAGAACTTTTTAAATGCCCAAACGCCAATGCCAAATAGCGTAAGAAGTAGTATTAACGATCCTAACATCTTAAACATTTCCAGCTTCATATTTTCTGGAAACATTCCTTGAAAACCCATGTGCTCATTAGAGGTATCCCCAAGAGCAAGATCGTCCATACAAAATGTTAGATAAGAAAAAAATTTATAAGGCATATTTGAGACCTTTTTGAGTTCCTATAGTCGTAAAACAACTAAGAAACAATTTGATTTGGGACATTTCACTAATGAATTGTTTTCGATCAGTTCTTTATAAGTTAATGCTTGATAGGTTCCAAGAACAAATTAAACTGTAACATTGTATATTCCTGCAAGAACGATGTAATTAAGATGACTAATTTAAAAATTTAAGAGAATATACTCAGAGCGATCTTGAAGGGTTTTTAATAGTTTCTTTCTTTATCGTGTTTTATGTGGATTTTGTTCTTTAAAATAGATGTAAATTTTTAATGACGATCTACGTATTTGTTGGGGAGCATGAAAGTTAGGATAACTTTATAGGGGAGTGTAAGATTGCTTTATGGATAAATTACTGATTACGGATATCGACGGTACGATTACACATCTTCCGCATCATTTAGATCCTGAAATTATTAAGAGCTTGCATCAGCTGTATTATTCTGGATGGCAGATATTCTTCCTTACAGGAAGGTATTTTTCTTACGCGCGTCAGTTATTTCGAGATTTTTCAGTTCCCTATTTATTAGGGTGCCAAAACGGTGCTTGTGTTTGGTCCTCTGAAGAAGAGAGATTTCTCTATTTTCAAGATATTCCCCATGAGATTTTACATATATTAGAGATGTATGTGGAAGATAGCGATGTGGTTTTTTCTATAGAAGCTGGAGCTAAGAATCAAGATCAGTATTATCGGTTTACATCTTATCCTAGTGAGGAAGATTTATTGCGTCATTTAGATCCTGTATATTTCCCCAACGCAGAAGATAGAGCACGATTAATAGAAACAAAAAAGCTTTCCGAAGACTATCCCTATGAGATGTTTGCCGTGGCAAAAATTTTTGGTAAAAAAAGCGAAGTAGAGAAAATACAAGCGAGAATGCATCAATCTAAAGAGTTAACTGCTAGTCTAAGGATGACCTTCATGCGTTGGCCTTTTGATTTTGATTATGCGATCTTATTTATGACGGATAAAGCAGTATCTAAGGGATATGCTGTTGATCGTGTTGTAGATTTGGTCTATGAAGGTCAAAAGCCTTTTATCATGGCTTCTGGAGATGATGCTAATGATATTGATTTGATAGAGCGTGGGGATTTTAAGATCGTGATGAATACAGCTCCAAAACATATGCACGCTGCAGCAGATTGCCTTGCCTCCCCAGCGAAAGATTTAGGGATTCTTCCCGCTTGGGAGGCAGGTGTAGAAATGTATCAAAGAATTAGGAATTCTTAGGAAGCATTTCAGGGCCAATTCCCATAATATTTGCTCCATGATCTACATAGAGAGTTTCTCCGGTAATTGCACTGGCAAGAGGGGAAACTAAAAATGCAGCAGCAGCCCCGACCTGTTCTGTTGTCATAGGGTTGGGGATTGGAGTCCAATCTAAGTAGTAATCTACCATTTGTTCAATAAACCCGATGGCTTTCCCTGCACGGCTCGCTAGAGGCCCTGCAGAAATGGTATTTACACGAATGCCCCATTTTCTTCCTGCTTCCCAAGCAAGCATTTTCGTATCACTTTCTAATGCAGCTTTTGCAGCGCTCATGCCGCCTCCATAGCCAGGTACGGCACGTGAAGAAGCTAAATAAGTTAAGGAAATGCTGCTGCCTCCGGGATGCATAATGGGGCCGAAGTGGGCTAATAAACTCACTAGAGAATAACTCGAAGTGCTTAATGCTGCTAGATAACCTTTGCGTGATGTTTCTAAAAGTGGTTTAGAAATTTCCGGACTATTCGCTAGGGAATGGATTAAAATATCAATATGACCGAAATCCTTTGTTACTTGCTCAACAACCTCAGAAATAGTATATCCTGAGATCCCTTTGTAACGTTTGTTTTCCGTAATATCTTGAGGAACATCTTCAGGTTTATCAAAGCTTGCATCCATAGGATAGACTTTTTTGATTTCTAAGAGGCTTCCATCGGATAGCTTTCTTGATTCGTCAAATTTTCCTAAATCCCAAGATTGGGAGAAGATTTTATAAATAGGTACCCAGGTGCCTACAATAATAGTAGCTCCTGCTTCTGCTAGTACTTTAGCGATTCCCCAGCCATAGCCCTGATCATCACCAATGCCCGCTATAAAAGCTACTTTGCCAGTTAAATCGATCTTTAACATTCGCCAACCTTATTTCTAAGTCCATACTGATACGAGGAGGTTAGCAGATTTCTTTATTATTACGAAACTCTTTGAAAACCTCATTAAGGAGCCCTATCCCAAGCTTTTTTTATCTTTACCCCTCCAGCTATCAATTAAAATTTTTATTTACATTTTAAATTCGCCGCTCTAACCTCCCTGCCCCTTGCGTAAGTTTGCAAGGTGAATCCTATGTTTAGTGTGATCTGTAAGTGAATAGGATTAAATTAAAATAGGAGAAAAATCATGGCATTTCCATTAGGGAATACGCGTTCTTCTTTAGGTTTTAGAGAACCTCAAGAAGAGACAAATGTTACAGAGAGCACATCATTAGTTTCTACAGTTGCTGAAATAGCACTAACTAATTCATCCACAGCCTCTACTTCACAAACAGCATCAAGTGCTTCTACGTTGATTTCTTCAGCTTTTGTTTCTGAAGCGGGGGATGCAGCGGTAACTGCAGCTGCGGTAGCTTTATCCACTTTGGATGCGAGCTTGGAAGATATCTATGTAGATATGGAGCCAATTAGGAGCGATAGCGCATCGCAAACGGAAAAGGTGAGTTATTTAGAATATCTAATAGAAAGAGAGACTCAAGGAGTGGTTTTACGTGACCATGTAAGAGAAGTTATGTCATATCGATCATCTTCCTCTGGCGCAGATCTTTTTGCGAGATCGTCGATACTCACACAACCTATTCGTGCAAGTATGGAGTGTTTAGATGATATTTCCATTTGCGAGAATACTGAAGAGACACCTTTAACAGCTGAAGAAAATGCCGTAGAGGATAAATCTCCGATACGTGCTCAGCTATTCAGTTTCTTTGTAGATCTTTTAAAACAAGATTTGCAGCACGGGAATATTAGTGGAGGTAGAGTTAAGGCGCTTTTAGATCACATATCTGGAGGTATGACTGCGCAAGAATATAAAGAGCTATTGGACTTGATTAAGGAGGGGGATTTCTCTTCGATAAGAGATATTAGCAAGTTGTGCAATATATTTATGTCCACACCTGTATTTCAATCTTCTCATCAGTTGCAGGCGCTATTTGCCTTTTTTAAAGGAGAAGGTGGAGCTGTTACCTTAGTCATGTTACATGAATTGATGGGTGTATTAACCGAAACGTTTGGTTTACCTCTTCCTGAGGGACTAGGTACATTCTTACTTGCTCTTAAAAATTTATATGAGACTACACATCCTGAAGGAGGCTCGGGAGTTGCTGCGGCAGTGTCTATAGTTTCATTAGTTTCTGGAATGTTGCAAAGTGAAACAACACGACGTGTTATGCAATCCTGTTATGATGGCTGTGCAGATTCTTGTACAGGAAATTGTGGTTGCACAGGTTGTGGATGTGCTGAAGGAGCTGCAGGTTGCGGTGGGTTTGGTTCATTGTTATGCGGACTTTTTGCAGGATGCTTCAATTTAAATACCGGCCGTAGTGGTGTTACAGAAGAAGATTTTAAAAAATTAGAAGACAAATACAGCTCTGCTGTTGTTTTAATTGCTTTAAATAATTTGGGAGTCAATACCGTAGATCTTCTTGCAGGGAGGTCAAAGGTTTTGATTACTTTAGATGCGCTTAAAGCTGAGTGCGACTCTTCTTCTAAAGATCTTAACAAAATTATCAAGAGTAAGAGTAGGGAGATGTGGGGAGAGGCTGCGTGCAACTACTCTCAGATTCTATCCCATCCAGTTCTTAAAGAAGGCATTGTCGTAGGTTTATCCAATCGAAATATTGTAATTAATGAAAAACGATTACAAGGGAAAGTGCTTATCGATTGTTCTTGGGGATCTCAAGGGTTTATTTCTACTAATGAGCCTTTTGATTCTCAGAGATTGGTAGGTTCTCTTGTCTCTCTTGTAGTGATGAAGAAAGAGGATAAAGTACACCGTAGATTGGGTGCTAATGATGCTGCTGCTGTAATGACGAGTGTATCTAGAATTCTTTCTGCTGCAATAGCTGAGGGAGAGAATATTTGGTTATCTACTGAAGATCTCATGACGTTGGTTTGCATTGTTTTAGCACATAGGAATTTTTCTGTGGTTGATGGAGAAGGTTCTGAGAATACAAGAATCTTTAAGACTCAGGAAATCAAAGATCTGTTTGCCACTGTTGAAGAGAATCGTATTCGATTAGAAAGGACGCAACAAGGTGATATTAGGGCTGGCTTGAACGCCACTGTTTTATACGCCAATATTGCTAGAAATGAATCTAAGAAAGAAACAGGTTACAGAGTATTTAAAGACAAGGCTAGAACTGAGGTTAGAAATAATCTTGTTACTCGTATGTCTATGCCGTGGATGAGAGCTTCCGGTTTAGTGTTAAAGAGCGCTTCAAAAGCAGATCTCGATGAAGTTCGCCATCCTATCGCAGAATCTTCTCTAGGTGTCTATATGCCTCAGGAGTATAGAGAAACTGCCGTGTAACTTAAATACATCAAAACGATTATCAAAATAGCCAAGGCTATTTTGATGATGAACATCCGAGCGTGTAATAACTCAAAAAATTGTTTCTAAGCGCCTAAGCCGTAAAGGGTGACAATAGAAACAAAAATGTGGTTATTATACGCTCACTTTTTTATATTTTTAAAATTTTTACTATACATTTTATTTCGTGTTCCCCAATCTGTTGCGCCTAATTTATTGAAAATCAACAACTTTGAGCTCAATTGCCTTTGTTTGTTGCTTTATTTAAGGAGAATAGAAATGACATCGCCTACAGGTAGGGGGAATGCGAATCCCGGTTTTATTTTTGATGAGGATTCAAATATTGGAGGAAATTCTACTGACGAAGAAAGAAGAGGAACACCGCGTCCAGGAGGAGCTAGGAGGATATCTGCTCGTGTTGAGGATGTGTTGCAACAAACGAATGTTTCTGGAGTCAATGCTGCATCACAAACCGATGACCCGCCTCCCATGCAAGTAACTGCGCAACCTGGTTCTGATGATCATAGGCGTCTCTCTGCGAGAGTTCAGTCGCTTTTAGGATCTCTCAGACAAGGTGGTGTGGCTCCTGCTCCCACACCTACGTCTATTCCAGCGCCATCTGCGGCTCCTACAGCTGAGTCTAGTGGGGATGCTGGCATGGAATCACTTCTATCTTTATTTTCGCATTTTGGTGGACGCGGTTTACCCCCCATGTCTACTGCAGATGCGATGCAGCCTATTGATTCTGTTGTTACTACGCAACCTGCTCCTCGGCGATTAGATATGCTGGCTGCTGGTATAACTCCCGGAGCCTTCGCGCTTTCAGCTATGACGTTGCCTACTCCTCCCGTGACTACACAACCCGTGACCACACAGCCTGTGACTACACAACCTGCTCCTGGATATGTCTTGCAGCAACCTAGTTCTGGTCTTGCTCCCGAGGCAAGAGCGCTTTTATCTTTACTTACACAAGCTAATGGAGGAGGGATTCATGCCCCCGCTCCAGCTGCGATGCCTTTGCCTGTGACTACACAACCTGCTGCTGCACCTGTTAGTCCTGCACAAGCTGCTGGCTATTTGACGGCATCAAATATGGTGAATCCTGGTACTAATCCCGCGTTGAATTCGCTTCTGGGTTTATTGAACCAAGCCGGAGGAGGAGTCGCTATACCCAATCTAGGGGGGATACCTTCCATTCCTTGGTCTACACAGCCTGTGTCTGGAGGTGCGTCGCAACAAACACTTATGGGGCTTTTAGGTTTATTTGGACAAGGTACTGGCGGTCTTTCTGGTTTAAATCCACAAATGTTTCTCAGTATGCTTCAAGGAATTGCAGCTACTCCTGGCCCTTACCAGAACGGTGCGAAAGCTATTTTGGATTTACTTCAGGGACATACTGGAACATCTATTCAGCATGGGCTTGGAGCTATAGCAAACTTAGTCAGTGGCCAGGGGTCTACGGCATCTAATGTGGGAGCGGCTGTACAAGCGTTAAGTGGGTTAGCGGGTTTGGCAGGTCCTGCGGGTGTTGCTGTTGGAGGTGTAGCCTCCCTTCTTGCAGCAGCAGTAACGAGTGAACCTGTACGTCGAGGAGGACGGTTCTGCTATGATAACTGGCATACAGGTTGTGAGGGAAATTGTTGCTGTCCTCAATGTGGCTGTGAAGAGGGAGAATGTGGCTGTGGAAGCTTAGGAAGATGTTTATGCGGTCTATTCGGAAATTGTTGCGGAGTGGGAGTCGATGCGCGAAGAGAGTTAGAGCAACAGCTAAGAGAAATAGAGGCTGAGTATGGTGACAGTATCTTTCTCATTGCTTTGAGTAATTTAGGTATAGATACCGTGGCTCTCTTATCTGGAAGCACGGCATTAATACTTCCTTCTTTGGATAGGATTCGTGAGGAATGTGGTCACTGTTCTAGAGATCTTCCAGGGATTTTGAAACGGAAAACAAATGCTATGTGGGCAGCTGCTGCTCAATGCTATGATAATGTATTGCGCAATCCATCTTTAAGAGCATCTTTTGTCGCTGGTATGGCAGGTAGATGTGATATCAATGCCGCTCAGTTAGCAGATGATATACGTATACTTCATCTTTGGGGAGGAGATGGCAGCCTTGTTGTAGCATCACCTTTTGATATGGAAAAGTTAGCACTTACTCTTCCAGAACTTAACGTGACCTCGCGTCGTAGTCCAGTAGCAGGGCCGCTAGGTGCAATTACAGCTGCAGTTGTCATGCAGGATTTAGCTAGGGTTTTAATGAAAGCTTCTCACGGAAGACGACAAATTTGGCTCAGTGTAAATGATTTGATGACTCTTACATGTATGATTCTTGCTTATCGAGGTATTAGTATTGTCTCTGATGACGTATTTACTGAGGGATCAAAGATACATAGGAGAGCTGATATGCGTCGGCTATTTACGGACATAGATAATCGTCGCTTCTTAAACGAGCGTACTCGAGGACCGGCTCCTTATGAAACTCTAGTAAATCCTTATGTGGAACTAGCTACAAGATGTTTTGCTGAAAGTGCTGCTCGCGCAGAGAGAATGAGACGTCCCGGAGATGCCTCTAGGGAAGAACTGTTAACAAGCCTCTCGAGTAGATGGATGTTAGCAGCAGGCATTACTCCCGCCAATCCTGTTGTAGCACAACCTTTAGGATTAAGGGCTCCTACACATATGCCAATTAGTGATTTAGGAGAGGCTGCATCTAGAGGAGATCAGGGTCGTGATTACGAACGGGAAGGTGCGCGACCTCGAGGAGACCATGGAAACAACAATGCAGGAGGCAGTACCGAAGAGGAAGAAGAAACTATAGTTTAACGTTTTTGTAGTAGATGTGGGGCTGCTTGTCTAGGATCTCCGGATGAGGAGGCTACCGCATCTACCTTTTCTTGAGAAAATGGCGATGTAAAGGTTAAAGCGTGTGCATGGAGTAGAGGACGAAATACATCTTTTGGTTGTTCTTTCCTGCCATAATCTACATCGCCAACAATGGGATGTCCGAGAGTTTGCATATGCAGACGAATCTGATGCGTTCTTCCTGTAATTGGTTCACAGCGTATTAAAGTGTAGTGCTTATAAGTACTCAACACCGACCAGTTTGTAATTGTTAATTTCCCACAATCTTTATTTGTATTTCCAAAAATTACAGCGCCGCAACGGCGTGACTTGGGAGCTGTGTGAGAAATTAACGTTCCCGAAGATTTTTTTGGGTGACCAAAAACTAAAGCAGTGTATTGTTTATGTATTTTTCGTTTTTTAAACAATTCCATGAGGGCATTAGCAGCATCTGCACTTTTGGCAAATAGGATGCATCCTGTAGTATCCCTATCTAGCCTATGGACGGTATAGAGTCCCGTTGTTTTTGCCAGATCTTCCGTAGAGATATGAGAAGGTTTGTCATAAATACAACAATGCTGATCTTCCCACAGCATTTTTGGCTCTGATCTTATTTGCAAGGTGAGGGTGATATGATCTCCAGGTTGAACTTTGTAAGATTCGAACCGTTCGACATGACCGTTTACACGACAACCGTGATAACGCACCGAATCAAGAATGATATGTTTTTTATAGTCGGGGAGCTGTGAACGTAGGAAAGATGATAATCTTTCTACATGATCAGCAACCCAAGAAAATTCTTTCATAAACTAGCAAAATTGAGAACTTAGGTAAAATTTTACGAGAATTTGTATGGTAAAGATAGCTTTTTCTGAAAGAGCGAAAAAATTTCCTGTAGAAAAGTTAAAACAATGGTTTACAGACAATAAACGTAGCTTCCCATGGAGAGACAATCCTTCTCCCTATAATGTCTGGGTTTCCGAAGTGATGCTCCAGCAAACACGAGCAGAAGTTGTAGTAAAGTATTTTATTGAATGGATGGAGAGATTTCCGACTATAGAATCTTTAGCCACAGCTAAAGAAGAAGATGTCATTAAGGCTTGGGAGGGTTTGGGGTATTATACCCGCGTGCGCAACCTTTTGCATGGAGCGCGCATGGTGATGAAGGATTTTGGGGGAGAGCTTCCTGATGATCCTTTAGATTTAATGCAGATCAAGGGGCTAGGTCCGTATACGGTACATGCGATTTTAGCTTTTGCTTTTAAAAGAAGAACGGCCGCGGTAGATGGCAATGTTTTGCGGGTAATCAGTAGGGTATTTTTGATAGATGCTTCTATAGATTTAGAATCTACTAAAACTTGGGTATTTAGGATTACCTTATCTCTTTTACCTGCTAAAGATCCACAGATAATTACGGAAGCTTTAATAGAGCTTGGAGCGTGTATTTGTAAACGTGTGCCCAAGTGTGAAATTTGTCCTTTAAACGCTATGTGTGGAGCTTATAAAGAAGGGAGACAAAAATCTCTTCCTATACGTCATGCTAGGAAAAAAACAGTGACACTATTTCGTTGGGTAGCGATTGTTCTTTATGAAGATTCTATTGTTCTTGAACAGAGAAAACCTGAAGAGATGATGGCTGGTTTATATGAATTTCCTTATATAGAGGTTGAGTCTTTTGATGATTTTTCGGATATAGAGGGGCTTATCCAAGAAATGGGGGAACGTGTGGGAACTCCTCTGGTATTTCATGGGGAAATAGAGGAACAGCGTCACGCATTTACACATTATAAGGTACGCCTTATTCCAAGAATCTTCCGTGCAAAATTTAAACCCAAGCCTGAGCTTCTTTATCCTTTAAAAGGATTAGACTCGTTGCCTTTTTCTTCTGGACATAGGAAAATCAAGGCTTGGTTATTAGAGAATGCTTACATTGTTTCTAATCCTGAACTTGTGAAGGTTTAAGTTCATGAAAAATATCGACTTTTCTCAATTAATAGAGCTTGTTAGAAAAATGGTCTCGGATGGTGTTTGTCCTTGGACAGATCATCAGAATTTTGATTCTATAATCGGCCATATTCTTCAGGAGTGTCAGGAATTATCCGAAGCTGTTCATGAGGGACATCCCATGGAGGAGGTCACTTCAGAAGCTGGAGACGTTCTTACTCTTGTATTGTTGTTGTGCTTTAAGATGGAGTTTCTAGGAATGTCTTCGGTAGATGCAATCATTACCGAAGCTCTTGCTAAGATTCGCCGTCGTGCTCCTCATGTTTTCGATTCAAGTAAAACAATTTCTTATGAGGAGGCAAGAAAGGCTTGGGCTCTTGCCAAACTCGAAGAGAAGAGTAGAAAATAGACAGTTTGCTAGGGGCTTTCCTCTTTAGTAAAATGCATCAAATATGGTATCAAGGAGCAGTAAGTTGGGGACCTTTTAAGAGAAGAGACCTACGAATCGGGTCAGGACTGGAAGGTAGCAGCCCTAAGAAGTGTTTTCTTTTGCTAGAAGTGTTCTCCAACTTACTCTTCTTTTCTTTCAAGTTTACACCGATAACATTCCGATATTCGTCGCATTGAATAGCATATGCAATACTATAGGTGCAGCAATATGACGTTCTTTTTCATAAAGAAATCCCGTAAATAGAGAAAAAATGAAAAGAACAGGAACAAATACCAAACTTCCCCAAGAATGCTCTACATGAGTAAGAGCAAAGATGACCGAAGAGTATAAGAGAGCATAAACTCTATTCATTTTATTTTTTAAAAAGGTTTGTAAAAACCCTCTGAAGAATATCTCCTCAGCAAAAGGAACCAACATGCCTAAACTTAGAATAAATCCCCGATCATGCGCGGTAGAGGTTAAGGTATCTTGAACTTCCTGAGTCAACGTTTGTTCTTGTAACGCCTCTATAGGCAAAATGAGTGCTAGCCCTTTATTCAGCACCAAACCAATGATCTGGGTAATGGGAATGACAATAATCCACATCCGTATAGCAGAAGATACCGCATGTAAAAATGTCGCTCCAGGCTTATTCCCTGAGTAAATTACACTACGTGTAACTTCAATAGGTAGCCCTAGAAGATAGAAAATATAAGCACAGGTTAGAAAAACCCCATGCAATGATCGTGCAGTGGTATGAGAATGCGATCCTGTAATAAAAGGAAGCAGACCAGGAAGAAACAAAAGAACAACTCCAGCAAGAATATGTCGTAGCTGTAATGGAGTTTTTTCTGAGGGTTTTGGCCAACTAAAAAAATTTCTTGATACAACAGCTGCTAAAGCTAGAAGTGCAAGAAGGACTAACCAAGAATGCATCATAAATTACGAATAATTTGCACAGACATAGCCTTCAACTCTGGCAACGACTTCTCGAAATAGACGCTGATGCATAAGCCCCATAGGTGTGGAATCGAAGTGTTTCGTGTGCCATCCGTAGCGATGATAATCGCTCGCTGTTGTAGCAAGAGGCTGGCTAGATTCAATGATTTCTTGATAGATCATTGTAACTTTATTATGACGAATATCGAAAACACGAACACGAACAGAAGCTGTTACAGAGTCGTGACCAAACATATCTTGTGATGTTTTCTGTTCTAAAAGTTCTGTAGCTACGACAAATTCTGCAGGGAGGAATTCGACGATGGCTTGTGGAGAAAAATCATGAACTACAGGAGCATAAAATTGTGAGATGACCTGTGGAGATGCAGAATGTTTAATAAGAAATAATTTTTCAGAAGAGTGGAATCTTTTGCTAATTTCTTGAGTGAATTCTGCTTGTAAACTCCATGGAAGTACTTCAGAGACCTTTCCAGAACGGTAAAATACTGGTAACATGGCAACAACACCCTTAGCCTTACTTCCTGATTTGTATAGCTTAGGATGATAGCTCCCCGATGCTGGTAGAGAACAGCTAGATAGGTTGATAGACAAAAGTCCACAAGAAACTAATAAGAGGAGTTTTCGCATAATTGCTGTCCTTACATTAACAAATATCGTTGGCTCAGGTAGTGAAAGTTTGCTTTTGTAAAGCGCCCCGTGCTTTCACAGAATTCATATTTTCCTATGAATAGGGATACTGAGTTGTTATTCCTGTTAAGTTATAACAAAGAAAAAAATAAAAACAAGTCCCGAAATCATAGAAAACCCTAGGGCTATTCCCTTTGGTTTTCGTTATTTTACCTGAGAGCTAGACTCTTGCTGATGGTATGAGCAGGGGCAATCCCATTCTTTAGGAATTAGTGTGCATCCTGGAATTAATAGTGCAGGGGATGAGAATACAAGAATAGAAAGAAACCATTTCATTACTTATCCTTAACATTGTCTTTTCTATCTTTTCATAAGCGCAAGAATAGTTTTATGCAAAGTCTATTTACACATTTATTTAGAAGAAAATTAACCTCTTTTTAGCTGTATATAGCGGTAATTGAAGAAGAATTAGAAAATGACTGTACTCTTAAGGGCACTGTTTTCTTAATGAAGAAAATTTAGGCAGAGTCTCTGTGAGTAACCTTCAGTTCCAGTAGGGATGATTAACTCTATATTGCCTACCTCAGAATATCTTTAGCAGTGGAGCTTATCTAGATCCTAGCTCTTAACTATTAAATTATGTGCTGGAGTACAAGGGTTTAAGTATTTTGAAATGAAAAAAGGAACCACGGACGTATGTCCGGGTTCCTTGCAATGTTTAAGAACGCTAAATAAACGTCTTATTGTTGGTTAAGCAGCTCTGCTCCTAATCCCTCGGCAAAATCCGGCTCAGTATTAGCAAATCCTAATACGGGGGTCTTGGGAACAAAAGGAGTAAAGGAGAGTTTAGGCCGTACATTATAAATTACTAGAACCAAAACAACGGAAAGAACAAGAGCTAGCACAGGAATCGCCCATAGAGCCGAAATCCCAGTAAGAACAGTGGCCGCTATACCCCCAGCAGCTATTAATACTGCAGCTACAATCGCAATGATGGAAAGGACTTTCGCTTTTCTTACGCCTTTATGATAGGACTCTGGAGTGGTAAAGCTCTGCGGTTTTACCTTTACCTCTCCAGGTTGTGGAGATGCTGGATATATTAACATATTTTATCCGAAAAATTGAAACCAATTACTAATACTATTTTAATGCTAAATGGTATTTAAGTCTTTTAATTATGTGTATTTAATTGCAGCTGGTTCCTTCTTGGGGGATGGAATTCTATAGGCATGCCCCGCTCTCTAACCACCACAATTGTTAAGGATGTGTTAGGATGACGTTCAGAAAATTCTTGAAGAGCGACCACAAGAGCCGCTTTTGCTGCTTTTAGATGGGGGTTATCGAAGGGAAGCTCTTCGGGATCAAGGGAACTTCCTCTGTTTGCCTCAGAGAATAGTAAAGGCATTTGCACCATGGTTGCTGGGCTCTCCCCAGAAATCGCTTCTTCAAAACATTTTATATAGGTTTCTTTACACAAATAGAAAGCTGCTCTAGGGTCGTAGCATTCTAGGGTTATGGGGTTGTAGACGTGAGAGAAGTAGAAAGGTAGTCCAGTATTTGGAGGATTTTTCAATCCTTTATTAGTTTCCCAGATACATTTTTTTGAGCAGGTCCCAGGCGTTAGTATAGGGCTATGATTCGGGGTTTGTTTCGCTCTATTCCAACAGTGAGAACTTATAGTTTTATAGAAAGGGTAGCGTCCCCCAAAGAGATCTTCTTTGTTCATTTGTGCATCCGTAGGATTTACCATCATTAACGTGCACTCAGAGGTTGTTCTAGGCACAGTGACATCACCCACAGTGGAAATCAGAATAATTCCTGGGTTGCTATTTAACCGCCATACAGATTGTTGCACGCTATCTGGAAGCGGGCGTATTTTATAGGGGAGATGACACCACCAAGATGCCGTCCATAAAGTTGTCAATAGATCATCATATTTAGGAACAGTAGGTAGATCTGCAGCAGATTTGCCATCAAGGGAACTATTTTTCCTGCAGAGGAGTTCTCGACAGGGAAAAGAGGTGGGTTGGACCGTGCTATTGGGATCTGATTTTGTATTTATCAAATCTAAAAGACAGCAAAGAATCATTAAAATAGGCACTAAGGAGAGGGTGATAATAAACGCTGCCGAAGGGAATGCCATAGCCAAACTAATTCCCAATAAAGTCAACACCCCAGCAAGTCCTAGAATGCATCCTAAGAGCTTTTTCTCATGTTTTTCTACGAATTGAGAACAGCTTCTTGATGAATCAATTTGGAATAGCGAAGCTTCTGGTTTTAAAGATACTGGTTGTATTGACATGTGTGTTTTGCATAGAGGATTCTATTTCACCGGGATTTGATTTAAAAATTCCCAGTCTTTAGTTAATTATTTCCTTGGGAGCGCGATTATAACACAACTTTTTCTATTTTAGCCAATTAGTATTAATTTATATGTAAAAAAGCAGTGAAGACTTAAATATAAAAATTTCTCTAAATATTATTGTTTTGGTATACCCCAGAGAGAACAATGAAGTATATTTTCTATTGATTGAGCCATCCGGGTTCATAGAACCTCTAATTTTTATCAGTGTTTAGTGATTTATAGTTTCCATGCAAAGTACTGTAGATTTCGATTATTTTGGTCTAAGTGACATAGGGATGGTTCGTTCCAAGAATGAAGATTTTTGGCAGGTAAATCTTTCCTCCAGAGCTGTGGCTATTGCAGATGGCATGGGAGGATGTTTAGGTGGTGACGTGGCTTCTCACGAGGCTATTTTTAGCTTAATGGAACTCATCGATGCTAGACAGTCCCAGTTAGAAGAGTTTCAGGATGATCAATATCGAGAGATGTTAACTATTATCCTTTCTGAAGTTAATGGTTTGATTTATGAGCATGGCCTCATGGAGTCTCGTCTTCAAGGTATGGGAACCACATTGAGCTTCATGCAATTTCTTAGAGACAAGGCCTGGCTACTTCATGTGGGTGATAGTAGAATTTACCGTTTGCGCGGTGAAGAGCTTTCCTGTTTGACGGAGGACCACTCCCTAGCAAATCAATTGAAAAATCGTTATGGGCTTTCTAAACAATCAGATAAGGTGTATCCTTATCGTCATATTCTGACTAATGTATTGGGAAGTCGTCCCCACGTTACCCCCGATATTCGGGATATTTCTTACGAGAAAGAAGATCTGTTTGTTTTTTGCTCCGATGGCTTAACAAACATGGTTTCTGATGTAGATATTCGGGATACTCTACTTCAAACTGCGACCTTAGAAGAAAGTGGGAATCTTTTAATTTCCCTAGCAAATAGTCGCGGGGGATCCGATAATGTTACCGTGGTGTTAGTCCGAATACAATAGTATCCGATTCAGGGAACTTTGTAATGATCTACTTGGATAACAATGCTATGGCTTCTTTAGAGCCAGGTCTTTTGCAATTTTTACAACAACTCTTTTGTGAGGGGATTTACGCCAATCCTTCTAGTGTACACAGTGCTGGGAAAAAATCCCGTAAGATAATTCACGACACTACAGCGTTAATTCAGAAGGTCCTCTCTTTTTCTGGGCAGGTAATTTATACCGCAAATGCTACGGAAAGTTTAAATCTGGCTATTGCTAGCCTTCCTAAGGGAAGTCATGTGATTACCTGCAGCTGCGAACATCCTGCGATCATAGAGCCTTTAAAAAATGCCAATCTTTCCGTGTCCTATTTGGATCCTGATTTGGGAAGTTGTACGCTCAGCCCAGAAAAAGTAGAAGCTGCGATTACACCAGCAACTTCAGCTCTCGTCTTTGGCTGGGTAAATAGTGAAATTGGTGCAAAAATAGATATAGAGGCGATGGCCAATATTGCCAGAGAGCATAATTTACAATTTATTGTAGATGCTACAGCAATTATCGGTAGGGAAAAGGTGGCCATCCCTCAAGGCGTCACTATGGTTGCCTTTAGTGGACATAAATTCCATGCTTTATCAGGAATAGGCGCTCTTCTTATCTCTCCAAGAGTGAAGGTATCCCCTTTATTTTTTGGAGGTGGTCAGCAAGGAGGCCTACGTTCAGGAACAGAGAATCTTTGGGGAATTGCTTCGCTATATTACATCTTCAACATACTTAATGAAAAACAAGAAGAGATAGCCTCAACGCTAGCGCAATACCGTAATGACTTCGAAGCCTGCTTAAAGAAGCGTATTCCTGATATTAAAATTCATTGTGAGCACCAACCTCGTGTAAATAATGTTTCGGCTATCGCTTTCCCGCCATTAGAAGGTGAAGTGATGCAGATAGCTTTAGATGTTGAAGGTGTTGCCTGTGGTTACGGATCGGCATGTTCTTCAGGAGCGACTACAGCTTTTAAATCTTTGGTCGCGATGAAAATAGATCAGGATATAGCACTAGCTACACTTCGGTTTTCTTTCTCTCATTTGCTAACACAAGAAGATCTTAATTTAGCCATAGAGAAGATCGTCAAGGTAACCACGCATTTAAAAAATGCTTGGTAGAGCTATGAGAGTAGATTTTTAATAGAGACGCTTTTAATTCCGTACAATGATACTTCTTTGACCTCTAGAAGAAGATTATCGGTAATCACCGAGGTTCCTATTTCTGCAGGGGTATCGAGTAATTGTAGAACTAGCTGCGCTAGAGTTTCTACGCCATAACGCGTAAGCTCAATTCCTAACTCCTTCTGTAGATCTTTGAGTTGCGTATTTCCAGGAAATGTTCTTTCTATCAAAGAGACGGTTTTCGGCTTTAATTGAGCAATATTTGACGTATTAAATAGGATTTTAAAAATCGCATTTAAACTAAGAATTCCCATAGGTTCTCCAGAAGAATTCAAGACAACAGCTACGCTGGAGCGGTTATCTCTAAATTCTTTTAGGATACGTATCAGCTTAGATTTTGCTGTGATAAACCAGGGTGAATGTAGGTTGTGAATTAACGCATCGTTAGGATTTTTATTCACAAAATCTTTAGGCAGCGCTATCCCTATCACATTCTTACGTGCTTTGTGGTATACAGGAATGAACTCCATGTCCGTATTTTTTATCTTACGACATAAATCCTTAACATTTGCTGTAGAGGGTAACATCGTTACCTGATCTAAGGGTTGGCATACCTGCTCCGCAGACGTCGCACTTAAAGAGAAAATATTTGTAGCAATAACATTAAAGTCCTGTTCTTCATGATGCGTTTCTAAAGCTTTTTGAAATTCATCACGACTTAATGTTGAGTTCAGCTTCTCTTTCTTTATCTTTAGAAGATAGTAAATCCCTTCTGTAAGGCTCCCTATGAACTGAATTAATGGATAAAATAGATAGTGAGAATAATACAATATAGGAGCGCCCCAAAGCGCTAATCTCTCGGGGATTTTACGTGATATGGTTAAAGGGAAAAGCTCAGCAAAAATCACAACAAGAAAAATCTGAGTAAAGGGAGCATAATCTGGAGAAAAACCTAGAGCCTTATAACAGTTTCTAGCTGATTCAGAACCCACTTGAAGCGCTATATTCACCCCAAGCATTACCGTTCCAAATAGACGATAAGGACGGCGAATAAGAAAGTTAATATAGCGCGCTTTTTTATGATCCTTAGTTAGGTAGTATTGCAGACGTACACGATTGAAGGAAACGCAAGCCATTTCCATCATAGAATAGAACCCCTGAAGAACAATACATAGAAAATTGATCCCAAGCCAAAAGAAAGGAGAATCAGTCATGTATTTTCCTTATATATACTCGGCGTATACGATTGGGAGCGGCATCCAAAACTTGAAACATAAGATTATTCCAAGTGAGCTTTGTTCCTGTAATCGGAATAGATTCCATCTGCTCAGTGAACCATCCTCCTAAAGTTGCGCTATTGTTATTTGTAGGGAGATTAATATTAAAAATCTCGCTAAGGTCACTTAGCTCTAAAGTTCCTGCTGCGATAATAACATCTTTCCCAGACATTGTATAAAGGACTTTCTCACTGCGTTGATCTATAATTTCTCCAGAAACGATCTCAAAGAGATCTTCTTGAGTGATTAACCCTTCGATGGAACCGTATTCATCAATGATCATCCCTAACGTTTCATCTTCAGCAGCAAGGTGACATAAAGCTGTTTTCGCTGATATTGTCTCAGGCATATAATAAGGTTTTTTCAACAAGGGTAAGAGGTCTTCAGACGATTGTAAGGGTTTGCCATGAAGTAGCAAAGCTTTCGCGGTGCAAATTCCTAATAGGTTTTGCAAATTGTCGTTACATACGGGAACTCGTGAGCAATGCTGCTGAGAAAATAGATCATAGAGATTATCCAAAGGTGTTTGAATGTCATAGTACAAAACATCCTGACGGGGTTTCATACGCTCTTTAACACTACAATCACTAAGAGATAGATAACCGTATAGTAGGCGACTTTCATCTTGATTAACAACTCCAAAGTCTTTGCAACTTTGTAAGACCTCTTTCAATTCCTGAGGTTGGATAATATCCATCTTCTGAGAGGAAAGAATCCATTGCACAATATAATTAATGCCACTGATTGCCCAGTAGAGTAAAGGCCGAAGAATTTTTGTAAATACTAAGATAAGAGGAGCAACAAAAGTGGCGATCTGCGTGTTAAAGGGAAGGGCAACAGCTTTGGGTAGAATTTCACATAGAATTAAAGTTAACGCTAAAGGGAAACCTACAATGAGTAGCCAAGAAGCCTGATCACCAACAAGTATAGCTACGCAGTTTTGAATCCCAATATTTAATCCAATATCAAGAAAGATCAGAGTAATGAGTAAATGGTGGGGATGCGAAAGAAGAGACGCGACTAACTGCTGCTTTTTATATCTAGAGCGCTTGTAATGAGAAATTAAAGAAGTTGGAAGAGAGAAAAGCGCTATCTGCGATAACGAAATAAATCCAGAACATAGGGTGAAACATATGATTAAAAAAATCAGAACAATAGAAATCATGCTTGTGTCTCAATCCATGCTCTTCGATTCTATAATCGGAGAGAAACATACTTTAGTGTAGCCCTTAGGAATTAGGCCTAGTCTACGAATCAAAGCAGATTCAATCACCGCAGGATTATCCCAATGTTGAATATGCAGTCGAAGTTCTTTTTGCTCTTCTTCAGCATAAAGGATTTTTTCTCGAAGTTCTGCTACACGCTTTTGTAAACGCATTTCCTCTTGTTTTAGTTCATGAATAGCACGGTCATACATAAACCCACTAATAAGCATGCAGAGGATTAACCACCAAGAGTTAACCACAATTTCTTCAAGACATCTCTGCCAGTGAACTTTTTGCATCTTCAAACTTTAAACAAAAGGAACGGTAATTCCTTGCTGTTTTTGATACTTACCTTTTCTTTCTGCATAAGAAACTTCACACATCTCATCTGCTTCAAAGAACAAGACTTGAGCTATTCCCTCGTTAGCATAAATTTTTGCAGGTAAGGGAGTAGTATTGGAAATTTCTATGGTAACGTATCCTTCCCATTCAGGTTCAAAAGGGGTTACATTAACAATGAGTCCGCAACGTGCATATGTGGATTTTCCTATGCACATTGTTAAGATGTTTCTTGGAATACGAAAATACTCTACGCTATGAGCAAGAGCAAATGAATTCGGAGGAATAATACAAACATCATCAGTAATAGAAATAAATGTATCTTCTGTAAAATGCTTTGGATCGACAAGAGAATTGTACACATTAGTGAATACTTTAAACTCTCTAGACAAACGAAGATCATAACCATAGCTAGATAAACCGTAGCTGATTAATTTTTCCCCAGTTTCCGCGTCTACATTGACTTGACCATCTGCAAAAGGCTCGATCATTCCATGAGCCAATGCCATTTTACGGATCCACTTATCTTCTTTAATGCTCATTTAGAAACCTTAATAGTTAGATTCTATAAGAACGTTTTTGTAATGTTTTGATTTTATAGAGACTGCCGTCATTAACCATAAGACAAAGACAGTTTTCTATAGGATAATAGAATACATCTTTTGTCCGTATATGCAAATACCTAAAAAATTCAAAGGTCTTTTAACTATTTGAAATAGAACGCTCTTGCGCTCTCCTAAAAAGAGAAGAACGTTGACCAGATGCAATCCTACGGGGATGTTAGATAATACCATAGGAAAAAGGCAAATCTTATTTTTTCTAAGATTTTTTTAATTGTTCTTAGCTACGAGCACGCATAGCATAAGTTTTCTTTTATGCGAGAGCGCCGTCTTTATTAGCTGCGTTGTCATTTTCGTAAGATGTTCTTATCTATGTTTCTCAAAGGAGTTGGTGTTGACGTTATAGAATTAGCCTAGGTATAACGGCATCTGAGCAGAGTACTACACGATAAAGAGTTCAAAAAACACAAAGCTTGTTCTCTCGAAGATTTCTTAAAAAGAAGAGAGAATAGTGTAGTTAATGCAAATTTCTTAGAAGACAGAAATTCCTATCCTTTGTGAGACTAAAGGAAATGCGGTAACATATGACACATCAGGTATCTGTCTTACATCAAGATAAAAAGTTTGATATTTCTTTGCGGCCCAAGGGATTAAGGGAGTTTTGCGGTCAAAAGCAGCTTACAGAACGCTTGGAATTATTTCTTCATGCTGCTGTACAACGGGGAGAAGTTCCTGGTCACTGTCTTTTTTTTGGCCCCCCAGGATTGGGTAAAACCTCGCTAGCCCATATCGTTGCTCATACCGTTGGTAAAGGACTAGTTGTCGCTTCAGGACCTCAACTTGTTAAGCCGTCCGATTTATTGGGATTGTTAACAAGCTTGCAAGAAGGTGACGTTTTCTTCATCGATGAAATCCATCGTATGGGAAAAGTCGCTGAGGAATATTTATATTCCGCGATGGAAGATTATAAGATTGATATCACCATTGACTCGGGGCCAGGTGCGCGATCAGTTTCTGTAGATCTTGCTCCTTTTAGTTTGGTAGGAGCAACAACACGTTCCGGAATGTTAAGTGAGCCCTTACGCGCGCGCTTTTCTTTTACAGGGCGGATGTCTTATTACTCCGATGAAGATCTAACAACAATTCTTAAGCGATCTTCTAATTTATTAGGTATTGATGCCGATACTGCGGCATTATATGAAATTGCCCGAAGATCTAGAGGGACACCTAGATTAGCCAATAATCTCTTGCGTTGGGTTCGAGATTTTGCTCAAATGCGTGAAGGTAATTGCATTAATAGTGACGTAGCCGAAAAAGCTTTGGCTATGCTATTAATAGATGATTGGGGATTAAATGAGATTGATATTAAACTCCTCACCACAATAATAGATTATTATCAGGGGGGCCCTGTGGGAATTAAAACTTTATCAGTGGCCGTAGGAGAAGATATCAAGACCTTAGAAGATGTATATGAACCTTTTTTGATTTTAAAAGGTCTATTAAAGAAAACATCTCGAGGAAGAATGGTTACCCAAATTGCCTATAATCATTTGAAAAGGTGTTCAGATAACTTGCAGAGTTTAGGAGAAGAAAAGTGAAGATATTGAAGTGCATCCTTTTAGGACTTTCCTTCAGTATGGGCGTCGCCGGGTACGCAGAAGTTAAAGTTTCTGATACGTTTACGGTGCAGTCTGTTGTTTCCGAACCTAAAATTCGTGTTCTTCTTCTGAATGAAAGTACGACAGCTTTAATAGAAGCTAAAGGTCCTTACCGTCTCTATGGTGACAATGCGTTGTTGCAAACCTCACCTCAAGGTTTGCGTTGTGCAGCTCATGCACTTTATGGTGGCATTCGCTGGGGAGAAAATTTTCCTGGGGTCCAATGTTTAAAAATAGAGCCTACCGATGATTCCGCATCTCTATTTGTAAATGGGCTACAATACAAAGGCGCTCTCTATATTCATAAGACGGATAAACATTGTATCGTTGTAACTAACGAGCTCACTGTTGAAGAGTACCTTAAATCAATTCTTTCTACAAAATATCTCAAAGAATTAGATAAAGAAGCTTTATCAGCCTGTGTAATTTTAGAAAGAACAGCTTTATATGAAAGGCTTCTTGCTAAAAATCCTCAGAATTTCTGGCATGTCACAGGAGCTGAAGATAATTATGCTGGTTATGGAGCCACAAGACAGTTTTACGGCGTTGAAGATGCTGTAGATTGGACATCACGATTAATTGTTGATAATCCTGAAGGATTAATTATTGATGCGGATGGCTTGCTCCAAGCTAATGTAGATCGTCTTGCTGTGGAAGGCTACAATGCACGTCAAATTCTTGAAAAATTCTATAAAGATGCAGATTTCGTAGTTATCGAATCCTGGGATGATGAAGCTAATGAAATTAGCTAGCTTGGTTTGCATAACTTATAGCAACTAGCATCATATGTGCATCTAAAGATACTTGCTTTGATAAGCTCTCTGATGCAAATCCAAAGCTATCTGCTACTTTCTGATAAGGAAGGAAGTTCTCTCTCAATTTTGGTAGATGGATTTCGATTTTTTCTTCACCTGTATAAAATGCTGTGAATAGGCTATATTTCGGAGATTTCAGCTCGTAAGCTAAAAATTTGCTAGGGTTCCATTGCATAGGATTGCCCTGTGCATCAAGCCAGGAAATATTTTCTTCAGTGAGGAATCCCTGATTAAAGATTTCCTTATGCTGTTTTCTAAAACGAATGGCATTACAGACAAAATCAAAAAGAGCATTGTTCTTAGATAGCTCGTCCCAAAGGAAATGGTTGGTATCAGTATCTAGTGCCCAGCGGTTATTATTGCCTTTTGCGCTATGCCCATATTCATCTCCAGACTGTAGCATAGGAATACCTTGAGAAAGGAATAGGGTTAATAGAAAATTGCGCATCTGACGTTCACGTAGCGCAAGAATTGTTGGATTGTTAGTTTCGCCTTCTTCTCCAAAATTATAACTGTAGTTTGCGTTGCTTCCGTCCCGATTCTCTTCTCCGTTTTCTTCATTATGTTTGGAGTTGTAGGAAACTGTATCATGTAAAGTAAATCCATCGTGACTACAAATATAGTTAATGGAATTACATGGAGAACCTTGAGGATAGAGATCTTGAGACCCGGAAATTCTTGAGGCGAAAGTGCCAATAAGATGGCCATCCCCATTTAAAAAGGACTTTATCGTATCGCGATATTGTCCATTCCATTCGCTCCATCGAGGACTTAAAGTAGGGAAATAACCTACTTGATATAAACCGGCAGCGTCCCAAGGTTCAGCAATAATTTTGGTTTCAGAAAGCACGGGATCATAGCTGATAGCCTGTAGAATAGGTGAGAAGGGGACGGGATTTCCTAGAGGATCTCGTGAGAACACAGAAGCAAGATCAAAACGAAATCCATCTACGTGCATTTCCTGAACCCAATAGCGTAAAGAGTCTAAAATCCATTGCGTTGTAGGCGTGTAGTTAGTATTTACTGTGTTTCCACATCCTGAATAATTCGCAAATTCTCCTTGAGAATTCACCATATAATACGAAGAAAGGTCTATCCAAGGCAAAGGGCAAGTGGTGTTGTCTAATCCTGTATGATTGAAAACAACGTCAAGGATCAACTCAATGCCTGCTTTATGCAAAGCTTTTACTAGAGTCTTAAATTCTCTGATCGGTGCGCAGGGATCCGAACCATAAGCGTAACGTCGGCAAGGAGAGAAGAAGTTTACTGAAGCATATCCCCAATAGTTGCAAAGATGCGAGGAATCAGCTGTTCGGAAAGGATGATGGGTTTCATCGAATTCAAAAATAGGGAGGAGTTCAATAGCATTGATTCCAAGTTTTTTGAGATAGTCGATCTTCTCGATAATACCTAAAAAAGTCCCTGGATAACATACTTTCGAAGAATTATTCCAAGTAAAAGAACGCACATGCATTTCATAAATGATTGATTCTTCTTTAGGTAAATTGAGACAGTGATCGCCTTCCCAAGAAAACTCTTCATTTTTTAAATAACTAAAGGCATAGTCTCCAGAAGTTTTTATAGAACCGAAAATTTGTGGAGAATGAAGGTTTTTTGCATAAGGATCAGCAAGGTATTTTTTAAAATCGAACTTAGCTGTTGTATTTGTAGGACCATCTACACGAAAAGCGTAAGACCACTGATCTGAAATCCCTTCGACTTCTATATGCCAGACGGCTCCTGTGCGGTTTTTTTCATGCGATAAAACAATTTCCTGAATGTGGGAATTCTTATCAGAAAGAGCAAGAACCACTTGAGTAGCTTGTGAGGAAAATAATGCAAAACGATAACGATGAGAAGAAAGTTGAGTTGCTCCCAGAGGTAGTGGAGAGCCTGGATAAAAACTAATTTTGTCCATTGTTAACCCGATAACACAATGGGTTAAGAAAAACAAGAAAGTTTTTGATTATAAGTCTTTGAAATCGTTTACTAACAAATCTACAATATGTTAACTTAAGAAACATAACAATTATCACAAGGAGATTCCCTCATGTCCAGGCAAAATGCTGAGGAAAATCTAAAAAATTTTGCTAGAGAACTAAAGCTTCCCGATGTAGCTTTTGATCAGAACAACACGTGCATTTTGTTTGTTGATGGCGAATTTTCCCTTCACCTTACTTATGAAGAGCATTCTGATCGTTTGTATGTCTACGCTCCCTTGTTAGATGGTTTGCCAGATAATACTCAAAGAAAATTAGCTTTATATGAAAAGCTTTTAGAGGGATCTATGCTTGGCGGGCAAATGGCTGGCGGCGGCGTTGGAGTTGCTACTAAAGAACAGCTCATTTTGATGCATTGCGTTTTAGACATGAAATATGCTGAAACAAATCTCTTAAAAGCATTTGCTCAGTTATTTATTGAAACTGTGGTAAAATGGCGAACCGTTTGTGCCGATATTTGCGCTGGTAGGGAGCCTTCTGTAGATACCATGCCTCAAATGCCACAATCCGGTGGTCCTGGTGGAATGCAACCTCCTCCTGCAGGCATTCGTGCGTAACTTAATCCAGGGTGCGTCATACGTCTTTTTCTATATGGCAAAGACGCTCCTTGTTCTTAAATGCGATTGTGCGATCTCTTTAAATAGAAAGTGCAACTAGACTTTCTTAGTTATTTTTAGTTAGATAATTCATGTGAATCATGGATAGATCTTTTTATTGGATTTTCAAGCATTATCTAACTGTTCTTTTTTCTTGTTTCCCAATGACACATATTGACGATATTACTTGGCGGATGTATAACACATTGTCTCGTGATATTAGCTTCTAAGACAAGCTGACGAAGACTCTGATATTGAGGTTTAGGTCATAGGCTTTGCCCAACTAGATATTTAATATTTAAAGAAGTATTTCGTATGAGTGCTTAACAGACAGTATAGAAAATGCTTTTCAAATAAACTCTAGGGGGAAGTTTGAATCTATTGGTAAGATTGCAAATCAGGTGATTTTCTCGATAAATTCGTGGTATGTGTATAAGTGTCTTTGATTGTATCTTTGAGGTATTAGAGGAGCTTTATAGCTAAAGCTACTTAACAGAAGTCAGATTTCAAAACCTTTAGGCTTTAGCCTTGTAGGTGTGTCAGATTTTCTTAATATTAAAATGACAACACAGCCTCTGCTCGCTATAGGTAAAGAAGCGTTGGCTCTAAAGGAAATTCAATAGGTGATTGTTATGATGTTTGGTTATTTTGTCGGTTATTTGGGAGCAGATCCTGAAGAAAGAATGACCTCGAAAGGTAAACGCGTGGTTGTATTGCGTCTAGGCGTAAAATCTCGCATAGGAACTAAAGATGAAACCGTATGGTGCAAATGTAATGTTTGGCATAACCGTTATGATAAAATGCTTCCTTATTTGAAAAAAGGGTCAGGGGTTATTGTCGCTGGAGATATCTCTGTAGAAAGTTACATGAGCAAAGATGGAACTCCACAGTCGTCTTTAGTCATTAGTGTTGATACCATTAAATTTAGTCCTTTTGGAAGAAACGAGTCGCGTTCTCTATCACTACTTGAAGAGAGCTCAGCCCAAACAACATCGTATGATAACGTTTCCTTAGGATTTGAAGGGGAAAGTTTGGATGCTGAAGCAATAGCGGATAAAGATATGTATGCCGGCTATGGTCAAGGTCAGCAATATGTATCAGAAGATGTGCCTTTTTAACGGCTAACGAAATAACGATTTTTATAAAGAGGTAATTGTGGTTCTATTTCATTCTCAAGCGTCTTGTAGTAAACGTATTGAAGCTGATGCGATTATTCTTCCTTTTTGGAAGCTGAAAGACAAGGTTAAGTGTGCAGCTTCAATCGCAAAAGAATACGAATCACTTTATCAAGTTGCTTTAGATAACTTTTCAGCGAAGAGCAGGGAAGTTGAGCTGATTTATAGCTGTGGACAGGGGAAGGAAAAACGTATCGTTCTCTTAGGATTAGGAAAGAACGAAGAGCTCTCTTCTCAAGAGGTTTTAGAAGCTTATGCTAAAGCAACCCGTCTGTTACGTAAGGCAAAATGTACGACGGTGAATGTGGTCCTCCCTACAATCTCCGAATTACGTATCTCTATAGAGGATTTCCTCACCAATCTAACTTCAGGAATTCTATCATTAAACTATAACTATCCTAAGTATACTAAGGAATCATCGAATGATCCCTTATTGACTAAAGTTAATGTATTGGGAATTGTTCCTAAGATTGCTGATAGAATCTTTAGGAAAGAAGAGAATATCTTTGAAGGTGTTTACCTGACTCGAGATCTTGTAAATGGTAATGCTGACGAGGTAACTCCTCAGAAATTAGCGAATATTGCTAAGGGAATGGCTAAAGAGTTCCCTAGTATGGATGTGAAGATTTTAAATAAGGATGCTATCCTTAAAGAAAAAATGGGTCTTTTAGCTGCAGTGGCTAAAGGATCTGCTGTAGATCCTTGTTTTATTGTTTTGACTTATCAAGGAAAGCCAAAATCCAAGGACCATACCGTACTTATTGGGAAGGGTGTAACTTTTGATTCAGGGGGCTTAGATCTTAAGCCGGGCAAAGCTATGTTAACCATGAAGGAAGATATGGCAGGAGCAGCTACAGTATTAGGTATTCTGTCAGGAATAGCTGCTTTAGAGCTTCCCGTAAATGTTACTGCTATTGTTCCTGCTACAGAAAATGCTATAGACGCTGCTGCTTATAAGATGGGCGATGTCTATACAGGGATGTCAGGCTTATCCGTAGAGATTGGCAGTACGGATGCTGAAGGGCGTCTAATCCTCGCAGATGCAATCACTTATGCTTTAAAATATTGTAATCCTACACGCATTATTGATTTCGCTACATTAACAGGAGCGATGGTTGTCTCTTTAGGAGAGGATGTGGCTGGTTTCTTCTCTAATAACGATGTATTAGCTCAAGATCTTTCCGAAGCTTCTGCAGAAACTAGCGAAGCGCTATGGCGACTTCCTCTTGTTGAAAAATATAACAAAGCTTTGCATTCCGATATTGCTGATATGAAAAATATTGGTAGTAACCGTGCAGGGGCTATTACTGCAGCACTTTTCTTAAAACGTTTTCTTGAAGATCAACCGGTAGCTTGGGCACATTTAGACATTGCTGGTACTGCATATCGTGAAAAAGATGAAGATCTCTATCCAAAATATGCTTCTGGTTTTGGTGTTCGTTGTCTTATTTATTACATAGAAAAGTTTTTATCTAAGTAATTGTTTTTAAACTTCTTTTGATTTAGTAATGCGTATTTGTTTTTAAATTATTAAAAATAAATACGCGTTTTATTAAAGTTTTTTCAATTTCTTGCCGATAGATGGGATAAGTAATTACCTGTCTAATTAGGGGAAATGAAAATGTTGAGAGTACAAAAAAAGCGTAGCAGCAAGAAAACAGCTACCAAAGCTGTTCGTAAACCTGCTAAAAAAGCTGCTACTAGAAAGCCTGTTGCTAGAAAGACAGTTGCTAAGAAAACTACAGCTCGCAAAACAGTTAGAAAGGCTACAACAGCTCGCAAGACTGTAGCTAAGAAAACTACAGCTCGCAAAACAGTTAGAAAAGCTACAACAGCTCGTAAGACTGTAGCTAAGAAAACTGTAGCTAAGAAGCCTGCTGTTAGAAAAACTACAGCTCGCAAGCCAGCTGCTAGAAAAGCAATAGCAAAACCTGCTATCTCATGCCACAAGAATCATAGACACTCAGCTGCTTGCAAGCGTGTATGTTCTTCTTCAGCTAAAAGAAGATGTGGTTCTAAAAGTCGTGTTCGTACAGCTCATGGCTGGCGTCAACAATTAATGAAACTCGTTTCTCGTTAGAAACAGGTTTTGTTAGACGAGGGTGAACGGTAAGGCTTTATAAAAGTTTCTTACCGTTTTTTTTGCCTGTTATAGACTCCCTCTGTACAGTTAGATGAGTAAAGGGTATAGTAAATCTCTAGGCGTATCTGTGCTAGGAGGTTCAGGAGATGCAAGAGCATACGTGCTTCCAAGATTTTTCCAAATTCTACAAGGAAAAGGCTCCTGCTCTTACGGTCATCGGCTCAAATTCTGAAGAAGATAAGAGTGTCTGCATGGAGCTTCTTGTTTCTGGGAAAACTCAGGAATTTGATGCTTCAGGGTTGACAATCAGCGATTTATCAAAGTGGACTGAATCTTATGGATTATTTGCCTCTAAAGAGGTGATTTCTATTTTCCAGGCTGAGAAGCTATCGCAGCAAACTCGAGATTTTCTTATTCGCTATGCGAGAAATCCCCGCCCCCACCTTATTGTATTTTTATTCACTACGAAACAATCGTGTTTTCAATCTTTACGTAAAGAACTCTCTTCCGCAGCTTTTTTATCGTTATTTGGTGAGTGGCAGTCGGATAGAGAGAAGCGCATGACCGTTCTTCTCTCTCAAAGAGCTGCACTTTTAGGGGTGACATGTTCTTTAGCTTTAGCCTCGGCATTTATTAAGAAATTTCCTCTAGGGGAGATGCATAACCTTATAGGAGAATTTCATAAGTTGTTGTGTTGCATAGGGAAAAAGCAAGCGCTAGAGTATAGCGATATTGAAAGCTTTGTAGTGAAAAAGGAACAAGTATCCTTATGGAAATTACGCGATGCTATTTTACAGAGGAATACTGCAGAAAGTCAGGCATTACTACGGGCTTTGCTTCTCGAACATGGAGAAGATCCTCTAGGATTGATAGCTTTTCTTCGAGGTCAGTGCTTATATGGTCTACGTAGTTTAGAAAAAGAAACAGCAGATAGGAAACATCGGTTTTTCATTGCCTATGGAAAAGAACGCCTCCATCAAGCGTTGAGTCATTTATTTTATGCCGAGAGTATTATAAAGAATAATGTCCAAGACTCTATAATAGCTGTTGAAACTTTGCTGATTAGGATGACAAATTCATGACTTTGTATATTTTCCCCAATACTTTAGGTAATCGACGTGTGGACCTTCTGCCTGCGGTTATCGGAGAGATTATCCCTAAACTCCAAGGTTTAATAGCGGAGAGTGATCGCGGGGGACGTGCTTTTCTTAGTCTCTGGAAAGTTCAAGAAACACATAAATTTCCCATTGCGGTGTTAAATAAAAATGATCGTTCTATAAAAGCTTGGGATTTTTACCTTGAGCCTATTATAAAAAAGCAGGAGAACTGGGGACTAGTCTCTGATTCTGGACTTCCTTGTATTGCAGATCCTGGAGCAGGACTCGTGCGTCGTGCTCGTGCTCTTAACCTTCCCATTCAGGCATTTTCAGGTCCATGTTCTATAACATTAGCGTTAATGCTGTCGGGATTGCCTGGACAGAATTTTACTTTTTTAGGGTACCTTCCGCAAAATCCCAAGGATAGGGAACGTTGTATAAAGAGTAGCTCAGGGAAACAACATACACAAATATGTATTGAAACGCCGTACCGTAATGTACATACATTTCAAGCGTTATTGGAAACTCTACCGGGATATGCTGAGCTATGTGTAGGTGTAGACATTACCGGAGATCAAGAGTTTGTTTCTACAAGATCTGTAGATGCTTGGTTGCGATCTGCAGATCTTGATAAGGTAACGAAACAAATCACAAAGATACCGGCAATTTTTTTATTTCACACTCCAAGATAATCTCTTGTGAGAGAAACCTTTATGTTAAAGGTTTCTCATGAATATCCCGGGAGTCCCTATTGCTGCAGCAAGAGCCTTTTGAGCAGCAGCGTTCAACAACAACAGGTTGTTTCACAGAAGTATTTTCAGCTTCTTTAGCAAGTTGTGCGTAATGGTCTTTTAATTTGCGCATTTTATGACAAAGAATAAAAGGTTCTATTGCTGACCAAATAAATAAGACGATGATAGATATTCGGGTCAA
The DNA here is from genome assembly GCF_000007605.1 of Chlamydia caviae GPIC. NCBI lineage: Bacteria > Pseudomonadati > Chlamydiota > Chlamydiia > Chlamydiales > Chlamydiaceae > Chlamydia > Chlamydia caviae. The sequence goes on from NC_003361.3 coordinate 465,950, forward strand.
TAGCTCTGCCAATAGCAGTATCCAAGAGAGCTCTCTTAAGGCGATATATGTTTCCTTAGAGGCTCAAGGAGGCAGAATAAGATTGTGGAGACAATAGTAATAACAACAGTGAAGTATACTAAATTCTTGTACTTTTTAAAATGCTTCTTAGGAGCTAAGGGCTCATTTTTAAATAGGAGTCTATAAAAAATGAATACAGGGATCGTTAGTGTTATGACGAATAAAATTAAAATTAAAGTGTCCATTGATATTTGTGGCTCAGCACTCTCCTTGTTTTTCGATCAACATACCTTAACTTTTCCCTTCTAAATTCGTCGATATTTTTATTATTGAATTAAGTTTTTATATTTAAAAAAATTTATTTTGTTCTATTTATTTGTTTTAAAATTGATCAATATAAGTTTTATAAATTAAAAAATGAAAAATACAAATAAAGATATAAAAGCGCAAAATTCTGGAAGAACCATCCCTGAAGACAAGATACAATTCTCCTGTGATGATGGTGTTGGGAATGCTATGCGTAAACCTTGGAACGTTTCTAATCAAAAAGTTACAAATATAGCTCGTGGATCTGGAACTCCTCCTACTGGCAGTATCGCTGTAAAAAGTGATCTTAGTGATTATCTTGAAAAGGGAGGTGTTACTACAAGAGGGGTCTTTCTAAGGACGACAGGGGGATTGATGATTGGGGACATTGACATGACATCCTCTTGTACTGTCGTGGGTCTACCTACATCATATAAAACTGCTACTGTGAATGAGAATGACATGGCTTCAGTAGGTATGGTCTCGGAAGATATAGGTTCTCTTGCTAATAAGGTAACCGAGCTTATTGATCGTATCAACCAGCTTTCATCAACAAATGGCTTGGATAAAATTATAAAAGATTTAGGAACGCCATCTAACAACAATGTTACAAAACCCACCGAATCCAAATGGTTAGTGCGTGCTGGAGGAAGCCCTATGCAGGGAGATCTTGGATTTAAAAAAAACAGCCAAAGTTCTCCTACGGATTCAGATCCTACCATTACAAATCTTGCAATCACAGGTTCTGTAGCCTCGCCAATAACTAAAACAGCACCCAAACCTAAACCAAAAAAAACAGCTCCTAAAAAAAGTTCTACAACAACAGGTTCCACAGCAGGTTCTACAACCAAGGCGCTTACGGCATTGGGGGCTATTTCTACAGCAACTACACAAGAAAACCTTCACAGAATTGTTGCTGTAAATGACCTTAAAGAAACTTTAGAGGCAATAAAAACGAAAAATACTACCTATCCAAATTGGACAGGAATGGATGTGCCGTTTGTTTGTTTAAAGCAAGGTACGAGCACGACATCTTCTATAGATTATGAAAAATCTGACAATGCGGATAAATATATAAAAACAGTAAGTGAAACCAGCGTTACATTATTGCGTAGAGGTATTTATTGCGTATCTTGTATCTATGATTTCACTCAACCAACGCCTCCCACTCCACCATCCGGATCTTCTACATCGGCTACAGAGGTTAGCTGTGCATTATCTCTTACTCCTAAAAATGGCACGAAAACAGAGCGTTATAAAATAACAGGTAAGTCGGACACGACATTGATAGGAAGGGCTTATATTTTTGTTGAGGGGGATCAAGCATCGATAGAAACAATACTAAGTTTTGATGTCACACCTACTCCAACAATTGAGAAACGAACATGGACAGTATCTTTTGTAGGTGCTGCTTATTAAATTATGGAATAATAAGGCTAAGAATAAACTTAGCCTTATTTTAAGAATCTATGGTGAAGGTGGAGTTGTAGTTGTTGCGAATGTTGATGGAAGAAGGGTTACCTGCCATGACCAAGATGTCACAGTCAGATCATTTCCTGTGTTACTGCTTCCGGTTGTCGGTGGATTAAATTTCAGTTTAAGATCAGAAGGTTTTTCAACAGGGATCTGACAGAATAAATTTTGTCCCGAACTTAAAGCAGAAACAGTGTAGACGGTAGTATCCGTAGTTGTAGATGTATTCCCAGATGAAGACGAACTTGAGTTTGAAGATGATCTTACAGATGTAGGTGCACTTGGAGATGTTCCTCCTCCGCTGCCATTGCTTGGAGTTCCTCCGCTGCCACCGCCGCTAGAAGAACCTCCTCCTGCGCTGCCACTACCGCCGCCTGCCGGTGTAGACGGATTCAATATCACACTAATATTTGCATTAGTGCCACCAGACCAGTTAGCTGTTACAGATAATGTAAGAATTCCTGGAGCAAGAACTTTGATAGTTTTTGTATCACTATCTTCAATCTTTAAATATTGATCTGTTACTGGAGTAGTGACTATCACATCGGTTGTTGTTGGAGTTGTTGTTGGGGGTGTCGTCGTCGGTGTCGGCGTTGTTTTAGGCGTTGTGGTTGTTGTAGGAGATGCAGCCGTGATATCCGACCCCATTTTTATACGTTTTGGAAGTGAGGGTTGTGGCAGAGACGGCGTAGGCACAGCAGGGGTTGGTGATGGCTGTGGTGCTGGAGCGGGAGGAGCTGGCGGTACTGGTGTTGGAGGAGTTGGAGCTGTTTTCCAATCAAACTCACCTGTAACTGTAGTTTGCGTAGAGATTGTATTCCCTAATAACCCAATTTGCGGTGTGGTAATTTTAGATTGTACATACTCAACATTTGCTGCGTCTTTAGTATCGCTATCAGATGGTGTCTTTAAACCTGTGACAGTATGTAGAGACATATCTAAATTACCCGACATAGTGCTCCCTTCAATTTTCACAAATAGTGATGTGTCGGGTGGTGGTGGAGCATCTGGATCATCGGCATCATCATCATCTGATTTCATCCCTAAGGCTTCTTCTATAGTGGTGACCTTTGCGGATACCTCAGTAATTTTTTGTACAGCATCATTAATTTGAGAGTTATTCGTTACTGTATTAGCTGTATCCATAACATATTTTACAGTTGCAGCAGCTGATGGATTTAAATCTGTTGACCCCTGAGTTGTAGGCATAGATATATTAATGATAGAGTGACCACTCATATCAATATTCCCCGTCATAGAACCACCTGTTGTGGCAAGATATCCAGATAGGGGATCGCTTTTGGATACGTAATTGGACTTTAAATAATCCAAAGATACCGCATCTGAGTCGTTTCTAGGCTCGGGTAAACCAGTAATATTTTGGTTATTCATATTAATGGCTTTTGTTGATGTGATCGATGTCGTTGTCACGGTAAATAAAGCTGGATCAGGACCAGCCTTTGTTTGTTTTCTAGCAGCGTTAATTAATGACAATTCTTCAGACTCGTTATTATCTATTTTATCTTTCATATTTTAAATAACAATTAATTGTTGTTTTTAATAAAAACAAATAACAATTATTAATGTTTTATTAAATTAAAAAAGAAAGATTCATTATTTCTTCAGCGATAGTATCGTGAAATAATCGACCTTGTTTATTTAAGAATAGAAACTCGTCGTTATGATCGAATAGTTCTTTAATTAGAGGAAGGGATGTAAGAGATTGTATTAATGAAGGTGGGAAATCTTTGATTTTTGCTCCTTTGGTAAGGCGTAATCTTAAAGCTAGGGCTTCTTTGATACGTTCTTTTTCAGGCAGGCATTCTGTAGATTCATGAGTAGGGAGATTTTTGCGTACAGCACGTAGATATTGTGAGATTCTTGAGAGATTTTTCGAGCGTACTTTATCTATGTATTGTGATGCAGAAACCCCCAATCCTAAAAAGGGTTTATCTGTCCAGTAGTAGAGATTATGTTTAGACTGCGCTTGAGATTTTGCATATGAGGCAAGTTCATAGCGAGAAAATCCCCGAGAGGAGAGAAGTTCTTCAGCGGAGAGGCTCATAGCTGCTAATATATCATCGTTAGCAATAGAGGGGGTTAGAATACGCCGATGCTTATAAAACGAGGTATGAGGATCTAAGGTCAGATTATAAAGAGAAATATGCGCAATAGGGAGAGTAAGAGCTTGATGAAGATCTGCAAGAAAATCTGCCAAAGATTGTGTAGGGAGACCGTAAATAAGATCTATAGAGATGTTATGAAATTCATGTTCGTAGCAACGGTGGACAGCATCCATAGATGTAGATGCTGAGTGGATCCTTCCTAAAGCTTTAAGAATGGGATCATGAAACGTTTGTACCCCAATACTTATCCTATTAATCGGTGTAAGAGTAAGATCTCTCAAATAGGATTCAGATAAGTCCTCAGGATTGGCTTCTAAAGTGATTTCTTGAGCGTGGGGAGCTAGGAGTGTAATTATATTATGCAGATGATGGGGAGGAATTAATGAAGGTGTTCCTCCACCAAAAAATACAGTGTCGATGAAGTGCGTATCTTTAATAGCTGCTAGCTTATTCAATCCTTCTTGAAGAACCGCATTGCAGTACAAACTTACAGATTCCGGATTGTAGGGAATAGTATAAAAGCTACAGTAGTGGCATTTCTTTGAGCAGAAAGGAAAGTGAATGTAGAGAGCTAAAGGTTGCTTACCATTCATTAGCATCGGGGTCAACAATGCCCCCACGTCTCCAACGATTGCGATCACTGAAAGGATCTTCATCGTCATCACTGGAATAATCGATTTCTACAGCGCCTTCTTCACGTTCTTCATCAGGAAGTTCGAGCTCTACGGTTTCACCTGGATCAATATCAATTTCTGTCTCTGTAGCTTCAACAAATTCCATATCTGACATGCTTGGACCGTCAGGATATACCGTTTTTGCAGGGCTACGTCTTGGAGTAACAAACTCTTCAACTTCGCCACTTTCTTTTAGAAGTTGCAGGCGTTCCTTCTCTTCATGGATTTTGTTTTCTAAAGAACGTATTTCTTCCTTATGTCTATCGATTTCTTTTTTTGGAACTAAACCCAATTGCATCCACTGGGTTAAGTCACGTAATTCAGATTCGAGTTTTTTCAGACGTTCACTTTTCATCTAGTGGGCACCATCCTGTATTCTAGAGAGCAGATGTAATGTATCCCTGGCTTTTTTTCAACAATAGAAAAAAAAGCAAAGATTGTTTTTTTTGAAAAATAAAAATTTGCTATGAAACGAAATTCGGATCGCATCTATCGAGAACAAACATCATATGGATTCTGAGTTTGCTGGACAAGTCCATTCTTCGGATATGGACTGGATCGAGGCTATGTATCAAAGGTTTCTAAATCACGAAACCTTGGATCCTTCATGGAAATATTTTTTTGAAGGGTACCAATTAGGCCAAGAGGGCGCTGTTTCAGCATCTTCTGGAAATGAAGAGGCGTATGCTGCTTTGCAAGAAAAGAAAGCCCGATTTCTTTGTATGATATACCGCTACTACGGGTATCTACAAAGCGAGATTTCTCCTTTGTCTCCTGTTACTCCTTCACCTTTAATTCAAGAAAAGATCAAGAATATAGATCTTAATGAAATTGTCCCATCTTTAGGTCTTCTTCCTCAGCCTAAAGTTCCTGTCCGCGATTTAATTCAGGCTTTAAAAAATTTTTATTGTCGAAGTATTTCTGTAGAAACTCTGACATGTTCTCCTCAATTACAGGAATATGTATGGAGGCTCATGGAGAGTAAGCCTCCTCAAAAATCACTCGAAGATCTTATGCGTTCATATCAAGATATGTGTAAGGCAACATTTTTCGAGGAATTCCTCCAGATAAAATTTACGGGGCAGAAGAGATTCTCTTTAGAAGGTGCTGAAAGCTTAATTCCTATGCTTGAGCATCTCATTTATTATGGTGTTACTCAAGGTATCACTAACTACATTCTTGGTATGGCTCATCGCGGACGATTGAATGTCTTAACGAATGTGTTGCGTAAGCCCTACTCTCAAGTGTTTATGGAATTTGAGGACAACCCTAAATCTCGAGGTTTAGATGTTGTCGGAGATGTGAAGTATCACAAAGGTCATGTTTCTAGATCTCTTTGTAAAAGTGGTGATGAGGTAACCGTAGTGATGTTGCCAAATCCTAGCCATCTAGAAGCTGTAGATCCTGTTGTTGAAGGTGTTGTCGCGGCTTTGCAACATCAGATGGATTCCGAAAAGGAGTATTCTTGTTTAGCAATTCTTATCCATGGGGATGCGGCATTTTCAGGGCAGGGGATTGTTTATGAGACTTTACAATTAAGTCAGGTTCCTGGGTATTCTACAGGGGGAACTCTCCATATTGTTGTGAACAACCATATAGGCTTTACAGCGCAGCCTAGGGAATCACGATCCACACCTTACTGTACAGACATTGCCAAGATGTTGGGGATTCCTGTATTTCGTGTGAATGCTGAAGATGTTTCCGCTTGTATGCAGGCTATCGAATATTCCCTAAAAGTACGTGAAGAATTTAATTGCGACGTTATCATCGATTTTTGTTGTTATCGGAAATATGGACATAACGAAAGTGATGATCCTTCAATAACGGCTCCTTTGCTTTATGATGAGATTAAGAAAAAATCGACAATTCGTGAGATCTATAGAAAGTATCTACTAGATAATTATCCTTCAGAAATCTCCGAAGATAGCCTAGAGAAAATTGAAAAAGGCGTTCAAGATATCCTCAATAAGGAATTCCAAGTATTAAAACAGGAAGAAAATCAAACTTTACCGAAAAGAAACTGTCGTCATTGCGATCGGATGGATCTCGGAGAGTTATTGGTAAACGATCTTGATGTGTCTTTAAGTAGAGATACGGTATTTCATATAAGTTCGAAATTATGTGGTCTTCCTGAGAATTTCACACCCCATCCTAAGGTGAAAGCTCTTCTTGATAAGAGAATGAAAATGGCTAATGGCGAAATTGGCTATGATTGGGGGATGGCTGAAGAGCTCGCCTTTGCTTCTTTGTTAATAGAGAAGTTTTCCTTACGTCTTTCGGGACAAGATGCTATTCGTGGTACCTTTAGCCAGCGCCATTTGTTATGGAGTGATATAACATCTGGAGATACCTACTCACCCTTATACCACCTCTCTCCTGATCAAGGATCCGTGGATATCTATAATTCTCCATTATCAGAATATGCTGTTTTAGGCTTTGAGTATGGTTATGCTCAACAAGCAGACCGTACCCTTGTTTTATGGGAAGCGCAATTTGGAGATTTTTCTAATGGAGCGCAGATTATTTTTGATCAGTATATTTCTTCTGCGATTCAGAAATGGGATCTACATTCTGACCTTGTTGTTCTTTTACCTCACGGTTATGAAGGTCAGGGCCCGGAGCATTCCTCAGCACGTATAGAAAGGTATTTACAGCTAGCTGCAAATTGGAATTTCCAAGTTGTTATTCCCTCTACTCCTGTACAGTATTTCCGTATCCTTCGTGAGCATACAAAGCGGGATTTATCCTTGCCTTTGGTGATCTTTACTCCAAAAATGCTTTTGCGTCATCCTGAATGCACAAGCTTTATAGACGAGTTTACCACCCCGGGAGGGTTCCGCCCTATACTTGAAGATATAGAGCCAAATTACCAAGCTAAGATTTTAGTTTTATGCTCCGGAAAGGTGTATTACGATTTTAAAGGAGCTTTACCTCAAGAACGTCAAAAAGACTTTGCTTGTTTACGTATTGAGAGTTTATATCCCTTGTATCTTGAAGATCTCCTTTCTCTTCTTGGGAAATATTCTCAAGCTGAGCATTACGTATGGCTTCAAGAAGAGCCTCAGAATATGGGTGCCTTTGATTATATATTCATGGCAACTAAAGAAATTTTCTCCAAAAAACTTACATGTATAAGCAGACCAAGAAGTAGCTCGACAGCTACAGGATCTGCACGTCTTAGCCAACAAGAATTTTTAACATTAATGGAAACATTGTTTTCTCTAGGTAATGTATGATTACAGAAGTACGCATTCCAAATGTCGCTGAATCCATAAGTGAAGTGACCATAGCTTCCCTTTTGGTAACTTCAGAAAGTCTGGTTCAGGAGAATCAAGGCATTATGGAGATCGAAAGTGACAAAGTAAATCAGCTTATCTATGCTCCTACATCTGGAAGGATTGTCTGGTCAGTTTCTGAAGGCGATGTTGTTGCTGTTGGAGGGGGTGTTGCTAAAATTTATGATGCTAATGAAGCTGTCCCTGAAAGCGCTATAGAGAACACTTCTTCTAGCGAATCTGTAGATGCTGAGATTATCTGCTTCCCAAGATCTAAAGCTCACGAACCTCCTGCGGAGGGGAAAACTTTTGTTCCCTTACGTGATAAAATTCAAAATGCCCCACAGCCTGCAGGATCTAAAAATGAGGTTCGTGAGCATATGTCTTCTATACGCAAAACGATTTCTCGACGTTTAGTTTCTGCTCTTCATGAATCGGCAATGTTAACCACATTCAACGAGATTCATATGACGCCTCTTATGAAACTCCGCAAGGAGAAACAAGAGAGCTTTTCTTCTCGTTATAATGTGAAATTAGGCTTGATGTCTTTCTTCATAAAAGCAGTGATTGAAGGGTTAAAAGCTTATCCTCGTGTGAATGCCTATATTGAAGGGGATGAAATCGTCTACCGTCAATATTATGATATTTCTATTGCTGTAGGCACAGAGCGCGGTCTTGTTGTTCCCGTGATTCGTGATTGTGATAAACTCTCTAGTGGGGACATTGAAGTAAAACTTGCAGATTTGGCAGGCAGAGCTCGCGATGGCCAGATTTCTATTCCTGAGTTAGAAGGAGGAAGCTTCACCATTACTAATGGTGGTGTTTACGGCTCTTTACTTTCTACGCCTATTATTAATCCTCCTCAAGTGGGGATATTAGGAATGCATAAAATAGAAAAACGTCCCGTGGTTCTTGATAATACCATCGTTATTGCAGATATGATGTATGTAGCTTTTAGCTATGATCATCGTATGATTGATGGTAAGGAAGCTGTAGGCTTTCTTATCAAAATCAAAGATGCCATAGAACAACCTGAAACTCTTTTAGATTTATAGGTTGTTATCTAGGAAGAAGAAGAACAGCGGTAACGTTGTTCTTTTTTATTGGTGTATCTATCACACTAGGTTCTGGATGGTTATTGCGATAGCGAGAAGAAAAGAAAATTTCATGTTCGGTATACGTACACCTTTCAGAAATAGTTATTTTAGAACTAGAGATCCCTAAATCTAATAGTTGCTTTCTCGCTATAGAGGGAAAGTCCATGTGATTTTCTTGCGGCATAAAAGCAAAGAAGCTAGGGGGAAAAAGCTCCCTATAATCAGGATAAATAGCGTAATCAGGTCCTAAAGAAGGTCCGACAACAACAATTAAATCTTGAGGGCGGGAGTTGTAGATTCGTTTTAACGTCGCTACTGTCACAGCATAGATATTCCCGACCAGTCCTCGCCACCCACAATGTACATTAGCAACAACATGTTTTTCGGGATCATAAAAGATGGCCGGTTGGCAATCAGAATGGCGGATATGTAGGGAAATTAGAGGATCCTCGGTATACAATCCATCTGCAGGGCATCCTGCAGGGGTTGTATACGTAGCGTGGCGTAAGCTGGTGCCATGCACTTGATGGAGATCGCAAAAACGTTCAGCGCCTAAAGCTTGGCGAATCTGCTCGTTTTTAGGAACGTAGACATAACCCTCAGCATCTTTTTGTTTTGGGAACAATCCATGACGCAAAGGGAGGTCAGAGAGCTCTGGAAAAGTCAGGGTAATTAGATCATTATCAGAAGTTGATTGTCTCATAGCTCCAAAAATATATTATTCGGGATCTTTCCATACACCATGTTCTTGCAAAAGACGAACGAGTTCTTCTTCGGCATCTTCCATGGGAATATGCGCTTTCACGCATGTGTGTTTTACATAGAGATCGATCATCCCAGTTTTCGACCCTACAAATCCGAAATCAGAATCAGCCATTTCTCCAGGGCCATTAACAATACATCCCATAACAGCGATTTTTAATCCTACAAGATGTTTTGTTTTTTCGCGAATGCGTGTTGTTACTTCGGGGAGATCGAAAAGCGTTCTCCCACATCCAGGACAGGAAATGTATTCTGTTTTCACTAAACGTACCCCAGCACTTTGTAAAGTACTAAAGGCGATTTCTCGAACAGTAGGTAAAGAAACATTGGGAAGGTCTAAAATCACAGCTTCACCTAAACCATCGAGAAGTAAAGCACCAAATTCCGTAGCTATAGATACAGCTGCTTCAAATTCATCATCAAGATCTTTTGAAAATACTAACTTCACAGGTTGCTCGTTACTCTGTTTCTTCTCGAAAAACTCTCTTGTGCTATGAATAAACGGAGGTGTAGCATGACAGTGAACAAAAGGCGCGCTTAAGACCTGCTCACTATTCCAAATTTCTTCATTATGATTGTAAAGACAGGGGACTTCATGATGATGGAAAACCAATAAATGCTCTTTTAATTTTTCAATAACAGAAGTTCCTATAAAGCTTTTTGGAACAATGATCCCATCGGGAGCTGTGAAGTCTTTTTTCCCATTTGTAGGGTTAATACCCAACTGTTCGAGCAACTTCTCCACGGTATTGTTTAAAAGATGCTCTTTCATAAGCTTAATAAATACACCGTAAACAGAGCCCCAAGGGGTGGCTTTAGTGATTTTCTTTGAGGCATTAACGAAGGTTTCAGAATTTTCTAAAGCGAATGGATTCTCTTTTTTCGGAAGATCAAGATATGTTGTGGTATGTTTTAATAAACTTTCACAAACAGGAATTTCTGTAGTAGGACATCCTGTTAATGAACAACGAATCGTATCTCCCAACCCTTCTGTAAGGAGCGTGCCAATCCCTACTGCAGACTTAATAATTCCATCCAAACCTATCCCTGCTTCCGTAACTCCTAGATGCAGAGGATAATGCCAACCACGAGCATCGAGATCTTTTGCCAGCTGACGGTAGGCAGCAACCATAACTTTCGGATTGCTAGACTTCATAGAGAAAACAACATCGCGATAGCCAAGTTTTTCACATACTTCAATATATTCAAGAGCAGAAACTACCATCCCCTCTATAGTGTCGCCGTAACGTTGCATAACACGTTCCGAAAGAGAACCATGATTCACACCTATTCTCATGGCTTTCCCTAAGCGCTTACACTTTTCTACAAGGGGAGTAAATTTTTCCTCTAATCGAAGAAGACTATCGGCATAATTTTTATCTGTGTATGTTTTCCCGGTGAACATATTGCGCTTATCAACAAAGTTCCCTGGATTGATACGTACCTTATCTACAAAATCAGCAACGTGCATCGCTGCTTGAGGAAAGAAATGAATATCCGCTACAAGAGGAATAGCAATTCCCATAGAAAGCAAACGTTCTTTGATATGCTCACATGCCTGTGCTTCTTTGATTCCTTGTACTGTTACACGAGCAATTTCGCATTTAGCCTCTACCAGAGCGCAAATTTGCGTAACCGTAGCCTCAACATCCGCAGTTGGCGTTGTCGTCATTGACTGCATTTTTATCGAATGCTCGCTACCTACATAAAGATTCCCAATTTTAACAGAGTGTGTATGACGCCTAGCGGCTTGTTTTTTAGAAGGCGAAATAACCATAAAAACCTAAAATAATTTTTATTATGAGATGAAGAATTTGTTTGCTAAAGGAGGGGAATCAAATCCCTGGAGTAAAAGTGACAGTAAATTTTAACGCATTTAAGGGTATTCATCAAAAAGAAAAGAATAGATTCAGTAAAGGGAAATCTTAGAGAAATAAAAACAGAGAATTTTGAAATAACCTTTCTATTTCTAAAGTTTTGATTTCAGATCCAGCGTATATAACTTATTCTTTGTGAATTAAGAAAGGTCTAAGGTTTGTAATAGACTCCACTTAAATAATAGAGAGCTTGTGAAAGATTTATGATGGAGATTGTTAAGAAGAGAGCTTTTTAAGCATCAAAATCGTCAAACTCATTAAAATCGCTATCGTCAAAGTCATCGATTGTTCCGTAAACTATAGGTTTCGCTTGGCGTAGAGGATTCTCCAGCAAACCGTAAAGACAGACAGTTAGACGACTATCTTGATCATTAGCTATTTCAGATAAAGCTAAGGATAACGCTGTTAACACCCTACTTTCGAATTTTGCATCGAGTGGTGCAAATGTGTTGATATAGAATTCGTTCTTATGATCTTTTGGGAACATAAGATCATGTCCATAAATTCCAATATGGTGAATTCCGTTAGCAATTAAGGATTTAAAGAAGCTGGTAAACATCTTTTGCTGATTTTCCAAGCTTCTTTGTCCGTACAGGGGATGAGGTTTATCCCCAGGTTGTTCATTTGCTGTTGTGGGGTAATGCCCAAAGGGATTCCATACATTAATGAGCTGTTTTGGACTATCTTTGGGGGATTGTGTAACATCGCTCCATTCTGTACATTTCCATCCCCCAGGAGTTTTAGGCGTTTGGGAAAACTCTGTGAGCCCTATATTCCAATTATAATCTCCCATTTCGAACCTAAATAGATCTACAGCACTATTGTGAATAGTATTCGGATTTGCAAGATCAGCTTCGGGAGGGACGAAACACACTCGAGAGACTTCTGTGTTATGATCAATAATAGGAGAAGAAAACGAGGGGGTTTTAAAAGTTGCCAACTTAACGTTAGGGTTGCCTTTCGCAGTGAAGATATTGATATTTTCTGCACCAGGAGCTTCCATATCTTTAGGTAGAGAAGAGCTTTCCTTAAAGTTTGCCTTTAACGTCTGGGCAAGATCTTGAGAAAGGAAGTCATAACCCCTGCTTTTTTCAAAAGCGCTATGAAGTCTTTTCTTCATGCTGCTCTTGGTGTTGCTAGGGATAAGCGCTAACGATGTTCCTAATAAAATTGTTCCCAGAGTAATCCCTATAGCCGTAGCAATTGCTAGGCCAGGGGCTCCAAGTGCTCCTAAAGTGATACCACAGGCCACTCCTGCAACTAAAGCAAGTCCTCCTAAGATCGCAAGAACCTTCTGAGTAGTCTCTCGGGTGTTTGGATTATATAAAACCCTATGAAAACATCCCTTTATAGAAAAACGCTGCTTAGGAGTTAGATTAAATATTTGATGTGGTGGTAGCGGATTATTATCCGATGAAATTTTTTTGGGCGACATAATTCAAATTATAAATAAATATATAAATAAAGTAATTTCCTTTTATTAATTTTTATTTGAATAGTTTGTACCACGCTTAATGTTAGTTGGTTGTGGTTTTTATAATGAAAGTCCTAATCCAGGAGGACTCACGACAACAACGTTCATGATCGTTTTAGGATTTGAGCTTGCGAATTGCGTTAGTGCTGCAACTAAACCTGTTTGTATAGCCGATTTCCATATAGCAGCTTCTTGAGGGTCTGATGAGAGTTGTGCGGGCGCTGTAGATATGAGTGGAAGTTGAATCATATCAGCACCTTGATTAATCGCCTCATTTAGACAATTTGCATAGGCAGTTTTTGCCAGGGTAAAGGCAGCAGCGGGATGATGGTTATGGGATTCAGGATCGGGGCCTTGGATAAAACCTAGGAAATTTGGTAAGCCGAGTTTTTTCTTATTGCTAGATCCGTCAGAGTTTTTCCAACGCATAGAAATGCATTCCCCCTCTTGCATATCAGGGATTACACAAGAGATGTTCAATGCATCTAAGTTTGACAGGATTGTATTATGTTCTACTACAATCATGAGATTACAGCAGCAATGAACTCGTGGAGAATAAATCACTCCTGTAGTGGTAAATAGAGTTGTTTGTGAGTTATTGATTTTCCAGGTTTTATTCAGTAAAGAGGGTGTAGTTTCTCCAAAGATACGTGGTAGGCTACTCCAATCAGTAACTACCTCGCCGTACTCTTCTAAGATTTGCGTATGCTTGATGTTTTCATCCACTTCAAAAAGGAAGGACGCCCCCCTAGGAATAGATTTCATATCTATTCTTTCTGCTATTTTAGGCTTTAGACAGGATCTTCTAAGAAGGAATAGGGATATAAGGAGTAGGGGAACGGTTAGAGCACATAGAGAAAGAAGAGATAAAATTCCCGTGATTACAGAGGGAATAATAGTTCCAAGTACCGCTAAACCTGCAATGACGACCATGGCAATACGGAAAGCTTTTGAGGTAACGCTATTTCTTTTAGGGGGTATTTCAGAGGGAAGTTGTGTTTGTCCAAAAGGTGGGGTGGTAAGGCTATGTGTCATGTAATCATAAAATGGGTGCTGGGGTGTTAAGTCGTGATTGCAAAGAGTAAAGGCAAGCACACCAGCGATGTTTTAATGGAAGTCATGCTGTATTTTATGCGTATTTTTCTTAATGTCTGTACCTTGTTATGTAGAATTTATAGATATACTAGAGGGTAGTCAACAAAGTTAGCAACTTAGATTTTAACTAAGAGGTTGTTCTGAAGCCTTTTTCTTAGATATATAGAAAGAGACATCTCAAGGGTTTGAAGGTATTTATGCAGAGGATCTCTAAAGGAGAAAGTAACAGATGCCTTCAAGGGGATAAAACTATCATGCACCTCAAATTAAGATTCCTAATGTTGAGATGCATGGTTTTCTTATATTTTTGATCCTAAAGAGGTAAGGTATTGATATCGGTAACGACAATAACCATCTCTGCATCAGGATTTGCTTCTGCAAAGTGTTGAGCAGCTGTTACCAAAGCAGCTTTTACACTATCTATCCATTGATCGCGAACACTACGTCCATCTACTATAAGGTCTTTGCTCGGAGCAAAAGCACTGGATGAGATAAGAGGGACTTGAACATACTTAGCCCCTTTTTCCAGAGCTTTAGCAAAGCAGTTCTCATATGCTTGAGTAACAACTTGGTAACATTGTTTTGCATCGTTGTTTAGCTGAGCAGCTGTGGGTCCTAAAAGTTGTGCAAGAAATGCTGGGCCTTCAGGTTTAAGATCATTATTCGTGCCATCAGCATTTATCCATTTTCCAGCGCTACACTCACCAACTTGTAATGTAGTCTTATTTTCTTTGGAATTTTCCCATCCTCGTTTACTTACTGCTTGTGTAAAGTGGTAATTTGTTCCACTACCTCCTCGGAACATAGTGCTATTAGCAGCGTTTACCAACATCGGAGACAGGTCCTGAGTGGTAAATCTAGGTTTAGTAATGTCTCCAGCGGTAGATACTAAGACGGTTTTGGTGTTTAGTGCTTTCCAGATTTTCATGGGAGCTGTAATATCGACAGCATCGAATACCGGTATATTGATAGCCGCTGAGAAAGGTAGTGGTATCCACCCACTAAGTAATTCGTAAGCACTCGGAACAAGATGTGAAGACGCAGGGGCATCCTGAGGTTGCGCAGGAGCTGGTGTGTCAACAAGAGCCGATTGACTTTCTGGAGATCGCGGTTGGGCACGTCGAGTTTCAGGAATCGTCAGTCTTGGATTCTCGGGCATTCCTTCTTCCAAAGGCGGGTAAGGAGTAGCGTCTCTTTGAGGTTTCTTGTTTAGCAGAACGCAGCAGGCCACAGCAATTATAGAAAATATCACCGTAGCAACAGCAAGAGCAGGCATTGCTAGCGTGATGGCTAAAGCTAGGGTTGTCACAACCCAGACAAGGGACAAAGCAGCGGCACTAGCCAGCGCTACCCGCTTAGCGATTCTTTGTCTATCTTGACTGGGTTGCACTTGAGAACAAGATGTCCTGGGAATACAATAGGACGATCCATGGGTATTGATAGGTTGTGACATAAAAATATTAATTTTTTAAAAGCTAAACATAATCAATATTTTAAAGCATAACTGCCCTAAGACACAGAGAGTTTTTTTTCAAGAAATTTCACTCGAAAAGCCGAGAAGAAAAGCCGAGACTCTCGTGTACGAAGAAGATTTTTTATTCCCTGGAATTCTAAGATAAAAAGATCAAGATATTTACAATAAGTGAAACGTTAAATATCTTGATCTTTTTCAGGATTTAAAAGGTCACCTTAACGCAGCCACCCTTAATTTTGCATTGGCAGGCTAAACGTTCGTTGGAATCCTCAGGTTCACCAAGAAAATCTTTTTCCTCATCGGTGAAGTCGGAGAGGTTTTCTTTTCCTTCTAAGACCTCAATAACACAGGTGCCGCAAACACCCTCAGTACATGCAAAAGGAACGCCTGAAGATTCACAAGGCTCAGTAATGCTAGAACCATCTTCTAGCTCAAACTCTTGTGTTTCGTCGTCGGATGAAACGATTAACTTTGCCATCAGTGACTTCCTGAAAATCTTTTGTTATAAACAACTAAACAATTCGGAGTAGAGGGATTCGAACCCCCGACCTATTGCTCCCAAAGCAACCGCGCTAACCAGGCTGCGCTATACTCCGTGCGAATGTCTCTAAGAAATAAAGACGTTAGCATAGAACAAAATAGTCTACAAGATAAACATAAGCTAAAATTCACTATTTTGTGATGTAAGAGTTTTTCTTGAAGATATATATTTTTTGTCATTATTGAAAGAAGTAGGAGAGTCTTAGAAGGGAGGAGCTTGGTGACAAGCAAACAAGAGAAACTATGGCGAATGGCTCTTATTCCCTTAGGTATTCTGCTTTCTTTTTTAATTCCCTTACCTCAAGTGCTTTTGGATATAGGATTGTGTATCAATTTTATCCTATCTTTAACCGTTGTCTTTTGGGTATTTTCCTTAAAATCAAGTCGTGACGCTAAGCTCTTCCCACCGTTATTTTTGTATCTCTGCTTATTTCGTTTGGGGTTAAACCTTGCGTCAACTCGATTGATTTTATCTTCGGGTTGGGCATCTTCTATGATCTTTTCTTTAGGCAATTTCTTTTCCTCAGGAAGTCTAGGAGCCGGAACTGTTGCCTGCTGTCTATTCTTTCTAGTAAACTTTCTTGTCATTGCTAAGGGATCAGAAAGAATTGCTGAAGTTCGCGCTCGATTTATTTTAGAAGCGCTTCCTGGAAAGCAAATGTCTCTAGATGCTGATCTTTTGTCTGGAAGAGCGTCCGGTATGGATGTAGAAAAGCAAAAACAGGACCTTTTTGAAGAGAGTGATTTTTTTTCCTCTATGGAAGGGGTATTTCGCTTTGTAAAAGGAGATGCCATTGTCAGCTGTATTTTGCTTATCGTTAACTCTATAGCCGCCACCTATTTCTCTTATTCTTTGGACGGCACTACGGATAGTTTGTGGCTCACGGTTGTTGGAGATGCTTTAGTAAGCCAAGTTCCTGCGCTATTGACATCGTGTGCTGCGGCTACATTGATATCAAAGGTGGGGCAAAAGGACTCTCTCATCGAGCATATGATGAATTACTATGAGCAAGCTCGAATCCATTTTCGAACAATTGCTCTTTTGCTCTCCTCGTTACTCTTTATTCCCGGAACCCCTAAGGGATCTGTGGCTCTTTTTGTCATTGCACTATTTATTGCATATAAAGAACCAAAAGGCATTCAGGATCTAGCGCTTATACCCGAAGAATTTCAACAAATACATCTGTCTCTTCCAACGAATTACACAGGAGAAGATCCAAGAGAGATCTATGCGCAAGTTCGTGAAGATATCTTCAATGAAACCGGAGTGCTGTTTCCTCAGGAAATACAGATAATTCATACTGAGAAAAAAGCTTCATTAAGTTGTGGCGGGCAGCATTTTTGTCTTAAAGAAGTATCGCAGTTACATCTCTTGCTAATATTAAGAAATTTAGCTCCAGACGCTATTCATGGAAGATATATCAAAGCTCTTATAAGAGATGCTCAAAATATTTTAGGGATCTCTATTGAGGAGATTATTCCAAAAAAAATCTCTGAAAACTCCCTGCTCTTTTTAATAAAAGCTCTAGTTAAGGAACGCATTTCTTTAAGGTTGTTCCCTAAGATATTGGAAGCGATAGCGTTATATGGCTCTCATGACGAAAGTCTAGAAACTCTTTCCGAGAAGATCAGAAAATATCTAGGGAAACATATAGGAAGAGCTCTTTGGAACAAGGAAAACACTTTAGAAGTTATTACCGTAGATTCACATGTAGAACGAATGATTGGTGACCTATACTCACAATCGCATCCCCTAATGTGTGATAAAGTTGTTCATCAAGTGCAAAATCTCCTGGGACAATCGGGAAATGAAGGTTTTCGAGCGATCATTACCGGATGCGAATCACGTTTTGAATTAAGAAAAATGATCGAACCACATTTTCCAGATCTTCTTGTTTTATCGCATAATGAACTCCCTGAAGAAATCCCTATTTCCCTTTTAGGATCTGTCTCAGATGAGGTTTTGACACTTTAATTGTGAATTTAATCTAATTAAAATGAATAAATTCTTTTAATTAGAATGTTGTTTAAAATATTTTTTATTTAATCTTAAAATAATTACTGAAGAAAAAATTTGTGAAAACACAAAACACGCAAAACATTTCTGAGATTTGGGAATTATATTGGGAAACCCAAGAGATTGAGTATCGAGATACTTTGATCGATTTTTACCTACATCTAGTCAAATGTGTAGTTCACCGTTTGATTTCAGGTATGCCTTCCCATGTAAAGACCGAAGACCTGTATGCTTCCGGAGTAGAGGGATTAGTGCGCGCCGTAGAGCGCTTTGATCCAGAGAAAAGTCGTCGTTTCGAAGGTTACGCCCTGTTTTTAATTAAGGCTGCTATTATCGATGATTTAAGGAAGCAGGATTGGGTTCCTAGAAGCGTTCATCAAAAGGCAAATAAGCTTTCAGAGGCTATGGATACCTTAAGGCAGTCTCTAGGAAGGGAGCCTACAGATGGAGATCTTTGCGAGTATTTTCAAATTTCCCAACAAGAGCTTTCCGGATGGTTTATTTCAGCGCGTCCGGCTTTGATCATTTCCTTAAATGAGGAAAGACCTTCACTATCCGACGGAGAGTCGGGTGTAGCTTTAGAAGAGCGCATTCCTGACGAACGGGCGGAAACAGGGTACGATATCGTCGATAAAAAAGAATTCTCCTCATTTTTAGCCAACGCTATAGAGGGCTTAGAGGAGAAAGAACGAAAGGTGATGGCTCTATATTATTATGAAGAGCTAGTTCTTAAGGAAATTGGCAAAATTCTTGGAGTTAGCGAATCTCGCGTCTCTCAGATTCATTCCAAAGCTTTGATTAAACTTCGAGCAGCTTTATCCGCCTTTATTTAACAAATCTGTTTTCCTTCTTTTTTAGTAGGAAATGTAAAGTTTACAATAATTCCAAGACTTAAACAGAGTCCTCCAGCCGCGCTTAATAATAAGAACCAGAGATTTGTAGTAAGTATTAAAGCTGCGCAGCTTCCCACTACAGCTAAAATTGCGAGAGTAAGAAGTACCGCCGAAGTGATACGGATAAGCGTGGTAGATGGAATAAATTTTGCTGTTTTACTTTGTGTTTGTTGAATACTTGGGGTATTACTTGAATGTGGGGTTATAGCAGCCACTGAAAACCTTTAAAAAGAAAAAACGATCCATTTTAATCTAAAAATGGATTTTTCTCCATTATTTTTTCTGTATAGAACTAATCATAGAAGGGGAATCTTGCATATAAGAAGACCGATAGTTAAGATAGTACTTCAATTATTAAGATTTTTTTGTAGTTGTCATGCGGGATTTCATAAAGCATCTGAAGGATCGAGGAATTTTAGAAGATTTTTCTCATGGATTAGACAGTGTAGAATCTCCCATTTCCGCATATCTCGGATTTGATCCTACAGCCGCTTCTCTCCATATTGGACATTGGATAGGGATATGCTTTTTACGTAGAATGGCTAGCTTTGGTATTACTCCTGTAGCTCTAGTAGGCTCTGCTACGGGGATGATAGGGGACCCATCAGGGAAAAGTATAGAGCGTACTTTGCTGGAGAGTAATGAGGTAGCGCACAATAGCAAGAAGCTTTCCGAGTGTCTTTCTCACTATTTGCCTGGAGTGCAAATAGTGAACAACATGGAGTGGTTTCAAGGCACCACCGTGATTGATTTTCTTCGAGATGTAGGGAAGCACTTTAGATTAGGAACAATGCTAGGCAAGGATACAATTAAACAGCGTATTCAGTCCGAAGAGGGCATTAGTTATACTGAATTTAGCTACATCCTCTTGCAATCATATGATTTTGCCCATCTATTTGAAAAGCATGGGATAGCTTTGCAGTGCGGAGGAAGTGATCAGTGGGGGAACATTACCTCAGGAATTGATTATATCCGTCGTAAGGGATTAGGACAGGCCTATGGGCTAACGTACCCATTATTAACAAATAGCCAAGGGAAGAAGATCGGGAAGACCGAATCGGGAACTATTTGGCTGGATCCTACTTTAACTTCTCCTTATGAGCTATACCAGTACTTTTTAAGATTGCCCGATGCAGAGGTTCCTAAAATAGCACGCACGCTAACTTTATTGAGCAATGAAGAAATCTTTGATTTAGATAAGAAGTTCCTTTCAGATCCCATAGCTGTGAAGAAGTTTGTTACTGAAACTATAGTTACTTCCATACACGGTGAAGATGGGCTTAAGAAAGCTCAAATGGTTACTCAAAGTATGCATCCTGGTAAAGTATCTTCCATTTCTGAGAAAGATTTCCAAGATCTTATTTCTATGGGCCAAGGAATCTCTTTAGATCGCGTACAGACCCTTGGCAAACGATGGATAGATCTCTTTGTTGGGGTGGGATTCTGTAACTCTAAAGGAGAGGCTAGAAGATTGATCGAACAGAAAGGTCTCTATGTAAATAGTGAACCTATAGCTGATGAGCACAGTGTGTTTGAAGAACGTCAAGTTTGTTACGATCAATATGTTTTACTAGCACAAGGAAAAAAGAAAAAATTAGTTTTGCATCTAATTTAAGTGTCGAGGAGGATCGGTGACAGAGCAAGCAGATATTGGGCTAATTGGTTTAGCTGTAATGGGGAAAAACCTTGTATTAAACATGATAGATCACGGTTTTTCTATTTCTGTTTATAACCGTAGTCCAGAGAAAACCCGAGAGTTTCTACAAGAACATTCTCAAAATACCCTCCTTCAGGGACACGAAAATTTAGAAGACTTTGTGCGTTCTTTAAAACGTCCTAGAAAAGTGATGCTGATGATCAAAGCAGGAGCTCCTGTAGATCAAAGTATCGAATCATTGCTACCTTATCTTGAACCTGGAGATATTATTATCGACGGGGGAAACAGCTATTATAAAGATTCAGAAAGGCGATGCCGAGACCTCAAAGAAAAGGGCATACTTTTTGTAGGGATGGGGATTTCTGGAGGCGAGGAAGGTGCTCGCAAGGGACCTTCTATTATGCCCGGAGGTAATAGTGAGGCGTGGCCAGCTATAGCCCCTATCTTTCAAGGTATTTCTGCTAAGGTTCATGGTAACCCCTGCTGTTGTTGGGTTGGCTCTGGAGGGGCAGGGCATTATGTAAAGACTGTACATAATGGTATTGAATACGGAGATATACAATTAATCTGCGAAGCTTACGGATTATTAAGGACACGTTTAGGCATCTCTCCAGAGGGTATATCGGAAATTTTTGCCGAATGGAATAGCCGAGAGTTAGAAAGCTACCTTATGAGAATTTCTGTAGAGGTGCTTTCTTTAAAAGGTCCTGACGGATCTCCTGTTATTGATACAATTTTAGATGTCGCAGGACAAAAGGGGACAGGCCGCTGGACAGCCATAGATGCTATCGACTCTGGAGTCCCTCTTTCTTTAATTATTGAATCTGTATTAGCGCGCTTTCTCTCTTCATGGAAAACGGTACGAGAACAGGCTGCTAGCGAACTTCCTGGTATTCCTATAGTCTTTGAAAAACCCAGAGACCCGCATCTTTTTATCGAAGATGTATTCCAGGCATTATATGCTTCGAAAATTATTAGCTATGCTCAAGGATTCATGCTGTTAAAACAAGCATCAGAAGAGCATCAATGGAATCTAAATTTCGGAGAGCTCGCTCTATTGTGGAGAGGAGGCTGTATCATCCAAAGCGCATTTTTAGATGCTATCCATAAAGGCTTTGAAAATGAACCCGAGGCTCCTTCGCTAATTTTACAAACCTATTTCAAATCCACATTACAAAACTCAGAATCTGGCTGGCGTAGAACTGTTGCTTACGCAGTTGGTTCAGGATATCCTGTGCCTTGTTTAGCAGCTGCTTTGACCTTCTATGATGGTTACCGAACAAAAGACTCTTCAATAGCTTTAGCTCAAGGACTACGAGATTATTTTGGAGCGCATTCTTACGAACGTAAGGATAGACCTCGAGGAGAATTCTACCATACAGACTGGATAGGGACTAAAACTACAACAGCAGTAAAATAATTTTTGAAAAAAAATGTAAGAGTTTCGACATAATGGTCGAATCTTTTGACAAGTTTCTTGTCTCTTCCAGGGGTGCTTCGGCACCCTTTCTTTTATTGTTTATCTATTTAAAATATTTAAGTTTTAATTCCTTATAGGTAATAAGGGCAGAGGAAAATCGTTAGGAATATCCCTTGTACTATTTTTCAGAAAGAGGGGGAGTATTGCCTATACAGAGGGAATTAGTCGATTTTGAGAACTTCAATAAAAGCAGTATTTGGAATAGAAACTTTTCCGAATTCCTTCATACGCTTTTTACCTTTTTTCTGCTTTTCCCAGAGTTTGCGTTTTCTCGTGATATCGCCACCATAACACTTTGCAGTAACGTTTTTGGAAAGAGCACGAATCGTTTCGCGAGCGATTACTTTTTTATTGATAGCAGCTTGAATAGGAATTTTAAAAAGTTGCTGAGGAATTACATCAACAAGCTTTTCACAGATACTTCGTCCACGAGCTTCTGCCTTGTCCCTATGTACAAGACATGAAAAGGCATCAACAGGCTCATCATTGATTAGAATTTCAAGCTTTATGATCGAGCCTTTACGGTAATCTCCTAAACGGTAATCAAAGGATCCATAGCCTTTGGTTACAGATTTTAATTTGTCATTAAAATCTGAGACGATTTCATTTAAAGGAAGATCATAAGAAAGAACTAATCTATGCTGATCTAACATTTCTGTTTTTAGACACACTCCACGTTTATCTAAACATAAGTTCATAATACTGCTTAGGTATTCTTGAGGTGTAATGATATTCACATGCACCCAAGGCTCTTCTAAATGCTCAATAATAGAAGGATCAGGGTAGGCCGTAGGATTGTCTATAAACAGGGTTTTTCCATTTTTTAAGACAATTTTATAGATTACGCTAGGTGCTGTAGCGATAATATCAAGGTCAAACTCTCTGATAATTCTTTCAAAGACAATCTCTAAATGTAGTAGCCCTAAAAATCCACAACGGAAGCCAAAACCTAAAGAATGGCTACTCTCTTGCTCTATAGTTAAAGCTGAATCATTAAGCTGTAAACGTCCTAAAGCATCTTTCAAAGTATCGAAATCTGAGGAATCAATAGGGTAGATACCTGCAAAAACCACGGGATTAATTTCCTTAAATCCATCCAGAGGTACTTTTGCCGGATGTTTTACCGTAGTTACGGTATCCCCAATTTTCACATCTTTTACTTTTTTTAGGTTGGCAATGAAATAGCCTACCTGACCCGCACGTAGCGATCCTTCAATTAACGTAGCCTCAGGAAGGAAAGCACCAACACCTAAGACTTCAAAAGCAGAACCTTTTGTCGCCATAAAAGTAATGCGATCACCTTTTTTGATCTCTCCGCTGATCACACGGACATAGACCATAATTCCCACATAAGGATCGTAGTGAGAGTCAAAAATTAAAGCTTTTAATTCAGTTTCTTCAGGGAGCTTTGGTGGAGGAATAAGTTCTATTATTGCCTCAAGAATCTCAGAGATTCCTTCTCCTGTTTTTGCCGAACAGGCGATTGCGTGGGTGGTATCTAACCCTATGTAATCTTCGATTTGTTTGCGGATTCTCTCTGGATTGGCAGCAGGCAGATCAATCTTATTTAAAATAGGAATAATCTCTAAATCACGCTCTAATGCTAGATACACGTTAGCTAAACTCTGCGCTTGCACACCTTGAGCAGCGTCAACAATAAGCAAAGCACCTTCACAAGCTGCTAGAGAACGCGAAACTTCATAAGAAAAATCTACGTGGCCGGGAGTGTCTATGAGATTAAGCTGATAAACTTCACCATTGTATTCATAATACATAGTCACGGGATGCGCTTTAATGGTGATCCCACGTTCTCGCTCAAGATCCATAGAATCCAGGAGCTGTTCACGCATTTCTCTTTGCTCAACAGTACTTGTACTTTCAAGCAGGCGATCAGCAATTGTAGATTTTCCGTGATCAATATGCGCAATAATAGAAAAGTTTCGAATATTTTCTAATTTATACTCTTTCAAAATACAGCAGGTGTTTTGTCAATTTCAGAGAGAGTCATGTTAGACTGAGCATCGTTAGTTGTCAATACTACTAGAATACAAGAAGGTGAGTTTAATTTATTTATGAAGATGAAAATAGAATAGTACTTGTATTTACAATTTATATATTTTATTGTTACAGGCGCATTTTGTTGTAAATATAAAAATCTATAAATTCAATAATTATAATTTAATATTTTGATTTTTATCTTATTTAGTATAATTCATGAAAGCTGCGAATCTTTTTGCTCACCAAACACTTCCTAAACAAGAAGTGGTTTGTCGATATATGCAGTCGAAGAGGCCAACAATATCTCAAACAATTGTGCTAATTGTTTTGAGTGTTTTATGTATTGTTTCAGGTCTAATTTCTTTATTAATTTTACCCTTATCTATAAATCTTACTATTTCCTTATTACTTGGTGGCTTAGGTTGGTGTATTTTATCTTTTGTTACCGCACAGCTTATTATCAAGTATTCACAACCAAAAAATACGCATATTCCTTTGGGATTTCGCCAGGTGATTAAATCAAAATTCTCTAAGGTGTTTTTTGATTTAGTAACTACTCAGGACTTAAACATTATAACATTTAGAGAATTAGTAACCTCTGTTTGTAATTTTAGAGAATTTGAAAACTCTTCTATTAGGAATAATTTAGATAAGCTTTCTTCACAACTAAGGGAAGCTATCATAGCTTTTGGTGTTGATAACTTAGATAGAGAAATTAATAATCAGGACATTTTTAACTTGGATAAATTACTTATAGAAAATTGCCCTCTATATTGGATGCAACGGTTTATAGAATTGGGTAGTAGTGAGGTTTTAGAGGGAAATGAAATAAGACAAGATTGGCAATATTCAGGAGATTATTGGTTTTCTGAACTAGGTTTGATCCACCAGTCTTCAGATAATAGTTTGAAACCACAAACGATTTTTAACCTACATTTATATGGAATAGTTCAAGAAGTAAGTGAGTCAGAATACTCTTGTTTGATGAATCATGCTAGAAATGGTCACTGGAATCATCAAGCTATAGAAGCTATAGTGGATAGATTATTGATTGTTTGTCAGGGAGACTATAGCAGATATATCAATGAGAAAGATCAGGATAAAATATCTAACGAGCTGCGTATAGAATTTACCGAAGAGGGAGTAAGAAACCTTCTTTTATGTATGTGTTTGCATGGATTGTCGTGGGAACAATTACAACTCATTCGCTCAACGCCTATTTCTTCTTGGCAATTTCTGTTTTGGATAGATAGGTCTACCCCTGAGGGAGGGATGCGAAGTCTTGCAAGAGGCTTTCTAGGAGATTTTATTGACGAATCTCATCCTAATTATGAGCCTGGAATAGCTCTATCAACGTATTCAGAATACAAGAACATTACTCAATATAGAAAGTGTATAAACCAAAATGAGAATAACGCCTTTAGGCATATCTGTTGCTATTTTAATCATCGTATGAGGTTTCATGAGAAAATAGTAAATATAGATGCCCTCCTAAACAATGTCATAAATGCTAGAAGATACACTGTTGATTTAGAAACGGGGAGTAGAGCCGAAATCCCGGCAGATATTTAAAGACAAAAAAAATCCTCACTTGTAAACAGGTGAGGATTTCTTCTACTAAAATCTCTACTTCAATTACGAAGAAGCGTTCTCAACAGCAGGTGTACCCTGAATTGTTGTGGAAGAACTAGCAACTTCAGAAGCAGCAGCGGCTTCTTCTCCTGCAAGTTCTTGTTCTTTGATCGCAGATTGAATTAAGAATAGCTTATTAAGTTTTGTAGCTGAGACTAACCATACAGCAATAATCAAGAAGAGAGCTATTGCTAGGTAAGGAGTCATCGCTCCAATACTTCCACAAACCACTAGAAGACTTTGTTGGATTAAAGAACCGCCGGATTTTCCGAAACGAGCAGCAACTACGTCAATAGCAGCTTTTCCTTTAACTTTTTGTTCTTGATCCAATGGAATGTAGGCCATTTCTTTTGTTGCATCGAAGAGGGCGTATTTCGTGGATTTAGATAGAATGTTTTGGATAGCCCCAACCATAACAGCAAGCATTAATGGTGTGGTTCCTAACGTAGCTACGATTCCAGAAGCCTGATCTCTGAAGATAACTAGAGCGAAGAAAAGAACGCCTGTTAACAATACCATAACTGGAGTTACGAGAGCTCCTGTTAACCAACCGAATTTACGGATAACGTTACCACCGACAAATAACATCACGATAACGGATACAACCCCGGTCCAGAATGAGAAGTTACCCATAAACTGGCTATATTCGTTAGCATTTGGGTATTGCATTTTCAATTGGCTCTTCCAGGTAACTTCTACGAGGTTAATACAAACGCCGTAGCAAATAACAAGAAGGGCTAGTAATAACATGTAAGGAGATCTTGCTAAATAAGCAAAGCTTTCCTTCATGCTCATTTTTGGCTTGGATTTCTTGGATTTGTTCAATTCTTTAGGATCATAGAATCTAGGATCTGTAAGAACGCACTTATTCATCCACCAGTAGCATAGAATAATTACGCCGCCGGAAAGAATAACCATACTCATTAAGAGGTAAAGGGAAAGTCCCCAAGGATCTGTATTTCCTGTAGCGCTAGCACGTAGCTTAGAAGCCCAGATAATAGAACGTCCGGAAGCTAGTAAAGCGATGTTAGCACCAACTCCGAATAAAGCGTAGAAACGTTTAGCTTCGCTAATTTTGGTAATTTCATTAGCAAAACCCCAGAACATTAAGGAGAGCATAACGCTTCCCCATAGCTCAGAAAGCACGTAAAACGCTGCAAAGGTCCAGTTTCTTAGCATAGCTACACAACCCATCAACCCCTGAGGAAGGATGGTCTGTAATTTATCGGCAAAATCCGTTGGGTGTAGGATGTGACGGAATGGATAAATCACTGTAGGGAATAAAGCGAAGAATAAAAGAAATGGGGTGATGACTGTGTAGAAGAGGGCTGGCTTGCTTAAAATATTGCTTAGCTTGGCATAGATAAGCATGAAGACAACAGCACAGGGAACGACAAGCCATAATTTGATGAAGGGTATAGCCTCTGCACCGGAGCCGGGAGCCGTTACGATAAGAGTGTCTTTTGTATCACGCAATACGGTGTAGTTAAACGCAATACAGAAGAACATTAGGAACATTGGCAGCACCTTTTTCAGCTCATGCATATGTATTGGCCAAAGAAAGGAGCGCAATTTTCCAAAAGGTTTTTCCGCTGTTTGTGTCATATTTACCCTCTGAAATAGCTTAGTTTTATAATTTATAAGTTATTAATAGTTTTGTCTTTAAAACAGTTAATTTTTAGTTTTTTAGTCTTCTAACATACCAATTTTTTTCTCTATTGACAAGAAAAAAGGAAGGGAGAAACCAGAAGCTCTCCTAAAGCTCTCTAGAGACTAGGGAAAAATCGGCTAAAATATTTATTTGACTTAGCCGATTGTAAGGTTTTTTTTAAACGAAAGACTGAGGAGAATCCAAGTTTGAAGAATTAGTTCTTACAGCTTCTACGTACGCATTCCATAACTCAACACTAACTATTCCGTTACGGATGGAACGAATAAGCTCTCTTTTTAAAGAAGGCAGGGGTTTTTTGGGGCTAAACCGTGCTAAGAGATCTTTGTCTCCTACTTGTCTGGCTAATTCTAGAACACGTTCTATATCAGTTTTCGTAAAGTTAATAAAGTCTCTACGTTTTTTAGACCCTCTAGGTGCTCGAGGCTTTGGATTAATGGCTCTTGGTGAATCAGATTCTAAGATAAATGTTTTTAGCATTTTTAGAAATTGTTCTGGGGCGGCACTTTTCATTTTCTTTAATGTAAAATGGTGCATGTAACCACCACTGGGTCCTGGAAGATAGCGACATAGATCGTTTTCCTTATCCCCGCAGACCTTTCTAATAGCTTTTGAGATCAGTTTTTCTATTTCTTCATTTATATTCGACTGTTCTACGGCCATGAAACCCACCTTTATAACTTGCTAAATCTTCGTAAAAATTAATCGACGCGCTTTATAAATTTTATAAGAAAGAATTTGGCATACTTTCAATTTAACGTTTAGAAAAATAAAATTAAAGTTCTGTTTATTTAGAGACGTAATTTATGTTGGATTTTGCTTTTTTTCGCAATGTTATTTTCCAGGAAAAGATCGTTCTGTTTCATAAATAACTTTGAAACAATCATAAGGATAAGAAGTCTTTAGCTGTAACATTTATTGCTTTATAATTAAAAGCCTTTTGATTGTCATGAAACTTGTTTTTTTTGTTTCATTTATAAGCGTGAAAATGTGAAGTGCACCTTTCTGCTTTATTTTCATTATTTCCTTGTTTATTAGTTCCTGGACTAGGTTTTCTAATAAATAACGGGATTTTTTTCTCTCTTTTTTATATACTTTACGGCTTCCATTATTTTGATTTTTATTAGTTTCTTGTCCCTAAATGGAGGCGTATGTCGTCAGCACGTCTATTCAAAAGAGTAAAACTTTCAATCTGCTTATTTTTAGTTTTTCTTGTTTCCGGATGTTCTTCTTCTAAGGTGCACAATAGTGATAATAAAGCCTGTGTATTATCTATGAATCGGATGATACACGATTGTGTGTCTAGAATTATAGGAGATACACTGTGTTCAATAGTTCTTATTGATGGCGCTATAGATCCCCATGCTTATGAGATGGTCAAAGGTGATGAGGATAAAATGGCAATGAGTAGGCTCATCTTCTGTAATGGTCTTGGTTTGGAGCACACAGCAAGCTTACGTAAGCATTTAGAGGGAAATTCTAAGACTGTGAGTATCGGAGAACGATTAATAGCTCGTAAAGTGTTTTCCCCTATAGAAGAAGATGGATTCTATGACCCGCATATTTGGACAGATATGAGTATCTGGACAGAAGCGGCTAAAGAGATAACTACAGCTTTAATTGCTGAATTTCCAGAATATGAAGAACAATTTGCCGCTAATTCCAAGGAATTAATAGAAGAAATGCATGTGTTGGATAGCTGGGCACAAAGATGTCTATCTACAATCCCTAAAGAATCTAGATATTTAGTTTCTGGTCACAATGCTTTTAGTTATTTTACAAGACGGTATTTAGCAACTCCAGAAGAGGTGCAGGCGAATGTTTGGAATAAGAGGTGTATGTCTCCTGAAGGGATATCTCCTGAAGCTCAGATTAGCATTCGCGATATCATGCTTGTCGTAGACTATATCCACGAACATAATGTTCATGTTATATTCCCTGAAGATACCCTAAATCAAGATGCTCTTAAAAAAATTGCTTCGTGTTTGAAAAAGGAGCATAATATCCGATTGTCAGCTCGTCCTTTATATAGTGATAATGTTAAACATGATTACTTTAATACATTTAAGCATAATGTGAGCACAATCACTGAAGAGCTCGGAGGAACTGTTTCTTGAATAGACAAAATGAAATTGCTTGGTCAGTACATGATTTATGCGTGAACTATGATCATTCCGATGTTTTATGCCATGTTTCCTTTTCTTTAAGAAAAGGATCTTTAACAGCAGTTTTAGGGCCGAATGGTGCAGGGAAGAGTACTCTTTTAAAAACCTCGCTCGGATTAATACGACCTTCGGCGGGCCATACTTTGTTTTTTGGAAATAAGTTTAAAAAAGTGCATCAACGTGTTGCTTATATGCCACAAAGAGCTAGTGTGGATTGGGATTTTCCCATGACAGTTTTAGATCTTGTTCTCATGGGGTGCTACGGCTACAAAGGAATGTGGGGAAGAATAACGGCTGATGATCGCGAGGAAGCCTTCAATATTTTAGAGCGCGTAGGTCTATCTGATTTGGCAAATAGACAAATAGGAAAGCTCTCTGGAGGACAACAACAGAGAGCTTTCCTTGCTCGAGCTCTTATGCAAAAAGCTGATCTATATCTTATGGATGAATTGTTTTCTGCTATAGATATGGCTTCATATCAGACTGTTGTAGAGGTATTGCGGGATTTGCAGGAGCAAGGAAGGACTATTGTTGTTGTGCATCATGATCTGAGTCATGTGCGCCAACTATTTGATCACATTATTTTATTGAATAAGCATCTCATTTGTTCTGGACCGGTTGATGAATGTTTAACAAGCAAAAACATTTTCCAAGCCTATGGTTGTGAGTTGGAGCTCTTAGACCGCACTCTTAAATTATCCCGAGGGAAGCAACAAGGAGCGTATTAAATGCTCGATTGTGCTTTTATTGGTTCTGTTTTTTTATCAAGCTTTCTAGCTGTTACTTTAATTTGTATGACAACGGCTTTATGGGGGACTTTGCTTCTCGTAGGCCGACAGCCTCTTTTGAGCGAGAGTCTTTCTCACGCTTCTTATCCAGGATTGCTTCTGGGAGCTTTGTTAACCTACAAAGTCTCTTTCTTCACAGATTCTATTATTTTGATTATTGTTTTTGGCTGTCTTGCAGCAATTTCTGGCTACGGAATTATAGTATTTTTAGAAAGAGTGTTAAGGGTTCATAAGGACGCTTCTTTGTGTTTCGTTCTTGTTGTTTTTTTTGGTGTAGGGGTTATTTTAGCAAGCTATGTGAAAGATTGCTGTCCTTTACTATATAATCGCATCAATGCGTATTTATACGGCCAAGCAGCTACTTTAGGTTATGCAGAGGCGAAACTTGCAGTCTTTGTTTTCCTTATCTCTTTAGCAACTTTGTGGTGGTGGTATCGTCAAATTGTCATAACAATCTTTGATAAAGATTACGCGTCAACTTGTGGATTGAGTACGCGTATCTCTGGAAGTATTGTTCTTATATTTATTTCCTTAGTGATTGTAAGTGGAGTGCGTTCGGTAGGTGTCGTATTGATATCTTCAATGTTTGTTGCGCCTTCTTTAGCAGCCCGTCAGTTGTCTGATAAGTTAAATGTTATTTTCCTTCTTTCATGTTTGTTTGGAGGGATTTGCGGAGCTCTCGGCAGCTATATTTCAGTAGCTTTTAGTTGTTCTGTTTCTGGACATGGAGGGGTAATTACTTTGCCTACAGGTCCTCTCGTTGTTGTTATATCTGGTTGTTTAGCTTTCCTTTGCTTAATGTTTTCGCCAAAATCGGGATGGGTAATACGCTATATACGTAAAAAACATTTTTCATTTTCCAAGAATCAAGAACATTTACTGAAGGTGTTCTGGTATTTACTAGAGGATCAATTACCCGAAGTAGGGGCACGAGATTTTGTTTGCTCTCGTAAGTATCAGGAATATTTTGGCCCCAAGCCCTTCCCTAGGTTTAGAATCCGTCTTCTCGAATTACAGGGGTTTTTAAAGCATAGAGATTGTCGCTGGAGTCTTAGTGAGAAAGGAAAAATCGAAGCGAAAAGGTTAGTTCGAGCTCACAGATTATGGGAATGTTATCTCGTCCATTCTTTAGAATTTAAAGAAGAAAATGTTCATGTTTTTGCAGAAGAGATGGAGCATGTTCTAACGGATGAGTTGGATTACGCAATTACGGAAATGTTAGATAATCCGCATTATGATCCACATGATAAATTAATCCCAGAAAAGCCAAATAAGAAGGAGGAACTATGATAGGAGCCTTTTCCCCGTATCATGGGGTATCCTTTATCCAATTTTTCATCGTCTTTTTCTCGAGAGTTTTTTCTGGAGAGCTTTTTCGAGGACACTTGTTTATCGATGATATTCAAGTTATCGTATTCTTAGCTATTGCTCTTACTGGAGCTTTTGTGGGGAGCTTCTTAGTTTTGAAAAAGATGGCTATGTATGCCAATGCAGTTTCTCATACGGTATTATTTGGCTTAGTGAGTATTTGTTTATTTACCCATCAGTTAACATCATTATCTTTAGGAGCCCTTACCCTGGCCTCCATATCAACCGCTTTACTTACAGGTTTTCTTATTCATTTTATAAGAAATATCTTTCGTGTTCCTGAAGAAGCTAGCACAGCTTTGGTGTTCTCTTTATTATTTTCTATGAGTTTACTTTTTCTAGTATTTCTCACGCGCAATGCTCACATAGGAACTGAACTTATCTTAGGTAATGCAGATTCATTAACTCGTGGCGATATTTTGCCCGTGTATACCATCCTTTTGCTTAATCTATTCGTTTCTTTAATTGGTTTTCGTAGTTTTGTTTGTGTTTCTTTTGATTCAGTATTCTCTTTTTCTTTAGGGATCCCTGTAAAAATCATCGATTACTTAATTATTTTGCAATTGTCAGCAAGCTTAGTAGGAGCATTCAGGGCTGTTGGAGTTTTAATGGCCTTAGCTTTCTTATTAATTCCTGGGCTTATTGCTAAAGTGTTTGTTGTTTCTGTAAGGGGAATGCTTTTTTGGTCTTTGATTTTCGGGTCTCTTACTGCATTAATCGCTCCTGCATGTTCTAGAGCAATTTTAACATCGTATGATGTGGGGTTATCAACTTCTGGTATTTCAGTTTTTATATTAATGTTTTTTTATATTTTCGTTTCTTTATTCCATTATGGTAAGAAATTAGCCTATAGAAGACTTTATTCAAAAAATAGCCCAAATACAGAATTGACAACTCTCTAATCTAAGAGTTATGATTTTTTAATTTGTTAAGGTTTACTATTTGAAACATTTAGCCATTTTAGGATCTACTGGAAGTATAGGGCAGCAGACTTTAAAAATTATCCGGTCTTTGCCTCATTTATTCAAGGTTGTCGCTCTTGCTTCATACGGTAATAATAAGGATGTATTTTTCGAACAAATTCGAGAGTTTTCTCCTTCTATAGTTTCCGTATACGATGAACAATCTTATTTTGAGATTTCTAAAGAGTTTCCTAATATCGAGGTATTCCTAGGTGAAGAAGGCTTGTTAGCAGCTGCTACGGCTGGGGAAGTCGATACTATTGTTGCTGCATCTTCAGGCGTTGTCGCTCTGCCAGCAATTATAGAAGCAATGAAATTAGGGAAAACCCTAGCACTAGCAAATAAAGAAGTCTTAGTTTCTGCAGGTGAGATTATCAAAGAGATTGCTAAGCAATACCAAACGAGAATTTTGCCCATAGATAGTGAACATAATGCCTTGTATCAATGTTTAGAGGGAAAGAATACTTCTGAAGTAAAAAAGTTAGTATTAACTGCTTCTGGAGGTCCTTTATTATACAAGTCTAAAGAAGATTTGAGCCGTGTGACTATTCGAGATGTCTTGAAGCATCCTATATGGAATATGGGTGCCAAAATTACCGTGGACTCTTCGACATTGGTAAACAAAGGCTTAGAGATAATAGAAGCTTACTGGTTATTCGGATTGGAGAACGCAGAGATAGATGCTGTAGTTCATCCTCAAAGTTTAATCCATGGTATGGTAGAATTTCAGGACGGAACGGTGCTTTCTGTAATGAATCCTCCCAGCATGCTCTTTCCTATACAACATGCATTAACCGCTCCGAAACGGTATCCAGCGCCTCATAAAGGGATAGATTTTTCTGTAAAACAAACATTAGAATTTTTTCCTGTAGATGAAGAACGTTTCCCAAGTATTGGTTTGGCTAGACAGGTATTAAGAGAGAAAGGATCCTCAGGACCATTTCTTAATGCCGCTAACGAAGTCTTAGTTCAAAGATTTTTAACAGAAGAAATTGCTTGGTGCGATATTCTAGATAAGTTAACAAGACTTATGGAAAATTATAGAGTTTCTTCATGCTCTTCATTAGACGATGTCTTTGCAGTTGATAAAGAAGCTCGAGCCCTTGCTCAAGAGATATAACCCGGTACGTATATGACAATAATATATTTTATTCTTGCAGCCCTTGCTTTGGGGGTTTTGGTATTGATCCATGAATTGGGTCATTTACTAGCAGCCAAGTCTGTAGGTATGACTGTTGAGAGTTTTAGTATTGGTTTTGGTCCGGCTTTATATAAAAAGAAGATTAGAAATATAGAATATCGTGTGGGTGTTTTCCCTTTTGGGGGTTATGTTCGTATCAAGGGTATGGACAAAAGAGAAAAGGGTATGGCTGCTGACCCAGACTCTGTTTATGATATACCTCAAGGTTTTTTCAGCAAATCCCCATGGAAAAGAATTATTGTTCTTGCTGCAGGTCCTGTGGCTAACATCTTATTAGCTTTTGTAGCTTTTGGTGCCTTACATATCTCTGGAGGAAGAAGTAAAGCTTATTCTGAGTATTCCCGTATTGTTGGATGGGCAAATCCTATTTTAAAAGAGAAAGGTTTAAACCTTGGAGATGAGATTATCACTTGCAACGGCAAGCCTTATTATTCGGATAAAGATGCTATTACCTCGGCTTTATTAGATAAGCATCTATCATTGAATGGAGTACATCCTGCGTATCTTTCAAAAACTTCTAGTGAATTTTCTTTGGATGCAGAATTCAATGTGAATAAAAATGGTATCCCTCTTGCTGGAGCCAGCTATCTTTTATATCGTTCTCAAGAGCCTATTTCCAAAGAATCTCCTATGTATTCAGCGGATATATTACCAGGTGATCGGCTAGTATGGATGGATGGGCAAATCCTATTTTCTCCGATGCAAGTTTCACAGATGCTTAATGAAGCCTATGCTTTTGTTAAGGTTGCTCGTTATGATCAGGAACTATCATTACGCATTCCTAGAATGTTAGCGAGTACGTTGTATCTATCTCCTTACGTAAGGAATGAACTTATTGACAACCAATATGAAGCTGGCATTAAAGGTAAGTGGTCTTCTTTATATACTCTACCTTATGTGATCAATAGTTATGGTTACGTAGAAGGTGAGCTACAGCCTATAGATCCAGAATCTCCGTTTCCTCCTATGGAAGAGAAGTTGGAGTTGGGAGATCGTATTATAGCTATAGATGGTACTCCTGTTAGTGGAAGTACGGACATCTTGCGTTTGGTTCAGGACCATAAGGTATCTATAATTGTTCAAAAAATGGCTTCAGAGCAGTTAGAAGAGGTCGATTCTTCACTTGCTGATGAGAGGTTTATCCGTTCTTATAATGCTAAGGATCTATTAGCGATTATTAATTCCATAGGAAGTACTCAAGGAGTACGAGAGTCAGGTCAGTATCGCTTGCTGCCTCCTGTTCAGCCTAAACCTTGGATAAGTATTTATTCTGATGATCTTTTAAATAAACGTCGTGAAATGGCGAAAAAAATTAAGAATCAGGACCAACAGCGTTATTATCTAGATAGAATAGAAGTAGAAAAACAAAAGCTATCTTTAGGGATCCCTTTGAAGGATATGACTGTAAAGTATAATCCTAGTCCAGATACTTTAATCATCAATATTTCTAAAGATAGTCTACGTACTATGAAAGCTCTAGTCGTAGGGCGACTGAATCCTCAGTGGTTATCAGGACCCGTAGGGATTGTCCATATGCTACATAAAGGATGGTCATTAGGAATTTCAGAAGCGCTATTTTGGATTGGGTTGGTAAGTATCAATTTAGCTGTTTTAAATCTTCTTCCTATTCCTGTATTGGACGGAGGCTATATTGTACTGTGCCTTTGGGAAATGATTTCAAGGCGTCGTTTGAATATGAAGCTTGTTGAGAAGATGTTGATACCATTTTCTCTGTTATTGATAGCCTTCTTTATTTTCCTAACGTTTCAGGATTTGTTCCGCTTTTTTGTTGCGAGTTAGGTTTCCAGGTTTTTGGAAAACCATAGAGATTGTAAGGATGAGAGCCAAAACAATGGATAACATAGATATCCTTGTTTTTGCTCGTATTTAGTCTAGAGCTCTTTTGTTTATTTTCCTTTACTTTTTGCTCTATTTCTTCAGGGACTTGTTCTATAGCTGCGGTTTTATTTCCGTGTTTTAAAAACTCCCTCATAAGGAAAATAGATTTCTTGTTTGCAATGATATAGGTGTGATTGGTATTGATCACGTACCCTTTGTGAGGAGTGTCTAGGCGAGTCTCAAATGTGCATACCTTTCCGTCATTTTCGCTTTCTAAACGGAAGGGGAGAAACTTACTGCGTTTATTTCCACTGAGTATAAGAACATCTACTGTAGAAGGCAGTTTGCCAACATCTAGCATTTTTCTTGGGCAATAGGTGAGCAATTGTCTGCCTAATTTACCTCCGAAAACGAATTGTACAAGCGCTAAAGATCTATAACGTCTTGCTAATGTAGATCCTGCATTTGGAGGAGCCATAAGTATAGCTTTACCACATTTTGCTTCTTGAGGGCAGTCAGGTTTTGCCAAGGCCACACGAACAATAACACCTCCTATAGAATGTGTTACGAAATTGATGGGGACACCAGGCTTTAACTCCGCGATCTTTTTGATGAGTTTAACAAGATGATCCGCATGTCTCTCTAATGTAAATTTGCGAGTTTCATAGTTCCAGATAAATACGTCGTAATTTTCTTTCTCTAAGACATTACCGATAGGTTTTAATGACCTGTAAGATCTTAAAAATGCGTGAACGCAGATTACAGATTCTTTTTGCTGCGATGTTTCCTTAATCCCATCAATTCCGGAAGGAAGAGTTTGAATTATAGAAGTATCCGCTAAAAGGGACGTTCCAGATATTAAGAAGAGTAAAATTAATAAGAATTTATTCATTTGCACACCGATATAATTATTTTAATAAGTTTTTTATTAAAAACCAGCGTGTTTAATTAACTTATTTTAAAAATAATTAATCTGTTAATTATGAGGTAATACAAATTACTAATTAACAATTAAATGTGAATGAATTGATATTTGAGCTTGATTAACTGAAAAGATCTTACTAGTTTCAGATAATGATTGATGAGGGATGTTTGTAGAGGTCATTAAAGTTTGCCCTAGAGTAGGAGCAAGGTCGAGTAGTTGTGAGATTCTATGATTGTCCAATCCCGCATGAATGTCATCCATACAGAATAAGGGACATGCGTTATAGATGTTTTTTATATAAAGACATTCTGCGAGTCTAAGGATGGCAAGCAAACTGTGTTTTTGACCTTCACTAGAAAATTGTGCTACAGAAAGGTCATTAATCATTAAAGTAAAGTCCTCACGATGGGGGCCTACGGATGTTGTCCCTAATTCTAAATCACGATGTAGTGCTGTTGTTAGCTGTTTACGAAGTTCTTCAATAATAGCTTCTTGGGAAAGATTCCCTTGTTTAATTAGTGAGCTTTTAAATTTAATGCGTAGTTGTTCTGATAAAGAATTACTCCATAATTCTTGAACTAATTGATTTAATTGTTCGCAGCAAAAATACCGGCTTACTGTGAGATAAGCACCTAGAGTGGCAAGTTGTTCATCCCAAACCGATAACGTAGACGTCTGTTTAGTTTTAAGTAGGGTATTTCTTTGTAATAACGCTCGGTGATAATAAGACAATGTGTGTTTATATTGAGGATCGCATTGAGATAGAAGTAGATTAAGAAATAGCCTGCGATCTGCAGGAGCTCCAGAAATTAAAGAACGATCTTTGGAAGAAAATAGAACGATAGGCACCATACCTATCAATTGCGATAGGGTTTTTATAGGGGAGTGATCACAAAGAATTTTTTTCCCCTGCTTATCTACGTAGGTAGATAGTGTATGACAAAACCCGTCTTTTTCAAAGGTCATCTCCAAAAAGAAATGAGAAGACCCAAAAAAAATAGCCTCTGTGAGATGTGTAGTACGAAAAGACCTACCTAAAGATAGAACATAGAGGGCCTCAAGAAGATTTGTTTTTCCCTGGGCATTTTCTCCAAAAATGTAGTTCATATCCGGAGATAAAGAAACTTCAGCTTCTTTATAATTTCTAAAATTTTTAAGACGCAGGGAAAGAATCTTCATTAATCATCATGCAATCTCATTGGCATAATAAC
Organism: Chlamydia caviae GPIC; assembly: GCF_000007605.1. Taxonomy (NCBI): domain Bacteria; kingdom Pseudomonadati; phylum Chlamydiota; class Chlamydiia; order Chlamydiales; family Chlamydiaceae; genus Chlamydia; species Chlamydia caviae. Next base: position 503,928 of record NC_003361.3, read on the forward strand.
GAATAGGCTACGAGTAGAATCGGTAATGATTCCAGGATTATAGGAATCTGAAATGCCTAAGCGAACTAACTCGTCTTTACTATGCTTTAAGATATCAAGGAAGAAGAAAGGATTGAAGGCAATTTCTAATAATTCTCCAGAGTAGTTTACTGCCATACTGACCTTCCCTTCACCAACTTTTGTACAGTTTGCTGTTAGGGTGAGCTCTCCGGGAGTAAAGGTAAACTTCACGGAATGCGAAGATTCATTAGTGAATAATGCTACCTGTTTTAACAAGGTAATTAACTCTTCTCTGTGAAGATCTAATTGCACACTACTTTCTGTAGAGATTACTGGAGAAAAGTCGGGGAATTCCCCAGAAAGTAATTTAGTAATTAATAATGTATTGCCACATTCTACAGCAATTTTTGCCTGATCTAAGAAGATTGTAGCTTCAGAATCTTCGGAACATAGCTTAATAATTTCTTCAACAGCTTTAATAGGAACAATATAATCGCCGATAAAGCTTTTATCTAAGGAGATTTCTGTATCCGTCTTTGCTAAGCGTTTCCCATCTGTACCTACTACAGTAACAATACCATTGGCAATTGTTAATAAAACTCCTGTAAGAACATAGCGACTTTCTTCTCGAGAAACAGCAAATGATGTGCGCTGCAACATCTCTCTGAGTTGCTCAGCAGGGAGAGTAAATCTTATAGCGTTTTGGATGTCAGGGAGCATAGGAAAGTCTTCTTTTCCCATGCTAAGTAGACGGAAACAAGAAGATCCTGAGGTGATCTTCGCCATTTCTCCAGTAGTTGCGGAGATTTCAAGATTCGCCTCTGTTAATTCCTTCACGAGTTGAAAAAATCTTTTTGAAGGGATGGAAATGGCTCCAGATTCATATACTTTTGCCTGAGCTACGCATCGGGTGCTTACAGTGAGGTCGGTAGCTGTAAAGACGAGCTCATCATTACATGTTTCGATAAGGACATGAGTGAGCACAGGGATAGGAGTATTTTGAGGAACAACGCTCTGGATTTTTTTTATAAGATTTCCTACCTCATTTCGGGATACGACGAACTTCATATTTTCCTACAACTGTAAGTCATTAAATTCAATCCTGCCCCTAAGAGAATAGGGGTCCTTGGAACCTCTTAGAAAAAGCTTCCCGGGATAAAGCAGGATATTACTATAAAGGGATTTTATGGTCTTCTAGATTTGCTAGGATTTTTCTAGGCCGCCCCCTTGCTAAGTTCAAGAAAGAAAATTGTGTTTTTTGTTATACTTCTTCCCAACTCTTTAGGTTGAGAAATGGGAAAAAATTATGTCCAGTAAGGAAATTGTTTCTAACCGCAAAGCCTTACGCAATTACGAGGTTTTGGATACTTTAGAAGCCGGAGTCGTGCTTACCGGGACCGAGATAAAATCGCTACGTGATCATGGAGGGAACCTTGGTGATGCTTACGTGGCTATTTCTAAAGGCGAGGCGTGGTTATTGAACGCCAGCATTGCTCCCTATCGTTTTGGTAATATTTATAATCATGAAGAACGAAGAAAGCGCAAGCTTCTTCTTCATAGATATGAGATTCGAAAATTAGAGGGGAGAGTAGCTCAAAAGGGTATAACAATTATTCCTCTAGGGATGTTCCTTTCTCGCGGCTATGTAAAAATTCGTCTTGGCTGCTGTCGTGGAAAGAAAGCTCATGATAAGCGACAAACGATCATAGCAAGAGAGAAGCAACGGGAAGTGGAATCTGCTATGAAGCGTTATCGTTGATAAAAGCTTCAATGTGATTTTCTTTTGCCCAGGCCAAAGCCTCTGTTTTTGTTGAAAAGGTCATGAGTACCGTAGCCATCGCATCAGCAAAAGCGCAACTCGGGTGAATAACCATTGCCGATATAATCGGGTACTCGTGCTGTTCTAAGGGCTTTCCTGTATGAGGATCTAAGATATGGGTATAGATTTTCCCATTTACAGACCATTGTTGGTAGTAGTTTCCACTTGTAGCAACCGCAGTATTTTTGAGTTCTATAATTTCGGGGGTCGCTGAGGAAGCAATACGCCATGGCCTTCCTGAGGGATGACGTCCTGAGATTTTAATTTCTCCTCCCCATTCTGCATAGCTATCAACACAAAAGTGCTGACAAGTTTCTAGTAAGCAATCAACAGCGAATCCTTTTACCGCACCACAAAGGTCGAGTTGTACATCAGAATGTTTTTTGGTAAGTGTTTGATTTGTTACATCAAGATCAATATGTTTCCATCCTGAATTTTCGTAATAAGATTTCCATACGTGTTCATTAGGAAGCGAATGTTGTTTAAGATGTAATAACCAAAGAGTTTTTAACGGTCCTAAAGTAGGATCGAATCTTCCCTTAGATATACGATAAAAACTGTCTACTTGCTTTAAGAAATCACATAATTCTTTAGATAGAGGAATAGCTACCCCTGCAGCTGCGTGATTGATTTTTGAGATTTCTGATTCTCTATTCCAATTATTATAGACCGTGTCAATGACATGAAATACTGCTTCGATTTCTTTTTTTAGCTGTTCGCTTTCTTCGTGTGACAGATATTTCCCTATGACAATGCGGTAAGGCATTGTCATTTTTTCTCCCTCCAAAGTCGTGAGCTTTGGAGTGCTACATCCATAGAGAATCCAGGAGAAGAAAATTAAGATGAGGATTTTTTGTAACTTTCCCATGTATTTTTCATCAGCATGGCCACAGTCATAGGCCCTACGCCTCCAGGGACTGGGGAAACGGCTTTGCATTTGGCAACGACATTATTGAAATCTACATCGCCAACTAACGTATACCCTTTGTCATTATTTGCAGCGACTCGTGATGTCCCGACATCAACAACAATAGCGTGAGAAGAGATCATAGTTTCTTTAATAAATAAAGGAACGCCAACAGCAGCAATGATAATATCCGCTGTTTTTAAAATCTCCGTAAGGTTTTCTGATTGGCTATGAAGTAGGGTGACTGTAGCATTCGTTGAAGGATGTTTTTGCATCAACATAGCCGCCAAAGGCTTGCCGACAATATTGCTTCTTCCCACAACTGCAACATGACGTCCATGAAGAGGAATTTCATAGTAATGCAATAACTCTATAATCCCTGCAGGTGTGCAGGGAGCAAAACCTCCCAGCTGTCCTAAGAGAAGCTTTCCCATATTAATGGGGTGAAGACCATCGACATCTTTTTCTGGAGAGATCGCTTGAATTACAGCATTGGCATCTAAATGCTTTGGTAGGGGGATTTGTACTAAAATCCCATGGATCATCGGATCATTATTGAGTCTGTCAATAAGTTTAAGGATATCAGTAAGCGTAGCGTCAGAAGATAACCTATGAGCTTTGGAGACCATGCCGAGATCTGTAGCTTTTTTTACCTTCATACCGACGTAAACTTCAGATGCCGGATCATTACCGATGAGCACTACTGCAAGACCTGGACGTGTTGAGCTATTAGAGATTTCCTGTTTGATTTTATTTAAGACCCGTTCGGCAACGGGGGCTCCTTTTAATAACATGAACGACTCCTTAAGAAGCCTCTCATCTTACGGATTCCTTGAGTTATTGTACAAGGGAGTAGGTAAATTATTCCGCTATAGATGAAGTCGATAGTAAAAGCATGTTTTGCATCCAGGAATAGGGAATGTAGGCTCCAATTAATTTTATGGTTAAAGAAGGCTAGCGTTGGATAGGAAAAATAAGAAAATACTAGGGCAAATATAGAATTAATGAGGGGGAGCGATAACCACTTATCCTTAAGAAAAATTTTATGCATTTTATAGAGAAGCGCCGACGTTGCGATATACAGAAACGAATGAATTCCAAAGAGATACGAAGAGCCTATATCGCAAAACAGACCTATGATGAGCGCATGAACCAACAGCTCTCGTTTTTGTAATCTATAAAAGTTAGCGACGAGATAAGGGGAAAAGAAAATAGGACAGAGATTAGGGGAGTATTGAGGGAGGATAAAGAAACTCAATACAGAGAGAACAAGGCACTGAAAAGATACTAACCGGTCCATGAGCAGATATTAGGATAGATTCACTAAGGTTCATATCAAGATTCGAGATTGTTGGCTCTTATTTTCTTTATTATTCTTTACAAATCATTGATAACATCTTGCTGATCAATAGTTTTATTAATTTAAATTAATTACTTTGTTTAATTAATTAACTTTTAACTAAAATTAATTAATAGGTTTTATTAGAAAGTTTTTATTTCTATGAGCGGGACAAAGAAGAAAAGAAGTAAACGGGATTTGTCTCGGGTGATTCAGAAGAAGACAGAACAGCTTCTGAACAAGCCTAAAAAATTACAAGGAAAGAAGTCTAAGTTATTTATTTCTAAAGATCAAAAGCAGCTTCGCCATCGTGCCGAGGAGTATGATAATTTAGTACGTTCCCTATTAGCTAGGAAAGATCAGGATACGAATCGTGTTTTAATTTTTAATTATCAGGACGGTTTTGTTTTCACTGATATGAATAATTTCGGAAAGTATTCCATAAAGCTATAGGTCTGAACGTTAAGAGCTAATAAAAACTTGCAGAACGGGACAAACCCGTAATAAGGTTGTGGGTAGTCTGGGCTAATTTTTGCGCTCCAGAAGCTGCCGCAATATTAAGATCTCCACAATCTTAATATTGCTGGACAGTTTGGTACGAGTACCTCATCTGGAACGACAGCGATGCACTTTCTTGCATTTACCGGCTCTTTTTCCCTCTCCTCTTATTTTTAAGTTTTTTCGCAAGGTGCCGCCACCTTGCGTTTTTTTTTGTTTTTTTCTCTTTTAAATTCTTCTTAAGTTCTTTTTTTTGAATTAATTATTTTTTATTTTAAAATTAAAACATAACTAATGGGTATTTTTTAAAAACTCTGAGAATAAATTATGGCAATTTCTGGAAATAGCAATATTTCTCCTTCAGGACCTGATAAGTGGGACCCCGCAATTATGGGGAAGCAGCCTGAGTCATTATCAGGACCTAAAGAATCTATATTTTCTGAGACACAAGAGGCTTCTTCTAGAAAACAGGAGGCTATGATCCAGTCTGGAGCCACTGCAAATTATGAAACGGATCTGCAGATTAATGAGGGAAAATACCGAAAGACTCAGGAAAAAGCCTCATCATCTCCTAAATCAAAGTTGCGTGGAAGCTTTTCCAAGGTGCGTGCGAGTATTCAGGGATTTCTCTCGGGGTTTGGTACGCGAGCCTCTAGAGTTTCTGCCCGTAAGGCAGAAGCTGGTGGAGAGGGGAGATCCATGTTGCCTAGCGATATGGAAATGGTCGGTAAGAAGGGAAACCGCATTTCCCCGGAAATGCAAGGATTTTATCTAGATGCATCGGGAATTAGCGATACCTCATCTGATGTTTCTAAGCTTTCTCTAGAGTCGTTACGTTCCACATCCTTAGGCTCACTCTCTGGATTAAGGGAAGATATCAGTGCCGCAGAAACTTCTTCTATAGCTTCATTTGGTTCATTTCAGACGGCTAGAACACCCATAACGGAATCTACAGTGACTGCTTGGACAGTAAATCGTCTAGGTGGGGAAATGATTAGCACAATCTTAGATCCCAATATAGAGACTTCTTCTTTATTACGCAGAGCATCTCTTGTAGGCAACGAGGGTATGGTAGATCTATCGGATTTAGAGAATCGTAGTCTTAGCACAGATACTCGGGCAGAAAATACTTCAAAAAATACAAAAATTATTGATTCGGGTCGCGATGCTGGAAAGCTAGAAGAGGTGGACCTAGAGGGATCGGGGATTTTAGAGACCGCGACTAAAGAAGCTGAAAAGAAAGAAAGTCGGGAAGATCTTATAAAAGATCAACTTGCCTTAGCAAAAATGATGGAGAGTTTGCTTGCTTCTGGAGCTCCTTCATCTGTTTATGTGCCTTTAGGGGCTACGTGGTCAGGAGGGAGTACAAACTTCCCAGCTCCAAAATTTTCTGGAACAGTGATACACAGTTATAATGATAAACCGCAGCATTCTCCTATAGGAATCTCTAGTAATCAAGGGCATACCAATTTTTCTTCTCCGCATATATCCGGAAATATGGTAAAAGTTTCTCCAACATTTACGGAACACAGTGAAAAACCCTACCGTTTTCCTCTGCATCCCTCTTCCGATGATCGTGTGCCAGATCTCACTGATGAGGGAGCTGTAAGCTTTTCTGCTTTGTCCGATGTGGACCCGGTATTTTCACCAGTTTCTGAAGAAAACCCAGTGCCGAGATACAATCCCTCCGCAGGGGCTATGGGATTTGATACGGTAAGTTCGGCCTATTTATTTTCTTCTCATCAGGGGATGTCTTTACTAGCCCCGCTACCTCGTTCTTTATCTGAGTATAAACACGAAGTTGAGAAGAGAAAGGGGCCTGGAGCACCTCCAGATCCCTTAATTTATCAATACCGTAACGTGGCTATAGATCCACCTTTGATTTTTAGATCCCCACAACCATTCGCTTCTTCATCGCGTCTAGGGGTTCAAGGAAAACCTGAGGCTGCTTCCGTGCACGATGATGGGGGAGGATCCGGTGGAGGATTTTCAGGACAAAATCGGGATCAAGATAACAGGCGTTTTTCTGGTGGAGATGAAAAAAGCAAATCTAAGGAGTTAGGTTAGGGAGATTACAGTGCGCATACTACCCTTTGATCCTTATGGAGCATTACCTCCTCAAGGAGTAAATAAAGATCCTCATAGCAATATACCTTTAAATCAGAAGATTTCTGATGAAATAGCTAAAAATGAAGCTATGCGTTTGGCTTTGCTTGCTATTACTGATCAAGAAAAAGACAAAAGAAAGAGAAAACATCGGTTTAAAATTCTTAACCGCAAACAAGCAAAAGTGCTCCTATCTCAATTGCGAAATGTAGATTTAGACTTTCAAAGTTTGAAAAATGCTGGTTTAAAAGAAGAAGAAGATAACGAAGAAGATAATGAAGAATCTTCAAAACAAGGGAAAACTTTCCATATTGCTAGTAGTAAGAAGCCTGTGAAGATAGGGGCATCTGCAGCTCAGGCTATTGCTGATGCTGCAGAGGCTTGGGTTATTGCTCGCAATAGAGGAGTCTTGGATATGGCCTCCCTATTATTCTGGCATAAAGATGATGAGTGTTAAGCAGCGCATTTTTCTTCAGGCAGCTGAATGACCTTTTCATCTCCATCACTAACTGGATAGGTTAGGGAACTTTGTTTCTCTAAATCTTTCCAGATTTTGTCCAATTTCTTTAGCTGCTTGTCTGTAAGATTATCTAGGATAAGCATGTCTTCTGAATTTATGCAAAAACCAGCTTCTGACCAGTTTACAGACCCCGCAATGAGAATTTTTTGATCTACAACAGCAAATTTATGATGTAGACGATAACGTGTTGTTTTTGTGTGTAGTGAGAGATTAGAATCTTTTAAAGCTTGAATCTGCTTTATCGATAATTTCTTAAAATCTTTATCAATCAGGATTTTTACATCTACACCACGTTTTTTTGCTTCATTAAGCTCACGAAATACTGGAGGATAGGTTAAGGCAAACATAGCCAAACGGATGGTTTTTTGCGCTGTTCTCAATGTCCGCAATACCGCTGATAAAGCCTTTCCTTGGTCCCCAGGTAGAGAAAAATATTGTGCATTTTGGCCATGAATCACACATTGCCCACAAGATTCATCCTTAATGTAGCGACAAAGTTCCTTACTTTTTAAACCAATGATCAAGTTGCTATCTTGAAGAAAGGAAGTATGTGTATAGTTTGCTGATCCTAGCCAAGCATGTTTGTCATCTATTGCTAGTGCTTTTTGATGCATTAGCTTTCTTCCCTCTGCAGGATGCTCAACTAAAGTCACATGCCTGTTTTTGGGGAACTCCTTAATCTTTGCTATCTTTTCATAATGAATCGCAACATTACGTTTTGCCCTAGCTTGATTGGCGAGGCTTGTAAAAATCTCAGGAGCGCTCAGACGATAAATACGAAGAAATATGCTTGTCTGGGCAGAGTCTATAGCATCGCAAAGCACCTTAAGAGTGTCATCCCCACACTGCTTGGAATAAATTACAGGCTCTTGCGAAGCAGTAAAGGTTTGAAATGTATCGGGAGCTTGCGATTTTGTAAGAAGACCAAAGAATAATAGTGATCCTATAGTTAAAAGGATTTTTAATTTCGATTTTGTTTTCTTTTTCATATAGTTAGTTGCTTTTTCTTTTAAAAATTAGTAATAAAAGTTTTATTATAAAAAAAATCACTATTTTTAAAGAAAACTTAATAAAACTAGATAGAATAATTAAGATTAGTATTTAGGGAAATACTCATTCCATCGATGAGAAACTTTTTGAATAGTTGTTTCATCGGCTTCGACTTCTTTGGGATAGTGAGGCTTCATGAGTGAATTAAGTAAGATCGGGAAGGTATAGTTTGGTCTATGATGGGCGACATTACTAAAACGAACATGTAGATCTGTCGCTGGTGCGAGACGTGTAAATGTTTTCCAAAGAAAATCTTTCGAGCTGGCTAGTGTCTCGTTTAGATTTTCTGTAAGAACAACGAGAGGCCACGAGCTGAGGTCGGGGTGATTTAATAACGCATCAATATTTACTTGTTGTAGTGTAGTTTCTAAAACGAGACAACCAGGACAAAAAGTTCCCATATTAGTGATATTAGGGAGAGATTTTCCCCGATATTTATGTGGAAGATCACGAATTGCGGGGCCTATGCCCATGAAAATAGCTTTAGAGCCTTTATTTAATTTAGGTCCTGTATAATCTAGGGTGTCATTTGATGTTTCCGAAAAGATAATCAAATCACGCTCGGGAACAATGCGTGATAGTATGGTTTCTAGAAGTTTAGGGAAGTTATCGAGATCCACGTGGTGATCTGTAATCATCAGGAATTTTGTTAGCGATAATTGTCCTTCTCCAAGAATCCTTAAAGAGGTTGCTAGGGATTCTTTCCAATAACGCTCTTTAACAACAGCTCCTGTTAATGCATGAAATCCTGCTTCTCCGTAACTTTTTAACTGTCTGACTCCTGGCATGACCATAGGGAATAAAGGCGAGAGGTATTCCTGAAGCTTATTTCCTAAATAGAAATCTTCTTGATAAGGTTTGCCTACGATTGTCGCAGGATAAATAGCGTCTTTTCGATGATAGATCTTCCTACATTTAAATGCTGGGAAGTCATGTTGAAGGCTATAATAACCAAAATGATCTCCGAAAGGGCCTTCAGGCCTACGTTCATTGCAAATACCCTCTCCTATCAGGATAAATTCAGAATCATAAAGTAGGGGATGAGGGGTATCAGGATCATTTTTATAATGCAATTTTGATCCTTGTAAAAATGTACAAAGGAGAAGTTCTGAGATGTTTTCAGGTAAAGGAGCTATTGCAGAAAGTATCAAGAAGGGATTCCCTGATAAAAATACAGTAACCGGAAGGTTTTCATTCTTTTGTTCTGCTTCATAAAAATGCATCCCACCACCTTTTTGGATTTGGAAATGCAAGCCTAAAGTATCGCGATCAAACCTTTGCATGCGATACATTCCTAAGTTAGGAATTTTAGAACTAGGAGATTCCGTATAGACCAAAGGAAGTGTAAGAAAAGCACCCCCATCTTCAGGCCAGCTTGTCAGCATAGGCAACTGATGTAAATCTACAGAAGCCATCTTCTTATGAGGAAATTTTAGGAAACGCGCTTTGCGTAACCCTAGAGATAGCCCTCGAAGTAACAAATTGCGATGTTTCCATAACTGCGATAGCTTAGGAGGAGAAGATAGTAAATGAATGACTTGAGGAATTAAACCTTTAGGGACCTTAGAAAAGATCTGATCTACACGCTTTTGCGTGCCAAAGAGATTGGTAAGAACAGGGAAAGAAGCCCCTTGAACATTATGAAATAAAAGAGCGGGACCCTGATTTTCAATGACCCTACGATGAATCTCAGGGAGCTCCAAATAAGGATCTACAGGAGCAAAGATATCGATAAGGTCGTTTTGGGAACGCAAAAGGGAAACAAGACGTCTTAAGGAAGACATAGCCATTCCCCTTTGTTATAAAGACTATAAGCCTTTGCTTTTAGCTCTTGCGATTACTTTCTCTAAGCCAAGCTTGTCGATAAGACGTAGGGCAGAGGTGGAGATTTTAAGTTTAAGGAACTTGTTCTCTTCTGTAGACCAAAGTCTCTTGGTGATCATATTAGGGAAGAAACGGCGTGGGGTTTTCCCTGTAACTTTTAAACCAATTCCTTTTTTCTTTTTCGCAATACCTCGGATGGTGTAGCTATTGCCACGGCGAGGTCTTTTTCCAGTAAGTGGACACTTTCTTGACATGATTTCCCTACATTAACTTCGTCGTTATCGCAAGAATAAGACATATATAATTGAAAAGAATCCATGTTAGACATTTTCTGATATATCTGAAAGATTTTTTCTTCAAAAAATTTTAATTATAGCTACTTAAAAAGAAAATTTTTCTTGATTTTTCTTAAAATAGTAAGATCTAAATCTTGGAAAAGATATCCGCTATATTTGCGTTGAATGCATCATGAGTCAGGATTTCTTCCACGGAAGGTTTGATCCTGTAAACCCAATTATTTTTTGATACGGTCCCTGGCATATTTATGCGTTCATACTTTAGATTATTGGATACTAAATCGGGACAGAGAGCAAGGTAGTCATTAATTAAATTAATGTGAAAAATAGACGAAGTCTTATGAGACAACGTGAGAATATGTTTTTGATCTTCCTCAGCTAGGACCGGGGTGAAAAACATTCCTAGAAATTGTGCAAATTTTTGAGCTTCTTTCGGAGCGTGCCGCCACCAAAGAGCCAGCGTGTCGGAATCATGCGTAGATAATGAGGTTACTGAAAGTGGGGAATATTCCCCTAGAGGAATAAAGTTTCCATCTCCTTCCCAATTACGCTCCCATCGAGGAATTCTCGTTCCACATATCCCTAGTTTTACTAATGTTTCTTTGACATCAGTAGGTACGCTTCCAAGGTCTTCTCCTATGGGAAGCATACGAGATGCACGTAGAATCTGCGTCAGTATATCCGTTCCCTGGGGGAGATATTCTTTAGGGTCGTCAGGTTGAAATTTTCCATTTCCTGAAGTATCCCACACCCACAAGCGAAAGAGCCCTACGATATGATCCAGCCTGTATAGAGAATAAAAATTTTCTGCATAACGTAGACGAGCTTTCCACCAAGTGTAGTTATCTTGAACAAGGTTATGCATATTATAGATAGGAAGATGCCAGTTTTGCCCTTCTGTATTGTAAATATCTGGAGGGGCTCCAGCAGATCCTGAAGAGGAAAAGAACTGTCTATAATACCAAACATCACAACTATCCTTACTGATAAGGATGGGAAGATCTCCTTTAAGGAAAACGTGGTTATCATCTGCAAAAGCTTTTACCTGGGACATTTGCTGAAAGCAGAGATATTGCAGATAGGAAAAAAAGCTGCACTCATCTTGAAATTGTTTTTCAAATTCCGTGAAGTTCTTAATGTCTGTGTAGGCTTTGGGCCAGTTGTTTACTGGGGCTCCTTTTAGGTGGTATTTAATAGAGCGAAATACTGTGTAGGGGCGTAGCCAATACTTTTCCTTTTCACAAAAAATTTCGAAATCTTCGTCTTTTAAAGCTCCGATTTTGACGACATATTGGTAATAGTCACGGAGGAACTCCCATTTAGCAGCTTTGACTTGTGGATAATGTACGTAGGGCAGTTTAGAGAGCTGCTGCATAGTTCTTAGCTTAGCATTCGCATAGGCAACTGATTGGGCATGGGGAAGGCTTGCTAAGGAAAGATACAGGGGGTTGAGTGCTACTGAAGATATGCTATTGTACGGGCTGCTATCTTCACCGCTATCGTTAATAGGAAGAATTTGTATGATTTGAAATCCGTGTTTTCGGCACCAGGAGATCATAGGAATGAGATCTAAAAACTCTCCGATACCACAGCTATTTCTTGTATGTAGGGAAAATAGAGGAAGGCAAATCCCATGTTTGGGCATGATTCCTAGAGTTTTCCAGCTTTGCTTTGCTGGAGAATTCTGGATACAACGTAGAGCTTTAGAAAATGGAGTCATAAATCATACAAGCGTAGGGCGTACATGTTTAGACAAACTTGCTGCTGTCAGTAATATTATAGATGGTACATACCTAAGACATGTAGATCAGGAAGATTGCCAGTTTCTAAAGCAGCAATCCAAATTTTTGCATGCATCGAAAAAAGATTTAAGTAGTGGAAAAGCTTATCCCCATTCAGATAGCTCATATTTAAAACATCAGATAGATATAGCTGTTGAGAAATTTCTCCATAGCCAAGAATCCCTTTAATGTTTGATTGAGGAGAGGCGTTTACAGAAAGAGCAGCTTTGAAAATGCGTTCACGGAATACATTTTCAGGAAGCGGTCCAAGGATTGTACCTACAGCAATATCACCAGAATTACCATCTTCTTCAAGTTGTACGGGAACCTGAGTAGCGCTAAAACGAATCAGACATGCTTGGTTTTTATCAGGAACCAAAGAGGTATTCAGTTTTGTTCCTAAAGACTCGAGAAGTTGTTCGAATTGATTTTGCATGATAATCCGTAAAAATTAAGACCAGGGATAAGGTTTGGGGAAGTCTGTAGATTTTGGGTAATCTTCGTTGTTAATATTCACAGCATCTAAAGCATTAGCCATCATTGTGCCTAATTGCTGACGCTTTTCTGCTGAAGCAAATAATCTTGGGGATGTCCCCCTTAAAGCAACAAAGAAGAGGTTGAGCATCCCTGTAACAGCTTCTGTATCGTCGCCAATAAGGTCACGGACACCGCGCTCCATTTTTGAAGCCGTAGGGAATTTATCATTGATTAACTTAAAGAAAGTATCGGCTACTTTATCAAATTTAAGATCCGGAACTGTTACCCCATCGGCTTTTAAAGATGCGGTAAGTGTTGGTAGCTTTGTCTCAAAGAAATGATAACCAGTAAGCACAGCTTGAAGGTTACGAGTTTCTGTCATCATCACCTGTAGTTTCGGAGCTGGAATTGAAGATCCTTCAGATTTTAAATCAGCAGCCATCCCCTTAAGTATGAAAGAGGAAACAGTGCCCATTTCTTCGTAACTATAACGTGACTGGAGAGATGTTAGTAATTGCTCACAAGAATGGAAATCAGACGTTACCTCAAGATAAAGAGCACGTAATCCTGGAGCAGAGGTATTTAATAAAGATGCATACTCTTGAGAGGCAAATAGAATATTTTTACCACCAACAACAGCTTGTCGATTTTGTTGCATGTGGTTTTGTTGTGCCCTGATTAAGGTGTCTTTTAAAGCTCCTTTAGAAGCTGGTGTTGTCTGGACTAAATAATCTAGGGCAACACTTTGAAGCGCAGGATCAGAGAACTTAGATTTTACAAGATCTAAAACATCTTCTTCGGAAGAACCATCATGCAAAGAATCTCGGATACTGCGTAAATCTTGACCTGAGATTTCAGCATTATTTTCTGTATACTTATCCGCAAGATCCGCGTCGGATTTATCTCCCGTGCTTTCAGACTTTTTCTCTGCTTGAGTCGCGCCTTTCCTTCTAGATTCTAGAGTTTGGAATTTTTCTTCTTTTTTCTTTGTACGTGTCGCAGCCTGAGGATTTGATAAATCCTGAGAATCCTTAATCATACTGATGTCGGATTGCTCTTGGCTAGCGATAACTTCTTGGGCATCAGCTTTCGCAGCTGCAGCTTGCACTTGCGCAACGTCAACAGCTTGTGAACCGCCTAAGCCACCAGCTCCTCCAGATGCAGCCATATATCCTCTTTAAGAATCGACAGATACTTATTAGAAAATCTGAATTCTTCCTAATGGCTGGATGCGAATCTCTGGGAGAATCTCTTGATAAGAAATCACAGCGATATCAGGGAATTCTGTCTCTATTAATTTCCTTACATATCGTCTTACGTCAATTGCTGTCAACAGCACAGGAGGCTGACCTCCAGGAGGTGTTGGCGTAATTGTATTTCTCATAGATTTTAAGATGAGATTTACAGAATCAGGATCCAAGGCAAGATAAGATCCCGCAGAAGTTTGCTTAATTGCTCCACGGATCATTTCTTCAATTTCTGGATCTAATAAATAGACAGAAATTGCAGATTGGCCCTGAGAAAATTTAAAGCTAATATAGAGTTTAAGAGAAGAACGTACGTATTCAGTAAGTAATACGGTATCTTTTTCTGTCTGAGCCCATTCACTTAATGATTCTAAAATCGTGCGCAAATCCTTAATAGAGATTTGCTCTTGGACTAGACGTTTGAAAATCTCTGTAAGTTTTTGTAGAGGAATAAGGCGGGTAACTTCCTTAACGAGATCAGGGAAGGAACGTTCCATAAATTCAATCATAGAGCGCACTTCTTGAATTCCCAAGAACTCTTGAGAGCTTCTATGGAAGAAGTACGAAAGATGAAGAATAATTACTTCTAAAGGTGTCCAGTATTTAATAGCTGCTTTTTCGAGAATGGTTTTAGCATCTTCACTAACCCAAGCTGAAGGTAGTCCCGCAGCATTTTTATAGGTAATGAAGGGGAGGTTATATCTTTTAAGATTCTCTTCTACTTCATTAGTCAATACGTGATTTGGAGGTACCTTACCTCGAACATAAGGAACTTCATTAAGAAGGATCATGTAGTCGTACCCTTCTAATGAAGGAGAATCAGTACGTACGTGAATTCCTGGATAACGGATACCGATATCTTGATACAAAGCCTGACGCATTTTAGGGATCATATCATCAATGAAGCTTTGACCAGATTTTGTTCTCTGTTGAATTAACTTAGATAGATCTTTTCCTAACTCTAAAATGACAGGGAGGGTTAGCGCATAATCGTCTGGATTGTCGCCAGCTGTTGCTGCTCCATCGGCAGCAGCCCCCACCGTTGTTGTTGCTCCCGATGCACCTTTTTTAGAGGCGTTATTTTTCTTAGCAAGAAGGATAACTCCAAGCAGGCCGAAGATGAAAGCGAGAATGGAGAATGACCAAAGTGGGAAGCCTTTAAAGAAGCCCACA
Organism: Chlamydia caviae GPIC; assembly: GCF_000007605.1. Classification (NCBI taxonomy): domain Bacteria; kingdom Pseudomonadati; phylum Chlamydiota; class Chlamydiia; order Chlamydiales; family Chlamydiaceae; genus Chlamydia; species Chlamydia caviae. The sequence continues at coordinate 518,965 of NC_003361.3, forward strand.
CCTAAAGTTGCTGCGCCAGCGAGGAGCAACGCTCTAGGTTCTTTAACTAATTGAGAAGAAATCTCTTTACCCAAGTTCGTGTTTTTGTCACTAGAAACTCGAGTAGTCACGATACCAGCAGTTAAAGAGATAAGTAGTGAAGGAATCTGAGAGACTAATCCATCACCGATAGATAAAAGAGTGTAGACGTGTGCAGCTTGAGCAAGGTCCATACCGTGCATGGCGACACCAATGGTCAAACCACCAACGATGTTAATTAAAGAGATAACGATACCAGCGATAACGTCCCCTTTAATGAACTTCATAGCACCGTCCATGGCTCCATAAAGCTCACTTTCCTTCTGAATCATTCCTCGTTTATCACGAGCTTGTTGAGCATCAATCATTCCTGCGCGCAAATCGGCGTCAATAGCCATCTGCTTACCAGGCATAGCATCTAATCGGAATCTCGCAGCAACCTCGGCAACACGCTCAGCACCTTTGGTAACAACGATAAACTGAATAATCGTAATGATTAAGAAGATAATAAATCCAACAACGTAGTTCCCTCCAACAACAAAGTCTCCGAAGGCTTGAATGACGTGTCCAGCATATGCTTTAAGGAGAATCTGTCTCGATGAGGAAATGTTAATTCCCAAACGAAACATTGTTGTAATTAGAAGTAGAGAGGGGAAAACCGATAATTGTAGAGCGCTAGGGATATACAAAGCCACCATCAATAGGAAGACAGACACCGCCAAGTTGATAGTGATCATCAAGTCGACAATAGTCGGAGGCAGGGGCAAGATGATCATTAAAACGACGCCTATCATCCATAGAGCCAGGATGAGGTCACTCGATTTATTGATCATGTTTAGGGCTGCTTCTCCCCCAAAGGTTCTACTGACAAAATTGAGTAACTTGTTCATTATAGATTATCGGGTTGGTTAATATTTTTATTGTTAGGATTTTGTGCATTAAGAGAAGTGATGTAGAGAAGGATTTCTCCAATAGCTTCATACGTCGACTCTGGAATAAACTTCAACTCTTTTCCTTCATCCCAAAGCTGATGCGCCAAAGGTACGTTCCTCATAATAGGAACACCATATTTCTCAGCTTCTACGATAATTCTTTTTGCACGTAAATTAATTCCCATGGCAATAATCCACGGAGCTTTATATTTTTCCGGCATGTAACCGATAGCTACAGCTATATCCTTGGGATTAGAGACCACCGCACTCGCGTGTTTGATTTGAGAAGAGGTGTCTTCATAAGCGATTTCTTGAGCAATCTGACGACGGCGTCCTTTAATCTCTGGATTACCTTCTGTATCCTTAAATTCCTGTTTAACCTCAAACTTTTCCATTTTTAGTTCTTTAGCGAAGTTCTTTCTTTGATACACTAAGTCAAGAACAGCAACGACTAAGAAAAAAATGCCAATTGAGGTGACTGCCTTATAAAGTATCTGTTTAAAGATCACAGCAATAACAATTGGAGAGACTCCTGCAGTTTCTATGATCAAAGGCACGCGATTTTTTAACGTAACGTATAAGATTAACGCAGCGCCAAAAATTTTCAAAATGGACTTCAGTAACTCGATTAAAGTCTTCACCTTGAATTTTTGTTTCAAGTTGTCAATAGGATTGAACTTTTTTAAGTCAGGCTTAAAAACCTCTGTAGAAAAAGTTGGGCCTACAACAAGAAATCCGACAATAATACCGACAAATCCCACAGCACCAAGTAGGGGAAGGGAAGTGGTTAGAATTAAAACTAAGCAATTTTGTAAATAGTATAGCGTGACTTTAGGGTCATGATTTATAGGGGCTTGCTTAAAAATAGAAACTAGAAAACTACCAAGATGTTTTGCGAAAAACGATGCTAGAGAAAATGTCGTGAACATCGAAACGATAAAGGTAACCGCGGAAGGAAAATCTTGAGATTTTGCTACCTGGCCTTTTTTCCTGGCGTCTCTAAGACGCTTCGGGGTCGCCTTTTCTGTTTTTTCACCCATTGCTTGGCCAAAGTTAGATAAAGAGCATCAAATAGGAATAATCTGAAAATTACCTTATAAGCGTGTTTTTCACAAGAGAGAAGCCTAGAGGTTTGAATCTTAATTGTTATAACTTTGTATTTTCTAATATAAGTTTTTTTAGATAGTCTTTAAAAAGACCTAACAGTAAGTTGCTAAGAAAATATTAGTCAGGAAACATCTAATCCTTTATTGTTTTTAGTGATCACACTAAAGATACTAGGTTCAGAATGCTAAGGATCTAGTGCGAGCTCCCACAAGCGTTGGATCAATAGTCCTGATGTTTGTGGGAATTCTTGTCTACCGCCAGGTGAAGGTTAAAAGTATCTACAAAAAGATGACATATGGGGCATACAGAGTGTGGGATTGTAGGACTTCCCAATGTAGGTAAGTCTGGGTTATTCAATGCTCTTACTGGAGCGCAAGTAGCTTCTTGTAACTATCCCTTTTGTACAATTGATCCGAATGTTGGCATTGTTCCGGTTATTGATAACCGTTTAGACGTTTTGGCTAAGATGAGTCAAAGTCAGAAGGTTATTTATGCCGATATGAAGTTTGTCGACATAGCAGGTTTGGTCAAAGGGGCCGCTGACGGCGCAGGATTAGGCAATAGGTTTCTCTCTCATATTCGAGAAACGCATGCTATAGCGCACGTTGTTCGCTGCTTTGACAACGATGACGTTACCCATGTCTCTGGAAAGATAGATCCTGCTGATGATATTTCTGTGATAAATCTTGAGTTAATCTTCGCTGATTTTTCCTCAGCAACAAGTATTCATAGCAAATTAGAAAAGCAAGCTAAGGGTAAAAAAGACCTTGGGGTTGTCCTGCCATTGCTAGATAGAGTGATTAAGCATTTAGAAAGTGGTCAGCCTGTACGTACATTAGACTTATCTCCTGAAGAACAGATACAGTTAAAGCCCTATCCTTTTTTAACAGCAAAGCCGATGTTATATATAGCCAATATCGGAGAGGACTCTATAGCAACTATGCATAATGATTACGTTGCTATTGTTCAAGAGGTGGCTAAGAAGGAAAACGCTCAAGTAGTTCCTATTTGTGTTCAGCTGGAAGAAGAGGTGATTTCTCTTCCTGTAGAAGAACGTCAGGATTTTTTAAATAGTCTGGGGCTTCAAGAATCGGGATTGAATCGATTAGTCCGCGCTGCGTACCATACGCTTGGATTGATTTCCTACTTTACGACTGGACCTCAAGAAACACGAGCTTGGACGATTCCTATAGGATCAACGGCTGCAGAAGCTGCAGGTCAGATTCACACTGACATCCAAAAAGGATTTATTCGTGCAGAAGTTGTCACTCTTGAAGATATGATAGCTTATGAAGGGCGCTCCGGAGTCCGTGAGGCGGGTAGATTACGCGCCGAAGGTAGAGACTATATTGTTCAAGACGGCGATATTATGCTTTTCTTGCATAATTAGTAGTAAAAAACGCCTTAGCTTCAGCGATATCTTTACGTATAGCTTTTGATAAATCTTCTCTGGAAGGGAATTTTTTTTCTTCACGAAGGAATTTTCTAGGAATCACAGAAACTGTCTCACCATATAAGTTTCCCGAAAAATCAAAGAGATGTGCTTCTAGACATAAGGAATTTCTCCCTACTGTAGGGGCTTCTCCGAGATTCATAATCCCTTGGTATGTTATAGAATTGTGTTCTATTTCGCATGCATACACTCCATAGGGAAGCAAACACTGCTCTTGAGGCAGGTTAATGGTAGCCACCCCTAATTGTATTCCTAATCCATAACCTGTTTCGATTTTCCCTACATATTTATAGGAATGTCCTAAATGACGATTCGCACTATCTAAATCACCTTGGATTAAGAATTGCCGAATTCTTTTACTGGATACAATCTCATTATCAATTTTATACGGAGGAACCTCGATGATTTCTATTCCTAAAGAATCAGCCAGAGGTTTCAATGTTACAGCGTCTCCTTGCCCGTCCTTACCCAATTTAGAGTCGTACCCTAATATTAAACGTTTGCATTTTAAAATTTGATGTAAGGAAAGTATGAAGCTCTCAGCAGATTGATCAGCAAAACTTTTCGAAAAGGGAAGGATATATAAATAATCTATCTGAAAATCCTGTAGAAGCAGGAACCTTTCCCTTGTGCTTGTAATTAGCTTGGGGAGGGATGGTTGTAAAATCGATCGAGGGTGTAAATCAAAGGTAATGATTCCAGATGTCCCTGAATAAGAAGACAAGACAGTAAGCAACTGCTTATGACCTAAATGACAACCATCAAAAAAACCTATAGTTATAGAATCCACAGAAGAAGGGACCGTTGCTAAACTATAGAGTATTTCCATTGAAGTCTCTTAGGTAAGGAGATATGTCAAAGTCTGGAGAGTCTAAAAGACAACCGTCAATACATTGATCTATAGAAAAACTTCCACTGCGTAAACGTCGAAGTTCTTCCAAATAGGCTCCACAGCCTAGCATATTTCCTAGTTCATGAGCAATACTACGAATATAAGTTCCTTTGCTACACTGTACAGAAAAATGTAGTAGGGGATACTCATATTTTGTAATTTGTAAGCTCACTTGAACTGTAGACTGGCGCCGCTCTATGGATAACCCCTGCCGAGCATATTCATACAGCTTTTTCCCATTAATCTTTTTTGCAGAGAACATGGGAGGAATTTGTTGGATTTCTCCCTGAAAATATCGCGAGGCCTCTAATATCTCTTCATAGGTAGGGATCTTTTTTGACCTACCAACAATTTTTCCATCGCAATCGTAAGAATCTGTAGTTGTGCCTAGATGGGCAATGGCAGCGTATTCTTTATCTTCAAATAACAAAACATCAGAAAGTCGTGTAAATTTTCTACCTATTAACATGACCATCACGCCTGTAGCAAAAGGATCGAGAGTACCTGCATGACCAATTTTTTTTACCCCGATTGACTTTGTTAAAGTACGAATAAGACTAAACGAAGTTCTTCCTTGAGGCTTATCTACTAGAAGAATACCTTCTTTAAGTTCTGTAGCAAGTTCCATAATGATGTCGTTAATGTTAGATCTTTCTGAGCAGATGATATTAATTCTTATCTTGTTCTCGTATTTTCCAGAGCAAGTTTTCTATATGATCCTGAGGAGAAAAAATATCTTCGATATAAAAATGTATCTCAGGAAAATACTTGAGCACAACACCTTTAGAAGCCTTATAAGCAATGAATCCTGCCGATGCCTTTAGTGCGTCCAAAGTTTCTGCTGATGTATTTTCATGAGGCATAATAGAAACATAGACACGAGCCGAATGTAAATCTTTAGACAAACAGACCCTAGTAACCGTAATCCATTGATTAGAGATTTTCGGGTGCTTTACATCTTTTAAGATCACATTGGCAATCGCTTCACGAAGCAGTGAATTAACCTTTTTTATGCGTCTATTTTCAGTCATAATATTTTAAAGCTTTTGTGGATGATAGATCACTTCGTAACATTGTAGAATATCACCTACCTGAGCATGTTGACATCCTTCTAATAAAATACCGCACTCAAAGCCTTTCTTAACTTCTTTAACGTCTTCTTTAATACGTTTTAGTGAAGATAAGTTGCCTTTCCAGACAATCTCGTTGCCACGTACAACACGAACTTTTTGATTTCTAGTCATGGTGCCTTCAGAAACCAAGCAACCGTAAATTGTACCTAATTGTGAGGACTTGAAGGTTTCTTTAATCTCTGCAGAACCGAGATTTTTCTCTTCAGCAATAGGATCGAGTAACGCTGTCATCATTTCTTTAACAGCATCTACAGCGTGGTAAATGATGTTAAACAATTGAACCTTCACTCCTAAGTTTTTAATAAGAGATTCGGCATGACTTTCTATTCCAGTATGGAAGCCAATAATAACAGCCTTAGATGCTGCAGCTAAACGGATATCGGATTCAGAAATTTCTCCAACGCTATTAGCAAGAATTTCCGCACTTACTTTATCGGAGGTAATCTTTAATATAGAGTTAGCTAAAGCTTCGATAGATCCTTGAACGTCAGCTTTGATAATAAGCTTCAGGATTTTCTTATTTTGCAGCATAGCGTCGAAATTAGGACGTTTCTTCTGCAAAGCAAATTTCTGTTGGCCAGCAAGTCTAGCTCCGACAATTTCTTTAGCTGTTTTTTCATTCTTAACAACTACGAAAGGATCTCCGGCTTTTGGCATACTAGACAATCCAGTAATTAAAGCAGGAATAGAAGGACTGGCTGATTTCATTAACTGATTGTGTTCGTTATGCATTGTTTTGACTTTGCCATAACAATCATTGAAGACTAAAGCTTCTCCAAGATGTAGAGTTCCGTTTTGCACTAAAATAGTTGCAACTGCACCCAAGCCTTTATGTAGCTCAGATTCAATGACAAGTCCACGAGCGCGGGCGGATGGGTTGGCTTTAAGTTCTAAAACTTCTGCTTGTAGGGCAAGCATTTCTAGTAGTTCAGATAAACCTTCTCCAGTTTTTGCAGAGGTATTAATTGTTACAGTTGTACCGCCCCAAGCTTCGGGCAATAGCTCGATCTCAGCGAGTTGTCTGTAAATGGTATCTGCGTTGAAGTTGGGTTTGTCGCACTTGTTAATAGCCACAACAATAGTAATATTTGCAGCTCGAGCATGTTTAACAGCTTCTAAGGTTTGTTCTTTGATTCCCTCATCACCGGCAACCACAAGAACAACGATATCACAAACTTCAGCTCCACGAGCTCTCATGGCAGAAAAGGCTTCGTGGCCAGGGGTATCTAAGATAGTGAGATTACCCACTGGTGTGGAACAACAGAAGGCTCCCATATGTTGGGTAATAGCTCCTGCTTCTACCGCTGCTACATTGGTTTTTCTCAATGAGTCAATCAAAGTGGTTTTCCCATGATCGACGTGACCCATAAAGGCTACGATAGGTGGGCGAGTGATCAGTTTACTTGGATCAGTTTCTTGGATTTCCTCTTTAACAGTGTTGCTCTCGATGCAAAGTTTATCTTGTTCAGATGAATCGATATCAATTGTACAACCAAACTCTAAACCAATAAACTGTACCGTTGTTTCATTATCTAAAACATCGTTCACAACATAGGTCATGCCGTGAATGAACATCTTCTGAATAAGCTCAGAAGCTTTTAGCTTCATTTCTGCTGCAAGATCCTTGATCGTGATAGGCAGAGGTACTTTAATATGTGTAGGGCGTTGTATAGCGTGTTCTTCGTAGTGTTTTTTCGTTTTTTGAACACGTTTTTTTCTCCACTTATCATCATCACTACTATCATTTAAGCCGTAGCGATCTCTACCAGTAAATGCTTTAGGATTGTCATCCTTTTTCGCACGATCTCTGAAATCAGATCCTGATTTTTTAGACACATCCCTACGATAAAATGGTTGAGATGTTCGATTGGTTGGAGAATGATGTTTATCATTTGAAGCATCAGAAGATTGCTGAGGCTTTGTCTGAGTTGTTTTTGTTTTTTCTTTCGGAGCAGGTTTATCTTCTTTTTTCGGAGCTTTAAATGTTTTGGCAAGCAGATGATTAATATGCTTCCCAGTAGGTCCAAAGTTAGATTTTATAGAAACCACGCTCTTGGGAGGTTCTTTTTTAACTACAACTTCAGGCTCTTTTTTCGGAGCTGGGGGTTCCTTAGCAACTACTTCAGTTTCTTCAGTTACTGGAGGAGGAGGTGTTGACACTGAGATTTCTTGCTCTGTTTCTACGAAAGAATCTACTTCTTCCACTACCGCAGAATCTGAAAATGCAGACGCATCAGAATCCACGGGAACAGGAGGCTGTGGAGAGTTTAGATCTTCAGATACAAACGATGAATGATTTTTAGCTCGAATTCTACGTGGAGAATTTTCAGCAGAGACAGGTTCAGTCATCGTAGGCACACCCGGATCTACAACACTCTTTTTCTTCACGACTTTTTCTTTTGCAATTTTTTCAGGAACCTTAGTTGAAGGCTTTTCTGAAGAGCTTTTCGTTTCTGAAGATCCTGCCTGAGCTAATTTTTGCTTTAACTTGTCTAATCCAGCAGCTTTCGTTAATTGAGCGTTTTTAATCTTCAATTTTAGGTTTTTCGTCAACTTTGCCTTCTCCATATTTGCTGACTTGCTCAAGGATCTTATAAGCAAGTTCTAAACTGATTCCAGGAACAGAAGCAAGATCATTAGCACTGGCTAATAATACCTTTCTGATCGTGTCGTATCCTGCATGTACAAGATTCTGGACAACCAACTTACTAATGCCTTCCATATCTAGCGGCTCATCTAACTGAGGGTTATCAAATTCCGCTAACTGTAGGCGTTGAATTTCTAATAGTTTATTGTATTCGCTCATGCGTTGAACTTCGAGCTCGTAGTCTAAAATTTGACTAATTAATCGAGCGTTAATTCCTCGCTTACCGATTACTGTTGCGTAATCAGCATCATGAACGACTATAGCAATAACCTTGTCATCTTCTAAGATTGCAATCTTTTGAATTTCTATGGGGCAAAGCAAATTTTGTAATAATTCTGTGGTTACGGGAGAATAGTTTACAATATCTATTTTCTCATCGTTTAACTCTCGAATGATATTCTTCACTCGAGAACCTCTCATTCCAACAAAAGCTCCTACAGGATCTGTTTTTGGATCAGATGAACTTACAGCTAATTTAGTTCTGTAGCCTGCTTCACGAGCAATTTTAACAATTTCTACAAAACCTTCTTCCAATTCTGGAACTTCTTGTAAGAAAAGTTGTTTAACGAATTCGGGATGGCTGCGGCTAAGAATGACTTCAGCTCCACCATTTTCGGATTCTTGAACTTCTTGTAATAAAGCATAAATCTTATCGCCAACTTTGTGTTTCTCTGTTTTAGGATAACAACGTGCGGGTAGAAGACCTTCAACTTTTCCTAAATCTATGATTAAATTTGATCCTTTGGCGAATCGTTTGACGACGCCAGAAAGAATTTCATTGACCCTATGTCGATATTCTTCATAGATAACATCTCTTTCAGCATGACGTAGTTTTTGGCCGATAATTTGTCGGGCTGCATGCGCAGCAATTCTTCCGAAATGCTCAGAAACAAAGGGAACGTCCATGTATTGCCCAATTTGGCATTCAGGATCGTATTCTCTAGCCTTGTCTAGAGGAATCTCTTTACTGGGATTTTCACATACTTCTACGATTTCTTTCTCACAGAAGACCTCTATATCACCAGTGCGAGGATTAATATTTACAGAAACGTTAGCATCATCTCTTAGTGTTTTTTTTGCTGCAATTTTTAAGGCGGACTCAATAGCGCCTATGATAACGGGGCGTTGAATTCCTTTTTCCTTTTCCATGTAGTCAAAAATAGCTACAAGATCTTTATTCATTATACTCCTCTTATAAATAAGGAAACTGACAGAGTGCTAAACCAAGGCAAGCTCATGCTGTAAAAAGCATAAGCTTAACCTTTTAAGTAATATTATTTCCCTTTTTTCTTTTTGTCTGAACCAACTAAATCATCTAGGTCCAAATTATTCAAATCTGTATCCATGTGATCGTGTTGTTTGTCAGCTAAGTACTCTTTTACAGAAAGAGATACTTTCTTGTGATCTGGATCAAGTTTGATGACTTTTGCAGATACAGAATCACCAATTGAGATAATATCTTCAATTTTTGAGAAAGGTTTTTCAGAAAGTTCTGAAACGTGAATCAGACCTTCAATACCGTTTTGTAGTTCTACAAATGCACCGAATGCGGTGATTTTAGTTACTACGCCAGAAATATTGCTTCCTGTAGGGAACATTTCTTCAATTTCGTTCCAAGGATTCGAACTTAATTGTTTGACTCCAAGAGTTATTTTTTTACTTTCCTTATCTACAGAGAGAATAACAGCTTCAACAGTGCTACCTTTTTTGAATAGTTCTGAAGGATGAGATACTTTTTTTATCCAGCTCATATCAGAGATGTGAATTAAGCCTTCAATACCAGGCTCTAGTTCAACAAAAGCTCCGTAATTTGTTAGATTTTTGATTTCTGCATGAACATGTAGGCCGATAGGATATTTCTCTTCGATGTTATCCCATGGATTATGTTCTGTCTGTTTTAGACCTAAGGAAATCTTACCCTCGTCTTTTTGAATAGATAGAACAATAGCTTCAACTTCATCGCCCTTGTTTACCACTTCGCTAGGATCAACAACATTTTTCACCCAAGACATTTCGGAAACGTGGATTAACCCTTCAATGCCTTCTTCAATTTCAATAAAGGCTCCGTAGGGGAGAAGTTTAACAATTTTTCCAACAATACGTTTTCCTGGAGGATATTTTTTCTCAATATCTTCCCAAGGATTGTGTTCTTTTTGCTTAAGACCTAAAGCAACACGTCCTTTTTCTTTGTCAACGCTTAGAATAATAACTTCGAGCTCTTGATTGAGTTCTACCATCTCAGATGGATGACGGATACGTTTCCATGTCATGTCTGTAATGTGTAGGAGACCATCAATACCGTCTAGATCTAGGAATACACCGAAATCTGTAATATTTTTAACAATACCGCGACGACGTTCACCGATATTAATTTGCTCAATGAGTTCCGCTTTTTTGGAAATTCGTTCTGCTTCTAGGAGTTCCCTTCTTGAAACAACAACATTTCTTCTGTCAATGTTGATTTTAAGAATTTTAAATTCGCAAACTTTTCCTACATAATCGTCTAAGTTTTTAATTTTCTTATTGTCGATTTGTGACCCGGGGAGAAAAGCTTCCATCCCAATATCAACAATAAGACCACCTTTGACTTTGCGTATAATTTGTCCTTTGACGATAGAGCCTTCTTCACAGTGAGCTAGGATATGTTCCCACTGTCTTTGGCGAGTAGCTTTTTCTCTGGATAAAACAACCTTTCCTTCTTCGTCTTCAGTTTGGTCTAAGTATACCTCTACTTCAGCACCGAGAACTAAGCCTTCAGAAGAATCTATGAATTCTGACATTGGAATGACTCCCTCGGATTTTAAGCCAACGTCAACGACTACGAAGTCCTTATTGATATCAACTACAGTACCTTTTAGGATGGCGCCAGGTTGTATCTCACTGGTAGTTTCCTCGTCGCTTGAAGTAATTCCGTGTGTCGAGCATAGAAGATCTTTGAATTCAACAACGTCTTCCGCGAGGCAATCTATAGTATCAAGAATTTTTTTGGATCCCCAAGTGTATTCGGATTGTTTTGGCATTTAATGTTATTCTCCTAAAAACTACAAAGTCAAAAAAGATAGTGTAAATATAAACCTTAAAAAAGGCAAGATCTCCCTTGCAGCAGTTTTTTTATTCTAATTTGTTGCTTAAAAATTTTTTATTTGTTTTAGATTTTATTTCTAAAGTATTCAGTAGGGTAAAAATAAATGACTCACACTAAAGTAATTATTATTGGCTCCGGTCCCGCAGGTTATACTGCAGCGATTTATGCTTCAAGAGCGCTTTTAAGTCCTATTTTATTCGAGGGCTTTTTTTCCGGTATTGCTGGTGGTCAATTAATGACTACTACTGAAGTGGAAAATTTCCCTGGATTCCCTGAGGGCATACTAGGCCAAAAGTTGATGGACAATATGAAATCTCAGGCGGCACATTTTGGAACTCAAATTCTTCCAAAAGATGTCACTTCGGTGAATTTCACCAAACGTCCTTTTGTGATCATGTCCAATGAGGAAAAATATACCTGTGATACATGTATTATAGCAACGGGAGCTTCTGCAAAACGTTTAGAAATTCCCGGAGCATCGGACAATGAGTTTTGGCAAAAAGGGGTTACAGCCTGCGCTGTGTGTGACGGAGCTTCTCCTATTTTTAAAAATAAAGATTTATACGTGATTGGTGGGGGAGACTCTGCTTTAGAGGAAGCGATGTTTTTAACTCGTTATGGAAAACGTGTGTACATTGTTCATAGAAGGGATACTTTAAGAGCTTCTAAGGTTATGATAAAAAAAGCAGAGGCTAATGAAAAAATTACTTTCCTATGGAATAGTGAAATAGTAAAAATTTCTGGAGATACTGTTGTTCGTTCAGTTGATATTTTAAATAACGTTTCTAAAGAAATCTCTTCGCGTGATGCGGCGGGGGTATTTTTTGCTATCGGACATAAACCGAATACGGATTTCTTGGCTGGTCAATTAGCATTAGACGAGCACGGGTATATTATTACTGATAAAGGAACGTCGAAGACTTCTGTCCCTGGAGTGTTTGCGGCTGGGGATGTTCAGGATAAATATTATAGACAGGCTATTACGGCTGCAGGAAGTGGCTGTATGGCTGCTTTAGAAGCTGAACGCTTTTTAGATTAAAGTTACAGCTACAGCTGTAGCATATTCACGGCTATGGCTGATAGATAGTAAAACTTTGGAGATTCCTAATTCTTTATACACCCTTTCAGGTAAATAGACTTCGGGATGTTTTGATGATTTAAGAATCTCTATGTCTTTCCACCTAACGACTTTTCCTATTCCTGTCCCTAAGGCTTTAGCTACGGCCTCTTTTGCAGCAAATCTCGCAGCAAAAGAAGGATAGGGGTTGGTTAGACTTAGACAGTACTCTTGCTCTCTCTTAGTAAAAATTTTATTTAATATTCTTTGACTGTGAGCTTTTATTGCTTTGCGGATCCTAGAAATTTCAATGATATCTGTTCCTATATGTGCAGTTTGCATGATGTGAATCTGAGTTTAAATGCTTTCTAAGAGTGTTTTGTGAGATTTAGCAAAGTAAGTCAAAGCCGTTTTAATAAGAGCGTAGCCAATAGTGGAGCGGATAAAAAAGAGAGTGGTCTCATTATGAATGTATCTACGTAGTAGTAGAGAGATAGCAATCATTGCTGCCATGATTAAGAAGCGTTTGGAAACAAAAGATTTTTTTATGTAATTTTGTTTTGATATAGTTTCCAAGAGTAGTTGGCGGGATAATTCATTTTGAGAAGATACGGATTTTAATAATAAAAAACGATACTTCAAAGATGCAATAACCCATGCTCCCATAGCTAGGGGAGCAAAAATTTTGAAGGAAAACTCCGGTTGATAGACAGCCGCGGAAGCTTTTAAAAGTAGTTTAACTCCTGCTGACAACCAAAGAATGCCTGGGAGACAAATAAGTAAATGATTTTTATTATTAGTCATGTGTTTTTGTCTGTTGTAATTTAACCATTCTATATGAAATTTATATTTTTTTCTATTGTGGATTGAATAATGCGCATCTTTTTATCAGCAATATATTGGAATCATTCAAAATTTTTATGGAATTCGGAAAATTGGCCTATCAAAGTTCCTTGGTACGGTCTATGTTTTTCTTTAGGTATTTTGTTCGCTTCTTTGCTTGGTATTTATCTCGCAAAGTCTTCCTATAATTCAGAAGATGAAAAAAACTTTTCTAAAGAACAGCTTAGTGGAGCTCTGGAAAATTTTGCTCTCTATTCTCTTTTATTTATCATTCCGGGATCGCGCATAGCCTATATTTTATTTTATGGTGGCGACTTTTATTTCAAACATCCTAGGGAGATTCTAAAAGTTTGGAATGGGGGATTAGCAAGCCATGGAGGTATGTTAGGACTGATTCTTTGGGCGTTGATTTTTTCTTGGAGATACAGAAAAAAAATCTCCGTGCTAACCTTTTTATTTCTTTGTGATCTTTGTGCTTCTGTATTTGGATGCGCAGCTTTTATGATTCGTATTGGAAATTTTATGAATCAAGAAATCGTAGGAAAACCTACAAGCTTGCCCTGGGGAATCATTTTTTCATCTCCCGCACAAGGAGTTTTAGGCGTGCCTGTGCATCCTGTGCAGCTTTATGAGGGGATGAGTTATCTGTTGCTTTCTATAATTTTGTTTTTTTTAAGTTATAAACGTTATTTTCGTTTAGGTTCCGGATGGGTGACATCTTTAGGATTAGTAGGCATATCTTTAATACGCTTCTTTGCTGAATTTTTTAAAAGCCATCAAGGCAAAGTTATAGGTCCAAATAGCCCATTAACAATGGGACAAATCCTGTCTTTCCCTTTATTTGTATTTGGTTTGTGTTTAGGGATAGCTTGTTTTCTTAAAAATAAGAAGAAGAGATCCCCCACTTCATCTGTAAAATAGAAAGAGTTCCATACGTAGTTAGGAATCTCTTATGGGAGATAAATAGATACTATGGTATTTTTAGCTTTTTAGTTTAATTTTTCAGAGTTTATCAGATGAATAAACGTTCATTGTTGTTTGTTTCTTTAATTGGCATAGCTTTTGTAGGGTGTCAAATCTTTTTTGGTTATAATGATTTTCGCTCTTGCAGGACTCTCACCGAGAAACAAAAAACAATTACCGAACAAGTGCTTGCTGCAACAAAATCCATGGGGTTAAGTGTTTCTCCTTGGACTACATCTCTTGAAGAAGAGACAAATAAAAATCACTATGCTGTACGCGTTGGAGATAAATTACTCCTTTTAAATCAAGGGGGATCAGCAAGTTCAGTTTATTCTTCTGGAGTGCGTTGGAATTTTATCGAAGAGACAACTGCTTGTGATAATATTCATGTTGCTTTGTATGGCGAAGCAAACGAGACCACAACTCCTTCAAACATGGGAAAAGTATTTCTTCCTGTAACCAACGAAGATCTTCCTGTTTTAGTTGTTGAGTTTCGTAATAATCAAGAACCTGTGGTGTTCTTAGGTCAATACAAGCAAGAGCAAGGTAAGGTTTATAATAAGGATAGTGCCGTTTACGGGACTTCTTTAGTATTCTGGAGATCTGGAAATGAATACCTTCCTTTAGGTATTTATAATTCTAAGGAAGAAAGGTTAGAATCTTTAGATCTTCCGATTACCAAGGCTGCTGTTTTTAGCGACTCTAAATCAGCAAATGCTGGTGCAAATTCTGCACAATATTTTGTTCTCTCTAATGAGTATATGCAGTTGATTGTTTCTCAAGAGAGCGGTTCTATAGAAGGAATCAACCTTCCATTTTCTTCCGAGGATAATAAGAGTATAGTTAATGAAATCGGCTTTGATAGAGAGTTAAAAGCTCAGGTTCCTAGTGAAGCTTCTTTCCCTGGCCTTCCTTCCGTAGGAGCAAATAATCAACCGGTTTCCGATACTGTCGGGGGATACTATCCTTTATTGCGCAGAGGGATTCTTTCCGATGCTAAAAAACGCACTCCTTCCAGTTATCATGCTTTAAATATTGTTTCCGGTAGAGAGCTTACAAATTCTGTAGCTTCTGGATACCGTGTTTCTACTTTCAACAGCACTATGTTGGAATTGGAAAGCAATGACGGTTCTATTAAAAAAACCTACAAGTTGCCTCAACAGCAGCCTTATGCTTTTGAAGTTGAAGTTGGCGTAAATCGTGCCAGTGATGACCTATGGATAACTTCAGGGATTCCTGAAGTTGAAATAATGTCTAATGCGTTTACTCCAGCTATTAAATATCATGTGATTAAAAAGAATAAGGGACAATTAGATAAGGTGAAATTACCTAAGGCTAAAGATCCTTTAGCTTTGCGTAGCGGAGTCTATCCTCAGTGGATACTAAATTCCAACGGATACTTCGGTATTATCTTATCGCCTCTTACAGATATTCCTGCAGGATACGCTGCTTCGTATGTTCCTGGTAGTTCTGTTCCTACACGCTTATCTTTATTATCTCCTAAAAATCAGGCTTATCCAGCTTCTAAATATCCTGGATACGAAACATTACTTCCTTTGCCTCAGAAAGAAGGAACACACCGTTTCCTTGTTTATGCAGGACCTCTAGCTGACCCTACTTTACGCGTTTTAGATAAAGCCTACACAAATTCTAAAGGTGAAAGCCCTCAATATCTTGATTGTATAACTTTCCGAGGATTCTTCGCGTTTATTACCGAGCCTTTTGCAGCTTTACTTTTCATCATTATGAAATTTTTCAGAATGATAACAGGCTCGTGGGGAATTTCTATTATCCTACTTACAGTATTCTTAAAATTATTGCTGTACCCATTGAATGCTTGGTCAATACGCTCTATGAGACGCATGCAGAAGTTGTCTCCTTATATTCAAGAAATACAGCAGAAATATAAGAAAGAGCCTAAACGTGCTCAAATGGAAGTCATGGCTTTATATAAAACTAATAAAGTGAATCCTATTACAGGCTGTTTGCCTTTATTGATTCAGCTACCGTTTCTTATAGTTATGTTTGATTTGTTGAAATCTTCATTCTTACTACGAGGAGCTTCTTTCATCCCAGGATGGATTGACAATTTAACAGCTCCAGACGTTTTATTTTCTTGGACTACACCAGTTTGGTTTCTTGGAAACGAATTCCACCTTCTTCCTATTTTATTAGGGATTGTAATGTTTGCTCAGCAAAAGATCTCTGCTTCGAAGAAGAAGGGGCCTGCTACGGATCAACAAAGACAACAGGAAACAATGGGGACAATGATGGCTCTGTTGTTCACCTTTATGTTTTATAATTTTCCTTCAGGTTTAAATATTTATTGGTTTTCTTCCATGCTTCTTGGTTTAATCCAACAATGGTTTACTAATAAGATTTTAGATAGCAAACATCTTAAAAATGAAATCTCTGTTAATAAGAAAAAACAAAGATAACAACTGAAAAAAAAGCTTTTTTATATTGAAAAAAGATATATAAAAACTATTTGGATGAGATAGTTTTATGCGGGCGTGGGAAGACTTTCTTTTGCTACAAGAAAAAGAAATTGGTACGAGTACTGTAGACAAATGGTTGAGGTCGTTAAAAGTCCTGTGTTTTGACGCGTGTAATTTATATCTTGAAGCCAAGGACTCTTTTCAAGTGACCTGGTTTGAAGAGCATATACGTCATAAAGTTAAAACTAGTTTAGTGAATAATAACGGGAAGTTAATCCGTGTTCACATAACTTCTTTGGATAAAACTGCGCCTTTTTATAAAGAAAAGCAGATTCAGCAGGAAAAAACAGCCTACTTCACTATGCAGTATGGTAATGTAAATCCTGAAATGACCTTTGGTAATTTTCTTGTAACTCCTGAAAATGATTTGCCATTTCGTATTTTGCAGGAATTTACCAAGCCCGCGGAAGATACCGCAGGCTTTCCATTTAATCCCATTTATCTTTTTGGTCCTGAAGGTTCCGGAAAAACACATTTAATGCAGGCAGCAGTAAATGCTCTTAGAGAATTCGGAGGAAAAATTCTTTATGTAGCTTCAGACTTATTTACCGAGCATTTAGTGTCAGCTATCCGTTCTGGAGAAATGCAGAGATTTCGTTCTTTTTATCGTAATGTCGATGCTTTATTTATAGAGGATATCGAGGTCTTTTCGGGGAAAGGAGCTACTCAGGAAGAGTTTTTTCATACTTTTAACTCCTTACAGACAGAAGGTAAGCTCATTGTGATTTCTTCGGCGTATGCCCCCGCGGATTTGAAGGCTATGGAAGAACGACTCATCAGTCGTTTTGAATGGGGAGTTGCTGTTCCTATTCATCCTTTAACAAAAGAGGGGTTAAGAAGTTTTCTAATGCATCAAGCTGAACAGCTATCTGTCCGTATAGAAGATACAGCCTTAGACTTCTTAATTCATGCCTTGTCTTCGAATGTGAAAACATTAATAGACGCTCTCAAATTGCTTTCGAAACGTGTTGCCTATAAGAAATTAGCGCAGCAATTACTTTATGAAGATGATATACAAACTCTATTGCATGATGTATTAGAGGTTGCAGAAAGCGTGCGGTTAACTCCTTCTGGAATCGTTCGTGCCGTTGCTAAATACTACGGAGTATCTCCAGAGAGTATTTTGGGACGTTCGCAATCTCGAGAATATGTGTTACCTAGACAGGTGTCTATGTATCTATGCCGTCAAAAACTATCTTTATCTTACGTGCGTATAGGAGATGTATTCTCCAGAGACCATTCAACCGTAATTTCGTCAATACGTGCTATTTCTCAGAAAGTGGAAGAAGGAGGAGATGACATTAGCATTGCTACGCAAGAACTAATGAAATCTCTTACTTCAGCGTATAAGAGCCTAGAATTCTTCCCAGAAGAAGAAATCTCTTGCTAGCATAATTGCTCATTTTTTCCACAGAATAAAGAGGCGATCTCTTTTCTATAGTTAATAATTAAGCAAGTAATAGACGCCACTATTAAGATGCTTTGGATAATTAAGGCTGCAATAATTGTAGGCATGGAATAGCACCCGCTTGCTAATAATAAACAAGCTGATAGAGCAGCAGCCACTCCTAAACAGACCCACAAGGCGGTGTGTTCAACCATTGGGCATTTAGGATGTCTCTCGATACAAGGCTTAGCTATGCTTACTGTGCGGCTAGAGTCGCGTTTGGAAGTTCTAGAATCCTGAGAATGAGTAGAGCTGCGGCGGTCAAGATCACTTAGTGTAAAAACATTCCTACTTGGACGCCAGGCAAATGCTCCGTATTCATGGGCTGAAGTCATAATGTTCTCGTTAATGAAAATAATATTTTGTACGAAACATTGTATAGCTTTTCTGGTTATACTGTCTCGCTTTTCTAAGTGCTTTCTTTTTTTTTAGGTTTTTCTTATGGAAATACAAAAATCACTTTCCCATTACCCTTTGATTCGGACGACTTATGAGTTTTGATAAGAATTTGGTAAATATTGAAACGATGAAGCAGGCGATTTTAAATCGTCTATATTTTGGCGTAGTACAATCTCCAGAATCTGCTTCAGCCAGAGATATATTTACAGCAGTTTCAAAAACTGTCATGGAATGGCTGGCTAAGGGTTGGTTAAAGACTCAAAGTAGTTATTACGAACAAGATGTTAAACGTGTCTATTATATTTCTATGGAGTTTCTACTCGGTAGAAGCTTAAAGAGTAATCTTTTAAATTTAGGAATACTCGATCTTGTTCGAGATGCATTGGCAGAGCTAAATTATGATTTCGATAGTTTAGTACAAATGGAAGCAGATGCAGGATTAGGGAATGGCGGTTTAGGACGGCTTGCAGCGTGTTATTTAGATTCCATGGCGACATTAGGGATTCCTGCTTATGGTTACGGAATCCGCTATGATTACGGAATTTTTGATCAGAAAGTCGTCAATGGATATCAAGTAGAGGCTCCTGATGAGTGGTTGCGCTATGGAAACCCTTGGGAGATATGCCGAGGGGAATACCTCTATCCTGTTCATTTCTATGGTAGAGTAATTCACTATACAGATGCTAGAGGCAAGGAAGTTGCAGATCTTGTAAATACACAAGAAGTATTAGCCATGGCTTACGATGTGCCTATTCCTGGATACGGAATAGACACTGTGAATACTTTGCGCTTATGGCAAGCGCAATCTCCACATGGATTTGAATTTAACTATTTTAATCATGGGGATTATATTCGTGCTATAGAGGACATCGCGTTAGTAGAAAATATCTCGAGAGTACTCTACCCTAACGATTCTATTTCTGAGGGGCAGGAGCTCAGATTAAAACAGGAGTACTTTTTAGTTTCTGCAACAATTCAAGATATCCTTCGTAGATATACGAAAATGCATATTTCTCTAGACGATCTTCCTAATAAGGTGTCTGTTCAGCTAAATGATACCCATCCCGCTTTAGGAATAGCAGAAATGATGCATATTCTTATCGATAGAGAAGAGCTCCCTTGGGATAAGGCTTGGGATATGACGACGCGTATATTTAATTACACGAATCATACGATATTACCTGAAGCTTTAGAGCGTTGGTCAATAGATCTGTTTTCACGATTATTGCCTCGACATTTAGAGATTATCTATGAAATTAATGCACGATGGTTGGAGAAAGTTTCCCAGAGATTTCCTGGAAATGATGATAAGCGAAAAGCCTTATCCATTATTGAAGAGGGAAGTGATAAGCATGTAAATATGGCAAATCTCGCTGTTATAGGTTCTGCTAAGGTTAATGGTGTATCTGCTTTCCATTCCCAACTTATAAAAACAACCTTATTTAAAGATTTTGTAGAGTTTTTCCCAGATAAATTTATTAACGTGACTAATGGTATTACTCCCAGACGTTGGTTAGCTTTATGTAATCCTCGTTTAAATACACTATTAGATCAGACAATTGGAGATGGTTATCTCGTAGATCTTTCTCAAGTTCATAAGGTGATCCCTTTTGCTGACGATGCCAATTTTAGAGAACAGTGGCATCAGATTAAGCTAAAAAATAAGGAAGACTTTGCATTAAAATTAAAAAAAGAAATCGGAGAAAAAATAGATCCGACATCTCTCTTTGATTTTCATGTAAAGCGTATTCACGAGTATAAACGCCAGTTAATGAATATCCTCAGAGTGATCTACCTTTATAATGATCTTAAGGAAAATTCTGCTTCTAGCATTGTTCCTACAACAGTGATTTTTGCTGGGAAAGCAGCTCCGGGATATGCCTTTGCTAAGCTCGTCATTAAACTTATTAATAGCATTGCAGATTGTGTAAATAATGATCCTCAAGTGAATGAGGTGTTAAAGGTTCTCTTCCTTCCGAATTATTGTGTGACTATGTCTGAAATGATCATGCCTGCTTCTGATCTCTCTGAGCAGATCTCCACAGCAGGAATGGAAGCTTCCGGAACAGGAAATATGAAATTTGCTTTAAACGGCGCTTTAACAATAGGCACTATGGATGGAGCTAATATAGAAATGTCAGAACATATTGGGAGAGACAATATGTTCATTTTCGGTTTATTAGAAGAAGAAATAGCAAAAATGCGTCGGGAGTATTATCCACAAGGGATATGCAATAACAATCCTAAGATCGCTCATGTATTAAAGTTACTAGATCAAGGATTTTTCAATACTTCAGATAAAGATCTCTTCAAGCCTATAGTACACAGGCTGCTTCATGAAGGAGACCCATTCTTCGTTTTGGCAGATTTAGAATCTTATATCTGTGCTCATGAATCTGCAGCGACCTTATTCACTCAAACTGATGAATGGGTGAAAAAATCTATATATAATGTTGGTGGTATCGGCTTTTTCTCCAGCGATAGAGCAATTGCTGACTACGCTAAAGATATATGGAATGTTCCTACGAATTGTAAGTCTTAAAAAAAGCATTTCTATTTCAGGAGAGACTCCCTTAATAGAAATGCTTTTGACTATGAAAACCAGAGCGTACCTTTTAGTTTAATAAAAGTACTGAAGGGGCTTCTAAAATCTTCTGTAAGCGTTTCATAAACATCGCTGCAGGATATCCATCGATCACACGGTGATCTATGGATAATGTTAATATGCATGTAGAACCCGCTACGATTTCTCCATTCATCACTACAGGTTCTTCTTGAACACTGCCTACAGCAAGAATGGCAGCTTGAGGAGGATTAATGATTGCTGTGAATTCAGTAATTCCCGTCATGCCTAAATTAGAGACGCAGAAAGATCCGCCCTTATACTCTTCCTCTTTCAAAGATTGAGATCTGGCTTTAGAAGCTAAACTTTTAATTTCTGCAGAGATCATTCCAACGTTTTTACGATCAGCACAACGTACAATCGGAGTAATTACACCATCGGGAATAGCCACAGCTATGGAAATATCAATAGTTTCAAAACGTACAATCTTATTGTCGATGCTATTAAATCCTGAATTTACTTCAGGAAACTCTTTTAAAGCTAACGCACAAGCACGAACGATACAATCATTAATGGAAAGTTTAATTCCTTGAGCCTGTAGCTCTTTAAGCAAGGCTAGTAACGGTGAGGTATAAACTTTTTGCCGTACATAAAAATGGGGAACAAAAGTTTTGGCAGCTTGTAATCTCTGTGCAATGATTTCACGAACAGGAGAAAGAGCTTCCTCATGATAAGCTCCTGGGTGAACTTCAGGAGCCTCAGGATACCCAAAGCCTGCAATGCCTTTGGCAGGGGCTTTCTCAAGGTCCTTTTCAACTATACGTCCTCCAGGGCCGCTACCTTTAATTCCAGAAATATCCAAATTCTTTTCCTTAGCTAAACGTTTAGCTAGAGGAGAGACTGGAACTTTTGAAGAATCTTGTTTTAAAGATAGAGGTTCAGAAAGGGGAGGCTCAGGCCTAAAGCCAAAAGCTACCATCATTGAGGCATTTTGATGTGATACATCAGATGCTGCTACGTCTCCCTGCTCTACGTTTTCTATAGAAGGTTGTGAAATTGGGGATTTTGGAAGTAACTCTTCTAAGTTGAAAGACTCATCTTTTTCAGAAGATATAACAGCTATAGGCGTGCCTATTTGTACTTTTGTCCCTTCTTTAATAAGACATTCTCGAAACCAACCTTCTTCAGATGCTGTATGCTCTAACACAGCCTTGTCGGTTGATATTTCAATGAGGACATCCCCAAACTCTATCTTATCACCATTGCTTTTATGCCACTTTACGATTGTTCCAACTTCCATAGTTGGGGAGAGTTTAGGCATCTTTAATAGAGAAATCACAAATTTACCTCATGATTTTTTCGATAGTATCTAAAATACGATTTACATTTGGGAGCGTTGCCTGCTCTAAGGTCTTGTTATAGGGCATAGGGGTTTCTTTTTGGCATACCCTCAAAGGAGGACTATCCAGGTAATCAAAAACATGTTCTGTAATTCTAGTAATGATTTCCGCAGAGATTCCCGCGAAGTAGTGGCCCTCTTCTACAACTATACAATTTCCTGTTTTCTTTACTGAAGAAAATATTCCAGAGATGTCTAGGGGCTTGATTGTTCGAAGATCTAGAATTTCTATAGAAAGACCATAACGTTGTTTAGCTATCTTCACAGCTTCTTTTACTACAGAAACCATACGTCCATAAGTAATAATCGTTAGGTCTTTTCCTTCCTCAATAACGCGAGATTTCCCAATAGGAACTAAGTATTCTTCAACAGGAACTTCACCTTTTAAACTGTACTCTAATTCATTTTCTAGGAAGAGAACAGGATTATCATTCCTAATTGCAGATTTTAATAATCCCTTAGCATCATAAGGATTTGATGGGGAGATAACAATCAAACCAGGGATATTCGCGTATAAAGCTTCTACGCAATGAGAGTGCTGACACGATACTTGTGCTGCAGCTCCATTAGGTCCACGAAATACAATAGGAACTGAAAATTTCCCACCAGTCATATAATGCATTTTTGCAGCATGAGAGATAATTTGATCCGCAGCAACTAAAGAGAAGTTCCAACTCATAAATTCTATAATTGGACGTAGCCCAGTTAACGCGGCTCCGACACCAATTCCTGCAAATGCTGCTTCGCTGATCGGTGTGTCAATAACTCTTGATGATGACCATTTGTCTAAAAGGCCTTTTGTAACTTTATAAGCACCGTTATATTCGGCAACTTCTTCTCCTAGTATACATACATTAGGATCCCTGGCCATTTCTTCATCAATAGCTTCTCTAATAGCTTCTCGGATTTCTAATGTAACGTGCTTAGGCATAAACACCTTCTTCTAATGTGGCAATCGCTGGTTCTGGATCTGATTTTGCTTCAGTGAAAGCTTTTAAGACCTCACTCCTACATTCCTGGCGTAGTTCTTGAAACTTCTCTTCTGAAAGTACTCCCAATTGTATTAGCCAATTTTTAGCAAAAATAATCGGATCTTTTTTTATAAGACATTGCATCTCTTCTTTACTTCTATAAAGATTAGGATCGGAAATAGAATGCCCTCTAAACCGTGAACATAGACATTCAACAATCACAGGAAGGCGCGTCTTTTGCATATACTCGTAAGCTTCCTTAAAGCCTAAAAGACAGTTAAATAAGTCAAAACCATTCAAAGTAAAAGAACGTATGTTATAAGAAGATCCCTGAGATTCTCCTATGGGTTGCTTCGCAATAGCACGATTAAGAGCGGTTCCCATTCCCCAACCATTATTTTCTATAACAAGCATAAGAGGAAGGCTATGCAAAGAAGCAAAATTCAATGTTTCGTGAAATACCCCTTGAGCAACAGCGCCATCTCCAATAAATCCTAGAGCAATTTTATCCTCACCACGGTATTTCATAGCGAATGCGGCTCCAGCAGCTAAAGGAATTTGTCCACCTACAATACCAAACCCTCCGGGGAAATTTGGACCACACATATGCATAGACCCGCCTCGACCCAATGCACAGCCAGTTTCCCTACCCAACAGTTCTGCTGCAAGTGAGCGTAGAGGAATATTTAGTAATATGGCTAAAGCATGACAGCGGTAGGACGAGAAAAACCATTGATCCAATCCTGTGTTAGCTAGTGTTGCAGTAGCAACGGCTTCTTGACCACTGTAGGAGTGGTAAAAACCACCGACTAATCCTTCTAGATATGCTTCTTCGCCACGAGTTTCAAACTCACGAATCAACAACATATTTTTTATGAATTCTAGACAGCGGCTCACGCCGTATATATCAACAATATTTTTTATAGTAGCCTCGTCAGATTCCTTAGAGGCGATATTGTAATGAGAGGAGTTGGGCATATCTTGATACGAGAGTTGCGTCAAGGATTAAGTTCACCCCATTATAAAGTCATGGATTTGAAAATACAAGACCAAAAAAGTAATTAAGTTTTTTAAAAAAAGAAAAATCTTTAATATCTTCCCATTTGTATATTTCCGACCAAGAAGTAAAAGGACTGTGGACACATGGACGTTTTTAGCAGACTAAATCGTCAGAATCATTTTTATGTGGAACAGATAGATGGTGTTATGAGAGATCCAAATTCTCATGATGACAACAATAATAAAGATAATGAATTAAAGAAAAAACTATTAACTATAACTAAGCGTGTGGTTGCCTCAGCTCAAGAGTTCCAACGGGGGAGAGAGGCTGCCAGTAATTATTTTAAAAAAACCCAGTGGATGCCCTATAAAAATGAGGAGTTAGAGGAGACTAAAGAGCTATTTTCGATGCTTACCTCAATGGATAGAAAATGAGCGCAATTATTTTTTTATGTTCCTTCTTGCGGTTTAGAATGGGACGATTTTAGAACAACCGTTGATCAACTTGAACAAAGCTATGGTTTAGGTGGTATTTTATTTTCCTGCGGTCCTTTTGAAAAGCAATGTAGATATATTTGTGATTTCAATAAATCTCAGACAATTTCCTTACTTTTAGGATGCTCTGTATCCCACAGTTTGCAGTTTTATTTATCTTATAGGGATTTATCTTTGATGGATTGTACAAACCCATATGCTTTGGGAGTTAGTATAGGGACGCTACTTAAAGAATATGGGGTGGCTGTTTCTTTAATTTTTAAAGAAATCGTCAGCATGGATTTGACTAATTATTCAGAGTTGA
This sequence comes from Chlamydia caviae GPIC, assembly GCF_000007605.1. NCBI lineage: Bacteria > Pseudomonadati > Chlamydiota > Chlamydiia > Chlamydiales > Chlamydiaceae > Chlamydia > Chlamydia caviae. The sequence continues at coordinate 544,170 of NC_003361.3, forward strand.
TCAGGGGACTAAAACAGGCAGGGTGTATACAAGGAAAATTACATCATTGCGATTACTCTTCTACAACAACCACACCTAGTCCCATAGCTTTACGCTATAGCTTAGCAAATACTATTCGGGGATTAGCCATAGATGTGGACTTTTCTAGTGTGAAATTTATGGGATGTTCCACTCTTGGAAATATCAAAAACACAATTAAAACATTAAATTGCGGAGTTGAGTGTTTTACCTTCTCTAGTCTTAAAGAGCTTAGAGAAGGGATAAAGACCCTAACTCAGTTAATTTCTGCAGGAAAAATTAGTCCTGCCATCGTTAATAAAAGCGTAATAAAAATATTAACGTTGAAAAGACGATTTCAAACGATGAATATATAACCTAATTAAGGGGTTACTTGTGCTTCTTCGGATCTTACAGATAACCCTTTGATTTTTTCTTCCAACATTCCTAAACGTTCTTCTAATTTAGGTAGACCACGGATTTTTGCAACCTGACGGTGAATCTCTTGATAAGGACGTGCTGGAGCTCCTCCATAGATTCCTGGGGAAGAAATAGATTTCGTTACCCCTGTTTGCGCCATCATAATTACATGATCTGTTATTGAAATATGACCTGTAATTCCTGTTTGCCCTCCAATGATAACGTGGTTACCAATTTTTGTAGAACCAGCGATTCCTGCCTGAGCAACAATCATACTGTGTTTCCCAATCTCTACGTGATGGGCTATTTGAACTTGATTGTCGATTTTTGTGCCTTCACATATGACGCTGTTTTTGAAACGGCCTCTATCTATTGTAGTATTCGCTCCTATTTCGACATCATCTTCGATGATTACCTTGCCAAGGTGCTTTAGGTGTTTGTGACGACCAAAAGCGTTAGTTATGTAGCCGAAACCACAAGAGCCAATGACAGCTCCGGGCTGAACAATAACACGTTTTCCTATCTCGACACGTTCACGAATAACTACTTTAGGATGAATAAGGCAATTTTCTCCAAGAATTGAATACGCCCCTACAATACTTCCTGCTCCAATATATGAAGAATCTCCAATATGGGCGTGTTGGCCTATAACAGCATACGGTTCTATGCAAACATCTTTACCAATATGTGCTGTAGGATGAATAACAGCTGTAGGGTGAATGCCAGGAAATCCTGACTCAACGGGAGGAATGAATAACTCTATACATTTCTGGAAAGCTATTGATGGAAATTCAGAGACTACAAGAAAGTTCTTATTTAAATGACCATATTTTTGGGCTTGAGCTTTTGATAGAATGATAGCTCCAGCTTCGGTGATTTTTATAAAACGCGAATACTTTTCATTGTCTAAGAAGGTAATGTGATGAGCTTGAGCTTCACTTATTTCCTCAACACCAGAAATAGGAGTTTCTGTATTTCCTTGAACTTCAACTTTTAATAAGTCTGCTAACTCTTGAAGAGTATAGACCAGTTTCTGAGGCATACAAAACTCCTTGGTTCTTGATGTATCTTAATTATTTTCGAAAGATTCATCAAGAATTTTGATAATTTCATTAGTTTTATCAGCACTAGAAGCGATCGATAGAACTATTTCATCATTTAAAATAGCTGATAAACCTTCCTTCACGCGCAATACTTCAGAAGCTTTTTTTACTTCTTGTATGAGTTTCTGAACCCTTTTCATATTGCTTTGGTTCAATGTTTGGTAATATTGAGACTGTAAAGCGTTATACTCTCCAGAAAGGCTTTCAAACTTTTTTCTCAATTCATCAGAAGCAGAAGTTGAAAGACTCTCCATGTAGTCTTCGTCTTGTAATTTATTATAAAGTGCTGTCAGCTCTTCTTCCATTTTTTCGGAATTTTTTGAGAACTGCTGCTTCATATTTTCCAGTTCTTCTGTTTCTTTTTTCCCAAAAGCAGATTCTTCTAAACAACGTTTCAAGCTAACAACGCCTAAGCCTCCCTCAAGAGAGCTTTCATCAGCACAAACGTGCTGTGCACCTGCTAAAGTTAGTAAAGTTAAAAAGACTGAGCATAGTGATTTTTTCATATTAACCTTTATAAAATCTAAGAGATGAAGAACTTTTAGATTAGCAAAAGCCCTCTCTGAAGACAACCAAAGATTTGGAGTTTCGTATACTTTCTTTCTTAGCTATATTTAGAAGACGCCTCCTAAAGCAAAGAAGAATCGTTGTGAAACGTCGATCTTTTCTCCTTCAAACATTTCTGTGGGACGGAATGGCCAGCCAAACCCTAACATAACAGGAACGTTGTTCATTACGTCGAAGCGTAGACCAAATCCTGCACTACCACAAAGATCTTTCAATCGGATAGTGTATTCCTTAAGCCCAATAAATCCTGAGTCTAGGAAGACAAAAGCGCTAACGTTAGGCTGATTAATCAGAGGATATTGAAACTCTTCAGAAAGCAAGAGAGAAGATAGACCCCCTTGAGGTTCTGTGGGGGAGAACTTGGGACCAATGATAAATGGCTTGTATCCACGTACAGTAGTTTCTCCACCCAAGAAGAAGCGTTCGCTAATAGGAATACCTTCTATAGTTGTATTCCCAAAGGGTTTAAGAAACTGGGCTTCTCCTTTAATTTTCAAAACTCCTTTTCTTGTCAGTTTTCGGTATATCGAACTGTTTATAGAGAGTTTTGTAAAATGATATGTACCACCGAGACCGGAAACTTCAAAGTTTACACCACTACGTATTCCTGTCGTAGGATTTCTAGGATTGTTTACAGAATCGTAATTTAAGTTCACACCAGCGGCAGACACGAAACCTTTATTAGCAGCAAGATCTGGTCCTGATAGGTTTCTTTTCTTTTTGTGCAAACTTGTTTGAGTGCCGCGGTAATAGATTCCGTACTTTAATTGTTGATTTAAGATGTATGTAGTGCTGACATTTCCGCCATAAGTCTCAACAGAATAGTCCTTAGAAAGGGCTTTGTTGATAGATTTGTCCAGTTCTACACCTAGGATCCATGGTGTGTTTAAAAAGTGGGGTTTAGTCCATTTAATAGTATAATCAGTAACCTTATCCCCAAAATTAGCTTTTAGGAATAGGTATTCTCCACCACCTCTCAAGCATTTAAATCCTTTAGAGAATAAGTGTCTAACGCCTAGAAGATCGAAATTACTTTCAGAAAGTTCGACTCCTCCAAACAAATTGTCTAGGGAGCTAAATCCTAGGAATAGTCCTAGATTACCTGTTGTAGTTTCTTTAACATCTATGAAGATATCACGATATTCTTCGGAATTATCCAGGGGATCTAATTGAGAACGTACTGTATAAACACTGACACTTTGGAAATAACCCGTATTTCTTAAACGGTGTTCTGTATCCTCCAGTTTTAATCTATTAAAAGTATCTCCGGGGAATAGACTAGTTTCGTGTAGGATAACATCATGTTTTGTATGAGTGTTTCCTGTGATTTTGATTAAACCAACCTTATAAGGAGAGCCTTCACTTACTTTGTAAGTTACATCATAAACAGAACGCGATGCATGAGGAGAAAATGTTACGTCAACATTCGTATTGATGTACCCGTACTTAGCGTAGGTATTCTTAATTTTCTGGGCACCGCTCCATATGTTTTCAGGACAATAAATATCGTTAGGACCCGCAGCCAATTGTTTTTCTATAAGCCGTCTAGGCAATACATTAAATCCTTCAATATGAACGTGTCCTAAGGTATAAAGAGGACCTTTGTCTACATCCATATAGAGTATGATATTCCCACACTCATCAATTTCACGTCTTGGAGTAACTGTTGCGTCTGCATAACCCAAATTGTGTAGGTAATTAGTAATGGCAAACGAGTCTTGTTCAACAATATCTGGATGATACAGACCACTTCCTGTAAACCAGCTAGTGGTTTTGGAATGTTGTTTAGTAAGGATGAGTTCTTTGACATCAGACTTTTCACATCTGTTAAGGCCGCAGATCTCTAGCTTTTTGATTTTACCACAAGGACCTTCTTGAATCCGAACAGTTATGTCAATGTAACCTAGGTGTTCATTATGATCTAAGTCATAGGATAAATTAGAGTCAAAATAACCGCGCTTAAGATAGTAGACTCTGAGTTCATCAAAGTTTTTTAAAAACTTTTCTCTATCGAATACATCATTTTCGTAGACTTGCAGAGTTTTAAGAATCTTATGATTGGGGACAACTTCGTTCCCTGTAATGCAAACTTTTCTAATGCAAGGCTTGGCAACAAGAACCAAAGAGATTGTAGTCTTGCCGTTGGAAAAATCAACTTTCGGCTCTACTTTATCATATTCTTTAGATAGATTTCGTAGATCTTCGTCAAAGTCTGCTTGAGAAAACAAAGCACCACTTTTTGTCTTTAATTTCGGTAGTGGATGCTTGTTTAAAGAATTTTCACCTTCAGTTGTAATCGTAATGGATTCAACTAGTGTATATCCTTCCTTAACTGTTTCTGAAGCTGATAGGGCCAATGGGACTTGGATTAGCGCCAAAACAGTAAACCGCAGAATAACTTTATTTCGTATCATGAACATTCGAAAGAATTTCCCCTAGGACAGAAAAACTTGTTTATTGAAGTAAGCACAAAAATAAGGAGTAGGATGTTTTTTAACAAGATCTTACTATCTTGAAGATTTGCAGTGCTTCTAAAGAACTTATGTTTTTATGGCAAAAAAAATTAAAAATAGAACAATTTTATTTCAAGTTTAATATGGATTCCTCCCAGAAAACGCTCTGGCCAGGGTTCCCGAGTCTACGTAATCAAAAGATAATCCTATGGGCAAACCTAGGGCTAAACGAGAAATAGAGGCTGAAGAAAATGCTAATTCTTGTTTCAAAAAAAGAGCAGTAGCATCTCCTTCCAGAGTGGCATCTAAGGCTAGAATAATTTCTTGTGGTTTTAAAAATTCTATACGTTGTTTCAATAACCCTATTCTTTCCACATCAATATGTTTTCCTGTTATCGGGGATAACAGTGTTCCTAAGACATAATAATGACCTTTGAAAATTTGAGAGCGTTCTAAAGAAAAAATATCTTTAGGGGTGGCTACGATGCATAGTGTGGAGGTGTCGCGATTGTTTTGACAAAATTCACAATTGCTTTCGGGAAGATTTTTTAAACAAAAACAGGTCGAACAATGACTACGCGCGGCAGATACTTCCGAAAAAGCTTGTCCCATAGCTTCTAACTGATCTTGATCCCAATCCAACAGCTCAAAGGCTAACTTTTCTGCTGTTTTAAATCCTATTCCTGGAAGTTTTCTAAGAAGAGAGATTAATTTAGATAAATAATCTGGATATTTTAACATTGTAGAACTTATCTATATTTTTTGTTTTTCTTGGGAGTTCAGAAAGGACTTGAATACCTAAAATAAAAGTTAGGGTATAAACTCTTTGAATAGTATACTAGCTTTTTTCTTTATTTATGGTTGTGTGTGAAAAAAATAAGAAAGGCATCTATTTGGGCTACGGGTTCTTATCTACCCGAAAAAATCCTATCTAATTCTGATCTTGAACAGATGGTAGACACTTCTGATGAATGGATAGTAACAAGAACCGGAATCAAGGAAAGGCGTATTGCGGCACCAGGTGAATATGCCTCTATTATGGGTGCTAAAGCAGCGGAGAAGGCGATTGAAAAAGCTGGTCTTACTAAAGATCAAATAGAATGTATTATTTTTTCCACCTCAGCTCCTGATTATATTTTCCCTTCCAGTGCAGCCTTAGCCCAAGCTTATTTGGGAATAAAGGAAGTTCCAGCATTTGACTGTATGGCTGCGTGTACTGGCTATTTATACGGTCTGTCAGTAGCTAAAGCTCTTGTTGAATCGGGAGCTTATAATAATGTTTTGCTTATTGCAGCAGACAAACTCTCTTCCTTCGTAAATTATGAAGATAGAAATACTTGCGTGCTTTTTGGTGATGGAGGTTCTGCCTGTGTTGTAGGAGAGAGTCGTCCCGGAGCTTTAGAAATCACTAATGTGAATTTAGGGGCTGATGGAAGTGTCGCTGATCTCCTTAGTCTTCCCGCTGGAGGAAGCAGGCTTCCAGCTTCCCCAGAGACTGTAGCAGAAGGTAAACACTTTATTTACATGGAAGGTAAAGAAGTGTTTAAACACGCGGTAAGACGTATGGAATCGGCTGCTAAAATATGTATAGCTGAGGCGGGTCTTGCGGAGGGTGATATAGATTGGCTGGTCCCACATCAAGCTAATGAAAGAATCATTGATGCTATAGCTAAACGTTTTGAAATAGATGAATCTAAAGTGTTTAAAACTTTATCGAAGTATGGAAATACAGCAGCTTCTTCTGTGTGCATAGCTCTAGATGAATTATTGCAATTACATGTGATTAATTCTGGAGAGTATTTACTCCTAGTTGCTTTTGGAGGCGGATTATCTTGGGGAGCAGTTGTTTTACGACAGGTGGAAGGTTAATTCATGACGAAAAAAATAGGATTCTTATTTCCAGGCCAAGGTAGCCAATATGTTGGCATGGGTAAAGATTTAGTAGAAAATTATCCAGAAGCTGCTGAAGTGTTTTCTTTGGCTGATGAAACATTGGGATTTTCTTTGTCTTCAATCATGTTCGACGGTCCCGAAGAAAAACTTCTTGAAACAGCATACAGCCAATTAGCTATATATCTACATAGTTTGGCTGTAGTAAAAATTCTAGCTTCACGGACTTCTATAACACCCGCTGCAGTTTCTGGACTAAGTTTAGGGGAATATACTGCTTTAGTTGCTTCTGGGCGTATTTCTCCGATCGATGGTTTTAATATCATTAGCAAACGTGCGCAGTTTATGAATCAAGCTTGCCAACAAAGTCCTGGAGCTATGGCTGCGATTCTTGGATTGACTGCAGATGTTGTTGAACAAAATCTGGAAAGTTTAGGAGAGGGTATTTGGGTTGCTAACTACAATGCTCCTAAACAACTTGTGATTGCAGGTTTGCGAGAAAAAATAGAAGAAGCTGTAGCTTTGTTTACAGATTTAGGAGCAAAACGAGCGATTTTATTAAAAGTATTTGGTGCTTTTCATACGCCATTGATGCAAACAGCAGAAGATGAACTATCTCCTTATTTACATAATTTAGATATGAATAGTTCTGAAGTGCCATTTGTATCGAATGTCGTGGCAGATTTTTTAACAAACAATGATGAAATTCGTCAGTGTTTAGTAAAACAGATGACTTCTCCTACATTATGGTATCAAAGTTGTTCTAAGATAGATTTAGAAGTTGATGAATTTTTAGAAATAGGCCCAGGCAAGGTTCTTGCAGGCTTGAATCGTTCCATAGGGTTAAAAAAACCCATTAAAAGTTTAGGTACAGTAGAAAGCATCAATAATTTTTTAGCGGAGCTATAGATATATGAATAATGTATTGTTGGGGAAAAAAGCGATCGTTACAGGAGGATCTAGGGGTATAGGATTTGCCATAGCTAAGCTTTTTATTGAGCAAGGTGCTGATATTGAAATATGGGGAATAAATGATGAGGGTGGCAAAAAAGCCGCTGAAGAGTTATCCAGAATAGGACGGCCAGCGACTTTTGCTAAGGTTGATGTTAGTAATAACGAATCTGTAAAAGATGCTGCTCAGAATTTTATTTCAGCACATGGTAGTGTTGATATTTTAGTGAATAACGCAGGAATTACTCGAGATAATCTTTTGATGCGTATGTCTGAAGAAGAATGGTCTTCTGTTATTAATACGAATTTAAATTCTTTGTATTACGTGTGTTCGGCCGTAATTCGTTCTATGATTAAAGCTCGTTCTGGTTCCATAATCAACATTAGTTCTATTGTTGGTTTAATGGGTAGTCCAGGACAAACTAACTATGCCGCTGCAAAAGCTGGTATTATAGGGTTTAGTAGAGCTTTAGCTAAGGAAGTTGCCGCAAGAAATGTTCGAGTGAACTGTATAGCTCCAGGATGTATCGATACCGATATGACTAAGGTGTTAAATGATAATTTAAAAACAGAATGGTTAAAAAATGTTCCTATGGGAAGAATGGGTTCCCCAGAAGAAATTGCCAATGCGGCGCTATTTCTTGCCTCCCCCCTATCTTCTTATGTAACATCTCAGGTTCTGAGTGTTGATGGAGGCATGGCGTACTAAATAGATTGCAAACGATCTATATTGAAAAATTAGATTTTTGTGATATTAGTTGTTCTTCTCTTTTTCAGGAAATTTTAGATAATTGTTTAGATAAAACATAAGGATATAGCAATGAGTTTAGAAGATGATGTAAAGTCAATTATTGTTGAGCAGCTTGGCGTAGATGCGAGTGAAGTAAATGAAAATTCTTCATTTATCGAAGATCTTAACGCTGATAGTTTAGACTTGACAGAGTTGATCATGACTTTGGAGGAAAAGTTCAACTTTGAAATTTCAGAGCAAGATGCAGAGCAATTACGTACTGTAGGCGACGTTATCACATATATTAAGACTCGTCAGGGTTAGTAATATTACAAATTTTAGGGTGCGTTTGTATCCTTAGTGCATCATCTTTTCACTAAAATAGCGCACCATTTCTTCTATTTTTTTACGTTTATTTTTCAAAACAGTGTTAGATTTTCTTCTATGATGAGGGGTGTCTAAAGGTGATTTGCTTGGCGTAGAGTTCTAAAAGTGAGAGTGCAACAGAGGGACATTCTTCAACAATACTAAGAAATTGTCCTTTGCTTAAGATCAAAGTTCGTACTTGAGTTATAGCTTCGGCGTTATATTCTCGAAGCTTATTGCTGAATAAGCTTTCCTCTCCGAAACAATCTTGTGATGAAATTGTAATTGATAACGAAGAATTGTTATCAGTAATTTTGACATAGCCTTCTATTATAATATACAGACTGAAGCTGGGCTCTTCTTTAGAAAATATCTTTACTCCCGGCTTAAAAATCATAATTTCAGTTTTATCTGAAATAGCTAGGAGAACATCCATATCTAAAGAACTAAAAATAGGATTTTTTTTTAGAAGAAAGGCGCGGTCAATTAGATTCATCAGGAGACTCCTGGCTAAATAGTAAAGAAGGGAACTAGACTGTCAGAGTCGTCTTTATTATAATGGTCATACTCTTCATCTAAAGTCGAATACGGCGGTGCTGGTTGAAAATCAGCGTCACAGCTTGCTAATTCTTCCTTTAACTGTCTCGATGTGAGTTTACTTAAATACGAAGGAGAATTTTCCATCATATTTAATAACTCTTTTAAAGTTAAAGGAATAACACCGCATTTGAGGTAGTATTTTTCACTGCGTCTTTCTGTATTGTTAATGAATGGATCAAGCAGAGAAAATAGGTAATCTTCGCAGTTTTTCTCTAGAGATTCTAAAGCTTGAGCTTTTGCTTTTTTATTTTTCCCCGTTAAAGCTCTTATTAGAATATCCGAATGTTCCACAGATCCTAAGATCCCTAAAAACTCAAACATGAAGTTAACTTCCGATTGGTAGTTAGATTCCAAAGTATTAACTAATAGGCTGAGATTGTATTTAGGATAGGATTTTTGAATATAATTTTTATGATAATCATAAAAAATTGCTTTCAGGGCCTTAGATTTTACGATTTTATATGCATTCTTTTTGAATAATTTATTATCAATTTTACATAGGGCTTTTGCAGCAAGAATGCGACAGCGGTTATGGATGCTGTTGTCGGAAAGAATCTGTAGGAGTGAATTCGCGGTTTCTTTAGGAAGCTCTACAATTATAGACTCAGCATATTTTCTCGAAGCGCTTTTTAATAATGCTGTAGTGGTAACAAAGTCTTTTACTAATGAAGCGTCTAAGATGACTCCGATTATTTTCAGTAGATAGTAGCAAGCCTGATCGTTATGAACATTTTGTTTTAGGATTTGTATGAGTTTTTTGCAGTAGGGCCTGTGAATAGCCTTTACAGATGCTTGTAGTGCTTTGCATGCTTGAACAAAAATCTCGTTATTAGTGTTATCCAGAAACTCAACTAAAATAGGGAAATTATCAGGATTTCTTTCTAAAGTTAAAATAGTAAGACCGATAGCTACCACGCGATGATCTTTAGAGCTCAGAAGTTCTTTGAGTCGTGAATCTGCAACATCACGATATTGCCCACTCATTTCCTGACGGCGCACTGTAAGAATCGCTGCTAAAAGTCTGTCACCTGGCTCATCATAAAGATCTTCAGCAATATCAGATATGCGCAACAAATCGTGTTCTGCAAAATAGAGATGAATGCCTATGGCTATTGAAGGATGTGGTGTTGTTGATGACCAACGCTTTAGAAGCTCTAAAGTAAGGAAGTCGCGAGCCCAAAGGCTATTCTTTAACATCTCCATAGTTTTTAGCTTGCTAGGCAAGCTTAGCTTATTCATATGAGCTAATAAGCTGGGAAGTACACTACGACTTCCTAAATTTAATAGATATTGGAAGGCAAATATTTGATGGCGTTCCTGCTGGTGCTTCAGGTGTGTAAGTAGTAAAAGTTCAATTTGCCTCTTCTCTTTTGAAGTCATAGCTTTTATCCATTCGAGCATAGTCTTTTTTAAATGGATAGCTTGAGAAGATAAGTTTCTTAGGATAGCCCGTGCATAATACGAACGTAGTAAACAGGCGAGGACGACTGTAATCACGGATATAATGAGACAGACGGTGTATTGGTAGGAAATAGCAAAACACATTAGAGCCCATACAAACATTCCTATGGGTTCGATAAAACACTCTATCGTGATTCTAATTTGATTTCGTATGCTATTTGGAACACCATAAATCAATAACTGTAGATTGTTATCATCTAATGCATAAGTAAGCCCTTCTCGAGCTACCATCCCGATCGTAGCAATTCCCACTGAGGTTTTGAAGGACCAGCAGAGAAATAGGTTAGTGAAGCATAGGGGGGCAAATAGGATGATATTGTTTACGCCTATGTTTTTAACTATTCTACTATAGGCAAACAGAGCAAAACACATGTTAGTTAAGGAAATCCAGGAGGACCACTTAGTGATATGTGCTGTAAGTTCGTAGGTATTCCCGTCAGTAAAGTGTGTTTCAAAGATTTTTAGGTAATTGAATTCTGTTGCGATAGCGAGCAACTGCATTAAGAAATAAAAACAGAGAAGATAGAAAGTATAGCTATCTTTCAGACAGAGTTTAAAAGCTTTGGATACAGAGGGTGGGTGGCCGGTATCTAAAAAGTGGTCATGATCTTCTGATAGCTCTTTTAGCGATTTAGATACATAATGGACTAGAGGATAGCAAATGAATAGAATCACTATAAAAAGTATTAAAATTCTCTCTACGCCTATGTATTGGATGCGGTTCACTATCCCTGAACCAATGGCATCTCCTAAAAATATAATAGCATTGAATACGCTGAAGTGTCTTTTAGCATCCTGAAGATTGAAGAATTGGTCCACAAATCCCCAAAAATTTGTATATGCTAAGATGATTAAGCTCCAAGAGAGCATACGATAGATAAGCAGGGGAGTTGGAGGGATTTCACTACACGTTGCTGCGTAACAGAGAAGATAAAGATTACACACAATTACACTAGTTATTGGGATTAAAAATAGTGTTTTGGGTGAAACTCTTTTTTTGAATAAATTGTAAAGAATAAGTGAAGATAAAAGGCAGAGAATAGAAGAGGAGCCAAGATAGATGGATGGTAAGCCCTCAGTTCCTACATTCTCGAGAAAAAGCCCTTCACTTAAAGCTAGAGATCCATAACAGCCTACTCCCCAGATTAAGCCTAAAACCAGGAATAGAAGTGCTCGTCTCTCTTCTCCATGATGCAAATTGAGTAGCAAACGAAGGGCTTTTTGCATAACAAACCCACCTAAGAAAATAATATATTAACTGATGAAAATAATTAATTTCAAGGTGAGTCTGAGAGATTAAATAAACAATAAATTCGTAAATTTATTTTTTAATGTCCGGTAGGCCTAGTTTCAATAGGTAAGGGTTTATGGTGTCGAATTAGCGTTATGCATAGCACGCTAATTAAGCAGATAACAGTGACTATCGAAGCGCTAACAATAGCCCATATAGAGTTTGCTGTATTCACTAAGATAGCGGCAGCTTGAGGTAGTATGCCTGCAAGGCCTAAGGAGGCTAAAACAATGATGATAATCGCAACTAAAGATATAGCTAGAAGAAAAGCGGCTAGAGCCATAGGACCGCTGCAAACATTAGCTGGAGTAGATAGCCCGTGCAATTTTGTCTTGATTGCAGTGACTTCGGTTCTTAATTCAGATACTGCTGATACGGTACTTGCCATATGAGATTGCATCAGACGCATGAGATAATTTTGATCTGCAGCGCCAGTAGGATGATGCTGAGGCCAACCACCGTTTAAAGGATGTTGTTGTTGTATCCCTGCGAGAACAGTCTGGAGGTTGGATAGTTGTGTTGTGAGATCACTCGGATTTAATAAAGAAGATTGGAGTGAGGTGTCGCCTGGAGTTAAATCGGTTCTTACAGAGGTCATAATGCTTAGTTTCTCCTAAATATTCTTTTGTAATAATTAAGATTCTGTTTGAAAATTGTTAGTCATATAGATCGCAGGCCTGTTTCTTAATAAAGAGTTAATAGAATGTGAGCATAGAATCATCATTGAAACTGCGGCACACGAAATGATCGGTAAGGATATACAAGCACCAACTGTGTACATGTTGAGTAGGGAAATAAATAGGGGGAAACCGCCGCAAACAGTAACAATACAGATAACAAGTACTGTGATAGCAATGAGGGCTATAATTGTTAACGCTAACGCTGTAAGTTTAGCGCAAAGAGAAGGAGGTGTGCATCCTATTAGGTAATTAGTGCCTTCTGGATTAGGAGCACCCCCAGGTGTTCTTGATGAGCCTGAGCGGATTAATAGATCCGTAACTGCAGACAAACATCCTTTTAGTTCTGCAACCTCATCTTTTAAAAGGAGTACATCCGTGGCTACATTATTGCCAGTGGTAAGTGATAAAGTAGCTGTTCTGTCTACCAAACTGACTTTCGTTTCAAGTTCTTTCGCTTGTTGTTCTACGAGATTTAGCTTTCTATTAAAAGCTATTAAAACGTCATCTAATAATACGTCTCGACTTGCTGAAGATGCTGGTGTTGTTGACATATGCTTCCTTAAGTTATCTTTGGGAAAAATAATAAAGCTTAAGATACGATATCTTAAGGAAGAGAATATATCAAGATATAAGCTTTTAATTTTTTAAGTTATATAAAGAAAAGCGTTTAGATAGTTTTTTATTTAATGATCTAAAAATAATTAATCCCGCAGACCATTGCAAAAGCAAACTAGAAAGACTATATACAGATATAGGATTCCACCAATGCCCGTCTTCAGGGAAAAGCCCTTCATAAAAATACCAGCAAAGTAAAATTATTCCTTCAATAGGAAGCAGATATTTTACCATAGAATCAAAAGATTTATTGAGATGGATGTCTCCGGGAACAGCGTTAATTACTTTCTTTTTTAGAGGTGTCAGCCCGTACTTAGTTGCGGCGTAGATAAAAATAAGCCCGTTAATAATTAATCCAATGCCCCAAACAGTGTCTTGGTTTGCGAATACTGAAAGACTTAAGGATGAGGGGACACCAAGAATAAAAGCTATAATGGTGGCTGAGTACTCTGCTACATGCTTTTTTATTCCAAATTCTGAAAGGGTTTGTGATAACAAAAATAGCATTGAAATCATTGACGAGAGAGCTGCCATAGCAAAGGCTAAGAAGAATATAGAACTAAAAATAGCTGGTAAGTAGGCAGATCCAGGAACTCTAGTGAACAGTTCTGGCAGGTAGATAAAAGCTATGCCTATGCTTGAGGAGCCAACACCTTGTTGTAACTGTGTTGTTCCTAGAACATCTAGGGAAGCGCATGTAGCAAATACAATAATGCCCATGATTAAGGAGACGAGATTATTTGATATCGCTGTAAGGGCTCCGTTACTCACTACGCCGGTTTTTTTTGAAGCAAATCCGGAATATACTAGGAGTAATCCCCAACCAGCTCCTGTATCCCAAGCATTTTGTGTTAGAGCTTCTATCCATAGTTTGTAACTAGATAGCGAGGCAAAATCAAAAGTAAACAGTTGTTTGATTCCTTGCATTGCATTAGGAAGTGTAACTGCTCTAACAAGTAGTACTAGGGTACACACGCAAAACGAAGGGATAAGAATTTTATTACACTTTTCAATCCCTTGTACAATACCTTTGCGGATGATCATATAGGCTAAAAATAGAGACAGGAAGTGAAATAACAGAGGGAAGGAGCTTTGATAATGCGCTTCCCATAGCTGACAAAAGTTATTGCCAGCATAGATTTTACCAGAGATTGAGTAGTAAAAATAACTCAAACCCCATCCAACAATATTAGAGTAGTAAGCTAGAATACATGTTGTTACTAAAGTGACAAAGCCTCCTAACCACGCGCGTTTTGGTCCTGCCGTTTTGATTAACGTGCCTATAGGGGCGTTTTTAGTTAGTTTTCCTAGAGAAAGTTCTATGATAATCAGAGGAATTGACCATATAAATAGGAATAGGAGCCAAATTAAAATAAAGGCCCCATTACCGTTTTGCGCTGCGATTCTAGGGAAGCGCCAAATATTCCCTGCGCCAACGGCTATCCCCATCATAGAGAAAATAAAGCCTAGTCTAGAAGAAAAGTGAGTCTGATTTTTGCTCATGGTGTTTACTCGAGTTTAATAGATTTGTTTGCAAAGTGTTTATCTGTCAAACTAACCACACAGCAATCAGACCAAACATTTAATGAGGTCTCGATCATATCTAATATAGTGTAGAAAGGCAGAATAAGGCCCAACAAATGCAAAGGAATGTGCATTGAAGTAATTAATGAGGATGCAAGAAAAAAACATCCCATAGGCACGCCAGCATTTCCAACTGCACATAAAGTCGCAATGAATACCCAGCCAATCATTGAAAATAGAGAAAAGCTAATGCCGTTGGATATTCCCAAAAAAAGCACTGTAATCAAAATAAAAGCGGCACAGCCATTCATATTGATAACGGAGCATAAGGGGAAAGCTAGCCTTGATAATGAGGGTTTGATTTTGAGTTCCTCTTCAGCTAATTCCATTGTTAGTGGAAGGGTAGAGGCCGAGGATTTTGAAAAAAATGCTGTGATTAATGCTGGAGACATCCTTTTCGCAATGTTTAAGGGGGAAAGTTTATTTGCTTTCAAAAGCCATGGTAACACAATAAGCCCTTGAATCAAGTTAGCTCCTACTACGCAAAGCAGATACTTACTAAAGATAACCAGGTTCCCTTGATTTTGTGTAGCCTCTTTATAGAAGAGAATCGAGAAGGCTAGTGTAGCTGGAACTAGTAATTTAAGAACGCCTTTAGCGATATTCAAAAGTATAGAAAAGAATGTTGAAAACAGATTGTGAGTAAGATTCTTTTCTTTTTCAGGAAGGAACAGGGAAGCGATTCCTAATATAACCGCTAAAAATGTAGCTGAAATAACATTATTATCTATAAACGGCTCTAGAATGTTTCCAGGAATGGTATCCGACAACACCTTAAGGTAGCCAGTTGAGCATGTCGTTGCTGGTGTTTCTAAACTCCCTTCTAAGGGCATGGCAGGGTAAATAATAATAAATAATCCCAAACCCACTGTAGCGGATATCACTGTAGTGAGTAGCGTATAATAGAGTATTTTTCTCCCTAGAGACAACATTGTCTGAAAATTCTTGATAGACGTGATCGTTGACCCGATAGCAAAAAATACTAGGGGAAGACTTAAAAACCTTAGCAGTTTTAAAAAAATTCCTGATATGATCTCTGCGCTTTGAAATATTAAGGGGGAATTAAAGGAGGCTAGAGCCAACCCTATGAACATGCTTCCCAGCAATAGGAGATTGTAATGCGATTTTGCGATTTTCTTTCTCATGATTGGTACTAAAAATTTTTAATAAAAGCGTGATAAGAGTATAGTAATTCGAGAATTTCTTTTCTTTGAAATTGAAATAAAATAAAACTTTTTAAAAGTGTAACATGTCTTGTTTTAATTTGCCTGCGGTTAACGCAAAATTAACCCCTGTTAAGTCTAGTAATTTTCCTAATCAAGAGGATTGGAAGAATACTTTCCAAACTAAGGTTACGAAGAATTCCCGTACTCATTTGAATTTACAAAAGTATCAAGCAAATCGTCAAACGCGTGTTGTTATATTAGCACTATCTGTATTGATAACTCTAGTTTTATTGGCAATGCTGCTTAGTACTTTACAGTTACAAGCATTTGTTATGACATGGGTGTCGATTATAGTGGCTGTGGCTATTCCGACCATTTTGTTAACGGGCGGAATGTATATTCTACATAGAATTAGCAAGAAAGTAGATGTCTTGTCAGGTACAGTAATCAAGCCTTTTGGCAATAGGATCTGGGCCCCTATGCCGGTATGTTATTATTCCAAACCTAAGGAAGGGCAAAAAGAGGGTGCCCAGGAGATGGTTCAAGAGGGCCATATCGATTTATCAACTTTAGATGAAACTCAGTCTGGTGTAGCACTGGTATATTATTATCCTGAAGGCGTTGATTATAGAATCCCGACTTGTGTTTTCCCCTTAATTGCCACTCCTTTTCTTGTTCTTGTTAAGATGGTCTACAACTTAATTAGATTTATTGTGGTTCCTTTTTATATACTTTTGCAAATGGTCATTCAGTGCTTTTCTAAGAAGGATATATCTATAGAAGACCGTTTTGTTTTCAAAGATATTGTTAGGGAAATGGGGCGTTCTTTGGTTAATATGCTCAGGGCTCCTTTTTACGGCACGGCATCGATGATGACGGTTTTTTATGGGTTGCTTAATCCTTTAGGCGGTCGTGTTGCTTATGCTTGCGTAGAAAGGGATTGGAATGACGAAGTTATTCGTTCCCGTGGAATATGGTTGGCAGTTCCTCAGCATAATTTCCAGTTCGAAGGTGGAGGGTCGCGCCAAGGCTTGGGACAGTTTAGTTACTATCTCATTGGATGTTTCCAACCAATTTCTATGTTCCTATTTAAAGATGGTCATATTGTTTCTGGAGCTCATACTTCTGTTCAATACTATCCCGATGCGCACCTCCCCGTTTATCCTGGAATAGCCGTTGTTACTGCTTCAACTCCAGAGGGTGATGAGAACGATAAAGTGGAAGCTAGTGATAAAAGTGCAGCGTCTTAACGTGCTATACAGAGCGGTTTTCTTTTAGTATTCTCATATAAAATATTTTTGATGAAAAACTTAAATACGCTAAACTGGTCTAAAAGTTTTTCTGTTAGGCGTTTTTATATTTAATATCTTAAATATATCATTTTGAAATTTTCAGCTTTTCGTCTCAGAAAATCTTAAATAATAGTATATTATCTGAGATTATCCCTCTTTATTGAGGGATAGAACCTCAATCTTTTAGACCATCCTCTAAGTTATATGAGGAAAAGAAAATGACAGTATAGAAGTCACAAGATGGGATCATCCTTACCTTTCATTTCTTCTGAAAATTTCCATGAGGAATCGGATCTATTCGATGAATTCGGTTGCTCTGAAGCACGCTTAGATTTTCTCATGTCTGAGTTAATAAACCTGGAGGGGAGTTCTGATATTAGCGAGGGATATCTATCTTTGTCTGAGAGTTTATTAATGCTTACTCGTGATCACGTTGTGATAGTGAAGCGAGTCATTTTCTATGGAATGAAGTATGGTATTGATAAGAAAAACTCTCAAATTTTGATTGATACTTTATCTTACATAGATGTCTTATTCAAAAAGTTGGGGATAAGTTCTTCCGACAGATTGTCTTTATGTTCTGCTAAAATATGTGCAAATTTCGAATTATTTTCTTTAACTAAAGATGTGGCTTTTCTCGAGCGTATTGTTAAAGATTTTGATGTGATGGAGCAGTTGCTTAAGCTTCATCCTCATTTGGATAATAAATTAGGCTGGGAACATTTTTGTCATGGTGGAAAACATGAGGAGGTTTCTCATTCAGCTACCGCCTATGTATATGAAGCTATAGGGAAGACGTTTCTAACACTATACTATAAGAATAGGGAGAAAGAAGCTCTTGTACGTAGTTGTCAGTCTTTTTCTAAAGTGTTAAGTTTACTTCCCAATCGAGCAGGCGCTCATGCAGATTATGCCGAATGTCTACAAATCCTTGGATTGGAGTTAGGGAAGTCTTCTTATTTACAGCAAGCAATAGACCATTTATCTAAGGCTATTTTCTTGAGTTTCAATCGTCATATTGATAACTTTGCTTATGAAAATTATCGCTATAGCTATGCTCTGGCTGTCGTAAGATTATTTAATGTTACTTATGAGAAAGAGCATTTCTATGATGCAACTAGGGTACTGTATGAAACGATTCAGGCATTTCCTCATATTGCGGAGTTGTGGGTTTTATGGGGGGAATTATTAATTCGTTCCGGTTGGCTTAATAGCAACATGAAGCATATAGAAATGGGTTTGGATAAGCTGACTTCAGCTCAGAAGAAAGGCGCGGACCCAGTTATTCTTTCCGCATTATTAGCTAATGGTATAGCTGTATTAGGGTTATATTTAGATGAGCCAAATTTATTTAGAGAAAGCCGAACGAGACTAATTGCTGCTATGAGGGCTTTCCCAGGAAACTCTCATTTGATTCAAGCTTTAGGCGAGGTGCAGCTTTGCTCTGCTTTATATTTTAGTGATGATGCTAATTTCGCTGCTTCAGCTTCATGTTTCAAATCTTGCATTGAATGGGACGCAGAAAATGTCAATAGTTGGCAGAAATTATTCGATGTGTATTTTGCCTGGGGAGTGAGGAAAAGAAATGTAAGGTTGCTTCAGAAAGCTGTGGATGTAGTGAAAAGATTGTGTTCTTTACGTCCTGAGGTATTTTTATTTTGGAGTGATCGAGGTCTTGCCTTAAAGTGTTTGGCTGAGGCGACGACAGATCTTGCTTATAAGGAAATTTATTTAGAAGAATCTTTATTATATTATCGTAAAGCCTGGAATCTTTCCCATCGAATAGAGATCTTGGAATTGTGGGGACATTCGTGCTATTTATTGGCAGATCTTCAAGAATCTCAAGATTATTATGATGAGGCCTATGCCTTAATATCCAATATAGATGAGGAGAGACAGTCTTTTAGAGCTAAGATTATTCTTGCTTCTACTCTTTTAGGAAAAGGGAAACTATTGCAAGATGAGGCTCTAGTTGAAGAAGCTCTGGTTATTTTAAATTCATTAATAGATGAATATCCTGATCAAGAGGATTTATTACTTTTGTTAGGAGAGGCCTGGTTATTTCTATTTTGGAAACGGCGTTGTTCGGAATCCGAGGAATTAGTTAGGGTATACTTAGAACGGGCAATTGCTTTAGGATGTAGTGAGGCTTACTATACTTTAGGTAAGTTCTATGCTGTGAAAAAAGAAATTGGTCAAGCTTGGGCTATGGTAATGCGTTCTGTAGATTTTGGTTTTAAAATTACAGAATCGCGATGGCTGAATGATCCCTGTTTAGCAAATTTACGAGCTGGACATGCGTTTCATGAAGTTGTAGCTAATCAAAGAGGTAAACTATGGTGGGCGAACAAAACAGAGGCGAAGAGAAACTAGATGCGGCTCTTGGTTCCGGAAACTTAATGGATTCAAAAACTAGCCATTTGGATGATGAGCTAAGTTTTAAGTTGGAGAAAGCGTTTACCTGTTTGTCTGCGGATATACATTCCCACGATCTCTCCAAAATTGTTAGTGAGTATAATCCTATAGATTTAGCTTATGCGGTTTCTTGTCTTCCCCCAGATTCTCGTGCGATTCTTTATAAAAATCTTTCATGTATTGCATCTCGAGTAGCTTTTATTATTAATACGGATTCAGCTTCTCGCTGGGCTATTTTCCGTAAATTAACTGATATAGAAGTCTGTGCGCTCATTGATCAGATGCCTCCTGACGAAGCTGTATGGGTATTAGATGATATTCCTGATCGGCGTTATCGTAGAATCTTAGAATTGATAGATTCTAAGAAGTCATTAAAAATTCGCGATTTACAGAAACATGGCCGCAATACTGCAGGAAGACTTATGACTAATGAGTTTTTCGCATTTTTGATGGAAACTACCGTAAAGGATGTTTCTGCGTGTATTAGGAATAATCCTGGAATAGATTTAACCCGTCTTGTTTTCGTTTTAGATTTTAAAGGGGAGCTTCAAGGTGTTGTTACTGATAGAAGTTTAATAATTAATCCTCCTGAGATGTCTCTAAAGCAGATTATGCATCAGGTAGAGCATAAAGTATTGCCCGATGCTACTCGAGAAGAGGTTGTTGACTTAGTAGAACGCTATAAGATAGCTGCTTTACCTGTTGTTGACGAAGAGAATTTCTTAATAGGTGCTATTACTTACGAAGATGTTGTAGAGGCTATTGAAGATATTGCTGATGAAACAATAGCGCGTATGGCTGGAACTACAGAAGATGTGGGATATCATAGCTGTCATGTTGTTCAAAGATTTTTACTCAGAGCCCCTTGGCTATTAGTTACTCTTTGTGCTGGATTGGTTAGTGCTTCGGTCATGGCATATTTTCAGAAAATTGCCCCGTCATTACTAGCTCTTGTTATTTTCTTCATTCCTTTAATTAATGGGATGTCTGGAAATGTCGGTGTTCAATGTAGCACGATTTTAGTCAGAAGTATGGCTACCGGGACCCTTTCTTTCGGGCGCCGTAGGGAAACCATCTTTAAAGAGATGAGCATCGGTTTATTAACAGGTGTTGCTTTGGGTATTCTTTGCGGTATCGTCGTTTACCTTATGGGATTCATAGGGATAAACCTTTTCGCTGGAGGAGGACTACAGTTAGGAGTTACTGTAGCAGCTGGGGTGTTAGGAGCATCATTAACGGCTACAACTTTAGGAGTTCTTTCACCATTTTTCTTTGTGAAATTGGGCGTGGACCCTGCTTTAGCTTCAGGACCTATAGTTACTGCTCTAAATGATATTATGTCGATGGTGATATTCTTTTTAATTACAGGATTTTTGAACTTTTTCTTTTTCAGTTAACGGCTTTTCTCAAATTGTTTGATCACTTCATTTCGTAAAGGTTCTTATTTCTTCGATACTGCACTTACATTCTAAAAAAGATTCCTCAGATCAGCCTTTAGATACTCAAGGATACAAGCGGTGTGTTTCTAGAGATATCATGATTATGGTCATCTTTTTTTCCATCATTGTTGTTATTGGCATTATAGGAGCAGTACTTGTTGGAGCAAATGTTCTCACATCTTTAATGGCGTTACTTTGCTTTTCTGCCATTGCTACGTCAGTATGTTTGATAGGTTTAGTTCTCATTTTCATTTTAAATGCTGAAAAGAGGATTTTTCCAAAAATTACTCTTCCTGACGAGATGGAATTTTCGACAGAGGAACAAACTTTTCTACAAACATTGCTAGAGTTATCGGTTTCTGACCAGATTATAGAGACGGAAATCCCTAGCTTATCTGAGGGAACTCTTGAGCATGTATTTATTTCTGGAACATTTTATCGTGAGAATCCTGCCTATAGGGAAAATATTTCTACACGAGTAGAAAGTTTGGAAACGTCTCTGATGAATTTCGCTAATACCTTTACGAAAGCTGTAGTGCATTGTGGTCAGGAATCAGGAAACTTAATTCAGGGGGTCCTTAAGGAGATAAAAGACTTATTTATTCCTTCATTAAGTTCTAGGGAAAAAGAGACATCGCTTTGTCATTGTTTACAAACATGGAGTGAGCTGTTGATGCAGCACTCTTTTGTAGACTTTATTGTTCTTATTCTTGAAAAACCTAATATCAATCGCTTCTTACTTGAGAACTTTATAGAAATTGCTGAATCTTGGCGTGCCCGCCCAGGAGGCCTCGCCTATATTCGTAAAGCTTTACAGTCGTTTAATCTTTGGCTTTATGGTTTGTATGTGGGTGAGCCTTGTATCAATATTCTAGAATCTTACAATTCAGATCTTCTTAATGAAGAGGTGCGATCTTATTTAGAAAGTGGGAATTTCGTTCACTTAATGTTTTCTAGAGCAGACCCAGAGTTGCGTGATAGATTTTCTGATTTTCTAGAAGAATCTCTTCGTGGATTAGCTGCAACAGAATGCCATAAAATTCATCGCGGTATGAACTCCGATGGGTATATACAAAATGATCCTTTGTTACGTTCCGTTATAGATAATCTAAATTTAAGAATGACTTTTTGCTTAAATTTACCCGCATGTTCTTCTTGGAAATTTAGATTTGCTCTAGCGAGAAATTTAAATGGAATTTTTAATTTAAGTGAGTTTGTTCGTGATAATTATTACGGCCTAGTTGCTAATCCTTTTTTACTTATAGAGCTTCTTCATAGCCATTCTAAGTACCAAAGTTTTATCCAGGGATTGCTCACGAAAGCCATGTCTATGGCTCATTGGAAAGCTTTATTTAAACCGATGATTACCGGCTTATTTAGTGCGGGGATGGCGAATAGAAGAGAGCTCGAAGTCATGGCAAATCACCTGGGAGTAAGTATAGAAGAGGTAACCAGCGTTATTTCTTCTAACTCTTTCTTAGAAGTTTTATTTCCCAACTTATTCGAAGAATAGACGTTGTTTTGTTCTAGGAGATGTTCTTTTGGGAAAAGATGTGGATTTTGTGTGATTAGAAAATGGGGAAAAGCAGTCCTTAAAATATTTTTAAGGAGCTGCTTTTATTAGACTTATTTCATTAGTTTCTTATGAGCATAGTAGATGCCAAAAGGTATCATACAGTTTACAGAGAAAGCAAGTAGTAAGAAGGTTGAATAACCTATTTTACCTGCTGCCGATAACTGTGTGACCTCTTGAGGAGGTAAAAAGCTAATCCATAAGGCAAATATACAGGAAAGTATTCCTAAGAATGAAAGTACGCAGATACCAAAAAACTTCCCAGGAACTGAGTATAAACGTTGAGCTTTTGGTTCTTTAATACGAAGAACAGGCCCAGCAATGAATAGACAAATATACATAGCTAAGTACATTTGTACGCTTAAAGCACTAAGAATCCAATAGGCCAAATCTGCTGAATCCAAACATAAGAATAGCAAAGTAAACAAAGTAACTACAATTGCTTGAAATAGCATAAGGTTCGTAGGAACGTTCCTTGAGTTTACTTTTTTAAACATTTTAGGAAGACAATCGTTTTGTGTAGATACGAATAATCCCTTAGTTCCTGCGAACATCCAAGCATTAAGCTCTCCCAAAGACCCAGCAATTGTCATAACAACAACAATGCTTGTCATCCAAGAAAGATTGTACTTATCAAAAAATAGAGAAAACGCTTTAACAAGACCGGAAACCAGGCTGATTTCTTCTTTAGGAATAACAATAGCTATAGAAAGTGATCCTAAAACCAAAATAGCTAAAGTAGCAACAGCTCCAATGAATACAGCTTTAGGGTAATTCTTTCTAGGGTTGACCATATCTGAGGCTAGATTGGCATTAGCTTCTAATCCACAAAGGGCTAAAAGCATACCTGAAAGCAACACAAAAGAGGACATGCCATGAAATTCAGGGAGTAGATCACCCCAAGAAAGAGAAATGGCTATAGGATTTCCAGAGACAATCCAGGAAATCGCTAGAGTAACTAAGATTGCTCCTGGAATTAAAGTTCCTATGATAACACAGACCGAACTGAAAAGGGCTGATGTACTAATCCCAAAGAAATTAAAAAAGGTCAAACCCCAAAAGCCAGCAAGGATAACAGTTGCTAAATAGACTTTGTTATGGGCCAGTTCTGGATTAATTTTATACACGAGTGTGCTTGCAATAAATGCCAGCATAGCTGGATACCAAGTCATATTATGGAACCATTGCATCCATATAGAGAAGAATCCCCACCATTTTCCCAAGGCATCGCGAGTCCAGATATAGATTCCTTGAGGTTTAAAAGATGCTAGTTCGGCTGAAATAAGCGCGTAGGGGATCATAAAACAGCCCACGGCAAGAGCATAAAAGAAAAGCGTCGATAAGCCGTGCTTGGCTGTTAAGGGCAAGTTCCTTAAACTAATCACTACTGCTAGAGATAACATCCCAACAGTAAACGTGCCCAGGGGTTTTGAAGATTTTGAATGGGTATGCATAAGAGCCTTCTATTAGATTACGCTATTGTAATACTTGGGTCTAAGTAAATATCTTGAATCAAATTTAATAATTGTATGCCTTCGGTAAGAGGTCTTTGAAAAGCTTTTCTTCCCAAAATTAATCCCATACCTCCAGCTCGCTTGTTAATCACAGCGGTTTTTGCTGCCTCTGCAAAATCATCTTTTCCCGAGGGGCCTCCCGAATTAATAAGACCTACCTTACCGCAGTAACTGTTTAGTACCTGGTAACGGCAGAGGTCAATTGGATGATCTGAAGAGAGTTCGGAGTATACTCTATCATCTGTTTTACTAAATTTGATAGCTTTAAAACCTCCTTGACATGTGGGCAGTTTCTGTTTCACGATATCAGCACCCAAGGTTGCTCCTAAATGGTTTGCCTGACCGGTTAGATCTGCAGCTGTATGATAATCTACGCCATTGGTCACGAAATGCGAGTTTCGTAAATAACACCATAATACTGTGGCTAAGCCTAATTCCCTAGCTCTTGCAAAAGCTTGAGAGACTGCGACAATCTCTTGAGAAGATGTTTCAGAACCAAAATAAATAGTTGCTCCTACAGCAACAGCACCCATATTATAAGCACTTTCTACCTGGCTAAAGAAAATTTGATTATATGTTGTTGGGTAAGATAGAAGCTCATTATGGTTAAGCTTCAACATAAAGGGAATTTTATGAGCATATTTTCGTGAAAGTAGGCTCAAAACTCCATAAGAGGAAGCTACGGCAGAGCAACCACCTTCTATAGCTAATCGGATAATGTTTTCCGGATCAAAATAAATAGGATTTGGGGAAAAGGAGGCTCCTGCCGTATGTTCTACGCCCTGATCTACTGGGAGAATGGAAAGATAACCGGTATTTCCTAGCCTTCCATGAGCAAACATAGCTTGCAAAGATTTTAATACCAGATTGTTTCTATCAGAATAAGAGAAAACTTTATCAACAAAGTCAGGGGAGGGAAGGGTAAGACTTTCTTTAGGGATATATTTGCATTCATATTTCAACAAATTTTCCGCGTCATTGCCAAGCAAATCATGTATCTTTGACATACAATCGAGACTCCTTAAGTGGTAACAATGGTCAGTTTGTGAGTAATCAGTAAGATTTGTCAAGAATCTTTATAGAAGAATCATAGAAAAATAAAAAACTATACTTTTTAAAATCTTTAAACAATTAAAATAGAGTACTACTTCGTTTGTTTTAGAGTAAAATTAAATGTCTCAGCCTACAATCAATCTGAATCCCCGTTTAAATGATCTTACTGAATCGCTATCTATTACCTCTAAGCAGAAAGATATCGCGTGTAAGATAAGGCAGTGTCAAATTGTCAGCTTAATCTCGGCAGTAGTCGCAGCCGTTTTATTATTGACAATCTTGATTCTTCAATTGATTCCTGGGGTTCCTATTGCCTTTAGCATAGTATTGGGGTTGACACTTGTGGTTGCTACGGCGGTGTCTTTAATATTTTTTGCTTCTTATTTTCTCAAAATCAGAAAAGTACTTTTTGATCTTTCCGAAGCTTCCGCAGAACTTCGCGAAGCATTTGCTAACTTCTCTTTAGATTTAATACGAAATATAGAGCCTCAAAAAATCACACAACCTCCAAGATATGGTTTGAGAACCCGCACTAGAGCTCCGAGGGTCTCAACTCAAGAATCTTCAATACGCCCCCCTTCGCTAGCTCCTACACCGACTCTGCCGCCAGTTTCTACACCTACACCTCCAGTCGCCCCTACAGAAGAGCGGTTGGCAGAAATTTTCGAGCCCTCTCCTGGAGAGGCGCCTGCAGAGGCTCCCGATGTTCTTCCCCATGTTCAGGAGGAGGTGCCTCCAGGTGGTGTTGCTGAAGAACCTGCGGCTGCGGCAGGACCATCCGTAGAAATGGACGTGGATTCCCTATTTCAAAGCAGTCTATTGCACTTTCTCGATATTGCTGATAGAGGTGTTCATCCCGGTATAGATAAACATCCGAGATATAAAAAAGATCACAACACTGCTTGTAAAACATTTTCTAACTTCTGCGGGAGCATTGCGAGATTTTGGGATAAAGTAAAAAAAGGAGAGATACCTATAACTACTGGGGAAATAGTATCGATGTTTACTCCGCCAATTTTCGGTAGAGATAATCACCCGGTGCTATCTATTACCTATAGTGGGAAAGATGCATTTTCAAGCGAGATTTACGGTGCCTTTTGGTTGCATGATGCTTTAAAAGATCCTGAAAAATTGGAGAAATTATTGGATGTTATTCGAGTGTTGAAGATGTCGAATCTGTCATTACGGACGCAAGAAGAGCAGTTGGTTGCCTACACAGCATCTCTAGTCACTTTCAACGTATTGCTTTCAGGATGGTGTCTATGTAATCAGAACCTCGCCTCGAATATCGTGGGGTCAGTACAGGCATTAAGGATATCTGAAGAAGACAAAATGATGGTTCTTGAAATGTTGAACTCTGGGAACGTTCTCGGAGCCCTAGTGTTTGTGCATGGTGATAGAAATCCAGAAGTAAAAGCACTTATGCGCATCAATGATTTAGACCCGGAAGGAAACCCTCTGCCAGATCCTCAAAATGCTATCAATATACTATATGAGCATATCGATCCTTATAGCGCGCGTGCAATTACAATAATGGGAGACTTAGCTGAAACAAGTGACGAACAAGATGAAACTCTTGTTAAGGAAGCTCAACGTATTTTTGAGAAGCTGGGCGCAAGTCTACCAATGACTGCAGCAGGATTGGGATATGACATATGGAATAGAGGCAATACAAATCTAAACGCAGCATCTTTAGAAGCCAGCCAATTCTTAATGAATAATCCTCCTGCATCAACATCTAAGATGTTCTCATTCTTAAGAGCCGTTCGTGGTGCACCAAAACTTCAGTCTCGTCTGAAAAATTATCTTCCTTATGCAGGGAAGGAAGCTATTGGGGCTCTTCTCTCAACATTAATATTAGGCGGGTACTCTCTAGGACTGTTTACCTACCGACAAATTGATGGGCTATGCAGTGCCTTAGGAATTTCTGAGCGAGAATTAATAAGATTCATTCTGTCTAAAAAAATAGCAGGAGAGATTCTCCCAAAACTTTTATAAAAGGCTCTTTGGTAATTCGTTAAGTGAGTCCCGTGAATAGGGATTTTTATAATTTAATCTCTATTCACTTTTTATATTTTAAATATTTAAAATTGACCTTAAAATGCGTATCTCGTGTCCAGAACCATCATTCATCTTCTTCTTAATGGCATAGGCGGGATTTTTATGAATTTTTAGGTTGATTTTGTGTTTGAGAAAAACTTTCCTATCATTTCTGTACAAAAAGTAAATAAAGAAATAGGAAATCATCGTATTTTAAACGATATCTCCTTTTCAGTTTTCCCCGGGGAAATTTTTGGAATTATTGGCCATAGCGGTTCCGGCAAAAGCACCTTATTGCGTTGTTTAGATTTTCTTGTTTCACCAACTTCAGGATCTATCTCCGTCGCGGGGTTTCACAACCTTCACTCAGACAAAACCAATTCTCGCTTAGCCTTTGCTAAGCGTGTTGCTTATATTTCTCAAAGTTGTGGACTGTTTTCAGCAAAAACTGTGTTTGAAAATATAGTATATCCTTTGAAACTTCATTACCCCGATATGACAAAATCTTTGATTGAAGAGAAAGTGGACAATGCGTTGGATTTCTTAAATCTATATGAACGGAAGCACGCATATCCTAGTAGATTAAGCGGGGGGCAGAAACAAAAGGTAGCTATTGCAATAGCTATTGTATCCGACCCTGTTGTTTTGCTTTGTGATGAAATCACTTCCGCTTTAGATCCTAGATCAACAGAAGATGTCACTGATAAATTACTAAAGTTAAATGAAGAGCGAGGCATTACTCAAGTTTTTGTTTCACATGAAATTGAAGTAGTTAAAAAACTCTGTTGTCAAACTCTAGTTATGCATCAAGGTGCTATTGAAGAATTAGGTCCTACAGAAAAACTGTTTTTAAATCCTCGCAGCTCGATTACCGAGGAGCTCTTTCATATGAATTCGATCGCTAAGGGGATTTACAATCATGGTGAGAATGAAGAAATTCTAAGATTAGGTTTCTCACAAGGTTTAGCGGTTCAAGGAATGATAAGTAAGTTGATTCAAGATGGACAAATCTCTATCAATATTCTTTCTGGAGACATCAATCTCTTTCGTAAGGTTCCTTTAGGCTTTCTTATCATCGCTTTATCTGGAGATAAGGAGGAAAGAGAAAAGGCAAAAGATATTCTTATCAAGAAGGGAGTTATCATACAACAACTCCAGAAGACAAAATAGCGAGGGGAAGACGTGCAAACAGACATGATCTATCTGCTAATTAAAGAAACAGGTAGCACTTTATATATGGTAGCTGCATCTTTCTTTTTCTCATCCATTTTAGGTGGTCTTTTAGGATTAGGACTTTTCGTAACAGCTCCCTATGGATTGAAACCAATGAAAAGTATCCATTCAACAACTTCCATTGTGTTGAGTTTCCTTACCGCTATTCCGTTCGCTATTTTAATAGTTATTTTATTCCCAGTAACGCGGTGGATAGTAGGTACCTCTTTAGGGGCAACAGCCTCCATAGTGCCTTTAACTTTGGGAGCTTTACCTTTAGTCGCTTCTTTTGTGTCTGATGCGTTGCGTGTGGGGGCGTTAACATGTGTTGAACCCTCTATAGCTTTAGGGATCCCTAAAGTAAAAATTGTAAAAGATATTCTTTTCCCAGAAATTTTCCCCCAGCTAATTTTTTCATTAAAGTCGTTAGTTGTACACCTGATTGCTTGCTCTACCTTTGCAGGGTTTGTTGGGGGTGGAGGATTGGGGCAGATTTTATTGCAATATGGTTACTATCGTTTTGATTTTTCCATAACGCTATCTGTATTGGTTACTACTTTGTTTTTTATTGAAGGTATCCGGATTTTGGGGGATACTTGGGGACGGCGTATACTAAGACGTCGGGGGATTCTATGAAAAAAATAAAATTACTAGCGCTAGTTGCTTTATTAGCTTCTTTAACAGGGTGTAATAAGAACTCTGAAGAAGTTTTGCGTATCGCTGCCAGTCCAACGCCACACGCTGAACTTCTCTATAGCTTGCAAAAAGAAGCAAAATCCTTAGGATTACGTCTCCAAATACTTCCTGTAGACGATTATCGTGTGCCTAACCGTTTACTTTTAGATAAACAAATAGAGGCAAATTATTTCCAACACGAAGACTTCTTAAAAGATGAATGCTCGCATTATCAGTGTGAAGGAAAGCTGACTGTCTTAGCTAAAGTGCACTTAGAGCCCATGGGGTTATATTCTAATAAGATTCAATCTCTTGATGAGCTTAAAAGCAGAAAACAATTACGTATTGCTGTTCCTGTAGACAGGACAAATGAGCAACGCGCTCTCGATCTATTGAAAGATTGTGGTTTGATTGCTTATAAAAAATCTTCTCATCTAGATATGACAGCGAAAGATGTTTGTGGTTGTGGGGATAGAAAAGTTATTGTTATAGAGATTGCAGCACCTTTATTAGCATCTTCGTTACCCGATGTAGATGCCGCTGTTATTCCTGGAAATTTTGCTATTGCTGCAGGATTTTATCCCTATAAAAATAGCCTTTGCTTAGAGGATGTTCACACATCTAAGTATACTAATGTTGTTGTTGTACGCTCTGAAGATGTAGATAGTCCGCAAATACAGAAATTACGTCAGTTATTTGAGAGTGCTTCTGTGAAAGACTTCTTTGATGCGAAATACAAAGAAAGCTTTTCACTTCATTAATCTATGCGGTCTATACTCTAACATTGGCGGAATGAATCACTTAATTTCTCAATGAAAAGTATAGATGTTTCTGACAGTGGTTTTGCTTGCGCTTGTTTTGATAGCACCTCTTCCATCTATCTTTGTTATTCCAATGGCTTTTGAATGTTTAGTGGTTTTAGACCTAGTGTCTAGGAAGCATAAAGATACATTCAAAGAGATGCGTGAGATAATTATGCAAAGATGAGAAAGCTCTTGCTCAGGAGAATCCACGTAAGGTGGCTATCTTTAAGGGAATTATAAGTAAAAAACTTTTCTATTCTTAAGTATTCCGTTGGATTGTTGTTTAATTTTTATCAAGAACCCGACATGAATAAGTCGTGTTGTTGTCTAAAAAAGATGGCCAACAGGACGCTTAAAGCTGTATTGACTTTTTTCGCGCTGCTGGATATAAGGCATTCTTTTAATGCAACGTATCATTAGACATTTATGTTGTATTTCTTTTAGGTGTTTTATGTTTCCCTTCCTTAAAAATCGAGAGTTACACAAAACGAAAACTTCTAAAAAAACAGCTTCTACAATTAAACATGCAAAGCATTACTTAAATGGATATTTAAAGAAAATAGAGCACATTGTCGCTGCCAATCCTAAAGAAGTAATAGAAGCATGGAATGAAATGTTAGGAACCAAGTATAATGGAATGTTCCAAGCTTTAGGGTTTAAGGATCATATTCTATTGGTAAAGATTTACAGTTCTTCTTTGTATGCTTCGCTAAAGCAAACGAATCAAAGTAGTTTAATCGCTCGGTTGCACCAAGTAGTTCCTCACGCTAAGATCAAGGAAATACAGTTTTTGTTAGGATAATGTATGGACGCAAAAGAAAAAAGTTACGACGCCTCAGCTATTACCGTTTTAGAAGGGCTTCAAGCCGTTCGTGAGCGTCCTGGGATGTATATTGGAGATACTGGAATTACAGGACTTCATCACTTAGTGTATGAAGTTGTAGA
This sequence comes from Chlamydia caviae GPIC, assembly GCF_000007605.1. NCBI lineage: Bacteria > Pseudomonadati > Chlamydiota > Chlamydiia > Chlamydiales > Chlamydiaceae > Chlamydia > Chlamydia caviae. The sequence continues at coordinate 575,005 of NC_003361.3, forward strand.
TAACAGTATCGACGAAGCTATGGCGGGCTATTGTTCTGAAATCTATGTTAGGATTTTAGAGGATGGTGGTATTACTATATCCGACAATGGTCGAGGGATTCCAATACAGATTCATGAAAAGGAATCTAAGAAACAAGGTAGAGATGTTTCTGCTTTAGAAGTTGTTCTCACGGTGCTTCATGCTGGGGGAAAGTTCGATAAAGATAGTTATAAGGTGTCTGGAGGATTGCACGGGGTTGGTGTCTCCTGCGTTAACGCCTTGGCTGAGAAATTAGTCGCAACGGTTTATAAAGATAAGCAAGCTTATCAAATGGAATTCTCCAGAGGAGTTCCTGTAACAGCCTTGCAACCTTTAGGGGTTACAGATAAGCAGGGAACAGAAATCACTTTCTATCCCGATAACAAAATCTTTTCCTCATGTGTTTTCGATCGTTCTATTCTCATTAAAAGACTAAGAGAGCTTGCTTTCTTAAATCGAGGTATCACTATCGTTTTTGAAGATGATCGTGATGTCAGTTTCGATAAGGTTGTCTTTTTCTACGAAGGCGGAATTCAGTCTTTTGTTAGCTACTTAAACCAAAATAAAGAAAGTCTTTTCCCAGAACCTATTTATATTTCTGGGATCCGCACAGGGGATGATGGGGATATTGAATTCGAAGCAGCTCTCCAATGGAACTCTGGATATTCTGAACTCATTTATTCCTATGCTAATAATATTCCTACTCGTCAGGGAGGAACGCATCTTACAGGATTCTCTACTGCACTAACTCGCGTGCTTAATGCCTATATTAAAGCACATAATCTAGCTAAAAATGACAAGTTATCCTTAACCGGTGAAGACATCCGTGAAGGGCTCACTGCTGTGGTTTCTGTTAAAGTTCCTAACCCTCAATTTGAAGGTCAGACCAAGCAGAAATTAGGAAATAGTGATGTAGGATCTGTGTCACAACAGATTACCGGAGAAGCTCTAACGACATTTTTTGAGGAGAATCCTCAAATTGCCAAAATGATCGTTGAGAAAGTCTTTATTGCAGCTCAAGCTAGAGAAGCTGCGAAAAAAGCTAGAGAGTTAACCTTAAGGAAAAGTGCTTTAGATAGCGCACGACTTCCAGGGAAGCTTATCGATTGCTTAGAAAAGGATCCTGAAAAATGTGAGATGTACATTGTAGAGGGAGACTCCGCTGGAGGTTCTGCTAAGCAGGGGAGAGATCGTCGCTTCCAAGCTATCCTTCCTATCAGAGGTAAGATCTTAAACGTAGAGAAAGCTCGTTTACAAAAGATTTTTCAAAACCAAGAGATTGGAACAATTATTGCAGCTTTGGGTTGTGGTATCGGATCGGACAACTTCAACTTAAGCAAATTGCGTTATCGACGTATCATTATCATGACAGATGCTGACGTTGACGGCTCTCACATTCGTACACTGCTATTGACATTCTTCTATCGTCATATGACCGCATTGATTGAAAATGAATGCGTGTATATAGCCCAACCTCCTTTATATAAAGTTAGCAAGAAGAAAGACTTCCGCTATATCCTTTCTGAAAAAGAGATGGATGATTATCTTTTAACATTAGGCGTGGGGGATAGTAAGCTTGTTTTCAAAAATGGAGGTCGTGAGATAAGCGGAGAAGCTTTGGATAGCTTTGTAAAGCTTATCTTAAACGTAGAAAGTTTTATAGTTGCTCTAGAGAAGAAAGCTATACCTTTTTCTGAATTTTTAGAGATGCGCAGTGAAACTTCTGGGTACCCTCTATATTATTGTCCTCCAAAAAGTGGAAAACAAGGAGGACGTTACTTCCATTCTACAGAAGAGAAAGACAAAGAAGTTTTGTCATCTGAAGATCCAGATTCTGTAAAAGTTGTTGAATTGTATAAAACGGCTGTTTTTGCGGAGATCCAAGAAGAACTCCGTGATTATGGTTTAGATATTCGTCATTATCTCAATCCAAAAGATTCTGAGATGGTGATTACAAATGAAGATTCAAAAACGCTTCCATACACTTGCTATACTTTGAAAGAAGTCATTGATCATCTTAAAGCCCTTGGAAGAAAGGGAATAGAAATCCAACGCTATAAAGGTCTTGGAGAGATGAACGCAGATCAGCTTTGGGATACGACTATGAATCCTGAGCAAAGAACTTTAGTACGTGTATCATTGAAAGATGCTGTAGAGGCAGATCATATTTTTACCATGCTTATGGGAGAAGAAGTCCCGCCAAGAAGGGAATTTATTGAAAATCACGCTCTATCAGTTAAGATGAATAATTTAGATATTTAGGAGACGGTTATCACTATGTTTAACAAAGAAGAAATCATTGTCCCTAAAAATCTAGAAGAAGAAATGAAGGAAAGTTACCTTCGTTATTCTATGTCTGTGATTATTTCCCGGGCACTTCCTGATGTTCGTGATGGTTTGAAGCCTTCACAGAGACGCATTCTTTATGCGATGAAACAATTAAATCTTACCCCTGGAGCCAAGCATCGTAAATGTGCGAAAATTTGCGGTGACACCTCTGGAGACTACCATCCTCACGGCGAAAGTGTTATTTACCCTACATTGGTGCGTATGGCTCAAAATTGGGCTATGCGTTATCCACTGGTAGATGGACAAGGAAACTTTGGTTCTATTGACGGTGATCCTGCAGCTGCTATGCGTTATACGGAAGCCCGTCTAACTCATAGTGCGATCTTCCTAATGGAAGATTTAGATAAAGATACCGTAGACATGGTATCCAACTATGATGAGACAAAACACGAACCTGTTGTTTTCCCTTCGAAATTCCCTAACCTTCTTTGTAATGGTTCCTCGGGTATTGCTGTGGGTATGGCGACAAATATCCCTCCACATAATCTTGGGGAATTAATTGAAGCTACGCTACTTGTATTAAGCAATCCTAATGCTTCTATTGAAGAAATCTTAGAAGTCATGCCTGGTCCTGATTTCCCCACAGGGGGGATCATTTGTGGCGGTGAAGGCATTCGCTCTACATACCATACAGGAAGAGGTAAAATAAAAGTCCGCGCACGTCTTCATGTAGAAGAGAATGCGGATAAGCATCGTGAGAATATTATTCTCACCGAGATGCCTTACAATGTAAATAAATCCAGATTAATCGAGCAAATTGCCGATCTAGTTAATGATAAGACCTTAGCAGGAATTTCAGACGTTCGAGATGAATCGGATAAAGATGGTATCAGAGTCGTTCTTGAGCTGAAGAAAGGAGAATCATCGGAAATTGTTATTAACCGTCTCTATAAGTTTACTGATATTCAAGTGACTTTCGGAGCTAACATGCTTGCCTTGGATAAAAATCTCCCAAGGACCATGAATATTCATAGAATGATTTCTGCTTGGATACGTCACCGTACAGAAGTTATCCGTAGAAGAACCCGCTACGAATTGAATAAAGCTGAAGCACGCGCGCATATTCTTGAAGGTTTCTTAAAAGCTCTTTCTTGTTTAGATGAGGTTGTTCGTACAATTCGCAATAGTGATAGTAAAGAGCACGCTAAACACCAACTAGTTGAGAATTTTGGATTTACCGAACAGCAATCTGTAGCTATTCTTGAATTACGCTTGTACCAATTGACAGGGTTAGAAGCTGAGAAAATTCAAAAAGAATACGATGAATTGCTAAATAAAATTGCTTACTACAAACGTGTTCTTGCTGACGAAGGTCTCGTCAAAGATATCATTAGAAATGAACTGCAGGACATTCAAAGAGTTCATAAAACTCCTCGTAGAACTAGGATAGAATTTGATGCTGATGATATCCGCGATATTGAAGATATCATCACTAATGAACCTGTAATTATTACCATATCAGGTGATGATTATGTAAAAAGAATGCCTATAAAAGTCTTTAGAGAGCAGAAACGTGGTGGTCACGGAGTTTCTGGATTCGATATGAAGAAAGGCTCTGATTTCTTAAAAGCAGTATATTCAGCATCCACAAAAGACTACCTATTAATCTTCACTAATTTTGGTCAATGTTACTGGCTGAAAGTATGGCAATTGCCTGAAGGTGAAAGACGCGCCAAAGGTAAGCCGATTATTAATTTCCTTGAAGGCATCCGTCCTGGAGAACAACTTGCAGCAGTTCTTAACGTTAAGAACTTTGAAAATGCTGGATTCTTGTTCTTGGCAACGAAACATGGTGTTGTTAAGAAGGTCGCTCTTGAAGCTTTCAGCAATCCTAGAAAGAAAGGTATTCGTGCTTTAGAAATAGATGACGGCGATGAGCTCATTGCAGCTGCTCATATTACTAGTGAGGAAGAAAAAGTCATGCTCTTTACAAGATTAGGCATGGCTGTACGTTTCCCTCATGACAAGGTACGTCCTATGGGAAGAACAGCACGTGGTGTACGCGGTGTTTCATTAAAGAATGAAAATGATCGTGTAGTGGCTTGCCAAATTGTTAAAGATGATCAATCTGTTCTTGTTGTTTGTGATAATGGTTTCGGAAAACGTTCTCAAGTGGGAGACTTCAGAGAAACCAATCGTGGTGGAGTAGGAGTACGCTCTATCCTTATCAATGAGAGAAACGGGGATGTTCTTGGAGCTATTTCCGTTACAGATAATGACAGTATTTTACTGATGTCAGCACAAGGGCAAGCTATCCGTATTAATATGCAAGATGTACGCGTTATGGGAAGATCTACTCAAGGTGTGCGTTTAGTCCATGTTAAAGACGGTGATATCCTAGTTGCTATGGAGAAACTCTCTTTAAATGAAGATGAAACTCTAGCAGATATCGAACAAGAGAGTCCCTCACCACAAGTATAGAGGAAAACGCTGTGTTTATAGTCATTGAAGGATGTGAAGGTTCTGGGAAAAGTTCCTTAACAGAACTCCTAAAAGACAGGCTAATAGCTGAGGGGAAAGCGGTTGTTGCCACTAGAGAGCCTGGGGGGTCTCCTCTAGGAGAGCGAGTGCGGGATTTGATTTTAGAACCATCTACACCATCAATTTCCCCTTATACAGAGCTGTTTCTATTTCTTGCTGCACGTGCGGAACACATAACTAAAAAAATATTTCCAGCATTAGAATCAGGAAATATTGTCATTTGTGATAGATTTCACGATTCTACAATTGTCTACCAGGGAATAGCTGAAGGATTAGGCAAAGAGTATGTGACAAGCCTATGTCATCATGTCGTAGGAGAGAAAAAGTTTCTTCCAGATTTAACTTGTCTTTTAGATATTCCAGCTGATGAAGGCTTAAGAAGAAAACAACAGCAAAAATCTTTAGATAAATTCGAAGATAAACCTTTAGCCTATCATACAAAAATCCGTGAAGGGTTTTTATCTCTTGCTGAAGCACATCCTAATAGTTATCTTATTTTAGATGGGAGACAACCTCTCGAAGAGTCTCTTAATAAAGTAATGACAGCCTATACAGAACTCGCGTTATGCAAATAGAAGAAAAGGTTGATAATGACCCCTGGGAAGCCTTACTTGATAATATTAATCAAGGGAAGGTCTCTCATGCAATTTTATTGCATGGGAATGCATTATCCTTACTTTCACAATATGCGTATGATTTAGCAGCGCATATCCTTATTAAAGATACTCCTGAAGCACAATATAAAATTACCCAAAGAGTTCATCCTGATATTCACGAGTTTTTCCCTTCAGGGAAAGGAAGATTGCATCCTATAGAGATTCCTAGAGACATTAAAAAACAGATAGGCGTGCTGCCTTATGAAGGGTGTTATAAGATCTATATCATTCATGAAGTAGATCGCATGACTCTTCCAGCAATCTCTGTGTTTTTAAAAGTTCTTGAAGATGCTCCCGCGCATAGTGTGATTCTACTGACATCGGCAAAACTTCAGCGTATCCCGGCAACGATTCTTTCCCGTAGTTTATCTATCTATATTCAAGGCAAGGAAAACGTAGCCCCAAATGAAGAAGATATAGAATATCTTTTAAACTATGCCTCTGGGAAAATGAAAATTACAGAAGTAGGACAAATAGTTAAAGGCAACGCCGATACAGATAAGCAGGTGCTTAGAGATAAAGCTAAGGTCCTTTTGGAAATTCTTCTTAAATTATTTAGAGATCGCTTTATGCTTTCTTTAAATATCCCTGCAAGCGCGCTGGCATATCCTAAATACGCCAAAGACATCCTGAATCTACCTATACTACCTTTAGAAAAGGTATTGATTATTATAGAGAAAGCTCATCAAGCTTTGGATAACTCTTCATCAGCAACAAGTTGTATGGAATGGGTAGCCTTACAACTTGTATCACTGAATAATCGTTTAGCGCGTTAACTTAAAGTGTTTGTCCATAGAGGAATCGTTTCCTGCATTTTCTGTAAAACGAGCGCTGGAATTTCATGCCCTCCCTTAAAAGAAATAAAATCTCCCTCGAGTCGTGAAGAGAGGAGCTTGTTTAGCCTTTCCCCATGATAATAAGGTAAAATCGCATCCTGATATCCATGACTTTGAATAAAGGGAACTTTCGCACAAAGATTCACATTGTTTTCCCACCCTTTATCTAATAGTAAAGCTCCAGAACAAATCAAAGCTCCTCGGTAAGGAATTTTAGAAGATAGCACAAGATGCGTTGTCATCATAGCACCCTGACTAAACCCTCCAAGAATAACATCTTGTCGAGGACGACCTAACTCCTCAATAAGATTCTCTAAAGCTGTTTTTGGCTTTTCAAAGTCGATATTAAATAACGTTTGATATTGCTGTTCTGTCTCAGGAGTAATATCAGGATTCGAAATCAAACTTTGAAATAAAGGAATATCTAAAGGAAACCACGCCTTGCCTTCTCCAAATTCATAAGAAAGATCTTCTACCCCATGGGGAAATATCCATGTAGGACGTATACCTTTGAAAGGACATGCTGAAGGAAAGAATGCTAAGTTATCAGCATCTGCTCCATAGCCATGACAAAAGATAATAACGGGATCATCAGGATCTCCAGGACATACTATGGCGTCTAATCCAGCAAACTTACGACGAAAAAATGAATAATCCATGAATGCTCTCAAAGGTAATTTTATAGTGAAATTTTAGACCAAGTTAGTCGGATTAATTTTAGAGATCAAGGCTTTCTTATGAACCTGCACTATCAAGAAAAAATTAGAATTCTTTTTTCTATAAGGTAAATGATTAATTTCATTTACATTAAAAACGTTTTAATCTTTTTTAATAAAATCTATTTTAAAAAACTTGGATTTAGAAACATGCCTATGCTAAAGTCTTTCCAGGAAAAAATTAAACCTGATTTTTAACTCAATCATTCGATTTTTGGTTCAAAAGTTCTAAAAGCGATTAATTCTAGACCGTTTATGTCCGGTGCTGATCCAGATTTTTTTTTACGTCAAGCTGCAGATTACTTACATCAAGGAAAGGTAATAGCCTTTCCAACAGATACCGTCTATGGTTTAGCTGTGGCATTAAATTCTCCAAATGCTCAAGAGAAGATCTATTCTCTAAAACATAGAGAGCGGGGGAAGCCTTTAGTTATTTATGTAAACACACTTGAAGATATTGAAAAGTTCTCAGGCTGTCCTTTGTCTTCACAAGCGATGAAACTAGCTCAAGAGTTTCTTCCAGGGCCTTTAACTTTACTTGTAGATCATAGGAATTCTAGATTTTCTCAAGAAAAGTTAGGCTTTAGGATTCCTTCCCTTCCTGTAGTAGAAAGGTTAATTGATCTATCAGGCCCTTTATTAGGAACCTCTGCGAATATTTCAAATTTCCCTCCTGCAGTAGTTTCTGAAGAAGTTGTTGAAGATTTTCCGAATGAGGATATTTTTATTATTCCTGGTCAATGTTCCTTTGGATTAGAATCTACAGTAATATCTACAGATCCATTAAAGATATATCGTGAGGGGATAATCTCACGACAAGCGATTGAAGAGATTATGGGGGAGACAATAGAGCCGTGTGTAACGCAGCATGCATTTTCTCAGCATGTTAAAATTTACACGCTAAGAGATAGTGCTGCTTTGAATGAGTTTCTTAAACTCCATGAGGGGTTTCAGGGTAGTGTTTGTGAAGATCCTCAGCCATGGAATTTCTATCCTACATTACGAAAAGCATTACGATCTTCGGATCCCACAGTTATATTTGTTTATAATCAGCAGACATCTTCATATCCGGAGCTTATGTCTTATCTAGCGCCTTATACCCACACTAGGTGATTTCATGATCATAGATATGCACTGTGACCTTCTTTCTCACAAAACTTTTTCTGATCATGATCCTTTTGTCCGTTGTTCCCCTAACCAACTACTCTCTGGGGGAGTCAATAAACAAGTGTGCGCTATATTTACTGAACATAGCGAAAGTTCCCCAAAAGCTGACAAACAAAATCAACTATTTTTCAGCCTTCCAGAATCGGATACACGCATCCAACTGATCTCTTTTGATTCTGATATTGTAGATCAAGACAACAGTAAAAACTCTCTTTCGATTATTCGTAGTATAGAAAATGCCTCAGCATTAGGTTCTGACTACCAACATCTCAGTGAACTTTTGCGTAAGCTTATTCAGCTATTTTCCATGGGGCCTATTGCTTATTTAGGTATTGTCTGGAATGGGAGAAATCGTTTTGGAGGAGGGGTTTTTGATCCCCATAAACTGACTCCTGATGGTAAGCGTTTATTAGAGGTTATGGAGCAATTGGCTATTCCTATAGATCTTAGCCATTGTTGTGATAGGCTCGCGGATGATATTCTAGATTATACCCTGGATAAGCTGCCTACCATGCAAGTTCTTGCTAGCCATTCTAACTTCCGAGAAGTTCAAAATATCCCCAGGAACCTTACCAATGCTCATGCAAAAGAAATAGCATCTAGAGGCGGCGTGATCGGTTTAAATATTGTGAACTACTTTGTAGGAGCATCTTTAAAAGATTTGCAACAGCATGTCTATCATGCTGAAAAATTGGGGATCTTGGATAAACTCGTCCTAGGAACAGACTTTTTCTATTCTGATGAACACGAGAAGTTCTTCCCAGAATGCTCTACAGCTAAAGATCACCCAAATATTCATAGTATTCTCAAAGATAGATTACACGCAAAGGACGCAGAAAAGATACTTTGGCAATCTGCCCAGACATTTTTAAATGAAACACTGCGTCTTCAAAAAGAAAGAAGAGCCATCCGTTTAGATATATAAAAAAAGCCCGAAGCATATACTTCGAGCTTTTTTTTAAAGATAATTTCAACAAAGGAAGATGAATCTTATACGTCTTCCTTAGCCTCTTCAGCTTCTTCTGCAGTATCATTTTGTGAGCTTCTTTCATCAGCAGATTGCTCACGTGAAGATGAACTTTCAGAAGTAGGGATTGCTCCTGATGATGAGTCACTTCTTGAGCTTCTTGAGCTTTTCCTATTTTCCCACCAAGCGCTTAAACGAGAGCGTGGACTTGAAAGGCCATCAATACCAGCATTTAATGAAAGCGTCGAGCTACTTCTTCTCATTGGTATAGCAGGCGTTGCCTGCTCGCCTTCACTTATTTTTTTCTGTATGTGCTGAATTACTAATTCAGCTGCATCTAATTCTTTTGTTTTTGCAGCTAATTGACCATTTAATCTACCAACTTCCTTCTCAAAATCATCAGTTAATCTACTGATTAAACCTTCTTGGTTAGCAACAGCTCTAGCAAGATCATCGCTAAGGGTGGCTATCTGAACAGATGTTTTTTGAGCGTCTGAAACTAGATCTTTAACTTTATCATCAAGTTGCTGAGCCTTTTCTTTTTCCGAAGTCAATGCAGCCTGAAGCTCTTGAATACGTTCTTCTTTTCTCTGAATGGCTGCTTCAGACTCTTGAGGACGTGCCTGAAGTGCACGATTTTCTTCTCTAGCTTGCGTTAATCCTTGTTCAGCTTCCTGTAAACGTAATTGTAGATCTGCAGCACCGCGTTTCTCTGTTTCAAGTTCTTTGGAAATTGCTAAAATCTGTCTTTGAGATTCACCAAGCTCTTCTTGTAGGCGGGTAGCCTCACCTGTTTTCTGTTCGACCAAACTGCTAATTCTTATGATTTCACTAGCCAATACGTCTTCTTCTTGATGAGAAGGAGCCGGCTTTTTAAGAATGCGCATAGCTATCCCAAAGGCGATCAGTCCTGCACCTAAGGCAAGAACGGTAGCCCCTAAAGCAATAGAGAATGCTGAAGGCAAACTAGCAATCGTAAGAGTTAGAAGCAAAATCCCGGATATAACTAAAATAATACCTACAGCAATAAGGGTAATGCTAACAACCTTGCGGCTAATATGAGCATCCTGACATACCCGTTTTAATGCTGAAACCTTTTCTATAGCCTCTTCTTGAGAGGAGGAACGTGATATAGGAGAAATCATATTCTAAACTATTTAAAATAATAAAAATCGAAGAAAGTTTAACAAAATTATTATTAATATTCATTAAAAAGAGAGAAAATAAGATCTTGCATTATAGAAAGATTTTTAATTTCTTCTCTTATGCTAATAATAAGAAATAATAAACCACAGAGAATAGGAGAGTAGAGCTCTCTAATAAAGTTTTAATGCCATTAAAACTAAAGAGTTATCAAGATTTCTTTATAATCCAAGAGCGTCAGAAAGAGGCGTATCTAACTATGTAGGATTGATATTTTCATTAGCGTCTTCAAACTCTTCATCAGATTCGTTATTATCGTTGCTAATAGATAAGCTTTCTATAGTTTCCTCGTCCTGTTCTGTATTCTCAATGACAGGTGGCGCGGTAATAGCAAGTAGGGGAGGTGTGCCTGCTGCCCCTCCCATAGCGGAAGAAACAGTTTGTCGCCCACTAGGTAAGAAGGAACCTAAAAATTGCGATGTAGACGAAATAGATGAGGAAATTGTGCCTAGCCAGGAGGAGATTGTAGGAGGTGGGGGGATAATAGGCTGATTTAGTTTTAAACTCGAAATTTGATTTTTGTAATGCGTTATTTGAGCACTATGTGCAATGAGCTCTGTTGTTAGGTCAAAGTTTTTAGTATTAGCTTCCTGAAGATTCCTCTCCAATAGATTTGAGCGTGATACCGCGCTCTCTAAACTTTTTTCAAACAAGATCCTTTCAGTTCTTCTTAAATCTTGTTCGTGTTGCATCAAATATAAATGGGCAACTCCTTGAGCGCTTAAACTGAAGGCACGGATATCTTGAAGACCGCCAACAAATAGGGCTGCTCCTGCGATGCCTAACCCTAAACTGATTCCAGGACGGAACCAAGTAGTGATCAGAAGCTCAGAAATAAGAGCGCCAACGATACAACCTATACCGAGAACAATTTCAGTCATTGCGATTACTGTTCTTGTTTTCCCCATACAATGCACCCGACCATAGGTCAAAACATCTAATGAAGAGGGGAAAAGTACGGAAAGAATAGTCTCTGTATTTTTTTCGTTTGGAATAATTAGCCCTCGGCCTCTAATAGCAGTTTTTATATCTAGATAATTTCTTCTCCAAACAGCATTTTGAGAATAGACAACCTTAAGACAATGGGCAATGACCACAGAACCTATAACGAGTCCTGCTACCCCCAAGGAAATACTTAAGGCTGAGGTGAGTCCTAAAGGAAGGATTAATACGCTCACTCCAACAAGAAGTAGGATAATACCTAGAACAAAAGCTCCAATAACAGCTAGGAAAGTCTGTCTTTCGTTTTTAATAAAGTTTCGGTTATTCGCCAAAACAGAAATCGTTCTTACTTGATTCTCTGAATTTCTGACTTGAATATCAACGGGAATAGACATACATTAAAAGACTAAATCATTAAAAGAAACATGCTACCATTTAATTATAAATGGTGTAAATCCAATTTTCTTTTTAAACCTCTTCATTAGTTTGCATTATAATAATAGAACTCGAAAGCGTAATAACACTTTTTTGAAAAGAGAGAGTAAGGCTAACCCCACAGAGGTGCGGGGTTAGTTTTCAATTTTTGATTAATTAGAAGAGAATCTATAAGAGTCCTTCTTGTAATGGGAATAAATAACTTCTACAACATCTTCTGATGAATCAACTAGGTGCAAATTTTTTGGACATGTATGGGTGTAGTGTAAGTTTTTCATCCACTCTACCAAAGGTCTCCAAAACTGTGTATCTACTAGGACAATAGGATTTGGGACTTCTTGACACCTAAAGTTATCTAAAGCAAAAAAGAGCTCGCTTACCGTTCCCAGCCCTCCAGGAAAGACGATACAGCCTGAAGAATTTCCGATCATCCCTTGTAGGCGATGGGAAATATGGGAGACCTGACAATAATTTCATTAGCGGCTTTCATAATTCCGAGCCCAGATCCAGTAACTACGGAATAACCATTTTTAGCTAATGAGAGACTTATATTTTGAGCCTTGTGATAATTTTCATCCGTAGGGGAGGATCCACCTGCTACAACTATCCATGGACCCCGCCCTTGATAAAATTGAGATGAGGAGATGATTTGTTCACAATCATTAATATGCTTAGCTTCCCAAACCTGAGAAAATGCCTCTGATGCAGGGGCGGACATTAACAGGGCGAAACAAATAAACCGCGCTTCACAAAAAACTAATTTCATAATTAAAACATACTATTTTGCAGTTAAAGCGCAGCATCTTAATTATCTTGAATCATAAAAGTCTATTTTAATTATAAGATATCGTGTTATAACACACTCCTATTTCAAAGGTGCGATGAATCCTATATCGGCAACCTTTCTTTACAATCTATTAACTGGCAATCTGGGGATTAAAAACGTCCTATGCGAATAAAGTATTTCAACCAATTGTTAAGCATGAAATATGCTCTATTTTCGGCCATATTTCTATCTGCGACCACAGTATTTGCTTGTACATTCCCTGAAATTTCCCCAGACTTTTCTAAGAAAGGGTGGGTGACATTACTGATAGGAGGGTTTGCTTTTTTCTGTGCGAGAACAGTGGGAATTTTGGTAAATCAGATCATTGATCACGCTATAGATAAGAAAAACCCAAGAACCTCTTTTAGGGTATTACCTTCAAAAAAGCTCTCATTCAACTTCGTTTCATTTGTTGCAGCCCTAGCTTCGCTCTTCTTTGTCATTCTATGTATGTTTTTAAATAAGGAATGTACCTGGCTAGCTTTAGTCTCTACTATTCTTATGGTTGTTTATGCTTATGCAAAACGCGTGACTTACTTATGTCATTGGATACTGGGGTTAATTTATTATCTGGCAATTCTTATGAATTTTTATGCCTTATCCTCAGGCCCTCTTTCTTTGAAGATGTTTACCATAGTTTCTTTATGGGGGATAACAGCAGCAATGATCATCGCTGCGAACGATATTATCTACGCTATTCAGGATTTAGATTTCGATAGAGAAGAAAAGCTCTACAGCATTCCTGCATGTTTTGGAAAAGAAAAGGCTATCCGCATTGCTTCGGGATGCTTAATCATTAGTTTAATATCTTATATAGTGATGTCTTTGCTTGCATCTTTCACTAAATTAGGTTGTGTATTATCTTTTTTCCCAGCCTTAGTCATTTGCAAGACTATGAAAAACTATCATGGGATGCATAAGAACAAAGCTAATTTTGAAAGATGTTTCTTTAGGGGAAATATTTACCTTGCTTTATCCTTTTTCGTCGTCATGGTAAGTTTATTACTTTCATAATGTTAATGGATACGCATGAAACGTTATATTGTAGGCATCTCCGGAGCTTCTGGAATAGTCTTAGCTGTAAAGCTCATAGAAGAACTATCTAAAATGCAACATGATGTTGAAGTCATTCTTTCTCCAGCAGCAATGAAAACCCTCTATTATGAGCTTGACACCTATTCTTTGCTGTCTTTAATTCCTGAAGAGAACCATCCCTATATTCATCAACACAACATCAAATCTATAGAGAGTAAATTAGCCTCAGGATCCTATCGCGTAGATGGTACTGTCATTGTTCCTTGTAGCATGGCAACATTAGCAGCTCTTTCGGTGGGATTGGGGGACAACCTATTAAGAAGAGTCGCTGATGTTGCTCTAAAAGAACGTAGGAAATTGATTTTAGTTCCTAGAGAAAGCCCCTTACATGCGATTCATTTGGAGAACTTACTCAAACTATCTCAAAATGGAGCTATTATTCTTCCTCCTATGCCCATGTGGTACTTCAAACCACAAACAGTCGAGGATATTACTAAGGATATTGTTGGTAAAATTCTATCTTTACTAGACGTAGAAAGTGACTTAGAAAAAGTTTGGGTAAACCCAGCCTAGTTGGCGCGTTTACCGTTGATTACTTCATGAAGATTTTCAATCGCAATAAATGCGTAAGGATCTTCTCTGTGGACGATTTCTTTAAGTTGTGAAAGCTGCAAACGCTCGACAACAATATAAAGAATATGCCTTTGTTCTCCAGAATAGCCACCTTCAGCATGGATATACGTAAGACCAACTCCCAAATTCTCCATAAGGATATGGCCGAGTTTTCTTGGAGAAGAGGTGATGATCGTGACGGATTTTGTATCTTCAAGGCCCAAAATCACCATATCCATAACCTTTGTAGCAATACCATAGGTTAAGAACGAGACAAACGCTGTGTGCCAATTTTGATAAACGATCCCTGCTAATGCAAAAATGAAAAAGTTGGCAAAAAGGATAACTTGACCAACAGTATATCCTCTTTTTTTATTGATAATGATTCCTAAAATCTCCGTACCATCCGTAGATCCTCCATGACGGATAATCAAACCGCACCCCACCCCGATAATGGCACCGCCGAAAACCACGGTTTCCAGTTCGGATCCCTTAAAAACGATAGGGTGGAATCCAAACCATACAGGTAGAGAATCAATGAGCCATAAGGCGCAAGAAAAGACAATAACGGCAGTCATCATCTGAATAACGAAATACTTGCCAATCTGTTTGAAAGCCAAGATAACGAAAGGTAGGTTAAATAATATCAAACAAAAAGGAAGGTACTTATGACCAAAGAAATGGGAGGCAATAAGAGATAGTCCTACGATGCCGCCGTCAATAAGCTCATTAGGTACTAAAACCATTTGAACGCCGCAAGCAGCAAGAAACCCTCCAAGAATAAACCAACTTAAGGTCTTGGAAAAGTACAGAGGAAAGCTAAACTTCGTTAAACGAGTTCCATGGGGCATTTTCAACCTCTGATTGAATGTTCGCGAGAGACGGGGCTTGAACCCGCAACTTCCGCCTTGACAGGGCGGTGCTCTAACCAATTGAACTACTCCCGCAAATGGACACGACAGGATTTGAACCTATGACCCCCTGTGTGTAAGACAGGTGCTCTAACCGCTGAGCTACGCATCCAAACAAGATTAGGTGTACACATTAGCAGAAGAAATAGTTTAATCACAACCATTTTTAATCCGATAATAAAGAAAGCCCAACGTTTTAAGTGAATGCTTGAGGTGAGAATGATTTTTTTGTCCCCAAAGATAAGTCTTAGGGGATTTTCTAGAATATTTTAATGGGATAAGAGAATTTATATATTAAGAAATTAGGGCCAGAAACTGACCCTAAAAAATGAGAGTTAGGGATTAATTTTCCATACCTAAACTATTTGCAAAATCATAAAACCCTACTTGCAACTGCTCGAATTCTTCCAAAGAAAAAGTTGCTAAAGGAGAAGTTGTTGCCATTACAGGAGATACAGCAATATAGCTAGCTCTCAGAGTTTGCCATTCCTCAGAAGGAATCTCCTCTACTATCTTAGGACCACCACTGAGTTTAAAGATTTTAGAATCCCCATCACAAAATAGAAAGTGGGGAACTCCGCAGGAATATTCTGGTCCAGTAGTGACAAATCGCATACCTTTCCAACGCTCGTTGCTTGCTGGAAAATTGACATTTAGAGCCACAGGATGTGGCGCGAAAGGTAAGGATAGAGCATATAGAGATAGGGATTTTAGCATTTCTGGGATATCAAAATTCTTCTCCTGGAAAAAACTAAAGTTCCCCTCTTGAGAAAGTGCTACCGCAGGAACTCCACATAGAGTAGATTCTATAGCAGCTCCAAGGGTCCCGGAATAAAAAACATGCCGTCCTGCATTAGATCCGCGATTAATTCCGGACAATACGAGGTCAGGCAATTCATCTTTAAACAGATACGCTAAAGCGATTCTCACACAATCTACAGGAGTTCCAGAAACAGACCAGGCGCCTGCAACAGGCAGAGGATAATCGTATGGTTGTAAAATCACGGGTTCATGAAAAGTCATTGCCATGCTTTTCGCAGATTGTTCTGTTTTAGGGGCGACTATATACAGATCAGCAAAATCAGCTTTTAATAAATTAGATACTAATAGCGTCATTCCTGGAGCGAAAATACCGTCATCATTGGTTAATAAAATCTTTAGTCTTTTTTCGCACTGCTCAGACAGCTCTGAAACACTAGCTGCTTTTTCTTTAGAGAAAGCGGTTGTTAAAGGAAGACACATTAACAATGCGCAAAAAAGATGCCGAGCTCTAAAAAAATACTTTTTCATGAAACTACTCGTTTATTTAAATCAAAGCCGAGAAAAGTAAACAGAAGAGTTATAAATAGCCATAAAAAAATAGCTACATACGTTTGAATTTTTAGATCTTAGCAAAGCAAAGAGGAAGGAAAATGAAGGGTATTTGCAATAGAATTGCTTATAATTTTAAGAGAAATTTATGAAGCAGATAACCCTTAAACTATTCTGAAAATAGTCGTCGACAGGGAATACCTACTTCGCTTGATTTTTTTTAAACGTCAAACAACCTGGTATCAGCTTCAGAGCACATAAATTCTTGGAAAGTTTCTTGTAGTTGTTGAAATTCTGATTCGCTAGTTAAAGCTAATGGGGAGTTTCTTACTAACAAAGGAACAACGGTAATATAGTTGTCTAAAAGACAACGGCATTCCTCAGAAATATCTTCATCCATGACGACCTGACAATCACTTAAGGAAAAACTTTTGCGTTTCCCATCACTACTTAAAAGTTTAGGCAAACCACAAGCAAACTCTTTTCCTGTAGCAACAAGCCGCATACCTTTCCATGGTTCATTGCGTTCGCTAGCAGGGAAATTCACGTTAAAACCCGTGACAACAGGGAAAGGATTTGATAAAGCATAGAAGGATAGCTTTCTAAGCAGCTCAGGAGCAGAATCTGTTTGAAAGAAAGAAATGTGTTGCTCCTGAGAAAAAGCTATAGAAGGGACGCCAGATAAAATGGCTTCCATAGCGGCACCGGCGGTTCCAGAGTAAAAGATATTTCTTCCCGCATTAGATCCATGATTGATTCCTGACAATACAAGATCAGGGAAGGAATCATAAAACAAATCCCCTAGGGCAAGTTTAACACAATCTACAGGGCTCCCGGAGACTGCCCAAGCACCTGCAACCTCCTGTGGATAATCAACGCTTTCGATAGATACAGGTTGGGTATAGGAAAAGGACATGCTTTTCCCTGACTGTTCTGTGCTGGGAGCCACTACATACAGATCAGCAAAATCAGCCTTTAGCAAGTTAGAGACTAAAAGACTCATCCCTTTTGCTGAAATACCATCGTCATTAGTTAATAGAATCTTTAATCTTTTGCTCATAAAATTACCGGAAAATAAATCTTGCTATAAAGATTTTAGCAAGAATGATTTATAAAAACATGTTTAATTGGTTTTAATTTTTTGGGCTTTTGATAAACCGTGTTGCTCAATTGCTAAAGCAATATTATGTCGCGCTTGAGGGAAAACATCTTCCAGCAACTTTAAAGCGGATTCCGTTTTTGTTCTTAAGGAGACAACGGGGCAGCGGCAGGTAACACGAGCGAACCCACTTTCTTTAGCAAACTTACGTATCCATGATTCAGGAGTAAGAATCAAGGGGCGTAAGATTGTAATATCAAAATGTACCATATCTAAAACAGGCAGCATACCTGCAAACTCTGCTTTATGTAAAAGGTTCATTAAAGCCGTCTGCACTACATCGTCTCGATGGTGTCCAAAAGCTACCGCAGTAGCACCAAGCTCTTTTGCCGCTTGGAAAAGTAGGCGTCTTCTAACTTGCGAGCATGAATAGCATTCTGGAACTTCAGGATCATAAGGAGAGGCTATCGACGTAAAAGGGACCTGAATTTTATCACAGATATTAGCTAGGTATTGTTGGCTAACTTCTGCACCACAGGAATATTTCCCGCCGATATTGACAGCATAAAGATCGAGCTCGGGGAACCCCCTTCCTGAAATCGCCTTAAGCATTAAAAGTAAAGAAAGGCTGTCTTTACCACCGCTAAGAGCCACAACGATCTTAGTGTGATTTTCTAACATAGAATAGGTGTACAAAGCCTTGCGGACCAAACTTTCTATGCGTTTGCCAGCTTTAATCCAAGGGGGTTGTAAGTGTAGAATAGACATGGAAAAATAGTAAAAGGATAGAACAAAGCTTGCAATACAATCTTAATTTATAGGAAAACTTGTAATTGGTTTTTATCCCTATCTTATTTAAACTTTCCTTTAAATGCTTCGCTTTGATAAGGATTACATGTCAAAAAAAATTAATAGAAATGATCCATGCCCATGCGGCTCTAATAAGAAATATAAGCAATGCTGTCTTGCTAAAGAAAGTCAATCCGCACGTTATACTTCTGAAGGCAAGTTTAAGTTTTCTGCACAAGTGCTTCCTTCGGGACAAGAAGGCAGTAGCTGCACACAATTATTTCAGCGTCTTTCTGAAAGCTTAACATCTGAGCAAAAGCAAGCGGTTAATAAGTACCACGAAATTACTAAGAACAAAACGACGCCTGGGAAGAAAACTATAAAAAAAGCGCAGGCTGAAGAAGAGCGTTTAGTTTCTGAGCAACTTAAGAAGCATAATTTTCAAGTTATGGAAACAAATCTCTCTGCAGATGCTCTAGCTGGACAGATGAATCAAGACACGTCTTTTGTTTCTGAAGACTTCATTCCTACACAAGAAGACTATCGTATAGCAGAAAATACCGATTCTGACTTGGAAGAAAATAACCAATAGCGTATAAATTGATTTCCTATTGATTGATAAAGCGTTCTATTCGAAGCAATAGGTTTCCCAAGTTTTCGCTGGAGTAGCTCAATTGGCAGAGCATTCGATTTGTAATCGAACGGTTGAGGGTTCAAGTCCTTTCTCCAGCATTTTTTGGGGGTGTCGCATAGCGGTCAATTGCATCGGACTGTAAATCCGACTCCTTACGGATACGTTGGTTCAAATCCAGCCACCCCCAACCTCTTCTCTATTCCTTTCTTTTTTCCATCTTTTTATTTTTATTACCAATTTAATTATTAAAAGTTAATTTTTTTAAAATAAGTTAACTAAGTGTAATTAAAATTGACCTATATTTTATTATCTGATTTTTATTAGAAAAAATTATAATAAAATAATAAATGAGCACTTCTAATTCTAATAACAATAATAATGATTGCTATTTCTCTGTAGATTCTATTTTTGAAGAGGATGTTGTTGCTGGAAATGTACAAACCAACGACACCAAAGCCAATTCGATAGTTTCTACAAATAGCTTTTCTGTAACTACGCCGGGGAATGCTTCTTTTAAAGGAGCTATAAATGCTTCCGGTCTTACATCAGCTAACGCACTTAAAATAGAGAACACACAAAGCACTGCTTCCATAGATTTGCATGGCAATAGACTCAGTAATGTCGCTCGCCCTACTCATGATTCTTCACCGGTTCCTGCAAACTATGTGCGTTCTCCAGAATATTTTTTCTGCTCACTCAACCAATACGGAAGAATCTACATCAATTCATCAACACCTATCCCAATTATAGGACCAGATAGGATCGTATACCAATCTCACAGCATTTTTTCTCATATACGATTCGTTGACTACGTAAAACACTCTGTTAAGTCGGTTACATATCCAGGAACTCAATGGGTGCAATTGCTAAGCAAAGGGATCTATATGATAGATTTCGGAATTAATAAGCGTTGGGGTTGGGATAATGGTTGGGGATCGGATGTTGCCCTAGAAGATGCCGATGGTACGATTTATAGCAACAATACTATCTATAGTGGCGGGGGCTATGCAGACCAAGCTGCTTTAAGCACAGCAGTAAATATTAAAAATCCTCCCGCCGATCCGAACTCTGCAATACTTAATCAGAGCAACTTATCAAAATCTCTATTTTCTGCACGTCTCGCAGGAAATGGTGCAGCATTAAGCGGATTTTATTTCGGTATCATTTTTTACCCCGAGGATAATGGATAACCATGAACAAAAAAGATAAAAACATCCTCAGCTCTACCCCAAGTAATCCGGACAATAAATTTATAGAAGCAGAGGCTACTGGGGTAAAAGATCAAAACCTCTACCTACAAAATGCCACATTAAATATTGATGGGAATTTAAACATAGAAGATGAATTTAACGCGGATTCTCTGACTGTAAAACAAGATGTAAATTCAGATTGTGATTTCTTTATCGGAGGAAATCTTTCAGGAGAAAATGGTTTTTCATTACAAGAAACTATTTTGAACGGAGATATTACCGTTACATCCTCCGTCACATCTAATTCTCAGACACAGCCGTTGTTTAGTAATGTCTCTGACCCTCTTTCTCAACGTGATGCGCTCACATTTAATTACTATAAAAAGCATTGCGTACAAGCCTACACTTGTTTCATAGACTACCGTGGTAGAGCTAGTCTTGATGCTAATTCTTTAGTATATCTGAAAACGAATACTTCAAAAGATTTCGAAAATTATACCCCTATGTATCGGAATTATTTTAATGTTGATACTCGATATATTCAAATTCGAACTCCAGGTATTTATCAGGTATCTTTTGAACTCACAAGAATAGGTGGGCAGCATTCTGGAAATGATGAAGTAAATTTATTCTTAAGATTAAATTCGGGACCACAATATCAAAATTTATGCATAGCAGACACTCGTGGACATTATAATACCGATAGAACGTCTACCTCTCTATATGCCATTTTCTCTGTTACAGATGTAAAAAGTTCTGATTTACCTACAGTCTCCGTCTATACAGGAGCTCACATACTGTGCATGTTCTCCTCTGTAAGCGTGATTTGGTTCCCATTCCCAACAAGATTTTCTGAGGAGGATTAAAACACTATGTCAGCACCTAAAACTAAGATCGCTTTCCCTACATTTGTTCGTTTTAATATCTACTCTAAAGACTTATCTACTGAGAAAAAAAAACAAGCTCTTACTGTAAAAGACCACATAACCTCAAAGAACACTACCGTTACTAATCTGACCTGCACAGAAGGAAAACTCAACTGCAATCAAGACTTGTTTGTGGGCCGAGAAATGAATGTGAAAATAGGTCCCGATAAGCGTGCAGATTTCTACGGAAGGGTAAATCTAACGAATCACACTGTGATCTATCCTAATGGGCTCACCAACACTCAAGAACATGCTCAGCACTATGTTTCCTATGGACGCTTTAAACAAACGAAAACCTCAGTTTCTATGCGTTCATCAACTTCGGGAGGACACGTAGGAACAGGAGATGTAAAAAGAAGCTGGGATATTCCTTGGGATCGATTCGGACAGAAAGTTGGTGAAATGGGAATTCCTGATTTAAAAATCAACGGGGGGAAACTAGAATTTAAAGCTACTCCAGCTCAACCTAAACTTTTCCGAATTAGTGTCGTAATGGCAAAACACGGGGGGTGGTTAGATAATGGAACAGGAGGGGAGTGTCTTTTAATGGCTGTAGTGGGTGGAAGAAATATATTTTTACAAGGATCCACGTGCTCAGGCACAAGCTACTACAGACCTAAACCGATGAAATGGATTGCGACCACATATTTTGCCACACAAGACGGATACTTTGTATTAAGGAACGTGAGCTATTCGTGGCGCGCTGCTTCGTTTTCTTGGAACGTAGTTCAACTACCTTTTTTGAAATAAACTATTGAACTACAGCTTCGCCCGGTAAATTTTATTCTCCGGGCACTTTTTTTATTACGCGACCTACGAGATCATAACCTACGTAACCGGTAATTTCGATTAAATAACGCTCTCCAAATCCTGAAACCAAACGCGCTTCATTAACAATAATACAGGGGTCCACTTCTGGAGCTTGTCCATAAAAACGAGCGGTTAGTAAAAGTTCACTATCGGGGTGGTAGCCATCAATAACAGCTTCAACAATCTGTCCAACAAGTTGCTTATTATGCTTCTCAACATTTTTCTTTTGTGTTTGAGAGAGAATCTTCAGTCTTTTCGATTTGACACTCTGCGATATTTGATCCGCCATGTTTGCTGCGACAGAACCTTCTTCTTGGGAATAGGAAAAGATTCCCAAGTTGTCAATCCACCCCTCGCTAACGAAATCTACAAGATCCTGAAACTCTTCATCGGTCTCTCCAGGGAAACCAACAATGAAAGAAGAACGGATATAAATATGGGGAATCCGTGTACGGAGCTTAGTTAACAAATCTAAAATTTGCTCTTTAGACGTTGTTCTTAACATGCTTTTTAAGACACGATTATTAATATGCTGTAGAGGAATATCCACATAGGGGAGTAGACGCGGATCACTTTCCATAAGATCAATAATCGTATCATCAACTTCATCGGGGTATAGATAAAGCATACGAATCCAATAATCCCCGGGCTCTTTGAGCATCTCTTTTAATACACTATCTAAACAAGATTTCCGGTCTGCAGAGAGATCTTTACCGTAATCACCTAAATCCTGAGCAATTAAAATAATCTCCTTCACTCCCATTTTCAATAATAGGCGGAATTCTTTAATAATTTGATCTAGAGATTTACTTCTTAAACCACCCTTAATCGTTGGAATAATACAAAAAGCACAGCGTTTACGACATCCCTCAGCTATTTTTAAATAGGCATAGTGCTTAGGAGTTGATAGCTTTCTTGGGATCTCTCCCATTTCTAAATAACTTTTAGAAGTTAGCTTTTCTCCTGCTTCCTTAGATTCAATTGCAGATAAAATATGCTCGACATCCCCAGAACCTAAAACATAATGTATGTAGGGGAGCCAAGGTTTTAACTCCTCTTTATGCTTAGACACCATACAACCGGTTAATATAATCTTGGCACTTTCCTTTTTTGCCTTAATTATACGCTGGAGATAATCCTTGGATTCATCTCGAGCTGCTTTTAAAAAAGCACAGGTATTTAAAATCAAATAGTCAGCTTCTTCAAGGGTTTCCGTAGCTTCATAACCAGCTTTCAATAAGATACCTAGCATGACCTCACTATCCACAAGGTTTCGAGAGCAACCCAAACTAATAAAATGAATTTTATTTTTTGAAGTTGCCTGTTTAAAAAAAACCTGTTCTTTAGTTGACATGAAAATTCTCTTCTAAATTATGGGGAAGTTTTCTTGATTCTTTTTGAAAATAAATATAGTATCATAAGCGATTTATCATTTTCTTGAAAGGATTCATCAATGGCTAGTAAGAATCGCGAAATCATTAAATTAAAAAGTTCTGAAAGTTCCGATATGTACTGGACTGTTAAAAACAAAAGAAAAACAACAGGTCGACTAGAACTCAAAAAATATGATAGAAAACTGCGTAGGCACGTAATTTTCAAAGAAGCTAAGTAAAAATTTTTATTTGCCTGCTAGCTTCTATTTTAAGTTGTTGAGTAGGTCATGAAATTAGAGCTTTTAATCGCATTTAAGTATCTAATACCAAGAAAGAAAAGATTATCTTCTGCCATTGTCTCTCTATTTTCAATAGGCATCATTTCTTTAGTCACTTGGTTGTCCATTGTTTTTATTTCCGTAATTTACGGTTTAGAGCAACGTTGGATTCATGATCTTTCCCAGCTTCATTCTCCAGTAAAGATTTTGCCTTCATCCGCATATTATGACTCTTATTACTACCAAATAGATAGGCATGCGGATCTCTCTCAATATACAACAAAGACTATAGGAGAAAAACTCGCTTCGTCTTTTGCCGATCCTTATGATGCAAATTCAGATTACTCTCTGCCAGAGAACTTTCCACTACCGGACACAACCCTAAATGGAGAGCTAAAGGATCCTGTAAAAGTCGCCTTTGAATCTCTTACTCCCTATCTAAATCAAAACCAGGCTCAGCTTTTGGAATTTGAAGAGGGGATTGGCTATGTACAGATGGATAGAGTTCCTCATCCTAATAAGTCAGAATCTCGAACATTTTCCCAATTTGTTGCCTATCCGTCAGACGAAGTTTATAAAAGCAGAGTACTTCCCTATGAACATACGGACTACGGTTCTAGCATTTTAAATCCTTTTAATAGTTCTAATGAAGGCTGGGAAAAAGATTTTGCCTATTTGCAAAATACTTACCGGGGTGCTTCCATTATTCTTCCTATTAACTATCGTGATATGGGTTATAAAGTAGGGGATAAAGGAGATCTTAGTATTTTCTCTCCAGAAACTCAGAAGGAAATCAAACACCCCGTATACGTTATTGGATTCTATAATCCCGGTTTATCTCCCATGGGGAGTAAGATCGTATTTATTGATATGGATCTGGCTTCTCTAATACGTTCGGAATCTACAGGATTAGGGATGCATAACGGCCTACATGTTTTCTTCCCCAATACTAAGCAGATAACTCCCATGAAAAATGAGATCGAAGCTATCCTGCGTCAAGCAGGTGTGGATCAATACTGGGAAGTGTCATCTCTTTATGATTATCAGTATTTCAAGCCTATTTTAGATCAGCTTCGCAGCGATCAGGTACTATTTTTGCTTGTCTCTATTATTATCCTCATCGTTGCTTGCTCAAATGTAGTGACCATGTCCATTCTTCTAGTAAACAATAAGAAGAAAGAAATAGGGATACTTAAAGCTATGGGGACGCCTTCACGCAGCTTAAAAATTATTTTCAGCTTTTGTGGGGCACTTTCTGGAGCTATTGGTGTAATTTTTGGAACAGCTTTTGCTATTATCACGATGAAAAACCTCTCACTAATTACCCGAGGATTAAGTTATCTACAAGGCAGAGAAGCTTTTAACTCTACATTCTTCGGTCAAGGATTGCCTCAAGAAATCCATATGCCAACGATTGCTATACTTGGTTTA